>NZ_KV802312.1:133020-134364 GCF_001810635.1 Rothia sp. HMSC067H10
GGGGGGGGGGATGCCGTCCGCAGCCGGGACAACGGCGGGGCCGGTATCGGTCTGATCATCTCCAAGGCATTGATCGAGGCCCACAGCGGCACTCTCACCGCCACCTCCCCCGGGCCCGGTCGCGGAGCGGTGTTTACCCTCCGCCTCCCGCTGTCCCCTCCCGACAGTGAGGAGGCTGCTCGGTGACCACACCCTGCCCCGCGTGAGGGCCGTGCCCTCCACCCCTTGAAAATATACCCCATGGGGGTATATGCTGGAGAGTAGCGTCGCCGCATCCCACCGACCCGTAGGAGCTTTCCCATGATCACCTCCCCGCCCCGCCTCTTGCCGATGGCCTCCCACGACTGCTTCTACCACAGCCTCACGACCTGCCTGGGGGAACTCGACAATGAGGATATCCAGGTCACGATCACCGATGAGGCGACCGGTGAGGCGCTGGTGGACGAGGCGACAACCACCTTCGACAATGGGTTTATTGGCTTCTGGCTTCCCGATGATACCACCGGCCTGATTGAGGTCAGCTACCAGGGGCGTACCGGCACCACGGAGTTTTCCACCACCGACGACGGTGTCACCTGTGTCACAGACCTGCGCCTGACGTGATGGCTCAGCAGAGTCCTCACCTGCGCCTGTCTTCCGTATCACTGAAATCTTGCACCAAGAAAGGTTAAATCATGACGAATGCGTTTCCCCGACGACAGTTTCTGCTCGGCGGGCTCGTCCTCGCCGGCACCGGGGCCTTGGCCGCCTGCACCAGCAACCCTGGACCCGCTGCCTCGACACTAGGTCCCTCCCTTCGCCCCACTCCCACCCCCACTGCGCTCGGTGAGCCGACGGTGCGCCGGACACTGACCGCCCGGCCCCTCTCCCTGGATATCGGCGGCATCGAAGCCAAGACGTGGGGATACGTCTCTAACACCGGGGATGCGGCCATTGAGGCCACCGCCGGCGACGTCCTCCAGGTCGATATCACTAATGAACTGCCTGAGAGCACCTCCATCCACTGGCATGGCATCGCACTCCACAACGCAGCCGACGGTGTGCCCGGCATGACCCAGGACCCCATTGAACCTGGCAAGTCTTTCTCCTATGTTTTTAAAGTCCCCCACGGTGGCACCTACTTCTACCATTCCCACACCGGCCTGCAGCTTGATCGCGGCCTCCACGCCCCACTGATCATCCGTGACCCGCAAGACGCTGAGGACCAGGACGTCGAGTGGACCATCGTGCTCGACGACTGGGTCGATGGCATTCAGGGCACTCCCGACGATGAGCTCGACAAGCTCACCGGAATGGGTTCGGGCGACCATAACGGGAGGATGGGAATGGGAGATCATCACGGCA
>NZ_KV802313.1:0-64944 GCF_001810635.1 Rothia sp. HMSC067H10
AAGCTCGACTACGATTCACAGAAGTAAGCCAGCGTTCATGACAAGTTGAAGGATAGGGACTATCATGATTGCAATTACAAAGAACGATCTATGAGTAAACCATCGATCTTTGCATCACTCAAGGAAAGGAATGAGAGCATGGACTTTCAGAAGGTATCTTTCAAGAACAAGGAGCTGGACCTCAATCTGGCAGGCATCCTCTATACCCCCGACGACCTCGACGTGTCGAAGTCGTACCCGGCCGTCGTGGTGACCGGCCCAATGCTGTCGATCAAGGAGCAGGCTCAAAGCGTGTACGCGAAGCGCCTCGCCGAGCTCGGGTACGTGACGCTCGTGTTCGACGGGTCTTACTTCGGCGAGAGCGCGGGGACGCCGCGCTACCAGGAGCTTCCCGATGTGAAGGAGACGGACATCGAGGGGGCTGCGGACTTCCTGGCCTCCATTCCCTATGTCGACGAGAGCCGCATCGGCGGCCTCGGCATCTGCGGATCCGGCTCTTACATGTCCGTGGCGGGAGTGAAGGCGCCCCGCCTCAAGACCGTCGCGGCGATTGTGCCCGCCATCGCTGACATCTCCAAGTCCGCCATGGCAGGATTCTTCAAGCCCGCGGACGAGGTAGAGGCAGCCAAGGCCGCCTATGAGGCCGGGACCGGCCCCATCGAATACCTGAACTTCATGCCCCGCGCGTTCGACGAGGGCGCGGCGTATTATTACACTTCCCGCGGGAACAAGCGCGGCTGGACGAACCAGGTTGTCGCCTGGAGCCAGCTGGAGCTCGTGAAGTACAACGTCGTCGACATCATGAAGGACATGAAGAAGCCCTATCTCGTCATCACGGGAGAGAACGCATGGAGCCGCGAGGCGTCCACCGAGGTGTTCGATGCCGTGCCCGGAGTCGACAAGGAGATGCACGTCATCCCGGAGGCGGGGCACTTCGACATGTACGACCTGTATCCCTACGTCGACGAGGCGTTCAAGTTCATCGCGCCGTTCTTCGCGAAGAACCTCTAATCGAGCTGAGGCATGCGGCTGGGGCAAACGGTGAGGCGCTACTTGTATAACGCGATGGCGCTCCTCTGGCACAACTCATGACTTCTTGCGAACGGCACGTCTACGTCGACAATTCCGCGCCAGGGCAAGCAGGTCTATATATCTTAAGTGAATTTATTCAAGTGAAAGGACTAATCATGTCAGACAAGGCATTCACGGAGCGCGAGTTCATTCCCGTGGTGGGCAACCCCTTCGGGCTCGTCTACAGCGGCGCCATTACCGAGAACGTCGAGGGCGAGGTTAACATCCACGCCATCAAGTACCCCTACCGCGACTTCTTCGCGGTGGCCAACGTCTACACCCCGGCTGGCTACGACCCGAACGGGAGCTATCCGGCAGTGGTGGTGGCGCATCCCAACGGCGGCATGAAGGACCAGGTGGCGGGCAACTACGCCCAGAAGCTGGCCGAGAACGGTTATATCGCGCTCGCTTTCGACGCGGCCTACCAGGGCGAGAGCGGAGGCGAGCCGAGGAGCACCGACTGGCCCGAGAACCGCGTGGAGGACATCCTCCGCGCCACCGACATCATCATGCAGTTCCCGGGAGTCGACCGCGAGCGCGTGGCGGCGCTCGGCATCTGCGGAGGCGGCGGATACACCTTCAAGGCAGCGCAGACCGACAAGCGCCTCAAGGCCGTGGCGACGTTGTCGCTGTTCAATTCCGGCGAGGTGCGCCGCGAGGGCTTTCGTGGAAGCCAGGTCGACTCCATCCAGGAGCGTCTGGCCGCCGCATGCAAGGCTCGCCAGGACGAGGCCGACGGTAAGGACGCCGCGCTCACTCCCAACATGTGCGAGACCGCAACACCCGAGCAGGCAGACGCCATGCCCTACGACCTCTACCGCGAGGGCTACTACTATTACGGTCGCGACGCGGCGCATGAGGGCAGCACCTTCAGCTACACGGTGTCGAGCCTCATGAAACTCGCCGCATGGGATGCGCGCCAAGGGGCCGAGCTCATCAACGTGCCGCTGCTCATGATGATGGGAAGCCATGCCGATACGGGGTACATGACCATCGACTGCTACGAGGCGGCCGTGAACGCTCCCGTGCGCGAGATCTTCGAGATCCCGGGCGCGACCCACATCCAGACCTATTGGAAGCCGGATTATGTTTCCCAGGCTGTGGGCAAGCTCGTCGAGTTCTTCGGAAGCAACCTCTAAGGAGTGAGTGACATGAGCATCCTTTTCATCAACGGCGGCGAGAAGGGCGGGAACACCTCCGCCCTTGGGCAAAGGCTCCTCGCCGGTCTTGATTTCGACCAGATAGATCTCGCAGACCACAAGGTCTACGACCACGGGCAGCACTTCGACGACGACGAGTTCGATCAGGTGCTGGCCCGCTTCAAGCAGACCGACACCATCGTGCTCGGCTCGCCCGTCTACTGGCATGACCTCTCGGGCATGATCCGCAACCTGCTCGACCGCTTCTACGGCCCCGTGGCCGAGGGCAGCATGGCGGGGAAGCGGCTCTTCTTCATCTTCCAGGGAGCAGCTCCAACACCCGCGATGCTGGAACGCGCCGAGTCCACCGTGAGCCGCTTCGCCGGGCTCTACGGCATGGAGTACATGGGCATGGCAACCAATGCGAGAGAGGCTGCCGATCTGGCTAGTAAGATCTAGTCAGAGTGTCTTCGTACTCGGCATGCACGTGATAATTTCTCATTTTTTTGAAAAGTGTTCCCAGCGCAGAGCTACTGTGACAATTTGTCACAGTTGATTGCGGAGGTCGTTTCGACCTCAATGCTAGACTCCCGGGATTTCTGTAAGTAGAGGTCGGTTTCGCGTGAGTACAAAGCAATGCTGTTCTATTGTTGTACTGGGAAGATACGAGCGAAAACGGTGGTACGATGCGGACGAGAAGGGACGTATTTGACACCATAAATCCTGTGAATAACAGGAGTGGGAATAGCGGGAACTGGCTTCTGAACTCGCGTTTTGGTGCCGCCGAGTACCGCCTGGCGCTGTTCCGGCATCGCTATAGAGCAAAGCCACCAGCGAAATAACGAAAAAGAAAGCCTCCGGACCTTCTGGTTCGGAGGCTTTCTTTTTCGTTCTGCCCGGAAAGAGCTCCTTGCCGGAGTACCATGGGTAGCGAACGGCTTTATCGAGCGTGTGCGTTTTCGTAGGCGTCCTTGATTTCTTCTGGCAAATCGTCGGGAATCAGCGCCTCCAGCCTGTCCTCGCTGCCATCTTGAATCGCTTACTCGTAGTAACAGCATTTGAACTTCAACATGTCCAGCGCGCGGTTCATGTTGGCGATCTCCGACTCCATGTGGGCCTTCCGCTCCTCGAACATTGCCTTGCGCTTGGGGTATGTTGATGGGCCCTCGGCGCACCATTCCATGAACAGTCGGATGTCCTTGATCTCCATCCCCGCCTTCTTTAGGCATTCGATGACCCGAAGCGCCTCGAGTTCCGTATCGCCGAATCGGCGAATGCCGGACGCCCGCTCAACACCCGGTCACCCACACTCAACTCGGAAGAGCCAAATTTCCTGTGCGATATGCTGGAACCAGCTGTCCTTTGCCGCACCGTGCCAATGCTTCACATTTGCAGGAATATGGTCCTTGCCAAGGATCAGATGGCTTTTCAGCTGCGGGTACAGCCCTGCGGAAAAGAGTGCCGCGATCGTGATCATACTGCGGTCACGGAGCGACAGCTGTGATTCCCGCGACCATACCTCTCCAAAAGGACGTCGTCATTTAATTCGGCGAATTTAGGAGCCAGTTCTCCCAAATGTTCTCTGCCTGCTGTTTGCTTTTTCATATATAGAATTCCTCGCTTTCTTCTGTGTCACATCTGGTCTTCCCAAAATGCCACGGCATCATCGATCCATCCCTCGGCAACAGTTCCTGTTCCAAGTCCGAATCCATGTGGCAGCCTGTCGTAGGAATGGAACTCCGTGGGAATGTCCATCTCAGACATGGTATCCAGTCTTGATTTCATTGTCCGCCAGCTTGCGATACCGTCGCTTGTCCCTACGGCGCTGTAAGTCGGTGGCTCGTAGCCTGTCACTTCCGAAAGTCCGGTGTAATTTACGATGACAGCCGCAGGATGCGGATAGGCTTTCTCTCCGAAATACTCCGTACCGTATGTTCCTACCCAGTCTGCCATTCTTCCGCCTGCCGATCCGCCCCAAAGAGAGTAGCCATCCGTATCAACCTGAAGTTCATCTGTATGCCGGGATATAAAGTCGATCGCTCTCGAAAGATCCTCGCAGGCCGTCTGTGCGCCGGGACGATAAATCAGTGCAAAGGCATTGTATCCCATCTTGGAAAGTTCCAACGCGTGGGGAAAGCTGTCGTGCATCGCACCAACGTAGGCAAAACCGCCGCCAGCGTTTACGATAGCGAACTTTGTGCCGGGATTTCCCTTAAAGAAGAACAAACCCGTATCTCTTTTCGCCGGATCTGCAGCCTTTTCCTCTTCCGTATAAATGTCATAAAAGATGGTGTCCCCGTTTTCCGCCTGATTTCTCATGTAATTGCAGATCTCCACTGTCTTATCGGAATCTATGTAGTTGTACCAGGTAAGCGACAGATTGCCGAGTGTGCTACCGCCATAATAGCCGGAGTCCACCGGAAAAATCAGTCTGCCGTAATCACCAAAAACGGGATCGTTTATCACATCTTCAATTTTTGTATTCGTTGTATAGTGTTCTGTCATAGATTGTTCCTCTGTTTCCTTCTCTGTGTCAGGTATAAGGGACGCTTCGCTCAGGCGCCCGCTGATCTGGCGGGGCGTGCGCCCCTGGGACAAATCGGAGATCACGCGGCGGCGAAGAACCTCATCGCGGTCCAGGAGCCGCTTCTTGGGGCGGCGCCTGGCCGCCTGCGCCGCTCTCCCGGCGTCCTGGGCCTGGTACACGTCGCCAGGACCCCGGTGGCGGGCGATCTCACGGCACACCACCGAGGGACTACGCCCAATCGAGCGAGCGATACACACCTGGGACAAGCCAGCCTCCAACCCCACCATAATCGCCGCACAATCCTCAACACTCAACATCCGACGACAGCTCACGACCAGCCCCTCCAACAGCACTGCTACCACACAAATTGCTTACACCCTATGACTCTGCCCCCCCAACTACCAACTCCGAATGCTCCTCATCGCAGGAGGCCTAGATGCCTCCACCCACACTCAACTCTGAAGAGCCACTAATATTGCTTGCTTCGTAAGATGTGACGCCGCATTCACCTAGGTTGAACACTCAAGGTATTCACCCACTGGTTAACAATTTGGCTTGTTTCGGGGGTTACTTCAGGTTCGGCCGCGTCCGGGTCAATCGCTACATCTTCGCCACGCACCGCAAGCCCCTGAGTGACGCTAAGGTCAGGCAGGAGACGCTGATACTCTTCATCGATACCTGCCATGCCGCTGACCGCGTAGGTGACAAAGGGGCGAACTTGCTGACCTAGCCACTTGGCTTGCTCAACGAATGTCTTCATAATCATCGGCATGGTCGAGTTCCACACCGGAGAGCCAAGGTAGACCACCTGATAGCGAGACAGATCCGGCAGGGCATGAGCAATTGCGGGACGAGAATCCTCGTCTTCCTCGCGCACATTCCGGGCAACCGTTGCGCCGTAGTCATCTGAGTAGGGATCAGCCGCGACAATCTCATACACGTCAGCACCAGTCTGCTTTACTATTTCCTCGGCAAGTACGGCAGTATTGCCCTTCTTTAGGTTCTTCCGATTCCCGTGCCAGTAATTCTCTCCCGCTCGGGAAAAATAGACAACCAACGATTTAACGTTTGTATTCGAGCCCGCAGACGGCGTCGTTGCGTTATCGGCACCAGCCGAGCTGCTGCTTTGTCCCGAGATCGCACTACATGCGGTCAGCATGCATAGAACTGCTACTGTAATGGCAACACGCAACCGACTTTTGAAAGTGTTTATCTTCATACTGTCGACAGTAGAGGTTGGGAGCGACTCCTGTGCAAGACCGCACGACCCTCCGGGAGGCGGTCAAGGTCGTTAGTTTCCTTCGGACATTGCCACTTAACGTCGAAGATCCACTCCTAGTCCTTCTTGTAGAAGCCGCACTCGTACCCGTCTGCGTCGAGCGGTAGGCCGTTTGCCCAGGTGGGGAGTCTCGTCATGAGCGCGACGATGTCTTCGACGCTCGCACCGTCTGTGGGTTCGTCGACGACGATCTCGTCGTGAATGTGCATGACGATCCGATGCCCTGCCGCATCGACGTGGTGCATGGCGTGGGTGAGAAGGTCCCGGGCGGTTGCTTGGACGAGGTTCTCGGTAAGCTTGCCACCGTAGGTTTCGATCGGACCCCATTTTCGGGTGGTGCCATCCACCCCGTCGAAGAGGATGCTGGTCATACCGAAGCGGTTCTCACCGAGCCTGGGTCGCGGGTAGCACAGCTCCCGCCCAGACGGCAGAGCAATGAACAGGCACCCGGAGCGGTAGGACAGGTGGATGCGTCCGAGCCTTTTTACGGTGCAGGCTGTCGCCTCTTAAACTAGAAATATGGGTCACCGAGAACCTGCTCGCTCATCCGTGCGCCGCACAACCGCGCACATCCCGCGTTTGCCCCGAAGCATTTCGGCGGCGATGCGTGGTGCCCGCCGCGCCGGTTCGGTTCTGGAGCCCCTGCTCGTTTCCTCCAGCGAACTCATGGGGTACCTCCCCTATCGTGCCTACGGACGAACCCTGCATTATCGGGTCGATAACGCACACTATCTTGAGGCTGCCCAGGCCGAGCCGCCCGGAATTCTTTTCTTCTTCGACGGCGATTACCTGCTTCGTTCCAATAGCAGGCTGCTCAGCCGCACCTCCAGTTTGCGCCGCGACCTCGCCGATATTGCCCGCGAACATCGTATGCTGTGCGTGCCCGTGCTGGCACCAGGGACCCTTGAAGCACCTGTTTTCAATGACCCCACAACCACCTGGTGGGTGCGTGCCCGCAGGAACGGTCGTGTTTTTCGTGCCCTTGCCGCCGACCTCGCCGAACGATACGGATACGATCGCACGCGCATTTGGCTTGCCGGGTATTCGGGCGGGGCGGAATTTATTACCTACGAACTGCTGTCGCATTCCAACGATTGGCTGCTGGGCGGGGGTGCTTCCATGATCGGTGGAGGCGGTTCCGACGGTATTCCGCAGCGTTTCCGTGGGCCCAGCCGCTCCCTAAACGGGATGCTGCTCAGCTGGCATGTGGGAGACCGTGACGGCAAAGCACCGGCTTCTGCGGGCCAGATCTGGTCAGCGCAGCGTGCAGCTCATGAGGGTGAAGAGTTTTACCGGGGACGGCAGGCACGCACTATGCTGCGTATTCTGCCAAAGCAGGGGCATCGTGGGTATCCGCTGACCTCTTTGATTCGGGACGATTTGCGTGCCGCCACACGGCTGGGCTACCTCTAAGCCGGGGTTTCTAAATTTTCCGAGCACAGTATTTTCATTCCTAGTCAGGGCGTGATGCGCTCGTTGAGAAATATCTCAAGTTTTTCGGTAATTTTTTGTGCCACAGTCGCAATTTATTGACGTTCTGCGGTAAAGTGTCACTATGCCTCGTATTTCTGCCGCAACAAACGCCGCTCAGCGCGAAAACACTAAACGCGCTATCCTCGAATCTTTCGGTCAGCTCCTCTACTCCCGAGGACTCCCCGGACTCACCATGACCGACGTCGCCAAAAACGCCGGTATTGGTCGCACAGCAGTCTACAATTACTTCGCTGACATGGGCGAACTCCTGGTTGCCTACGCCCTTGACGAAACCGAACGGTTCCTGCACGAACTTGATGAAGGGATCACCGGAGTCACCAACCCCATCGATCAGCTCGCCGTCTATATTCGCCTGCAGATCGAAGACCTCGCCCGCAGGCACCTTCCCCCCGGACCCGCCATGCGCTCCATGCTCTCACCCGAATCATACGCGCGCCTAGGCAAACACGTGAGCGAACTGCAAATGGTTTTGGCAAACATCCTCTCCGACGCCATCACCGAAAAATACATACCCGAAAACGACATTCGCGAACTCGCGATGCTCGTGCACGGTTCGCTCTCCTCAAGCGCCGGACGCGCCGAAGACGCCCCCGACGCACAAACCCGCGAACGCCAGATTCAAAGTACCATCAGGTTCATTCAGATGGGACTGGGCGCCCGGTTTGATGCGGACGGAAACCCCCTCAAAATCGAAGAAACTCAAGCAAACAAAAGCGAGAAAACGACCGAGCTGACCGTCGCATCCTAAAGACACTCGCCCCCCGTCCGACAGAAAACGAACCAGCGTTAAACGCGAAAGCCCCCGACCGCTACGTCAGGGGTTTTCTTCATCTCAACAAGTTGGCTGCGGGGAGCGAACGCGCATCCGGCTAAAAACCCGGAACCTGATCCAAATCAAGCACCCGCGCATACATCACCGCACGCCGATGCAAAGCATTACGCAACGCCCGATGCACCCCATCCTCCAGGTACAAATCATCACGCCACTTCACCACATGCGGAAACAAATCCCCATAAAACGTGGAATCCTCCGCAAGCAGCGTCTCAAGGTCAAGCGTCTTCTGCGTCGTAATCAGCGCATCAAGACGCACCTGCTGTGGAGGCACATTACCCCAATCAGCATGCGACAAATGATGCTCAGGATACGGGCGCGAAGAACCAACCTTCTTGAAAATCATATCTACATTCTAAAATGCCGCTCCCCCAGGCCGAAAAGCCACGCCCACAACACACGGCACAACGCCACAATAAAACCCGGTCAGCACACCAAAAACAAAAATCCCCGACCTCGAAAACTCGAAGCCGGGGAAAGAGCGGAGGATGGGGGATTTGAACCCCCGAGGGCGTGAACCCAACACGCGTTCCAGGCGTGCGCCATAGGCCGCTAGGCGAATCCTCCAACAAAACACCCAAAAGGGCGAACGGATAAAACTATACAGGGAACCCAACACTAAGGCAATTCTGCCCCAACGAAAGTGCCCAATGCCACTAGGCACCCCAAGGCCCCGACACCAAGTTCACAACCACCACAAAATCAGGTAGACTGGTACGTGCCTCTTACGTGGCGTTATCTTGGAAAACTCCCCCAGGACCGGAAGGTAGCAAGGGTATTCGAGCTATGACGGGTGCGTAAGAGGTTTTTTATATCCAAAAACATTCGCAACAGAAACACACCGTCATAGTGCGCTCACGCGCCCGCTCCGCTCACGCTTCGCGGCTTCAACCTCAGATTTATTTCCTCGCGCGCTCGGAATCTGAGGCTTCAGCGGTTGCGTAAGGGGTTTTTACCTTAAACTTCGCATGCTGTTACACAGCTTTTATGTATACATTCCTCCTCACTTTAACAAGGGAACCCGTCATGGCCGACTCGTTCCTCGCAGCCATGACACCCTTAGGCGTTCGTGAGGAATGTATATATAAAAGCCCATCATCTCGTTTCCCTTGGGGCGGGAGGGGCAAGTGTTTCTGGGTTTCTAGTGTTTTTTGGCAAAATGATGTTTTCCGTTTCAGCGTCGAAGGTGGATTCTAGGTTCTTCTAGACTTCGGGAGCGTTTTCTTCATTCGGGAGCACTTTAATTGCTCCCGAATGAAGAAAACGCTCCCGCTTTATGCTTTCAAGAGACTTATCTGAGATAACCTGCCTGCCATTTCTCACAGGCGAGAATTTAGGTATAAACCATCCCACGCCGATGACGAAACCAAGCCCCAAGCGTGCATCCGTGAACTAAAATAGTGTAGAACCCCGCATCATCAACCAGAAGGTCACCCGTGAGCACAGCACTCTACCGCCGTTACCGCCCCGAGACCTTCGCCGAAGTCATCGGGCAAGAACACGTCACCGAACCGCTCATTACCGCGCTCACCAACAACCGCGTCAATCACGCCTACCTCTTCTCAGGCCCGCGCGGATGCGGCAAAACCACCTCCGCACGAATCCTGGCACGCTGCCTCAACTGTGCCCAAGGACCAACCCCCACCCCCTGCGGTGTATGCGACTCCTGCCGCGAACTCTCCCGCGACGGCGGCGGCTCCCTCGACGTCATCGAAATGGATGCGGCATCCCACGGCGGTGTAGACCACGCCCGTGACCTGCGTGAACGTGCAACCCTCGCACCCGTGCGCGACCGCTACAAAATCTTCATCATTGACGAAGCGCATATGGTCACCCGCGAGGGGTTCAACGCCCTGCTCAAAATCGTGGAAGAACCGCCCGAGCACATCAAATTCATCTTCGCCACCACAGAACCAAATAAGGTTCTCGGAACCATCCGCTCGCGTACCCACCATTACCCGTTCCGGCTGGTACCGCCCGAAGTTCTTCTGCCTTATCTCGAAAAGCTCTGCAGCGAAGAGAACGTACCCGTCGAATCCGGTGTGCTTCAACTCGTCATCCGTGCTGGCGGCGGCTCCGTGCGCGACTCGCTCTCCATTCTTGACCAGCTTATCGCCGGTGCCAACACCGAATCCGGCATTAGCTACGACCGCGCGGTCGCCCTGCTTGGGTATACGCACGCCCAGCTTCTCGACAACGTGATTGATGCGTTTTCCGCCCAAGATGCGCCCTCCCTCTTCGAGGCGGTCTCGCGGGTGGTGGCGACCGGGCAAGACCCCCGCCGTTTCGTCGAAGACCTGCTCGAACGCCTGCGCGATTTGATTGTGGTGCAGGCGGTACCGCAAAATGCCGCGCAAATTCTGCAAGGCGTTCCCGCCGACCAGATAGAACGCCTCAAAACGCAGGCGCAAGCCTTCACCACGGCCCAGCTGACCGGCGCGGCGAGCACCGTTAACGAAGTGCTTAACTCTATGACCGGTGCCACCAATCCGCAGCTGCAGCTTGAACTGCTATGCGCGCGGCTGCTAGTTCCTGCGGGCAATTCGGGCGGTGCTGGCGGCGATATTACCGCCCTGACCTCTCGACTGGATGCGCTCGAACGTCGTCTTGCCGCCGGTGGTGCGGGTGCGCCTCAACGCGGGGGACGCTCGGGAAATCCCGCAGTGAGTCAGAGTACGCCTTCCGCCGCGCAGAATAACGTATCGCCCAGCGCTGGCGGTTCTGCCGAACGTCAAGCTCCCGCGCAGCATGCCGATCCCCCATTGGCGGCAGGCGGCGGAGCATCAACAAAGAAGGTGGCTGGTGCCGAGGCTACGAACGCATCGGCGCAGCATCGCGGCTCCGTTTTAGGCGGCCCCGTTTTAGGGCAGAACACGAATCAGCGGGTGCCTAAGTCTGAAACGGAAGGCGAGCAAAAAGAGAAGCACCAGAATCAACAGTCTCAGGGTTCCGCGCCTCAGAACTCCGCGCCATTGGCCTCTGCCGCAGGGAGTACAGGATCTTCCGAAGGTGCGCCTTCGGAGACCACACCATCCCGACCGGTTCCCTCAGAACCATCGGCCGCCGCGCAGGAAACTCCCGTCAAGCGCGTTACCGTCGCGGATGCAGAAGACCCGCTTGCCTCGGTGCGTGCCAACTGGCGTGCCGTGATCGCGCGGGTGAGTGCGCCGGGCGCATCCGAAAAACTGTTGCAGGTTGAGCCCGTGCGTCTGATTAGCGGCGAACTGTATGTGCGGGCAGATATGCCTACACTCAAGGCGGTTGCTTCTTTTGTGCCGGAGTTGAGCGCGCGCGTGAGCGATTTTCTGCGCAAGCAGGTGCGTGTGCGTGCCGAGGTTGCGCGTCCCCAAGCCCAGCCAGATGCGCGACCTGCCCAGGCACCCGCCGCGGACCAGGAATCTTCTGATCCCGCACCGATTGCTGACGGCCCGCGTGGCGGCGTGGATGCGTGGAACCGTCACGGGCAGCCCGTCCCGTCCGAGCAAGAGGCTACATCACAGGGTACAACCAGCGTGGATGCGCCCATTACGGCCTGGGAGGTCGCGCCTATCCCGCAAGATTCCGAGGATTCCCCCGCCGAGCTGCACCCAAACGATGCGGCTGAGCGCCAACCCGCCGCAGCATCACAGCCCGGTTCTTCCCCGCAAGATACAGCGCCTCAAGATTCCCCGTCTCAACCCGGTACATCCTCGGAGGCGCAAGCGAACTTGCCTCCCGAAACCGAGCCTGTACCCCCTGAAATACCCGAAGATAGCGGGAATACGAGGGTTCCCGAGGGCGGTTTTGGCGAGCGCGATTCCTTCGCGGCCTCGGGCAGCGGGATTCCGCAGCAGGATTCTCCGAGTCCGCACGAACAGGGTGAGGATAGCGGTAATAAAGATCCTCAGGATGCCGGTAGCCGCAATGAACCGGTGGACGATTCCGCGCAGGATCCGGGTCAGACGCAGGGTGAGGGCTCTTCCCCCTCAGTTTCCCTTGAGTCTGTAGATACCGCCGAGAATGCCGAGTTCAGCAATATTCCGGTGCCGAGCGCATCTGCACCGCTGGCTGCGGGGAATAAGCCGGCTCGGGAGGCTGCCGCATCCGCCCCGGTCTCACCTTTACCACCCCTGGCTCAGCGGCCGGATTCAGCGGACGCAAAACCCGAAGAGCCGCCCGCCGAATCCGAGCAGGAGACTGCCCCGGCACGCGGACAACGCGCGCAGCAGGAGCAGAGCGATGAAGAAGATGTCGTTTCTGATGACGACGAGAGAATTGAGAATAGCGTTCATATCGGTTTGCGCGCCATCGAAAAGGTTATTGGCGGCAAGGTGATCGACGAACGTCCGCTCCATCAGATTTAGCGCGGCACAACGCGCTCACAGCACACACAGACGAGGAGAAGCATGTACGAGGGCGCAGTCCAAAATCTCATTGATGAACTTGGTCGCCTGCCGGGGGTGGGTCCCAAGTCGGCGCAGCGCATCGCCTTCTATATTCTCAACTCTGACGCCTCAGACATGGCACGCCTGACCAACGCGATTTCGAAGGTCAAATCGAGTGTGAGCTTTTGCGAAATATGCGGCAACGTTTCGGAGACGAAGCAGTGCGTTATCTGCCGTGATGATCGGCGTGACCCGGGCCTGATTTGCGTGGTTGAGGAATCCAAGGATGTGGTGGCGATTGAGCGCACCCGTTCCTTCACTGGGCGTTACCATGTGCTGGGCGGGGCTATTAACCCGCTGGCGGGACTTGGCCCCGAGCAGCTGCGCATTCGTGAGCTGGTTTCGCGCCTGGCAGATGAGCGTATTCAAGAGATTATTCTGGCGATGGACCCTAACCTTGAGGGCGAAGCTACCGCAACCTACCTTTCGCGAATGCTGGTTCCACTGGGCATTCGCCTCTCACGGCTGGCTTCCGGTCTGCCCGTCGGCGGCGACCTGGAATATGCGGACGAGATTACGCTCGGGCGCGCGCTT
The DNA here is from genome assembly GCF_001810635.1 of Rothia sp. HMSC067H10. NCBI lineage: Bacteria > Bacillati > Actinomycetota > Actinomycetes > Micrococcales > Micrococcaceae > Rothia > Rothia sp. HMSC067H10. The sequence goes on from NZ_KV802313.1 coordinate 13,301, forward strand.
GAGGGGCGCCGCGTGATCAGCGAAGGCGCGGGTATCGCTCAGGGGAATGCCGCCGAAGATTTTGAGCAGGTTGTTGAAGAAGAGCAGACAGAACGTGAGCGCGCGGATGCCGAACCAAAGGCTCCGCGTAAACGCTGGAGCGGGAGCATGTTCGACGACCTTGACAATTCCCAGGGTGAGCCCGAGGACTCTTCCTCTGACAACCCCCGCGACGCGGAGAACGATAATTCTCGTGCGGATAGTTCCCCCTCACCTGGCACGCAGACCACTGTGGATGAGGCACTTATCGAGCAGGCACTCGATGATTCTGCCCATGCAGAAGCCCCGAGTTCCGAAGACTCGACAGATTCCCCTCAAGAGAGCCAGCCCGAACCCCATAAATCTACGGCTCAGGCTGAGCAGATTCCGGTGGATATTACGCGCGCTGATGCCTACCGCATCCACGCGCACCGGTCGGAGGATTATGAGGCGCGCATCCGCAAAATACAGGAGGGGCCCTTACGCACACCCACCCCGGAGGTTCCACCCCTGCCCGGCACCAAATACGTTAACCCGTGGAGCTAATAAGCTCTGCCGTTCTGTAAAAATGGGATGTGCAGCGCCCGGTTCCGCAGAGTCATCCGTAACAGTTCTTCATATTTCACGTTCTAATACACATACGTGCACAATTCCCACCGCGCGCCGCATCTGCCTACTATGTAAAGAGCCGGTAAACTAGCCGGTGGCATACTCAATACTGACCTGGAGAATTCAATGAGCCTGATCGTCCAAAAGTTCGGCGGTTCTTCCGTCGCGGATGCCGAGGGTATCAAACGCGTCGCCCAGCGCATCGTGGACACCCAAAAAGCGGGCAATGATGTGGTCGTGGTCGTCTCCGCGATGGGCGACACCACCGATGAACTACTCGACCTTGCCGCTGAAGTAACCGCTACCGTTACCCCCTCGCGCGAGCTCGATATGCTCCTGACTGCGGGCGAGCGCATCTCGACGGCTATTCTATCGATGGCGGTCAATGATCTAGGCGCGAAGGCGCAGTCTTTCACAGGTTCTCAGGCGGGCATGATTACCGACGGCGTGCATGGTTCGGCGCGGCTTGTGGAGGTCAATCCAGGCCGTATTCGCCGCTCTGTTGAGGCCGGAAACATTGCGATTGTGGCGGGGTTCCAGGGTGTTAACCGCCAGAGCGGTGACATTACGACCCTCGGTCGCGGCGGTTCAGATACTACGGCGGTCGCTCTTGCGGCGGCGCTTCATGCGGATGTGTGCGAGATTTATTCGGATGTGGACGGCGTGTTCACGGCCGACCCGCGCATCGTATCAGCCGCGCATAAGCTCAATACTGTCACAAGTGAAGAAATGCTTGAGATGGCGGCGAATGGCGCAAAGATTCTGCATCTGCGCAGCGTGGAGTACGCCCGCCGTTTCAATCTGAAACTGCATGTGCGTTCGTCATTCTCGAATCTTGAAGGCACCCTTGTTATCCCGGAAAATTCCGCAGAACTAACCCCCACCCATGTGAAGGAGATTCCCTTGGAACAGCCCCTGATTTCTGGCGTTGCGCACGACCGTGGACAGGCAAAAATTACCGTGGTGGGCGTGCCCGATATCCCCGGATCTGCCGCTAAGGTTTTCGGTCTGCTCAATGAGGCCAAGATTAACATCGATATGATCGTGCAGAACGTCTCGACCGACCGACCGAACGTGACCGATATTTCCTTTACGCTCAACCAGGCGCAGGGTCCGCAGGCGTTACAGGTACTTGAGAAGACCCAGGCCGAGATCGGTTTTGAAGAGGTTATTTATAACGAGGCAGTGGGTAAGCTTTCGCTTGTGGGCGCGGGCATGAAGACCAACCCGGGTGTTTCGTTTACCTTCTTTGAGGCGCTGAGCAATGCGGGCGTGAACGTCGAGATGATTTCGACCTCCGAGATTCGTATCTCGGTTATCACCGAGCTTTCAAAGCTTGATGAGGCGGTCCGCGCGGTACACACCGCTTTTGAGCTTGATGCCGAAGGCGAAGCCACCGTATACGGCGGAACAGGCCGCTAGTTTCGGAGAATGCAGATAAGTCACTCTGTGACAGTACTTGACGGCTCGCTCTGGCGTGCTTATGCGAAGGAGCATGAGCGCCGGGCAGGGCGCTTTGCTGACCCGTTTGTGCGGCGGCGCGAGCGGGGGCAGGCGCATCCGGTCGAGGATTTCCTGTTTACGTACTACACGCTCAAGCCCGGTCAGTTCAAACGCTGGCACCCTGGGGCTGGTGTCATTCTGCTGGATGCCGCCGAACGTGTCAGCTGGAAATTCTACCGTGCAGCAACCGAGGACGAGCTCCTTTCAGCTGGGCTCTCCCCCGACGATGCACACACCCATGCCGAACGTGGCGATGCGGTTCTCGTGGATATACCCCAATTCGTGGACAAACGCGGCACCGCCCTCACGTTCACTCGCGAAATTCTGTCAAATACAGCCGATAAAAAAGCGTTTTTTGGATGCTTTGGTATGCACGAATGGGCGATGGCGTATAAATCAGTTCAGAATAATATTCGTCACGACTACCTGGATTTGCGTTTGGGTGCTGAGGGCACCGACCGGGTGGTTGAGTCGCACCGCATCCGCTGTTCGCATTTCGATGCGTTCCGGTTTTTCATGCCTCAGGCGGCGCCCATGAACGAGCTGCAGCCCACCCGTGAAGCACAGCGCACACTAGAACAGCCCGCTTGTCTGCACGCCAATATGGACGTCTATAAGTGGGCATACAAGCTGATCCCTCTCATCGATTCGGCGCTCGTGATGGACTGCTTTGAGCTTGCCTGGGATGCGCGCGAACTCGATATGCGCGCCGCACCGTACGACCTTCTCGATTGGGGCTATGAGCCTATTAAGGTAGAGACTCCCGAGGGTAAAGCCGAGTATGTGCGGTATCAACGCGAGCTTTCGGAGCGTTCGGTGACGCTGCGCCGTCGCGTCTTGAGCCAGATTGAGGGCGCTCTCGATCGCGCCGCCGTGGCTTAAACTAATTTCTCCCCCGCCGGAAAACGAGGGAGAAATACTTGTGGTTGAGTTTATCTATCGCGATAGCCTGTCTTTTTCGTCCCGAGGAGCATCTTCGAGCTTTTCTGAAGTGCCAAACTTTTCAAGCTCGCATGTATTCGGTGAATATTTTCAGCGATCGTTATTTACTTAGTGGTGATTGTCCTGCACGGCTTGTGCGGTGACTCAGCGCGGTGCATCACCGCCCACCCCGGAAATGATGGCTCATTCCGCTCGGTGGAACGGAGTGAATTAACATAGCCGCGCGCTATGCCTCTTCAAGCCACGGTGGTTATGCGGTTGATGCAGCTCAGGGTTTGCCCGTTTTGTTTTCTGCCAGTGGTGATGGCAGGAGTGCGATGAGGCGCCATTGGAAAACTGGCGCGACATCATACACGCTCTTAGAGAATTTGTAATCATGCATTCCCTGTGAACATAATCACTTTAAACAAAATGTGAGCAAAATGAATCGTTGATGTCACTTTTCTGGAGCAAAAGTTTACAACGGAAATATACTATACAGCATGCGAGATTGGTTTTTATAATTTACATGTAAATAATTTATGTGAAATCAGCAACTTTGAAATTAGTTTACCACTCAAACATACTTTAAACATTGACACGACGCTTGAGAACTAGCTGAGGCGCGCATCCTGATATGCGTAATCTCCAAAATTATTCTTTAATCCGCAGTTTTGAAACATCACCTGCTAAAGACTTCAAAATTCCGATGTTCGCTCACAGAGAACGATTTTTGAGAAGAATTATTACGCTTTTCTACAAGGAGTTTTGATTCCACACTTTCTTCTTGGTAAGGCATAGCTCACTATGGGTATCTTCATATTTACGCGCGCTTAGTTTCACGTTCCCGTACCCGCCGCTCTTTGACCGATACTGCGGTCAAAATTCGCTCGCCGAGCGGGCGTCAAGAAGCGTGCTTGCGGTAACATTAAGACGGCTCAATCAGAACTCATGCACCCAAGGAGTGCCCGCACATGGCCCGTATTGTTGTTGATGTTATGCTCAAGCCCGAAATTCTTGACCCGCAGGGTAAAGCTATCGCTCACGAGCTGCCCCGTATCGGTCTAAATTCCTTCACCGACGTTCGCCAAGGCAAGCGTTTTGAGCTGACCGTCGAAGGCGAAGCTACCGAAGAGCATCTTGCGCAGGCACGCCAAGCGGCAGAAGAGCTACTCTCAAACCCCGTCATCGAAGACGTTGTGAACGTCTCGGTTCTGGAGGACTAAGAGCATGGCAGAATCACTAGCAGCACACGAAGTTCCCCTTGTTGGCGACTTCAGCGTCTCGGCACCCAACCCCGACTTTGCTTATGCGCGCATCGGCGTTATTACTTTCCCCGGCACCCTCGATGACCGCGATGCGGCGCGTGCCGTACGGTTAGCGGGCGGAACCGTCGTCGAACTTTGGCATGACGACGAAGATCTCAAAAACGTTGATGCCGTCATCATTCCCGGCGGTTTCTCCTACGGCGACTATCTGCGTGCAGGCGCTATCGCGGCAAAAGCACCCGTCATGCATTCGGTCATCGCAGCAGCAAATGCAGCGGGAACATCGGGCTCTGCTCCCCTGCCGGTGCTGGGTATCTGCAATGGTTTTCAGATTCTCACTGAGTCGCATCTGCTCCCCGGATCCATGATTAAGAACGATCACCGCAAGTTCATTTGCCGTGACCAAACCCTGCGCATCGAAAATAACGCTACCTCGTGGACCGGATCCTATGAACCCGGGCAAGAGATTGTGGTTCCGCTTAAAAACCAGGACGGTCAATACGTGGCGGACGCCAAAACTTTAGAGGCGCTCGAAGCCGAGAATCGCGTGGTGTTCCGGTATGTGGGTTTCAACCCGAACGGTTCACGCCACGATATTGCCGGTATCAGCAACAAACGCGGAAATGTCGTCGGTCTGATGCCCCACCCAGAACACGCGGTTGAACCCGGTTTTGGCCCCTCATCCTCCGGATTCGGCGATGTTTCACTACGAGGCGGTGCCGACGGCTTGGGCGTCTTCACCTCCGTTCTTTCCAACCTGATCAACGCCCGCTAGACGCACGACGACAAGGATAGACACAAGCGATGAGCGAGAAGCAGTTTAACCTCGATACCGTCGAGCACGCGGCGGAAACCCCCGATACCGAACTCCCCTGGGCAGAGCTGGGGTTAAAGGAAAATGAGTTCGAAGACATCAAGAAGATTCTGGGCCGCCGCCCGACCGCGGCCGAGCTGGCCATGTACTCGGTCATGTGGTCCGAGCATTGCTCCTACAAATCCTCGAAAGTACACCTGAAGCAATTCGGCGCCAAAGTCACCGACGAGATGAAGAAAGACCTGATGGTCGGCATCGGCGAGAACGCTGGCGTAACCGATATTGGCGACGGCTGGGCGGTAACCTTCAAGATTGAGTCACATAACCACCCCTCCTATGTTGAGCCTTATCAAGGTGCGGCAACCGGCGTGGGCGGTATTGTGCGTGACATTATTTCGATGGGTGCACGCCCGATCGCGGTTATGGATCCGCTGCGTTTCGGCGCTATCGACCACCCGGATACCGCCCGCGTGGTCGGCGGTGTGGTCGCGGGCATCGGCGGCTACGGCAACTCTCTGGGGCTGCCCAATATTGGCGGTGAGACCGAATTTGACGCCTGCTACCAGGCAAACCCCCTCGTCAATGCCCTGGCAGTCGGTATTATGCGCCACGAAGATATTCGCCTGGCAAACGCATCCGGCGTGGGCAATCAGGTAGTGCTCTTCGGGGCACGCACCGGCGGCGACGGTATTGGCGGCGCATCCGTACTGGCTTCAGAATCATTTGACGATACCAAGCCCTCCAAGCGACCCGCCGTGCAGGTAGGCGATCCCTTCGCCGAGAAGGTTCTGATCGAATGCTGCTTGGAACTCTTCAAGGGTTCCGTGGTCGAGGGTATTCAGGATCTCGGCGCTGCCGGTATTTCCTGTGCAACCAGTGAGCTCGCATCCAACGGCGAGGGCGGCATGCACGTGGACCTCACCAAAGTACTCTTGCGCGACCCCACCTTAACCCCCGGCGAAATTCTGATGTCGGAATCGCAGGAACGCATGATGGCGGTCGTTTCGCCCGAGAACGTCGAGCGTTTTGAGGCGATTATGAAGAAATGGGGCGTGGAGTACTCCTTCTTGGGCGAGGTGACCGATACCGGTCGCCTAACCATTGAATGGGACGGCCAGGTAATCGTTGATGTAGACCCGCGTACCGTGGCGCACGATGGTCCCACCTATGAGCGCCCCTATGCGCGCCCGGCTGGTCAGGATGCACTCCAGGCAGACCATTTCACAGGCTCCGCTGCCGACGATGCACGCCCGCGCGGCGAACAGCTGGGCGAGGCTATCAAGGCGTTCATGGCGTCTCCGAATATGTGCTCCAAGTCCTGGATTACCAACCAGTACGATCGCTACGTGCAGGGCAACACAGCCCTCTCTATGCCGGACGATTCGGGCGTGGTGCGTGTGGATGAGAACACCAACCTGGGGGTCGCGCTGGCGACTGACGCATCACCGCGTTTTGCCTACCTTGACCCGTATGAGGGCGCGCGCGCATCCTTGGCGGAGGCCTACCGTAATGTGGCAACCGTGGGTGCCCGCCCGGTCGCGGTTTCGGACTGCTTGAATTTCGGCTCCCCCGAAGATCCGGACGTCATGTGGCAGTTTGCCGAAGCCGTACGCGGTCTTGCCGACGGCTGCATGGAGCTAGGTGTTCCGGTCACCGGCGGCAATGTTTCGCTGTATAACCAGACCGGAGGTAAGGCCATTAACCCGACCCCTGTGGTCGCGATGATGGGCGTAATGGACGACATTACCCGGCGCACCCCCTCGGGTTGGGCCCCGGAACACGACGGTCAGGCCATCTACCTGCTGGGTACTACCCGTGACGAGCTGGACGGCTCAGAATGGGCGCGTTTCAAAGGTCACCTGGGGGGTCTGCCCCCGAAGGTTGATCTGGCGGTTGAACGTCAGCTTGGCGATATGCTCGTAAATATGTCGCGTGACGGCATGATCGATGCGGCACACGACGTTGCGGCCGGTGGCCTTGCCGCAGCACTCGCGGAAGCCTGCCTGCGTTTCAACACCGGGGCGCGCATCGGGCTAGGCGAAGTTGCCGAACGCGACGGGCTCGACCTGTTCACCCTGCTGTTCTCGGAGTCCTTAGGTCGCGTGGTGGTTTCCGTCCCGCGTTCTGAGGAGGTACGTTTCAAGGATATGTGCACCGCCCGGCAGTTCCCGTTCGCGCGCATCGGCGTAGTGGATGCGCTCTCGAACGCGCTGGACTTCCAAAACGAGGTCTCCATCAACCTTGATGAGCTGCGTGCCGCTCACGAAGGCACCATGGCAGCTCACTTTGGTGAGGTGGCGCAGGGCTAGATCCCTCTATCGGCACAGCTAGGCTCTTGATGTGAATAAAGCGGAGTTTCCAACGCTTTCTTCACATCAAGAGCCTTTTTCTGCCTCAAGGCACTCCCCACCTGCGCTTTCACACGCTAGACTGGAGGATAGGTTACATAAACCGTTCACACCGATAACACATTCGCCCCCCGAACCGCATCCAAAAAATGCACAGACACAACAGAAAGATCACCATGACCGCAGCACCATCCGTGCAGGTCTTTACGCCAGACATACCTAAAGCGGGCAGAATAACGCTCACGGCATTCGCTCTCTTTGTTATCGGTTGGCTTATCTATATCGAGTTCACGGGCGGACTAGACTTCAATGTCTACCGTTTCGGTGCCATGACCATCTTCGATAACGACGGCATGCACAAAGATCTCTACGCCCGCAATCTCCTGGAGTACGGCAACTTTAGGTTGCCCTTCACCTACCCGCCCTTTGCCGCGCTCGTGTTCTTACCGTTCGCTTTTCTGCCCGCATGGGTGGGTATCGCCATCATGTATGCGATCAGCATCGGTGTTGCATGGTGGCTGGCAACCCTTATCTATAACTACGCCACCGACCGCGGCTACAGCATCCCTTTCCAGGAAAGACTCGGCACATACGGCGTCATTGCTGCCCTCACGTTCATCATTATTATGACCGGGCCGTGGCGGCGCGGGCTCTCGCTGATACAAATTAACCCCATCATTCTTACGCTGGTGCTTGCCGATTTTATACGACCGGCAACCCGCATTCCCCGGGGTGCACTTATCGGCATCGCAGGCGGTATTAAGCTCACCCCGCTTGCCTTCGGCCTTATTCTGCTCATGCGCAAAGACTGGCGCGGAATCTTTACCCTGGGTCTCTCTTTCGGCACGACCATTCTTCTTGGGTTTATCTTCCTCCCGCAGCAGGCTGTTACGTTCTGGACGAGCGCCGTTTCGGATTCCGGTCGCGTTGGGGGTATTAACTTCGCCGATAATATTTCGATTCAAGGCTGGCTGATGCACCTGGGTCTGCGTGAACCTACCCTGAGGCCCGTATATTACGCCCTTGTTCTTGCTACGATCGGGCTCTGTGCGGTGCTTCTGCGCCAGCTTATTCGCCGTAATCTTGTGCTATCTCAGGTGGCGGTCGGCGGGTTTTTGATGGTGAGCATCTCCCCCATCAGCTGGTCGCATCATAACGTCATGTTCCCGCTGATTATCATGACGCTTGTTCTTGATGCTTTCCCCCTGTTTTTCACGCACCTGCCCGCCTGGTTATCCGGTACCGCACATGTTTTGACGTGGGTGGCGTTTATCGGTCTATATATTTCACCTATGTGGCTGGGTGCCGCCATCGGTGGCGGATTCAACAGCCTCAACCATCTTGCACAGTATGCCTTGTTGTTTTCGACCGTGCCGATCCTGTGTCTCTATGCGGTCATGGCTCTTTGGGTAGGTTCGGCGCTCACTCCGACCGTGCGCATAGCGCAGAATCGCGATCGCGCGGTCACTGCGGGACCCAAACCCGAGCCTCAGGCTGCGTAGCAGCAGGTAGTGTCATGTGCAGTTGAGTTACAACGCGCATACGGCGGTAACAAAGGATGCGGTGGTTTGCCCTCTCTGGGGGAGCCGCCGCATCCGCATGACGGCTATCAGGAAGCCTAAAAATCGGAAATATTCTGCCGAAAAGCGTGGTTTTCCTCCCTCTAACCCCCTAAAACTATATATATCGGCAAAATATTGCCGAAATATAGTGTTTTCACCAATTTTCATGCCATAATGTCATGAATTCGGAATTATTTTGCCGATTTATAGGGTTTCAGACTCATGGAAAGGATGCGCTCGTGCCACGGGACTTAAGGGGCTCGCTCGCCCAGATCGTTCGCGAGCATCGCCGCGAACTTCGGATTACGCAGGAGTATTTGGGGCTTCTTGCCGGAGTCTCGGAGCGCACGATCCGCGATCTCGAAAAAGGGCGCGAGTCTATCGCCTTTGACAAAGTAACCGCCGTACTCGACACCCTCGGCATCGATCTCATCCCTCGGGAGCGCTAACTTTTTATAAAGGATGCGGTGGTTTGCCCCTCTGGGGAACCACCGCATCCTTGTATTTCTGCGTCACACGGAGATTTTCCAGGCACACATGTGAACCTGTCATACAAACGTCATATAACGGTTATTTACGTATATTTTTCAGTGATAATAAACACTCTGAGGTACTGTCTACACAGGTGTAACAATCTGTCACAAATGGTCCTGATATGGCTCAAACACGAACTTTGAACATCTATCGAGATGTTTATCGATGGCTAGCTCTGCTCGCTTAGCTGGGCAAAGAGCGCGGCATTAATACGAAACCCTTCCATAGCCTCGTCAATCAGGGCTTCACGCTGCTCTTCGCTCAAAGGAGCGCGATCAAGAAGCTCCCGGTATCCATCCTTGAAGACCTTCGGCTTGGGAAGCTGCGGGAACGAGTACATGGTCAGAGCATCCCGCGCAATGCCGTAATGGCGCGCCACCAGAGCCGCCACCGCCTGCCCGCCCGAGAGGTCCCCCAGATAGCGCAAATAATGATGCGCCAAGAACCGCTCGGGAGCCTGCGCGGTCGCCTTGATACGCGCCACGTATTCGATAGTCGCTGGCAACGGGGCGTCAATCTCGGTCTGCCCTAGAGTACGAATATCGTGGTGAATCGCGGCGGCACGATCCAGCCCTTCCAGAGTGAAAGGATCGGTCAGTGAGTTACCGGATACACGCAGATTCCGAGAGATTTCCTCCAGCGCCTCATAGATATAGGTGTACTGGTTGATGAGGCGTAAATATGCGGAAGTATCGAGTTTCCCGCCCATCAAATCTTCCATAAAGGTAGAGTGCTCGGCATTATCATGCACGCGCTTGGTGCTAGCTTTTAGCCGGGCCGAAAACCGCTGTTCGACAGCATCGGGTGAGGTGGTTTCGGGGGTAATAATGGCGGTCATGGAACGCCTCCTGATTGAGTTGAGAGTCATGAATATTTTTGATGACACTGTGTCACCAAATCAATAAATGACATAGTGTCACTAAATTTTTGGTTTTGCAACACCGATGCCAAAAAATTTTATTAAGGGTAACCTCATCATGAAGCAAAGTACTACAATTAAGCTACACAAGTCTTAGCTAATAGGTCTAGACTAAGACTGCTCATTACTAAAACCACGAATAGAGGAACACATGTCTATGTCGCATAACGCGAAGCGCTCATGGGCGTTTCTAGCGTCTGCCGCCGTTGGCCTCAGTGGCATCGCCGCCACTCCCGCCCTAGCGAACCAACCCGCACCGACCGCGCAGATCGTCTCTGAGCAGGCGCCAGCTGCCGCATCACAAAGCCTGCAGGATGCATCCGTAGATTGGGGCGTCAAATCCTCATTCCGCAGATACATCACCGGTCCTGTCGCCGGTGGTTCGCAGGAACTAACCGGTGCTACCTCCAACGCGGATGGTTCTTATCGCTTCACCGCCGCTGAAGGTACCGTCGAGGCAGACGGTTCATACCACGTTAAATTCACCGGCTCCAGCGTGAAGTACACCGGGCACCACGGCGTGCTCGAAGTAACTATCAGCGACTTGGAACTTGTCATCAAAGACGGGCAAGGCAGCCTATACGCAAATATCAGCGAACGCCCCTATAACGGCAACACCACCCCGAACCCGCCCGTACAGCACGATCACACGCTGATTGGTACTTTCGATGCTTCCTCCCTGAAAAACGAGGGCGGGCAGCTGACCTTGGCAGCATCTGATGCAACCAAGGTAAAACTCAGCACAGAAGCAACTTCGGTGTTTGCCGGGTTCTACCAGGCAGGTCAAGAGCTGGATGCGCTGGCATTCTCCGCAAAGCTCGTTACCAAGCAGGCCCCGGCACCGGAGAAGCCTGCCGATCCTACTCCTGAGCCATCTCAGCCTGCGCAGCCTGCACCAGAACCGAGCAAGCCTGCCGATCCAGCTCCTGAGCCAGCCCAGCCTGCGCCAGAGCAAAGTAAACCTGCTGAAACACCGGCACCGCAGCCCTCACAGAGTTCCGAAGCTCCGGCACCACAGCCCTCTCAGACTTCTGAGACACCTGCCTCAACCCCTTCAAAGCCCAGCGAAGCACCCAGCTCTCAACCGGCACCGCAGCCCTCACAAAGCTCGGAAGCCGCTAAGCCCGCACCGGCTCAGCCTCCGGCTACCGATGCAGCGCCGAGAACCGACGTGCCGAAAGGTCAAGGGCACATTATTGAATCCGGCAACCTGACCTGGAATATTCGTGATTCCTTCCTGCACTACCTCAACACCATTGCGCGCGGTAACATCACCGTCGAGGGTCTGTCGAAGAATGCGGCGGGCGGGCTGGACTTTACCAGCGCATCCGGCTCGTACGATGAGTCCACGAAGACCGGTCAGATCAACTTCGCGGGCAAGGTGCACATTAGCGGGCATCACGGCCAGCTCAACAGCAGCTTCGAGAACACTCGCCTAGTCATCAAAGAGGGCAAGGGCTACCTGGTTGTCGACGCCGAAGCGCTCAACATGCAGGGCGAAAACCGCACCTTCAAAGATCTTGTACTCGCCGAGGTCGATTTGAGCGGTGCAACCTTAGAAAATAACGTGCTCTCGGCTAAGAATGCAGCCGTTACCGTTACCGTCGAGGGGTCCGAGGCAATCTTCGCCGGGCAGTACAATGACGCCGACAAGCGCGCTATGGCTCCGCTCTCCTTCAGCGCAAAACTCGGTTCTCAGCTGGTGGAAAACAAGGTTACCGACACCACGGTTAAGGGTTCTAACATCGGCAGCGGTTCGACGAACCTAGGTAATAACGCGAATGCGGGTATTGGCGGCACGAACTTTGGCGGTTCCGTGAACAATGGCGGCGGCAGTGCCTCCCCTTCCCGTAACGGCTCCACCCCGGCTGCACACCCGAATGGCGGTAAGAGCGGTTCCTTCAGCAGCGTCTCAAAGAACCCCGCCCAGCCCGTCTGCACCCCGGTGACCGTGACCAAGCAGGTTCCCGTTAAGGCAGCGAACAAAGCACCGGCCGCATCCGCAGACGGTAAGGTCGCCAGCGCAGATCTTGGATGGGGCGTGCGCGATTCCTTCCGCAACTACATTCGCGGCGGCATCGCTAACGGCAGCTGGGATCTGAACGGTACCACCTATTCCAATAATGCCTTCCAGTGGGCGAAGGGTACGGGTTCCTTCAAGGATGGTAAGGGCTCGGTTTCCTTCACCGGTTCGGTGCATTTCACCGGACACCACGGAATTCTGGACACCACCATCTCAAACCCGCGTCTGGAGATCAACGGCAAGACCGCGGTTCTCTACGCAACGGTGGTCGGCAACGATATGGACGGCAAATCGCAGAATTACGGTGAAGTTGCTCTGCTCAACGTTGATGTGAGCGGTTTGCAGGTCTCTGGCGATAAAATTTCCATCAGCGGTGCGGGCACTACCATTACCGCTGAGGGTGCTAAAGCGTTTGCAGGTTTCTACGAGGCGGGTAAGGATATGGCTCCGCTGAGCTTCTCAGCTTCGCTTTCGGGTACACAGCCCGCGGGCAACACCGCCAAAACCCAGACCACCCAAACTGTGACCGAAACCGTATATCAGGGTCAGGGATGCGAATCTCTCAACGCACGCGGCTCTCATGGTCGTCTGGCGCATACCGGTGCCAGCGGTGTAGAGGCTGGGGTTGCTAGTGGTCTGGCCTCTCTGGCCGCCGGCATTGGTGCAGTGCTGTACACCCGCCGTCGCAAGTCCTCCAGGATGTCTGAGCGCTCCGAATAAACCTAAGATCGGCCTATCAACCACCGGCATATGCGGCGGTTCTTAGGCTCGGGTTTATTCCTCGGTGCAGCATCCGCACCTCATAGCTCACCGGATGCGCCAGGGTGCGGGTAGTATCGACTACCCGCACCCTCACCCTAAGCACACGCTCTCATCACGAATACATACACTCACAGTTTTAGCCGATAGGAACTCTTCATATGGCTTTTCGTCTCTCACACCCCGGCGCAACAACACGCCCCAGACACCGGCACGGCAGAGCGAGCGCATCGCAGAAGGTTACCGCCGCGCTATTAGCGGCATCCATATTTTTTATCTCCGGATGCGGCATCGGCACCCAAAATCCGGGCAGCACGAGCGCATCCTCGCATTCCGTGGTTGATGAACAGACCACCAAGTCTGAGCTTGAGAACCTTGCGCAGGAGCTCAAGAGCAATGTTTCTTCCGATCCGAAATCGCTGACGGGTCCCAGCAGCGCGAAGAACACCCCCGAAGTTCAGCCGATGGTTGAGACTCCCACCCCGCAGCTTCCTGTGACTTTCAAGGATTTCAAGGGCGATGAGGTGACTGTTAAGTCGGCGAACCGCATCCTGGCTCTTGATCTGTATGGCACTCTCGCGCAAGAGGTTATCTCGCTGGGTTTGGGTGATCGTCTGGTCGGTCGTGTGACGTCTTCAACCGAGTCTTCGCTAGCGAAGCTGCCGCTCGTCACTCAGAACGGCCACGACCTGAACGCGGATGCGATTCTCGCGACGAACCCCGATCTTGTGCTCTGGGATAAGAGCAATGGTCCCGAAGAAGTTGTTGAACAACTGCGCGATGCGGGCGTGACTGTGGTGGTGTTCGACCATGAGAGGCGCATGGATAAGATCATTCCCCAGCTCAAGGCTGTGGCACAGGCTTTAGGTGTGCAGGAGGCGGGCGATAAGGTTGCCGAGCGCGTGCAGAAAGACCTTGATTATGCCCTGAATACCATCAAAGAAGTTGCCCCTGAAGGCGATAAGAAACTGTCAATGGCATTCCTGTACGTGCGCGGTAATGCCGGGGTATTCTTCATTCTCGGCAAGGGTTCCGGCGCGGATGATCTGATTGCCGCGCTTGAGGGCAGAGATGTGGCTTCCGAGCAGGGAGCGCGCAACATTGTTCCTGCGAATAGCGAGGCGCTGGTCAAGGTGAACCCGGATGTCATTTTGACCATGACTCACGGCGTGGAATCCACCGGCGGCTTGGATGGATTCTTGGCACGCCCTGGCGTTGCCGAAACGAACGCGGGAAAGAGCAGGCGCGTGGTTGATATGAACGACGGGCAGATTCTATCCTACGGTCCGAACACCCCCGCCGTTCTGCTTTCCCTAGCCCGCGCTATCTACGCACCCCAGCATTAAGAGGCTCCACCTGTGAATTCCTCCAACCGCACTGATGCGGCGACTCCCGGCAGCGCGGATTATCGCAGCAAACGCCGCATCCGTATTCTCGCAACTTTTGGCTTTCTGAGTATTGCCCTGATCGTCATAACCGTGGTGTCTGCGGGGTTGGGTCAGTACAATATTCCGACCGATCATGTGGTGGCTTCGCTGGGGCGCCGCTTGGGTATGATTCCCAAGGATCCGACCGCCTATCTTGAAGACAGCACCCTGTGGAATATTCGTTTTCCGCGTGTGCTTTTGGGGCTGCTCGTGGGCGCTGCCCTGGGATGCTCGGGCGCGGTCATGCAGGCGGTTTTCGGTAACCCGCTGGCCGAGCCCGGGGTTATCGGTGTGTCTTCGGGCGCCGCGGTGGGAGCATGTGTAGCGGTCGTTTTCAATCTCGAATTCTTCGATATTTACACGGTTCCAGCTTTCGCCTTCGGCGGTGCCCTCGCGGCAACAGCACTGGTTTATTTTCTCTCGCGTTCCTCAGGTCGAGCGAAAGTTCTCTCCATGATTTTGACGGGTATTGCGGTAACTGCGGTGGCAAACGCCGCAATCGCGTTCTGCCTGTACCTGGCCGATAATGTCAGCCGCGACCGCATCGTCTTCTGGCAGATGGGATCGCTCAACGGGTCTACGTGGAAGGCTCTTGCCAGCGTGTGGTTCGTGATCGTAGCGGGGCTAATCATGTGCTTGATGATTTCACGCAAACTTGATCTGTTGGCGCTGGGCGAGCGCGCGGCACAGCATTCCGGGGTGAATGTTGAGCGTCTGCGCGGTGTTGCGATTGCTGCTACGGCGCTTTTGACGGGTGCGGCGGTGGCTCATGCGGGCATTATCGCCTTTGTGGGGCTGATTATTCCGCATCTGCTTCGGCTTATTGTGGGGCCGTCTAACCGTTTGCTGCTGCCCGCTTCGGCACTGGGCGGGGCGCTGTTAATTGCGCTTTCCGATTTGGGGGCGCGCACGCTCATTCCGGTCTCTGACCTGCCGATCGGTATTTTTACGGCGCTCGTGGGTGGCCCTACGTTCTTCTTCCTGTTGCGCCGTTCGATGGGGAAGGGAGGTCTTTAATGCTTATTGTTGATGGGGTGTCGCTGTCGGTGGGTAGGCGGCGCATCTTAGAGGATGTCTCTTTTGAGGTTCAGGCGGGCGAGGTTGTGTCGCTCATCGGTCCCAATGGTGCCGGTAAGTCCACGATTTTGGGGGTTATTGCGGGCGATACTAAGCCCGATTCCGGTTCGGTACTGCTCAAGAATAAGCGAGTGGGTGAGTATTCGTATCTTGAGCTTGCGCGTCTGCGTGCCCTGCTGCTGCAGAAAACTCAGGTGGCGTTTTCGTACCTTGTGCACGAGGTAGTGGCGATGGGGCGCACCCCGTGGCGCGGTACCGAGCGTGCGCATGAGGACGACGCCGTGATCGAGCAGATGATGGCGCGTACGCATACAGAGATGATGGCAAATCGCGATGTGACAACCCTTTCGGGTGGCGAAAGCGGGCGTGTGCATTTGGCTCGTATTTTTGCGCAGCAGACTCCCCTAGTGCTCTTGGATGAGCCTACGGCGGCGCTGGATATTAAACATCAGGAACAAACTCTGCAGATGAGCCGGGAGCTTGCCGCTGAGGGCACGGCGGTGTTAGCGGTTCTGCATGATTTAGATGTGGCGGCGGCGTATTCGGATAGGATCGTGCTGCTGGATAGGGGTCGTGTGGCTGCCAACGGTACCCCCGCTCAGGTGTGTACCGAGGAGCGGCTGAGCCGTGTGTATCAGCATCCGATTGAGGTTTTGGAGCATCCGGTGACGAAGCGTCCTCTGGTTCTGCCGCGGCGATAGAGCGGCACTGTGCTTTGAGTCGTCCTTTTTCTGGGCTGCTACCCCGGATATTCCATGCCAGTATCCGACGGATTCTCAGTATATTCCCAGTTCGGCATATAAGCCCTGCACCATGGTTACTTGTTAGAATAAAGTAATGCCCGGCGTAGGGTTATTTCTTGTGATAAGAAGTCTGAACTCGCCCGGGTGCAGCCCAAACCGTATGTATTACTCTTCCCCTACCCCACGAAGGAGAGTACCCCATCCATGAGTTCTGACCAGCACAAGACAATGCTGTCTGAAGCCTCCGGTTATGTTCCCGAATATTCTGCTCAGGCACACAGCGGTTCTCAAGAGCTTGCTGTTCACGGGCTCAGCAGCGATGAGGTTGCTAAGCTCACCGCCGCCGGTAAGGTCAATGCTCAGAATAATAAGTCTTCCCGCACCTTGTGGAGCATTATGCGGGCACACCTATTTACGGTATTTAACCTGGTGCTTGGGCTGTGCGGTCTGGTTGTGATTCTATACCAGCGTTGGGCTGATTTGCTCTTTCTGTTCGCCGTGGTGGCGAATGTGATTATCGGTTTTGTGCAGGAGTACAAGGCTAAACTTGAGCTCGACCGTATCTCTCTGCTTGACCGATCCCCGATCACGGCGGTGCGCGATGGCGCTATGATCGAGGTTCCTATGGAGTCCCTGGTTGAGGGCGATGTGGTAGTGCTCAAACGCGGCGACCAGGTTCCTGCGGATGCGGTGGTCCTAACCTCCGACTCGCTAGAGCTGGATGAATCCCTATTGACCGGCGAGAATGACCCGATTCCGAAACGTCCGGGCGATATGGTGCTTTCGGCATCGAGCGTGCTCGGCGGCACCGGGCGCGTACTGCTCTCGGCGGTGGGCTCCGAGTCCCGTGCAAGCAAAATTTCCGATGAGGCCCGGCAGTTCTCGCGCATCCAGTCTGAGCTTCGCGATGCGCTCGACCGCGTGGTGCGGTGGATTACCTTCGGCCTTGCCATCATTATCCCGATCGTGCTGTGGGGTCAGGTGCGCGCGGCGGGCGGCCTTGAGGTCGTCAATCGTGATGGTCTCTGGGAGAACGTCGCTATCGCGGTAGTTTCGTCAGTAGCATCAATGATTCCGCAGGGTTTGGCGCTTATGACAACCTTGGCGTTCGCGGCAGCGGCTGTGGCGCTGGGACGTAAACACAATATTTTGGTGCAGGAACAGCCCGCCGTTGAGGTACTCGCCCGCGTAGATACGGTGTGCTTCGACAAGACGGGCACC
Source organism: Rothia sp. HMSC067H10 (assembly GCF_001810635.1). Lineage (NCBI taxonomy): Bacteria > Bacillati > Actinomycetota > Actinomycetes > Micrococcales > Micrococcaceae > Rothia > Rothia sp. HMSC067H10. Next base: position 31,047 of record NZ_KV802313.1, read on the forward strand.
CTGACCGAGGGCGGCGTAATTTTCGATTCGGTACGCTCGCTGACGACTCCGGCCGAAGCAAAAGCACCCGATGAAAATCAGGCGTGGCGCGCATCCCTGCCGCAGGGCTGGGACCAGGCGTTGGCATGGTTCGGTCATGATGAAAACGCGAACCCGACCGCAGCAGCACTCACCGGCGGGTTCGAGCAGGCACCCACCGAGCAGGTCAGTGGCATTGTGCCGTTCTCGTCGGCGTTACGCTTTAGTGCTATCGAGTTTAAGTCTTCGGGAGCCTGGCTTCTCGGCGCTCCCGAGGCTCTGCTGAACCAGGGCACCGAGGAACGTGAGCGGGCCCGTGAACTCGCATCATTGGGTCTGCGCACGATGGTACTCGCGCATGCATCCGCCGTGGTGCGCAACGATGACGGAGACCCGGTGCAGCACATCCCCACTGACCATACCCCCGTGCTCTTCGTGATTTTCCGCGAAAATGTGCGTTCCGATGCCCCCGAAATCGTGGACTACTTCAATCGCCAGGGCGTAACCCTCAAGGTGTTCTCAGGCGATAACCCGTACACGGTACAGGCAGCTGCGAAGACCGCCGGTATGGATATTTCTGCGGGCGCGATCGATGCCTCTACCCTGCCGGAAGACGGCCCCGAACTCGCCGAGGCCGCCGCAACCCACAATATTTTCGGTCGCGTTTCGCCCGAACAGAAGAAGAACATGGTGATCTCGCTCAAAGAGCAAGGGCACGTCGTAGCAATGACCGGCGACGGTATTAACGATGCGCTCGCCCTCAAACACGCCAACCTCGGCATTGCGATGGGCAACGCTGCACCCGCAACGAAAGCCGTCTCGCGCTTGGTGCTTCTGGACGGCAAGTTCTCTTCGCTTCCCGCTGCCTTGGAACAGGGCCGCCAGGTGATTGCGAATATCGAAATGGTAGCGAACCTGTTCCTAACAAAGACCGGCTTTGCGATCCTGCTGGGTGTGGTCTTCGGTCTGATGGGGCTGATCTTCCCGTTCCTGCCCCGCCAATACTCGACCGCAGATTTCCTGATTGTTGGCGCATCCTCCTTCGCGCTGGCACTGCTGCCGAACTCGCGCCGGTACGTGCCCGGGTTCTTGCGCCGCGTGCTGAATTACACGATTCCGAACTCTATTATCGTGGTGGCGATGCTTCTGACCGTGAATTTGGCGGCGCTTCTGGTGTTCCCGGGAACCGATATGCGGCAGGTGCAGACTGCTTCTTTCATCACCCTGGTGATTATGGGATTGTGGAACCTTGCGGCAGTGGCTAGGCCGTTTAACAAGGCACGTATCCTGCTGTTTGGGGCGCTGCTTGCCGTATTCTTTGCGGCGTTATTGGTTCCGGTTTTGGTGCGGTACCACCAGTTTGAGGCTCCGTCGGCGCTATTGTTGTGGCTGTCGGTGGGAGCTGGTGTTTTAGGGGCGGTGCTGATTGAGGTGAACGCGCATCGTAGTCGCCGCTGGCAGAAACGCAGCTACCCCGAGCTTGAGGTGGCTTCACTGAGCCTCTTCCCTTCCGCGACGAAATAGCTCAAGATCGCATCTTCCCCTCAGTAATCTCGTCTAAGAACCGGTGCCGTAACATCTCATGAACGGCACCGGTTCGGCGTTTAATCTCTTCGGATGCTCTGCCCCACCGGAAGACGATACCCACCGCAGACCTGAACGGCACATTTTACACTTTCTGAACTTTCAAAACCTCATCTTGCACTCGCGCAGGTTTAAGCCTAAAGTTACATGCAGACATTGTGATTCTTAGAATCACACAACCATAGAACACAGGGTTGTTACTGGTAAGGCAGGCAAGACCTGAGTTGCTGAATCCCTTGAGGGAATAGATTCCTTAGGGTTCATCGTTATACCCACGATGCTTTAATGCATCACGGTACGGCGGCATGCAGCTCGGGTCTTTTTTTGTTTCCCTCGGGGCGTTTTGCTCTGAGGATGCCGCCGGTAACATCCCTAACACACTATTCACCGTGCAAGGATAACAACGTGAAAAACCACGAACTTGGCGAGAAGATTCTGACGGGACTTGGCGGTTCCGAGAATATCGCCCACTTTACGCACTGCGCAACCCGTTTGCGCGTAACTCCCGCCGACAGGAGCAAGGTCAATACGGACCAGATTAAGAGCATCCCCGGGGTGCTCTCGGTCATTGAGCAGTCCGGTCAGACTCAGGTCGTGCTCGGCGACCGTGTTGAGGGGGTCTACAACGAGATGCAGACCCTGCCCGGCATGGCGAACCTTGGCGAAGATAATTCTGGGTCCAAGAAATCCTCCGGAGGCGAAGGCAAGAAGGCTGGCTGGCTCACCAATATCTTCGATGTGCTCTCCGATTCCTTCCGTCCCCTGCTGTGGGCACTGTTGGGCACCTCCATGATTCTGACCCTGATCGTGTTCTTGCAGCAGTTCGGTTTCTTCGGTCAATACACCGACCTGACCGGTCAGAGCGTGAACATCGATATTGTGAACGGTCCGCGACTTTCCGATGAAGCCGCCGGTAAGGCGCTCGAAGCCGAATGGATGAAGCAGTTCGCTTTCTGGTACATCCTTAAGGCTGCCGCTCTGTCGGTGCTGAACTTCATGCCCATTATGCTTGGCGCAACCGCCGCAAAGCGTTTGGGCGCAAATATGTGGGTTGGTGCGGCTATTCCGGCGGCGCTGATGACCAGCACCTTCCAGAGCCTCACCAAACTTGCTGACCCGGCTACTAAGATGCTTGACGTATCCATTATGGGTCTGCACCTGCCGCTGTACGCCTACGATTACACCGGTCAGGTGTTCCCGCCCCTGCTGGCGGTTGCCCTCTTGGCGCCTCTGGAGCGTCTGTTGAAGAAGATCATTCCGAATATGCTGCAGATGGTCTTCGTCCCCATGCTGTCCGTTATTATTCTGGTGCCCGTAACCGCTTTCGTGGTGGGTCCCATCGGTATTGGCGTGGCTATGGGTATCTCCGACTTCCTGAAGAATGTCAACGATGTAGCTCCGGGAGCTGTGGGTGCGCTAATCGCAGGTCTGTACCTGTTCATGGTTCCGTTGGGCCTGCACTGGCCGCTGAACGCCGTGATGATTAACAACCTGCAGACCCTGGGCACCGACTTCATCCAGTCCCCCATGGGTGCTTACAACTTCGCCGTCTTCGGCGCGGTCACCGGTGTTGCTATTAGGGCTTCACGGAATAAGGAGCTTCGCCAGACTGCGGTGGGTGCTTCCATGTCCGGCCTGCTCGGTGGTATTTCCGAGCCTTCCCTCTACGGTGTGGTTCTACGCTACAAGCGGGTTATTCCCCTCATCCTGATACCGGCTGTGGCCGGTGGTGCCACCATCTCACTGCTAGGGGTCAAGTCGCACGCTTTCGCCTTCACCTCGCTCCTGTCGATTCCCGCAATGCAGCCTTCCGCCCTGTATGCTCTGGGCTTGGCAATTGCGTTCGGTGGTGCAATGACGGGTGTTCTGCTCTTCGGGTATGAGTCCAGGAACGCTGCAAAGGCTGCCGAGGCTCCTGCAGATTCCGCACGGGATGCGGCGGCAAGCGCATCGGCGAAGAAAGATTCCGCCGAGCAGGCCGGGTCAGCATCCGCAGCTGCAACCGCTGCAGCGCCCGCACTAGAGGCAGGTACGGTTCTTGAGGTGGCTTCTCCTCTAGAGGGTAAGGCCGTGGCGCTTTCCGAGGTTCCAGACCCGATTTTCGCTGCCGGTAAGCTCGGCGAGGGTGTTGCGGTTGAGCCGACCGGCACCACCGTGGTTGCACCCGCGGCGGGTAAAGTCGCAGCTACTTACCCCTCCGGTCACGCGGTGGGCCTCAAGTTGGATAACGGCGTGGAACTTTTGGTGCACGTCGGTTTGGATACCGTGAACCTCGATGGTGAAGGCTTTACCGTCAAGGTGAAGAAGGGCGAGCAGGTTGCCGCTGGCGATACGCTGATCGAGTTCGATCCTGCGGTCATTAAGAAGGCTGGTTACCCGCTCATCACTCCGGTGATTGTGACCAATACCCGCAAGTTCGCCTCGGTTGAGGGCGTTGTGGGTAATGCAAATAATGCATCCACCGTTTTGAAGGTGACTACTAAGTAGGTTTTCCGGTGAGGCAAAAGCCCCGTGTGCAGTTGAGCTGCACGTGGGGCTTTTGTGATATTCCGTTGTTTAGTCATGGCGGCGGAGCCTCTTAAGCCCCCGGTTCATACTACGATTTTTTCTCCCACCCCACGTTAATCCACACATTGGGGTCGTAGTAGGGTGCTGCGAAGAGCGCGGGGCCATAGTTGGCGAGTTTTTTGCGCACCGCAAGATAGTTGGGCCCGTTGTACAGCGGAATATAGGTGGCAACATCCTGCTGATGCTTCTGTTCAATGGCGTTGGCGCGTTCCAGCTGCTGGTGCGTATCCTCGGTTCCCAGCATCTGCGCCGCCATGCTGCGGATTTCTTCGGTGCTCCAGCCATCCGTGACGGAAGCGTACAGGTAGTTAACCGCCTCCACGGGGGTTGGGGTGATGCTGTACCCGGTGAAAACCGCATCGTAGTCGCCAGCGGCGAGCGCAGTGCTGTATTCGTTGGCTGGGCGGTTTTCAACCTTGGCATCGATCCCCATGCGCTTGAGTTGTTCCATCATGAAGTTGCTCATGGAAGCCACCGTTGGCTCGGTCGTGAAGTTGGTGATGGTCAGGGCTGCTTTTTCTTCGCCTTTAGTGTAGATACCTGCGCGGGTGTATCCGGCTTTCTCAAGGATTTTGACGGCGTTTTCGATGCTTGATCTGCTGGGATAGTTGTTGCGGTACCCGTTTTGGGGCGGTAGGAAGCAGAGCGAGCCGGGCAGGGTTTCTTTCCAGCCGAGCTGCCCGAAACGTATGTGCTGAATCTGTTTGCGGTCGATTCCGGCGACCACGGCCTGGCGTATGGGCAGCGGAACTTTGCGGGGGTTGAGCTGTAAAACGCCCGCGTAGAGCGCCATTCCGCGGCGAATTTCGATGTCTGCAACACTCGTGATGTCGTTGTAGGCGCTCACGGTGCTCACGTTAACAACATCAAGTTCTCCGGTTTTGAAGGATGCGCGTTCCTCGGCGCTGTCTTCTATCTCGTACCAGGTGATGCTATCAAGAAGAGGCTGTGTGCCCCACCACGCTGGGTTTCGTTCGACTCTCAGGTATCTTTCGGCGGTATTCCACTCTTGAACTTTGTAGGGTCCCGCCCAGTATTTATCAAGGGGTTTATCAAAGCCGTTGTTGAAGAGCTCGGGGTCTTTCAGCGCCGGGTGCAGGAAGATGCAGAGGCTTCCATCGGCTGGGTACCACGGGGTTTTCATGGTGATGCTGATGGTGTGTTTGTCGCCTGCTTCTTCGATGGAGGCTATCTGTTTCCAGGCTCCCCCGTCGTGTATTCGGTAGTCATTGCCGCCGCCGTCTTTGCCGCGCAGGATTTCCCAGGTGGTGCGCAGTGCCTCAATGTCGATAGGGGTTCCATCGTTGAACGTGGCTTTTGGGTTGAGCTTGATGCTGATGCTTTGTGTACCGTGCGCGGTTTCGGCTTTGAACTCGGTAACGTAGTCGGGGTTGGTGGTGAGGTTCCCGGCGTAGTCGCTTATCCATCCTCCGGTGGCGGCCGCCGAGTTCACGGCCGTGTGAATAGTGAGCATTGAGATTCCGTACCCGGATTCAGAGGTAATGTTGAAGTTTGGTCCAATAGCGGGATATGACAGGTTGAGGCTGCCGCCTTCGCGCAACTCGGCTCTATCGCGCGGATTGGTTGCTGTTGCTTCTTGAGAGTCTGTTCCCCAGCCCGAGCCGGGCAGTTCTGAAGCGTTGGTTCCGGATTGGCAGGCGGTGAGCACGCCGATTCCTGAGAGCGCGAGAGTACCGGTGAGCAGGGTTCTGCGGGTGACAGATACGTTCTTCATCGAAGCTCCTGAGGTTCCGGGGAGAATCTGTGCCGGGTGAGCTAGTTCGCCGTGGATGGGTAAAACATACCGGATGCACAACAGTGAAACATCTCTGTTTAATTATATCCCGGCTATCCTGCCTTTTGAGCTTATTTCACGTGGTTTCATGAGCTTTCGCAACACCCTTCATCTTTTGATCTTCGCCACGCTGATCTTGCCGGCGGCTGTCGGCGGCGGAGGTATATACCGCCTTCACTGGTTGGAATTGCATAGGACCAGCACAGACCCTCAAGGGCTTCATCTCGGCGACTACTAGTATCTTTCAGAAAACAGCCCAGCAAAAGCAAGTGCCCCCAACCGCATATCGGTCAGGGGCACTTCGGCTCAACAGCGCTGCAAGATTGATTACTCCTGCCAGCCTACGTTCATCCAGTAATCGGCGCTCGTGTAACTCGTTTTGAAAAGGCTCGGCCCATAGTTAGCCAGCTTAGACTTGACGGCATAATATTCCGGACCATTAGCGTATGGAAGGTACATCACGACCTTTTCAAGGTGCATCTTCTCAAGTTTATTGGTCATTTTGAGCTGTTCTTCACGCGATTCGACGGTCAGAAGCTCTTCACAGAACTTATCGATCTCGGGATCACCCACGCCGTTGTTATTGGCGGAATGGTAGAGGGAAACAGCCGACTCTGCCGGATCAAGACTGGTGCCGAAACCGCCCAGCATCGCCTCGTAAGATTTTGAGCCGATGACCGAGGTGTAATTTGAACCTGGCTGATTATCAGTATTCACTTTGATTCCAGCCCGCGACATTTGCTCGGCAAAACTACGTGCCAGGGCCTGAGTCGTGGCCTCACCACCGAAGTAGGTGATAGAGAATTCTGCTTTTTTGCCGTCCTTCTCATAAATATCGCCGTTGAGCTTGTACCCGGCTTCTTCCAGAATCTTCTTGGCGGCATCGGCGCCGGTTTCTTTGGGATAGTTATCTTCGTACCCTCTTTGGAAAGGCATAAAAACAATAGAGCCGGGCATCGGCTCGCTCCAGCCAAGCTGAGAAAACATAACGTTCACCAGTTGAGCGCGGTCTAAAGCTGCGGCGATCGCACGGCGCAAAGCCAAGTCAGTAATACGCTTGGGGTTCAGGTGCACACCGCGCACTCCTGTACGCTGACCCTCGCGGATATCGGTACCCGCCTGCCCCTTGAGCTCGGTATAGGTATTGTTTTCGACAAATTGAGTAGCGTCCACATCACCATTTTTGAAGGCCGCCCGAATAGCATCGGTTGTCATTTCACGCCACACAATACGGTCCAGAAGGGCTTTCTTTTCGCCCCACCAATTCGGGTTTGGCACAAGGGTTAGAGTCTTCTCAGCGGAATTCCAGCCATTTTCTGCGACCTTGTACGGGCCTGCCCAGTACTGGTCGAGAGGCTTATCCACAAAGCCCTGGTTAAAGAGTTCCTTATCGGTCAGCGCCGGATGCACTGCGGTAGCAAACAGGCTTTCTGCCGGATAGTACGGGCTCTTAGTCGTGATTTTGACTGAGAACTTATCACCATCTTCTTCGATGGATTCAACGAGTTTCCACGCTTCAGATTCGAGGAGTTCGTACCCGGTTTCTTCGGTGGTCTTTCCGTAGAGAGTCCAGCATGCGCGCACTGCCTCAATATCCATTGGGGTGCCGTCGTTAAACTTTGCTTTGGGGTTAAGTTTCATGCGGATAATCTGTTTACCGTCTTTGGTTTCCGCCTTATGTTCCAGGCACAGATCCGAGTTGAGGCTTAGGTCTCCGTTATAGTCGACGTTGAAGAAGCCAGCACCCGAGGGGATATTACAGGCGTTGATGGCATCCAGGTTTGAGCTTGTGTACCCGGTCTGAGTTAGGGTATTGAAGTTTGGTCCTAATGATGTAACAACGAGGCGTAGCTCGCCTCCCTTCTTCAGCGAAGAGTACTCTTGTTTATTCACGTTCACACGCGAGAGAACATCTGCAGAGTCGGTAGCGGCAGCGCCACCCGGTTTATTGGATTTACCGCCTCCGCACGCAGCCAGCAAGCCTGTAGTTCCCAGGGCAGCTGTTCCCATAAGCAGGTTGCGTCTCGACACAGGTGTTTTCATGATTTTCTCCTTAAGAGGGGTTAGGAAGAAGCGCCGCTGCTACCTTCCAGAAATGGTCACCCACTGGGGATTTAGAGGTATCCCAGGGGTGAAAGATGCTTTTAGTATAACCTATTGTGAGACATATCTATGATATAAAACATATTATGAAGTCTTTAAGGAAAGTTTTAGAAAATAAACACCTGCGATAAACATAATGCGGGCGCTTACCTCACGATATATACGTGAAATAAGTGCCCGCATTGATAAGCTGCTAAAGATTACTCCTGCCAGCCTACATTGACCCATAGATTAGCATCTGTATAACTTGTCTGGAACAAGCGAGGACCGTAGTTTGCCAGCTTACTCTTCACAGCCGAGTAGCTCGGACCATTAGCGAAGGGCAAGTAAATAGCAACCTTTTCCATGTGGAGCTTTTCTACCTGGTTGGCAAGCTTAATCTGCTCATCTTTAGATTCAGTTGCCGAAATCTTAGCAATCAGCTTATCGATTTCGTCGTCACCCACACCGTTGTTAATATCCTTGGTGTAGAAGTACTGGGGGCTATCTGCCATATTCGCGCCTACAGCCCAACCAGAAAGCGTACAATCGTAACTCTTCGTACCCACGACAGAGTTAAAATTCGACTCTGGCTGATTATCGTTGGTTACTTTAATACCGGCTTGTTTAAGCTGTTGCTCTATTCGCTGGAATTTTGCTTGGGTGACGGTATCACTGCCGAAAGTAGTAATCGAGAATCCTGCAGTCTTACCGTCCTTCTGGTAAAAGTCACCGCTCTTGGTGTATCCTGCTTCTTCCAGAATCTTCTTGGCAGCATCTGCACCCGAATCCTTCGGAACGTTATCCTCATATCCCTTCTGGAAAGGCATAGCGAGCATAGACCCGGGCATTGGTTCTTCCCAGCCAACCTGCTTAAAGGCAACATCTGCCAGTTGAGAACGATCAACCGCCGCAAAAGCAGCACGGCGAAGCGCCGAATCCGTGACGCGAGTAGCGTTAAACTGCAAATTCTGCACGCCAGTACTCTGGCCTGAACGAATTTCAGTACCGTTCTGCCCCTTAACCGCGCTATAGGTTGCAGCATCGGTAAATCCTGCGGCATCCAGTTCACCGTTCTTAAACGCAGCCCGAAGAGAATCGATACCCATCTGACGCCAGATAATCTTCTCCAGCAATGGCTTCTTCTCGCCCCACCACTTATCGTTCGGAGCCAAGGTAATAACCTTCTCAGAAGAGTTCCAGTTGCTTACCTTAAAAGGACCGGCCCAGTATTGATCCATAGGCTTATCGACAAAACCATCGTTGAACAGCTTCTTATCGACAAGAGCGGGATGTGTAGCAAACGTACCCAGGTCATCCGATAGATAGTATGGAGTTGAGAGAGTAATCTTCACATGGAACTTGTCACCATCGACAGCTTCAATACTTTCCATCTGCTCCCATGAAGGGTTGGGGATAATGTTGTAGCCTGAGTCTCCGCCACCCTTATAGATCTCCCAGTATGCTTTGACTGCTTCAACGTCAATAGGAGTACCGTCATTAAAGACAGCCTTGGGGTTAATCTTGAATTCTACGGTCTGAACCCCATCTTTAGTCTCCATCTTGTGTTCCAAACAGAAATCTTTGTTGATAGAGCGTTCGCCTGCAGGGTCCGTATTATAAAAACCAACAACGGCTGGTATGTTACAAGGGCCTCCAAAAGCTGCTAGGTTCTCTGTGGTATAGCCGCTCTGAGTCATGGTGTTGAAGTCCGGGCCCAAAGCACTTACGGAAAGTTTCAGTTCGCCACCCTTCTTCAGTGAAGAGTAGTCTTGCTTGTTAATCTGCAGATTCTTGACAACTTCTTCCGCGCTAGAAGCTGCTTTGCCGCTTAGCTTGTCATCTTTTGAACCGCCACACGCAGCCAGTAAGCCAACACTTCCCAGGGCGACAGTGCCCGTCAGCAGGGTGCGGCGGTTGAAGGTTCTCTGAACGTTCATGAGGATTCTCCTTTACTGCCTCGAGTCTATACGATGTGACACATCACCTATGATTCAAGGCACATACAACAATGTTGCTTTTATAGTACAGAACCCCCTACCCCACCGCAAATAGTTTTCGCGCCTTACCAATCTACGGAATTTCTACCGTGTAAACCTGTAGATTCTCCCCCGTCATATATTCGCTTTTTTAGAATAAAACTAATTTTTATCCGCAAATGCGATAAGGCGCGAGCAGATAATATTTTGTCGAGCAGATAGCGGGTTGTTATCTGCTCGACAAAATATTATCTGCTCGCCGGGTTAGGGTGAGTGCAAATATGCATAACACCCACCCCACCCGTCAGAGAGCGAGCAAAACTACTTCACCCAACCAACCTTAGTCCAGTCGATGGTCTTGAACAGGAACGCACCATAGTTAGCGAGACCCTTCTTCGTGAAGACGTAGTGAGGACCGTTAGCGGCGCATCCTAAGAAGGCAAGTTCGGCGGTATGCTTCTTCTCGATCTCGTCGCATTTGAGGTTCCGCTCCTTATCGTCCTCAATCAGAAGCATTTCATCAATCATGGCGTCGATCTCAGGGCTGCCGATACCGTCGCTATTGGACGAGTGGAAGAACTGTTGGGTGGCGACCGTAGCATCGGGGTTATTCGCCTCGTATCCCGCGAACGTGATGTCGTACTCCCAGTTGCCCAAGACCCTACCGAAATCGCCTTCAGGATGCTGATCGACCTCAATATTGAGCCCGGCTTCTTTCATATTCCGCGTAAAGGTCTGAGCCATACCCTTATCAACAGGATCGTCGCCAAAGATCACGATCTTATAGTGAATCTGCTGCCCATCTTTCGCGTAGAACTCGCCGTCTTTGGTGTATCCGGCGTCCTCAAGCACCTTCTTGATGGCATCTTTGGGACTGCCCTCTACCTTGGGGAATGCATCTTGATAGTACTCCGAGAAAGGCATGTGGAGCATCGATCCAGGTATCTCTTCTTCATAGGGCAAGCCCTGGTACCGAATCTTGGCAAGGGCCTCCCGATCAAGCCCATAGAAAATAGCCTTCCGCACGGCGGCATCCTTGACCCGCCGGGGGTTCACATCGATACCGGAAACATGCAGGCGCACTCCCTTGTGGAGTTCCGTGCCTGCCACCGCCTTAAACTCGGAGTAGGCAGAGGCAGTCCCTGCAGCCGCAGCATCGATTTCATCATTCTTGAAAGCCGCTTTCTTCGCTGGTTCATCCATCTGCCGGAAAATAATCTTCTCCAGCACGGGCTTATCGCCCCACCATTTATCGTTCGGCACCACCGTAACGGTCTTCTCGGAGGAGTTAAAACCGCCGTCTTTGATCGTGAAGGGTCCACAGCCCCACTCGGGATGCAGATTATCCACAAAGCCCTCATTGAAGACCTTAGGATCTTCCAGCGCCGGATGCAGAATAAAGGTGAATAGGGCGTTCAAGGGGTAGAAAGGCTTCGAGAATGTCACCTTCACGTGAAAGTTATCTTCTTCGGCTTCCACGCTTTCAACGTATCCATAAATATCCGAGGACACAATATTGTATTCCCCGTCAGCCTTTTGCTGAGTTTTCCAGGTGGCTTGCAGGGCTTTCACATCGATCGGGGTTCCATCGTTAAACTTCGCCTGAGGATTCAGCACGATCTTGACGATAACATTCTCCCCCTCTTTGCCGGGGGTAAAAGACTGGGCGTATTCTTTCCTGAGGGTCTTAGTACCATCAAAGTCTAGGGTCCACAAGCCTGCATCATGAATAGTGCTCATGATGGTCTGGGTATCGGTCATATTGCCCGACGTAGTCCGGGGGTTGAAATCTGGCCCCATCGACCCGACCGGCAGCCGCAGGGTTCCGCCCTGTTTCAACTCAGAAACCTCGTGAGCATTGATGTCGTAGAGGTCTTTAAGGTTTGCACCCTGCCCGGGAGCGGTAGTTTTTCCGTCCTTCGCACCGCCGCCACATGCGGAAAGCACACCGACGGTTCCAGCTGCCGCAGCTACACCCAGCAGAGACCGGCGAGTCAGTGCATGAGGAATGAACGCTGCTGGGGTTTTGCTGATGCTCATGATGTGTTTCCTTACGTGTATGCGCCCTGCGATGGGCTTGGTGTTTCAGAGGCTTTGAGATAACTTATGCAGTGTAATGCATAAAGTATCTATACCCAGAACCATACACCAAACCTCACGCAAAGGGTAAGGAAAACAGTAATAATGTGTTGTAAATTACATATTTTTATGCATATTTACACAGGATTTGAGTGTATATTTTCTTATTTTTCAGGAAATAATGAGTATAACTTACGATAATCCAGAATATTTACTGAATATCATGTGTGGCTATGAGGGCACAGACAAGGCGCATCCCTACTCCCCCACGAGGGAATGCAGGATGCGCCTTATACATATTTGTAGAACGTTCCCCTAATTTCTAGGGGCTATAACTCAACCGACTAGTTTGTGAATCCGATGCGCGACCACGCCGAAGGGTTGTACTGCGGATCATCAAAGAGAAACGCACCGTAGTTCGCCAGGTTCTTCTGGCAGCACACGATCTGCGGACCGTTGTAGAAGACGCTGCTCGTAGCAAATTCCTCCATATGCTTCTTCTCGATCTCGTTGCACTTGAGGTTACGTTCTTTAGCATCCTCAATGGAGAAGAGCTCTTCAATCATGGCATCAATCTCTTCGGAACCGGCCCCATCGTTGTCTTCGCGGGAGTAGAACTGCTTGGTGCCCTCAGTACCATCGTCGCTGTTTACGCTGTACCCAATGAAGCTCAGTTCGTGCTCCTTGGCAGACATCACTTTGCCCAAGTTACTAGCAGGCTGCTGATCAACATCACTCTCAATGCCCAGATCACGAAGCTGCTGAGAGAGGAAACGCGCCAGAGATTTTATGGTGTTATCCTCGCTAAAGTTGTTCACCACTACTTTCGCGCGTTTTCCATCCTTTTCATAGAAATCGCCGTTTTTAGCGTATCCAGCCTCTTCAAGAATCTTAGCGGCCGCAGCCTTCCGATCGGCTGCCTGCGGCATACTATCGGCATAGTACTCCGAGAACGGCATATGGATCCTCGATCCGGGCAGGGCCTCGTTGAACGGCAAACCCTTAAAGCGAGTATCGGAAAGCGCCTTACGATCCAAGCCCACCATAATGGCGCGGCGAAGCGGAGTATCGACTTTGACGGGGTTCATCACCACACCGCCTGCAAAGAGGCGTTGGCCCTGGCGGAACTCGGCATTCTTAACATTTTCGAGTTCCTTGTATACGCTCACGACATTAGCGTTTACAGCGTCAAGCTCGCCATTGGCAAAGGCAGAACGCTGCGCAGGGGTATCGAGCAGACGGAACGTAATGGATTCGAGAACCGGTTTTTCGCCCCACCACTTGTCATTTCGTGTGACGGTCAGCGTTTTCTCGGTTGAGTTCCAGCCGCCTTCGGCAACCTTAAACGGCCCTGCCGCATAATCGGAATTCGGCTTATCCACTAGACCATTGGCAAAGAAATCGGTATCCGTCATTTTCGGATGCACCACATAGCTGAAGAGGCTGGCAATCGGGTATGAAGGCTTCGACATCGTGACCTTCACGCGGGTTGCGCTGCCGTCTTCTTCAATAGACTCAATATTCGGGTACAGACCCGTGCTCTGAATCTGATAAGTCTTGTTGTCTGAAAGAACTTTATGAGTCGCTCTCAGAGCTTCAATATCGAGCGGGGTACCATCGTTGAATTTTGCCTTTTCATTCAACGTGATATGCAAAACCTGTTTGCCGTTCTCCATTGCGGAGGTGAACTCGGTACAGAAGTCGGGGTTAGGCGAAGTTTTACCTTCGTAATCTTGCTGCCACAGACCACTCGTGAGCAAAGAATTATACGAAGAGATAGCACGAGCATTATCGCCAACGGCGCCCTGAGTATGCAAAGGATTGAAATTTGGTCCCAAACTGGTGACCGCCAGACGCAGCTTTCCGCCGGATTTGAGGGCAGAAACATCCTGCTTATTAATTTTCACGAGGTCTGCGATATTCGCGCCTGCCGTTGCTGCAGCCTGAGTAGAGCCGGAACCACCGTTTTTACCGGAACAAGCCGCAAGCATGCCAACGGTTCCCAGCGCAGCACCGCCTGCGAACAGGGTGCGGCGGTTCAGAGTGGAGTGAGCTTTCACGAGCGTATTCTTTCTATCACCGACAAACGCACAGTCTAGCGCTACCGCCCGTGGTAGCGGCGTTTGATACACCTTAATTGTATTCATGGAATTACAGAGCGAGAATTTATTTCCTGCAATCTCAAATACTGGTAATTCATATCACTATTTCGCTTTATCGCATAATATAAATTTTTAGCTCTTTAAAACGTTGCGGGGATGATTCTCCTATGAGAATCATCCCCGCAACACACATGCGGTTCTACGAAACCGACTCTAGCGCTACATCGGGAAGGTCTGCACCATCCGGGTAGTAGCAAGCATAACCGTGGTCTTCGCCGTCAAGCGTGATAACCTCGGGCTTTTCCTCCAGGCACCGCTTCTGCTTATCCTCAGGAAGCAGCTTAAAGATGGGGCACCTGCTGGAGAAACCGCATCCTACCGGTGCATTAACCGGAGTGGGCAGGTCGCCATCCAGCATGATGCGCTGGCGCTTAGCCTCAACCTCTGGGTCTGGCACGGGAATAGCCGAAAGCAAAGCCTTGGTGTACGGGTGAATCGGGTTATCAAAGACCTGATCCACGTGACCAATCTCAACGATGCGCCCCAGATACATAACCGCAACCCGGTCAGAGGCGTGGCGAATCACGGCGAGGTCGTGCGCCACCATCAGGTAACTCAGGCCCAGGCTCGCCCGGAGTTCTTCAAGCAGGTTAATCACACCCGCCTGAACGGAAACGTCCAATGCCGAGACAGGTTCGTCCAGCACCACAAGTTTCGGGTTCACGGCAAGCGCGCGGGCAATACCAATACGCTGGCGCTGACCGCCCGAGAACTGGTTCGGGAAGCGGTTCACGTGATCGGGCTGCAGACCCACGATCTTCATCAGCTCAACCACACGCTTTTTAATGTCCGGACGCTTCATGCCCTGGTTTTCCAGGGGCTCAGCAAGAATCTCATAGACGGTAAAGCGCGGGTCGAGGGCACCCGTGGGGTCTTGGAAAACCATCTGCTGGTTCTTGCGCAGTTCAAGAAGCTCGCTGACAGATTTATGATCCTGCGTAGAGACGCCGTTAATCAGAATCTCGCCATCGGTCTTCTTGCTGAACTCCATAATTTCCAGCAGCGTGGTGGTTTTACCACACCCGGATTCACCCACGATCGAGAAGCACTCACCCTCACGAATATCGAAAGATACGCCATCCACGGCCTTCACGGTACCCACGCGGCGCTTCATGAGGGAACCCTTCATGAGCGGGAAATGCTTCTTCACGTTGCGCACTTCAAGCACCGGCGCGCGATCTTCGCGCGGAGTGCTGTCGAATTTCGAGACGGGAGTTTCAGGAACGGTATAGAGTTCTTCGGCCGTCTTACTGATGATATCCTGCGAGATAGTGCATGAGGAGTAGTGCCCTTCACCAGCGCCCTTAAGCGGAGCGAGCTCGGGCTCACCGGCATCGTCCTTGCAGCACTTACCGCCGTTTTTGGCGACGGGGCAACGCTCACGGAACGAGCAGTGATCCACCGGGTACAGCAGATTCGGTGGAGTACCTTCGATGGGCACCAGGGAGGTCTTCTGCGAGCGATCCACGCGGGGAACCGCGCCCAACAAACCGATGGTGTAGGGGTGGCTGGGGTACTTATAAAGGTCTTCAGCCTTAGCAATTTCTACCGGTTTACCCGCGTACATCACCAGAATGTCATCGGCCATACCGGCGACAACACCCAAGTCGTGAGTAATCATGATAGTTGCCGCGCCGGTTTCATCCTGCGCTTTATCCATAACCTCAAGCACCTGCGCCTGAATGGTGACGTCAAGCGCGGTGGTAGGCTCATCCGCAATAAGCACGCGCGGATCGTTGGCAATTGCCATTGCGATCATGATGCGCTGGCGCATACCGCCGGAGAACTCATGTGGGAAAGAGCGCAGACGGTCGGCTGGGGAAGGAATACCCACTAAGCGCATGAGTTCGATAGAGCGATCTTTAATCGCTTGCTTGCTCATACCTTTATTGTGGATTTTGAGGACTTCGGCAATCTGATCCCCGATAGTGTACACCGGAGTCAGCGAAGACAGCGGATCCTGGAAGATCATGGAGATGTGCTTGCCGCGGTACTGGCACATTTCCTTATCGCTCAGACCCAGCAGTTCGGTGCCGTTATATTGGATAGATCCGGTAATATCGGCGGTCGTGGGGTGAAGCCCCATAATCGCCATAGATGCCACGGATTTACCCGAACCGGATTCGCCAACGATACCCAGGGTTTTACCGGCGTAAAGGTCAAAATCAACGCCGCGCACCGCATGTACAACACCGTTTTCGGTATTGAAGCTAACGTGCAGGTCTTTAACACTCAGAACGGGAGAAGTGCTCATGAGTTTTATGCCTCCTCATTCTGGGCGGATGCCTGAGCATCGGTCTTGGGGGCGGTTGATAGTGCTGCAGCGTCGGCTTCCTGAGCCTGCGCGTCTTCGATCTTAGATGCCGATTTCTGGCTCTTAGGTTTCTTTGACTTCTTGATCTTACCGACCGACATGGAAGTCGGGTCGAAGGCATCGCGCAGGCCATCATTCATGAGCGAGAGCGGCCCCACCAGCAGGAAGAAGAAGATCACGGGGAACCAGAACATATGCGGCAGGGTATTAAGCTGCTGCGCGGCATCGGAAATCAACGACCCCAGTGAGTAGTTCGGATAGGTAATACCGATGCCGATAAAGGAGTACGCAACCTCAGAGAGCACAGCGATCATGATGCCGGTCGTGAAGTTCAGCACGAGCATCGAGCCGATATTCGGAACGAGGTGCCGCAGCACGATCTTGAAGGGATGTACGCCCATATAGCGTGCTGCTTTCACGTAATCGCGCCCAATCAGGGATTGCGCCATCGCACGAATCACACGGGCAGGACCCATCCAGCCGAATACAATCAGCACAGAGGAGAGCACAATCCACGTGGGAACGGTCTTCTGAATCTGCTTACCGATCTGACCGTTGATGAAAATCGCCAAAATTAGCAGCGAGGGAACCATAATCATGGTTTCCAAGAGGAAGAGCATAACCCTGTCGATCCAGCCACCAAAGTACGCCATCACGCAACCGTAGATCGCGGAGATAATGACGGTGGCGATACCCACGACCAGGCCGATTTCCATTGAGGTCCACACGGCTTCGCTCATCATGGCGAAAAGATCGTTACCGCCCACGGTGGTGCCAAACCAGTGCTCTGCGGAGGGGCCTTCACCGCCAAGGGTCATAAAGTCAGATTCGGTTGCGGAATACTTGGAAACATATTTACCGAAATACCCGAAGATCCCCACACAGATAAAGACGATAAGCCCGACCACCGCAGCCTTGTTGCGCAAGAAGCGGCGGAGGATAATCACGTTCTTGTTGAGAACTTTAAAATCACCATTCTGCACGACAGGTACCGTGCTTGTTTCAGTTACCTGGCTCATGAGATCCTCACTCGGGGGTCGACGATCGTGGTCGCGATATCGGCGATAATGGCACCGATGGCGAACAGCACGGAACCGTAGGCGAGAGTAGCGGTCGCAGCGTTCACATCCTGCTGACCAATCGCATCAATAGACCATTTACCGATGCCGGGCCATGCAAACACGGACTCCGCGAAGAATGCACCCGCAAAGATGGTGGGAATGGTGTATGCAATCGACTGTGCCACCGGGATGAAGGACACACGCAGGGCGTGGCGGGTAATCGCCTGGTTACGGGTGAGTCCTTTCGCGCGAGCGGTACGCACGAAGTCTGCGTTCACGTTATCGAGCAGGTATTGCCGCTGAGCAATCTGATAGCTGGCCCATCCGAAAATCGTCATACAGAAGGTCGGCACCACATAGTGCGCCGCCATGTCTATGGTGGTATCCCAGAAGCCTGTTACACCGGGCGTCGAAATACCGGTCACATAGAAAATCTTTTCACCGCCGTTTTCAACCACAATGTTGTTAATGGCGGTTGCTCCCTGCTGCACCACGAAGTATGCCACGGGGGCGGGAATAATGTAGACGAGATAGGAATAACCGGTAATAACCCGGTCGGAAAACTTGTACTGACGCGCTGCCGAGTAAACGCCCAGCGCCACACCGATGATAATGGTCAAAATAGTCGCCGCGAGCATCAATCGGGTAGAAACCCACAGACGCTGACCGAATTCCTGATTGATATATGCGCTGTTTGGGCTGCGTCCCCAATCAAATTTGGTGACAACATTCGTCAGCCATTGAATGTATCGGTCCCACGCACTCATTTCGGGGTCTAACCCAAGGGATGCGAGGGTGCGGTTCACCTGCTCAGGCGAGGGGCGCGGTACCTTTTCCTGCTCCAAAAGGGCAGGTTTTAGAGTGGTAACAGCCGCAAAATAACCCATAGTCGTGGTTAAGAAAACCATCACGAGGTAAGTGAGCGACCTCCGGAGGATGTACCTAAACATGGGGCGGTTCCCCTCCTAGATATTTTGGTTTCGTAGGCATGTGTGTAATAGCTTCCGTCATCGGATAATCCAGTGACTATAGTCACTAGAAGCGTAGTTCCTTTATCTTATATTTACATTCGGGTATCCACCAAACCCACATCGCCTTAAGATCAGCCGACAAGCACCATTTTGCGGGGTGCTGCGAGGAGTTTAGAGGCGGTATCCCCGGTATCGCTGTCAAAATAAGGTTCGGCAAAAAGTTACGAAAGATTTACACACACCGAAGATTTGTGGCGTCATATTTTTTCACAACGCCTCAAACCCTCTCCAGACCCCAAAAAATCCACGAAAAACCATGTAAGCAGGAGCAAAACCAACATCTAAAATAAGTAGGTCCTAACTTATATTTTCGGGATTTACGGCAAAAAAAATTTTATGAATTTCATACCAAAAGCACCCCGTATCCTGTGATTTATGAATGACATCACAGGATGCGGGGTGAGAATGTATCTCTTTTACACGTGACTTTCTACGTTCGTGAAAATTCTAGAACCGGTTACGGTACTCGCTCGCAGCAGCACCGGTGCGGAAGGCACGAATATTGTGGGCGATCAGTTCCTCCGGATTTACGGGGCGCCCACCGGCGGCATGCGGGGTAATCACGATATTCTTCGCATCCCACAGGGGCGAATCGGAGGGGAGCGGTTCGGTTGCCGTCACATCCAGTGCCGCACCCGCAATCGAGCCGGAGTTTAGGGCGGCGACGAGTGCATCCTCATCGACAGTGGTACCGCGCCCCACGTTAATCAGGTAGGCGCGCTTGGGCAGCAGCTGCAGCTTATGGGCATCGAGCGCCTTGAAGGTCGAATCGCTGGTGGGAAGCACCATCACGAGAATATCCGTAGTTGGCAGGTATTCGTCGATCTGTTCGGTAGCAATCACCGGGAAACCGGAGCGCTCCCCCGCGCTCTGCGCAACGCCGGTTACGTTCGCGCCGAAAGCCTTGAAGAGCCGCGCGGTCTCTTGGCCAATCGAGCCGAAGCCCCACACAAGCACATTGGCATCAAGCAAGGTGGTGATCTGGTCTTTCGGGTGAAGTTCCTGCGCGCCGCCGAGCTCCTCAGCCCAACGATGCTCGGCCGTTGCCTGCGCCAGCGTCGGCAGGAAGCGTACAAAGTTCAGGGTCAGCGCGAGCGCATGTTCCGCAACGGTTTTCGAGTGCAGACCCACACCCGCACAGATGGCGGCATCTGGGGTGAAGCCCGCCGCGCGCACCGCATCCGGCCCCGCAAGAAGCGCCTGAATAAGCCCCACATTATTCATACGGCGAGCGGAATCCGCGAGCTGATCGGCGGTATTCGCCCAAGCAATCAGAACTTCGGCATCGGTATCTTCCTCGGCAATAGGTTCTGTGGGGTTGTAATGCCGCACGGTATCGCCGGGTTCAAGCCCTAGTTTCTCTTCGTCGAGCGTAATTGAAGTAGGGATCAGAATCTTCATGGGTCCTCCTGTGGATGGTGCATGCGGGTTGGCGTTCAGCAACGAAGGCGACCCGCGTCCCGTGTGAGGGGGTTAACAGTTATTCCCCTCCAGCATAGCGTGCGAGGGGAATAACTGTATAGGGTTACCTAAGAAGCCGTTAGGGCTTGGTGCCGTGCGAAGGCTTGCCGGTGTCCTCTCGACCCTCGGCACGAGGCTCGGTTTTCGCCGGTGCATCGGATGCACTACCGGCAAGTTCCGGGTCGATCACGGTATACGCTTCACCCTGCATTTTCTTCAGGCATTCGGCATCTTTCGCTGCCATTTCGGGCGTGATTACCTCAATGGCACCGGTTGCCGAACGCGCCACATCGGTAGTAGTGTGCGTTTCGATGGTGGTGGCGAGCGCATCCTCACGGATGAAGAGAAGCAGAAGCGCGGAGATTAGCCCGAGTGGTGCCAGGTAGAGGAAAAGCGGGATCAGGGCATCATTGTAGGCGTTCACGATAATACCGTGAATCGGCTCGGGAATCCGGCTGACGAGCTCGGGAGTCAGGGAGGAGGTTCCGTGTTCCCCCGCCGAAGCTGCCGCTTGCGCGGGCATGCGTTCACTGAGCAGGCTGCTCAGGCGTGAGGTAAACAGACCACCCACGAGCGATGCACCCACGGTTGAGCCGACTTGGCGGAAGAAGTTGTTTGCCGCGGTGGCGGTTCCTACGACGGTGACGGGGAAGGCGTTTTGCACGATGAGGGTGAGGAACTGCATCGACATGCCCAGGCCCGCGCCCATGACCGCCATATAGCTGCAGAAGATCCAGGTGGGGGTGCTCGGGGTGATGGTGGAGATCAGGTAGAGCCCAAGCGCCACGAGTGCGGTACCGGTGACCACATATGCCTTGTATTTGCCGCGTGCGGAAACCAGCCGTCCGGTAATAATGGAGACCACAAGCAGGGCACCCATGAGGGGAATCATGAGCAGACCCGCCACGGTTGCGCTCACGCCCAGAGACATTTGCAGGTAGGTGGGGATGTACTCGACGGCACCGAACATGGCAACACCGAGGGCGAGAGAGGCGCCCAGGGTGAGCAGGAAGTTGCGGTTGGTGAAGAGGTACATGGGCATGATCGGCTCTGCGGCGCGGTTTTCAACCGGAATGAAGATCAGGGCCGCGACGGCGGATGCGATGAGAAGCCCAATAATCTGCGGAGAGTTCCAGGCGTACTGATTGCCGCCCCAGATGGTGGCGAGCACGAGCGCGCTGGTTCCAGCCATGAGAATAATACTGCCCAGATAGTCGATCTGCCGCTTTTCGCGGTCTTTGAGCGCGGTGTGTGGGAGCAGGAAAATGACGGCAAAGATTGCCAGTACGGCAAGCGGCAGGTTGAGCCAGAATGCCCAACGCCAGCCGGGACCCTCAGTGATCCACCCGCCGATGAGCGGCCCGGCGACCGAGGAGAAGGCGAAGACACCGCCGATAATACCCATATATTTACCGCGTTCGCGGGCGGGGATCACATCTGCGACCACGGATTGGGAGAGAATCATGAGACCGCCACCGCCGACTCCCTGGAGCGCGCGGGCGACGATCAGCCAGGTCATATCGGGAGCGAGCGCGCCGATGATAGATCCCGTCATGAAGGAGAGGATGGCAAAAATCAGGAAGGGTTTACGCCCGAACTGGTCGGAGAGTTTGCCATACACCGGCATGGTGATGGTGGAGAGCAAGATGAAGGTGGCAATCACCCAGCTCATATGCTCCACGCCATGCAGTTCGCCCACAATGGTCGGCAGTGAGGGTGCGAGGATGGTTTGGTTCAGTGCCGACATGAGCATCACGATGACCAAGCCGGAGAACATGAGCGCTATTTGATGTTTTTTAGCTTCAGCCGTGGTGGCTTCAGCGGTTTTGTCTGAGTGCGACGTCATTCCTAGTTTTCCTTCAGCAGGGCTTGAAAAGTTTTGACGGTGTTGTGGATGCGCCGCTCGACCTCGTCTTCGTCGGCAATATCCTTGGCGAAGTGCAGTTGCCGCAGCACCGCGGATGCGAGCTGGACCGTGGCACGGGTGCGTTCTTCGGCAGTTTCTGTCAGCGGCATATTTTCGGGGCGGGTTATCAAAGGGCCGCGCCTTCCTGCGGCGTTAAAGGCATCCCAATCGACGGTATTGAGATAGTCAATGAGCACCTGTTCGCAGTTGATATGGTGTACCTTCAGCCGGTGCCTAAATTCGGGGAATTCGTCGATGCGCTCCCGGAATTTTGCGTGATTGGCAAAGTTGAAGCTGTGCCGCACGATGTACAGCAGCAGATGGGTGATACGCACGATGAGGTTGTCGTTCTCGTGCGCCCGGTCGCTGGCGAGCAGGTCGTCGGTGATGGCGGGGGCGCGCAGGCCGAGCACCGCATCCTCTTTGGTTCCGAAGTAATTGAAGAAGGTGCGGGGCGAGATTCCGGCTTCCGCCGCGATGTCTTCGACGGTGCTGCCGCGCATACCGTGCTGGCGGGCTAAGCGCAGGGCGGTTTCGTGAATGTTCACCCAGGTGCGTTCACGGCGGCGTTCACGCAGGCTTGTCTCGGTGCGACTCGGCTCAGATTTTTGCATAACTGCAATTATTGCATTTCTGCATTTTTTGCACAACTGCATTATGTGGGCGACGCGGCGTGTCCTGCCTCTCCCCCACAGAAGACAAGATGCTAGGCATAATAATAGGATGAACTTTTTTTCACCCGCATATCTCAACTTCCTACCCGATTGGCTCAGGATTATTCTGTTCTTCGCAGACCTGAGCATCCGTGTGCTGTCACTATTCTGGCTGCCCTACAACCGCAAGCCCGTGGTCGCACTCGGCTGGCTCATGGCTATCTTCTTCATCCCGTTCATCGGGTTCCTAGCCTTCCTGATTTTCGGGTCCTCTCACCTTCCGCAATACCGGCGTGCCCGGCAGCACGCCATGAACGACCTGATCCGCGAGACCACCGGCGGCACCCCGCAGCTCACCGACTCCGACGGACTCAACGAGGCAACCCTGGTCGCCAGCCAACTCAACTACAAGCTCGGTTCGCTCCCCCTCGTCGGCGGAAACTCCTTCACCCTGCACAACGACAACCACGAAGCCATGCGTATCATGGCTCAGGAAGTCAACAAAGCCCAGCGGTACGTTCACTTCGAGTTCTACATCACCGCCTACGACGAAGCCTCCAAAGTACTCTGGGATGCCCTCTTCGCCGCCCAAAAACGTGGCGTGCGGGTGCGCGTGCTCATCGACCATATCGGCTCGCGCAAATACCCCTCATACCGGCAGCTGACAAAAATGCTCAACGAATCGGGTATCGAATGGCGCCTGATGCTGCCCATCAAACCCTGGCGACTACAATGGCAGCGCCCCGACCTGCGCAACCACCGCAAAGTCCTCGTGATAGACGGCGCAGTGGCATTCTCAGGCTCGCAAAACGCCATCCACCGCTCCTACGACCTCAAAGAAAACGTGCGTAAAGGTCTGGAGTGGAAAGACCTCACCTTCTCATGCACCGGTCCCATCGTCGAAGAGCTCAACGCGGTATTCGTCTCCGACTGGTACTCCGAAACAAACCAGCTGATCCTCGAAGAAATTGAGGCGAAAATCCCCTACGTTCCAGGATCGATGCGCGCCCAAGTCGTCCCCTCCGGCCCCGGGTTCGAGACGGAAAACAACCTGCGCCTAATCAACTACATGATCTACAACGCAGAAAAACGCATCACCATCTGCTCACCCTACTTTGTACCCGACGAAACCCTGCTGCAGGCACTCACCAACGCAGCATTCTCGGGCATCGAAACCACCGTGATCGTCTGCGAAAAAGGCGACCAGTTCCTCCCCAATATGGCGCAGCGCTCCTACTACGAGACGCTGCTGCAATCCGGGGTACGCATTCTGCAATACCCCAGCCCCACAGTGCTGCATTCCAAGTTCATGTACGTAGATGACGAAATGGCGTTTATCGGCTCATCAAATATGGACCCCCGCTCATTCTCGCTCAACCTCGAAGTATCAACCTTTATCGCAGACGCCGCTATGGTGGATGCGCTCGCCGACGTTGCGCGAACCTACGAAAGTATCTGCACGGAACTGCGTTACGGCCCGTGGTCCTCACGCCCTCAGCGCATTAAGGTCACCGAAAATATCTGCCGACTCTGGTCATCGCTCCTGTAAAACGTGGTCTGGAAACGCCCGTAATATGAGGGAGTTCGCCGCAGCACGCGAACGAGTAGGCATCATCAGCGGGAAACGCCCGTAACATGAGGGAGTTCGGCATGACCGCACTCTCGAAGCGGTACCTGCGGCTGTGGTGATGACCGTGTGCAAGTGCACCTTCTGCCGCCTCTGAAAGACCAGCTGACATGGGGTTTTATACCGATTCGCCATATCCGCGATGTTTTCCCCGCGAATGCAGAAAACGCACGATCGCCCGCACCCGTCGCGGACGCATCGCGCGTCGTCCATTTCTACCCAAAAATATAGTATATAGCCTATCGCCACATGCGATTTCCCGTATGTATCGCCGAAGGTTTAATCTGCAGCCACTCCGGACTGGGCAGCCGCACGGCCTTCTTGCACCCCGACAGAGCCGTGATAATCGACTCGCACCGGCGGTTGAACTCAACCGTATGCCGCTTATCCACGATCTGCCCCGGAAAATGGCGGTGCATCTTCGACACCGAATCGCTGCTCTCCTGCAGACCGTGCCCGGTATGGCCCGGCACGTGCTTCACAATCACCCGATGCGCCCGAATAGCCGCGGTCAGCTGCTCCATCTCGGCGATAACCCGGGCATCCTGCACACCCTCACGCACCCAATAATCGAAAGCCCAACGACTGTGCGCCAGCCGCAGAAGAAAGGTCAGCGCGCCCAAGGAATCGGTGTTAATAATCAGGCGGCGACCGCCATGATAAAACACGTGAAACGCCGCGAGCATCGCCGAAAGCTCACCGGTCATAATATTCACGGCATCATAATGGGTGTGAAAATAAAAGCCGTCCTCGCTCACCCCGGCAATGCCCATGCGCCCACCGCGCAAATACTTCTTATTGTGGGTGGCGCGAAAGGAACAATCGGTGAACACGTTATAGTCCACGAGCTGATTTTCGGGAACCTCTGCCAGCGTATCAGCGATCATCTGTTCGGTCAGCTGCTCGGCACGATCCTGAAAATAGCGCATCGTCTCGGCGGCATCCGTACCGGCAAGGCGCACATGAACCTCACCCAGCGAATGGTTATCGTACGGGTCAAGCACCTTCTCAAACGCCCGGTACTCCATCGCCTTCTTAAGCTGCTCACAATCACGAAAAAGAAGCTTCAAATCGTGCCGGTCGGCGGCAACCGTCACCAGGTGGTGCGTATAATCCGAAGGAATAACATCCCAGGCATTAAGCACAATACGCCCCAAAGTCTTCGGGTGCACCACATCGCACGGGTCAAGAAGCGAATGCATACACGATTCAACCACCGGCTCCTGGTTAATAACGATGCGCTCACCGTTTTCACGCGAAATATAGACAAGAGCCGTGAGGGTGCTGTAACAGTATCCCTTGGTCTTACGGGTGTATTCGGCAACTGCAATCACAGCCACGCCCCGAGTTGTATAGCCCGCCGGGTATGAGGTGCTGTAGTCGGGCGCCTCCCAGGTTAGGGTGCACCGTTTAATATGAGCCGGTGAGAATCCCACGTGTGTACACCCCCTTGCCGCATAGTCTCCTTCTTTCGTGTAGTGAGGAATTGTTCCACTATCTTTTATATGCCCGCCGGTGTCTGTGCGCAAACGTTGAACAGGTTATTTTACAGTCAGCGAAGAACCTTAAAAAGGGAAGCTAAAACCGTTTCTTGGCGGGAATTATGCGCGGTGAATGAGAGGTTCTGCCCCGCTCTGGCGCGCATCTGTGCGACGGTGTAGGGTTGGAGTTATCCGGTATATCTAACCTTGAGAAGGAGCACACCATGATCGGTGTTTATGCAGGTGTTTCGGTCAAGCCCGAGCACGTTGAAGAATTCCTGGCATCCGTCCCCGCCCTCGTCGAGGCATCGCGCAAGGATGCGGGCAATATCAGCTACGATTTCGGCCCCGCCACCGGTGAGACCTCTGCGGGTGAACCGCGCGCTTTCGCATTCATTGAGCGTTGGGAGTCACAACAGGCACTCGAAGCGCATATGGCGACCGAGCATTTCGGCACCGCTGTGAAAACCTGGGAGCCGCTGCTCGCCGCAGAGCTGGATGTGCGCATCTTCGAGATGTAACTCTACTCCCCCTGTTCTCCTCTGCTAAAAAGAGCCTTTATTTGAATAAAGAGGGTTTTTCGCCGCTTTATTCAAATAAAGGCTCTTTTTATGCTCGGTCAGTAGGCGACTAGATTCCCTCTGGGAGGATGCGCACCCCGCCCTTATCGGCAGAGGCGGCCAGCATCCCGTAAACCTTCAGCGCCTTCGAGACCTGACGTTCGCGCGGCTTAGTGGGCTTCCATGGGAGGGCGCCCTTCGCCTTGCGCCGCGCCTCCAAAACCTCGTCCGGCACATTCGCCCGCAGGATGCGGTTGTGTACGTCGATCTCGATCTCGTCGCCGGTTTCCAACAGGCCGATAGCACCACCGGCGGCAGCCTCCGGCGAAACGTGGCCAATCGAAATGCCCGAAGTGCCGCCCGAGAAACGCCCGTCGGTAATGAGTGCGCAGCTTTTGCCCAGGCCCAGGCCTTTCAGGTACGAGGTGGGGTACAGCATCTCCTGCATGCCGGGGCCGCCCTTCGGGCCCTCATACTGAATCACCACAATATCGCCGGGTTTCACGTGCTTCGACAGAATCTCAAACACGGCTTCATCCTGCGACTCAACCACGAATGCCTTACCCACGAAGTGGAAAAGTTCTTCATCAATGCCGGCGGATTTGATGATCGCACCGTTCTGGGCGATATTACCGCGCAGAACCGCCAGACCGCCGTCTTTCGTGTAAGCATGCTCCACAGCGCGAATGCACCCGTTTTCGGCGTCCGTCTCATGCGATTCGTACTTGTTCGCGGTCGAGAACGCCTGCGTGGTACGCACCCCGCCGGGCGCGGCAAGGTACAGTTCGTGAGCCTGCTCGCTCGCGGTACCGGAACGGATATCCCATTCGGCAAGCCATTCGTCCAGCGAATCCGCATGAACAGAATGAACGTTCTTGTTGAGCAGTCCGGCGCGGTCAAGCTCGCCCAGCAGCGCGGGGATACCGCCCGCACGGTGCACATGCTCAATGTGATACTTCGTAGAGTTCGGTGCAACCTTTGCCAGACAGGGCACATGGCGCGAAATACGGTCGATATCGTCCAGGGTGAAATCAACCTGCGCCTCGTGGGCAATCGCCAGAATATGCAGCACGGTGTTGGTGGAACCGCCCATAGCCACATCCAGCGCCATAGCATTCTCGAATGCTTCCTTGGTGGCGATTGAGCGCGGCAGAACAGACTCGTCATCCTGCTCGTAGTAGCGCTTCGCCAGGCCAACAATGCGCTTACCCGCCTGCAAAAACAGCTCTTTACGCGCGATCTGGGTCGCAAGCGTGGTACCGTTGCCGGGCAACGCCAGACCAATCGCCTCGTTCAGGCAGTTCATGGAGTTTGCGGTAAACATACCCGCGCATGAACCACACGTGGGGCAGGCGTTCTTCTCAATCTGGGCGAGCGCGGTATCGCTCACGGAATCGTCTACCGCCATGACCATCGCATCCACCAGATCCAGGCGGTGCTCCACAACGCCTTCAACGCCCTCGCCGGATTCCATAGGACCGCCTGACACGAAAATTGTGGGAATATTCAGGCGCATCGCCGCCAAGAGCATACCGGGGGTGATCTTGTCGCAGTTCGAGATACATACGAGCGCATCCGCGCGGTGAGCGTTCACCATGTATTCGACCGAATCGGCAATGAGGTCGCGTGAGGGCAGGGAATAGAGCATGCCGTCGTGGCCCATCGCAATGCCGTCATCAACCGCAATGGTGTTGAATTCTTTCGCCACGCCGCCAGCCTCACGAATAGCGCCAGCCACCAAGTCGCCCATATTTTTCAGGTGCACATGACCGGGTACGAACTGGGTGTAAGAGTTGGCAATCGCAATAATCGGTTTGCCGAAATCATCATCACCCATGCCGGTTGCGCGCCATAGAGCGCGGGCACCCGCCATATTGCGACCGTGAGTTGAGGTGCGTGAGCGTAATTCGGGCATGTCTTTACCTTCCGTTGTGATGCATCTATAGATTCTACGCGCAGGCGTGCGCCCAATCATCGAAGGGTTACTTTGGTTTCATATGTTGGCATGCCGTGATGCTTGGTCATGAGCTGTGCCTGTGGCGCGCCGAAGGGTGAGTGTGAATGCGGCGCGCACCTTATACCGCGGGGCGGGCAAGGATGCCGGATCTGCGGCAGATTTGCCCCCTTGAGAATATATCCCCGTGCAGCGTGGAATGAGTCTATTATGCCCCCTATGCTGGTGGGGTAAGAACTCCCGCCGCGTGATTTGCGCCAGCTAGCGAACAAACGCTACGCAAACGCACGAAGACTCGTACGGCAGCCCCCTTTATCTTCTCCATTAGATGTATCTTCTATGTCTCACTCCCCCGCACAGTTCCGCAGCACCGTGATCTACCAGATCTACCCGAAGTCATTCTATTCCGCGCACGGTCGGCCAACCGGTGATATTCGCGGCATTATCGAGAAGGTGCCCTATGTGGCATCGCTGGGGGTGGGCATGGTGTGGTTCAACCCGTTCTTCGCCTCGCCCCAGCACGATAACGGCTACGACATTTCCGACTACTACGCCATTAACCCTGAGTTGGGCACGATGGAGGATGTTGTGGAGATGATCGCCGCTTTCGGGGAGCACGGCATCGGGGTCATGTTCGATATGGTGCTCAACCATGTTTCGACTGAACACGAGTGGTTTAGGCGGGCGCAGGCGGGCGAGCGCGAGTACTGGGATTATTTCTATCTTCGCCCAGGGTGGGTTCAGTCTGACGGCACGGTGGTTCCGCCCACGAACTGGGAGTCAAAGTTTGGCGGTTCGGCCTGGGCGCCTTTCACCGATACGGCGGGTAAGGTTTATCGGGACGAATCGGGGGTGCCGCTGTACTATCTGCACCTTTACGACGTCACACAGGCTGATCTGAACTGGTACAACCCCGCCGTGCGTGAGGAACTCTATAAGGTCGTCAATTTCTGGTATGACAAGGGTGTTCGCGGGTTCCGCTTCGATGTCATTAACGTGATCGGCAAATCCGAAGAGCTTGAGGATGCGTCCGCCGGGGTGATCGATAAGACCCTGTATACCGACACGCCCATCGTGCACACGCGTCTGCGGGAGCTGAACCGCGCATCTTTCGGACGGTATGGGGATACCGTGACCGTGGGTGAAATGTCTTCGACGAGCATCGAGAACTGCGTGGGCTACTCCAACCCTGAGAACCGCGAGCTCGATATGGTGTTTAGTTTTCACCATCTGAAGGTGGATTATGAGGACGGCGAGAAGTGGTCGAAGGTGCCGTTCCGCTTTGCTGAGCTGAAGGGACTGCTCAACGATTGGGCGCTGGGCATGCAGGCGGGCGGCGGGTGGAATGCGCTGTTTTGGAATAATCATGATCAGCCGCGCGCACTCAACCGTTTTGGCGACGTTCAGCGGTATCGGGCGGAATCTGCGACCATGCTGGCGACCGTGATTCACCTGCTGCGCGGCACCCCCTATATTTATCAGGGCGAAGAGATCGGCATGATTGACCCGGTGTATTCTTCGATTGACGACTACGTGGACGTTGAGGCCCATAACGCTTTTAAAGCCCTGCGTGCGCGGGGTCTCTCAGAAGGCGAGGCGCTTGAGGTTGTGCGTGCCAAGGCACGGGATAATTCGCGTGTTCCCATGCAGTGGGAGTCTGGTGCCGGTGGGGATTGTGGAGCGGTTGGATTTGGTACCGCCGCTCCCTGGCTGGCGCCCGCGCCCAGTGTGGATGCGGCAACCGGCGCGGGTATTTCGGTGGCGGATGAGGAACGTGACGGCATGATTTTGCCGTACTATCGCGAGCTGATTCGCCTGCGCGGGCAGTACCTTGTGATTTCTGAAGGCAGTTACGCGCCCTATGCGCTCGACCATGAGCGGGTCTTTGGGTACCTGCGAGAACATATCGCCGAAGGAACGCGCACGCGGTTGTTGGTGCTCAATAATTTCTTTGGGGACGAGACGGCGGTGCGTGTTCCCGCCGAGTTCATGCCGGGCGAGGTTCTGGACGCGCTCACCGACGGTGAAGGCTCGCGAGTTCCAGCGGACGCACGGTCTGCACGGGTGCTTTTGTGTAATTACAAGAATCCGCTCGGTCAGGTTAGCGGTGTTTCCGTATCCGATCCCCGCGAGGTTGAGGTTACGCTGCGTCCCTACGAATCGCTGGCTTTGGTCGTGGAAGAGCCCATAGCTTCTTTTTAGATCGCCAGATTAATTGCTCGGTTACCCACGCGGTTACATGGGCATTTACATATATGGTTACATGCGCGAGCAGGTGGTTTTTGGTCCGAGCAGGTAGGAAAATCCTACCTGTTCGGCAAAAAACGACCTGCTCGCGGTTTACAAGGCGGTTAAAGTGGGAGCATGAGTTTTGATTACATGCCTTCCGAAACCTTCCAACGTGCCGACCTTGACTTGCTTCTGAGCGTACGGGTTGACGTGGCTCAGGTGCCGGGCGGCGCATCCCAACGGCAGATTTTGGATGCAGTACGCACCTTCTTGGGGTCCCTCACTCATGACGATTCCGCCGATGGGCACGCGATTGACCCGGTTCTGGGGTTTGCGCGCCCCTACTATGCGGGCGGGTTTACAGTGGGCGTGGTGCCCGCATCCGGGCGGGGCAAGGTGGCGCTCGCCGGGATCCATGAGGGAGCACAGGCTGTTGGGTTAGGCAGGTTCAGCGAACCTTTGAAGGGCAAGGCTGGTTGGCGCATCGTGACGTCGGTGGTGGTCTCTAGCGCGGGCGAGGATGTGCTGGATTCCCTAGAGGCTGGCATCGAATACCTGACGGATGCGCTCGATAACCTGCGGGTAGGCCTCTCCCTCACGGAACTCCCGGCCGTTTAGAGTCCTCTCCCCTCTCCAGTTTCTCCGACCGTCAAACCGTCAAAAGAGCCTTGATGATGAATAAAGCGGGATTTCCAACTCTTTATTCATCGTCAAGGCTCTTTTTATGCGCCCGGAAGAATTAGTGCGTAGGCGCAGGGTCGTCCTGCGCATTAGAAAAGACGGTTCCGCCGCGGGACATGCACACTTCTTGCGCCCGGCCCGAGTCAATGTAGTCGAAAAGTAGTTTCTGATCCTCTTCAGAGTAGGCCTTAGCCCAACGGTTATTCAGGATGCGGAAGGTTAGCTGGGCTTGGAGATAGGCTAGGTTGGCGCATACGCTTGATGCCTGCACAGAGTTTATATCTCGCCCATTATTGACTATTTTGCCGCTCCCTTGCAGAACAATTCTGGTTTCATAACCGTCATCATAGACGTTGTATCCCGTAATGTTCTTATATTCAATCTTATTTTTATGCCCTTTGAAGGTACATGTTTCAACAAAGCTTCGGGTTATCATTACGTATGTATTAAAATAAATTAAAGTTACGCCAATAACTATTATTGAAACAACA
The DNA here is from genome assembly GCF_001810635.1 of Rothia sp. HMSC067H10. NCBI lineage: Bacteria > Bacillati > Actinomycetota > Actinomycetes > Micrococcales > Micrococcaceae > Rothia > Rothia sp. HMSC067H10. The sequence goes on from NZ_KV802313.1 coordinate 62,763, forward strand.
AACATAATAGCAATAGAGACATATACGTTCGTGGAACTATATAAGGATGCAAAAAGCATGGCACCCATAGCAACTAGACTTAATAAAAACTGCACGAGACCAAGAGGTTTTATGCGTTGTTCCTTAAAGTTGTCTGGATCATTCTTCTGACTACTCTTCGACAGATATTCTTTAAGACCATTTGACATTTTAGAAGGCTGAAAATCTTCCATGACGTACATTCCTTTATTCATTCATTTTTATTACAAGAATTGACAGTAAGATAATCTGGTACGTTTATAAAATTACTCCTTACTTTCCCGGTATGGACTATTATCGTTCTCTGGGAAAACAAAACCGCTTTGCTCCAAACAAATCTCACGCGCTTTCCCAGAAGAAATATACTCCTGAATCAAGTTCTGATCCTCATCAGACTCAGGCTCAGCCCACCGCTCATTCAAAATACGAAACGCCAACTGCCCCAAAACATACCCAAAATTAGCCCAATTACTATGAAGTTCAACAGACTCAGCAGAATACTTATGACCCTCTACTAGGGGACCACCCAAATATAAACCATCCTCAAAATTATTATTATGATCGTACCTCTCGTGATACCCATATTTGCGAATACGACGATATTCAATCTTTTCAACAAACCGGAGAAAAGTACGCCGCAACACATACGAACGCGTAATCTCCACATACGCATTCCGATACCACGCATAAAACAATAGACAACTAAAAATAATAACCAATTCTGCCGCAATAAAAGCTATAATTCCACCAGAATTAAGCCATCCCCTAGAGAAATCGACAATAAATATTATCAACGCCACAATACTCGCGATGAAAAATCCCCAAGCGGCAACCAGCAAAAATCCCATCCGGTGTATATTCTTTTTACCTGTAGACTTCCCTCGATTACGTTTCGACAGAAAACTCCGCCCAAAAGCAGAAAGTAGGGGACCCAAAAACGCGTTATCCACAGCAAACCGCCAAAGATGAATTAGTTGCCCTCATCAGATGAACTCTCCGAAGATTTCTTATCATTTTCAGGAAAATTAGCCCCACCAGAAGACATAACCATCTCCCACGCCTGCCCCGAACGCATATAATCCCTCAGCATACCCTGATCATCATCCGAGTCAGCCTCAGCCCAACGCTCCTGCTCCATACGAAACACCATCTGAGCCTGAATATACGCCAAACTGGCCTGCACACTCGTCACAAGTACCGATCCCGTACCAGCAGAACTATCACTAAATAAAACTATCCCAGATTCCTCACGATTGCCATACGCACGAAACATATTCACATCTTTAAAATAAACCTTCTGCACACGCCTCAATAGATCACGACGCAACACATACGTACGCGTAATCTTCACATAAGCATTCCGGTATAAGATATATAGAAAAATACCACAGACAGAACAAACTAATACTGTTGAGTAAAATTCAAAAGCAAGGGGTTTATTGAATAAAACCTGTGTTATTAATAACACTAAAGCCCCAAAAGCAAAAATCCAAAAACCACAGGCTGCAAATAAGAGCAAACCTATGCGGTGAACATTAGATTTACTCGTTTTATTCTGGTTACGCTTCGACAGAAAATTCCGTCCAAAAGCAGAAAGTAGGGGACCCAAAAATGCGTTATCCATAAAAGCCCGCCTGAACCATGAAGATCCTACTCATTAGATGAGTCTTCCTCAGACGAATCTTTGTATGGACTATTGTCATTCTCAGGGAAGACAAAACCGCTTTGCTCCAAACAAATCTCACGCGCTCGACCCGACGACACATACTCCTGAATCAAGTTCTGATCCTCATCAGACTCAGGCTCAGCCCACCGCTCATTCACAATACGAAACGCAAGCTGCCCCAACACATACGACATATTCACCCAGTTACTATGAAGCTCTATCCCTTCATCAAAATATCCTTCATCATTATAGGGACCATCAATATATAATCCATCCTCAAAATTATTGTCACGATCCGTCCGCTCATAGTATCCAAAATCACGAATACGACGATATTCAACCTTTTCAACAAACCGGAGAAAAGTACGCCGCAACACATACGTACGCGTAATCTCCACATACGCATTCCGATACCACACATAAAACAACAGACAACTAAAAATAATAACCAATTCTGCCGCAACAAAAGCTATAATTCCACCAGAATTAAGCCATCCC
>NZ_KV802313.1:65044-78538 GCF_001810635.1 Rothia sp. HMSC067H10
GCAGAAAGTAGGGGACCCAAAAATGCGTTATCCACGTAGGAATACTCCTTACTATCTCTAATCTGCTGCACTCTCTGGAATTACACCATGACTCCCTGTCGTATCAGATGTATTAGAAGCTTGAGAAGTGTTTGAAACTTTAGAGTCTTTTTTAACATTTGCGTTAAATTTAGCAACGGTTTTAGGATCCCACTGCTTCTTCAACTCATCCACCGCTGTATCACTCGCAATCTCCCACGCGTTTTTATCCTTAACCTGAGCACGATTACGGGCATCAGGATTTTCCCATGGATGCTTTGCCATATATTCGTCCCTGTCCTTACGCAGAATTTCATTCTGTAAAGGAGCTGTAGCTACAGACTGAGGAATATCGACCATACGATTTAGCCCTTCGGATGCCGTATTCTTAAGGGTAGCGGAACCCCAGCGCTGCAATTTGCTCCCCTCTTTTGCATTACGGACTATGGGGAACTTTGTGTAATCGGTGCTATCAAGCTTCATTTTAGGGATTGTCTTGATGCCAGATCCGAGTCCTTTCATTGTGCCTCCGGTTGCAGCACTCAGCATCATGCCACGCACACTCCAGTCGTCCCCGGCATTCTTACTGTAGTCGTAGGCTCCTTCAATAGCTCCCGATGCCATGTCGCCGACGATTTCGCCTCCTTCTTTCCCCAAGAACGTTGTATGATCTTTGATATATTCTTTTTTCAAGATATCTGGATTTTTTGATTTGATACTATCAATGGTTTTATTTGCCCATCGACCCGGTGCTTTATTCGCCAAGAAACGATATCCCTGAACCTTCTGGGCAACCTGTCCTTTCTCCCAGAGGAAACCTCCACGACCCACCGAAAGGATCTTTGTTGCGGCACCGGTGGCTCCACCCACTATACCGCCGATGAGAGCGTCTTTTCCGACAGCGCCCCAATCGATACCCCCGTCGGCACCGACCTTATCTACTGCCGATGCTGCAGCGGAAGCTGCACCCGCGATCGCGCCCAACGCAATTACCGCCACCGGACCTGTAAAGGCTACTGCAGCTACAGTAGCCACTATAGCTACGAAGTTAAAGGCAGCCTTCGCCCAGAACCTCTCCCCCGCATGCTCCAAATACTTATCGTATTCCTCAATCGACACGGGCCGCGTGCCCCAGGGATCCATGAGACCCACGGGGTTATTGCCCACGAAGGAATACGAGTCTGCAAACCAACCGGTACCTGGGACCGATTCAAGCGGGTCGAGCGAGAGGAAATGCTTCGATGCAGCATCGAAGGTACGCACACCCATGACGTCCAGACCAGCAACGTTTACACTCCCGGCACCCGAGAAGGCGAAGCCTTGAGGAAGAAGAGACTCCACCACGGAAGGCACCTTTCCCCAGGGTTCCTGCTGTGAGGGAGTTCCCACGCCCCACGGGTTAAACCCGCCCGGAACGCTCACCTGCGAGAACCCACCGTCATGACCGGGTGCAGGAACAGAACCGGCACCCAAAACTTGAGGAATCGGTGCGGTTGGGTCCCAGAGCAAAGGCACGGATCGACCGTCAAGCCCCGTCACCTGAGCAAGCTCACCCACGGCATCTGTCACCAGGCGCACATGAGAGTGCGCTTCCGTCGAGTGCCCCGCCTCGGCAGTATCCGTAACGGCGGCAAGAGAATCCCACACGCCCCACGAGTACTCACGTGTTCGGTGGTTGCCCTGGCTTGTTGTTACCGTCTCTTGGGAACGGCGCCCTGCGGCATCGTAACCGTAAGTTGTAACCGTTTCCAGAGGATTATCCTCGCCCACATTCTCGCGCGCGATAATCTCAACAAGTTGATTGAGCTCGTTATACCTAAACGTACGTTCACCCAGCAAAACGCGCTCAGAGTCCTGCCGTTCATTCTCCTGGGTTCCAGACTCGGCGGGGCGGCGGTACAGACGTTCACGAACCATGAGCCCGGCATCGAAAGTCCATTCAAACTCCCGTTCACCCTGGCGAGCGCCCGTCAGCTGCCCAGCGGCATCATAGGAATACATAACCAGGGAGTTTTCGGTATCGAGCCCGATAATCCGGCCTTCACGGTCACGGATAATTTCAGTCCGTTCCGTATGAGGGGCATGTTCCGCGTCTTTCCCACTATGGTGAGGCGCGGTGCGGGTGTAAGAAGACACCAAACCAGAATCGCTGTCAAACTCCCAGGTGGAAAGGGTATCACCCAGCTGAGCACCTTCTGACGGTTCTCTTGCTCTAGACGGGCAAGCTCCTTATATTTCTGAAGTTCGTTGGCGGCATCGGAGAGCGCATCGCCCAGCCGTTTTCCATCGCGAAGAGCAGTTTCCGTGTTGTGCGAGAAAAGATCCGCGTATGGTCCGGCAAATTCGGTCATCGCTTGATCGCGAGCGCCTGAACGCTGGGTGGAGTCCGTGGTGTGCAAATATTCGGAGGCTTCACGCAGCTGACGCATCAGCTGGTCTGCTCTGCCGTTATCGAAGTGCACGTCTTCTTTTGAAGCTTCATATTTCTCAGACATCAGGAACTCCCCCGGAAGTGTGTAGTTTCAGATGGTGTGATGCTCACGAGCGCACTCTGCCCACGCCGAAGCAGATGGGTAATGCGCTGTGCGCCTCTTTAACTGAGGCTTGATCAGGCATGACATCTTCCGTATAAGCAGCGATCACTGGTGTATCCGCGCTCTAGTTCCTTGAACGCATTCACATTTCATGGACTACGGAAGTTTCAATCAAGGCTATCTACTTTAATGTTGAAGGTCAAGGATATTTGGGGGCATTCTTGAACGTGTTTCATCGTGTGTATACAGTTATGGTGCCCTCTAGTACACCACCTACACAAAGAGCTTTGATCGCGAATAAAGCGGGATTACCAACGCTTTATTCACGATCAAAGCTACTTTGCATTCCAAGGAATGGATGCCCCAACCGGATATTCTCTGAGCACCAGAACCTAGCGGTATCCAGCACCCCGCGCAGAAAAGGAAGAAAGGCTACAACAGCCCCTTATCCTTGAGCCAGTTTGCCGCTGCCGTGGATGGGTCCAGTTTCTTATCGCCGGATACCTCGTCATTGAGCGAGCGTAAATCATCGGTCGTCAACACCGCACTAATGCGGTTCAGCACCGCATGCGCATCTTCGGGAACCCGTTTGGTATTGATAATAGGGAGTACCTGCTGCGCCGGAATCATGTTTTTCGGGTCTTCGAGCATCACAAAATTGTTCTGCGTAATTGCCGGGGTGGTCGAGTACAAATCTACAACCTGCACGGTGTCATCCTGTAGGGCTTTGACGGTGAGTGCCCCTCCCCCGTCCGCAAGCGAGACGAATTCCGCCGGAACGCACCCGTATTTATCTTTGAGCCCCGGAATTCCATAGGCGCGTTCGGCAAATTCGGGAGCGGCACCAATCTTCAACTCGGTACAGACCTTCGCTAAATCATCTAGAGAGCGCAAATTGTATTTTTGGGCGGTCAGCTGGGTAACGACTAAGGTATCTTTATTTTCCGCCTGCGAGGCATCCAGTGCCTTGAGGTTGTCCTGAAGTACCCCGCCGAGCGCCTGCAGAATCTCTTGTTTAGTCTGCGCCGTGGAATTCTCGTCAAGATACAGCAGCAGGTTGCCCGAGTATTCGGGAACCACGTCGATAGCCCCGGAGGTGAGCGCCCCCAGGTAGGCTTCACGCGCGCCAATCCCCAGCTGGGTGCTCGATTTAAACCCGTTTTTATTTAGCGCTTGGGAGTATATTTCGGCGAGAATCTGCGACTCTGCGAACGCTGCTGACCCCACAATAATACCGTCGTGCTCACCGCCGAAAACGTTTTCGCCGCTCAGCCCGCAGGCGCTCAACGCTCCTAACGTCCCAAGGGCGCCAACGACACCGAGTGCCCGCCGCCTGGTAACGCCGCGTGCCATTCCAGTCTCCGCTGTTTCACGGTATTTCTTGCTCTTTCCGGAAAGAAAAGAACGATCGTTCGTGTTTCGGCGATGCACCAGGCTCATGCGTGCGCCCCTTCCGTGTGCGAGTTTGCCGCATCCAGTGCGTTCTCGTGTTTCGGTTGCCCATGACGTTTGGATGCTCCTCCACCCCGCAAGGGCACGGGGGTCACGGCTCGCTGCGCTAGGGCCATAATCGCATCCACCACGAAGGCGAGCACAGCTACCAGCAGGGTTGCCACGAGCATACGCGGATAGTCCCGCACCGCGAGCCCATCAAAAAGGTACCGGCCCAGGTTATTGCCATTAATGTAGGCGGCAATAGTCGCGGTCGCGATCACCTGCAGCACCGCGCTGCGCAGACCGCCCATAAACACCGGAAGGCCCAGAGGAATCTCAACCCGGCGAAGAATCTGCCCTTCGGTCATGCCTTGGGCGCGTGCCGCATCCACCACATCCGGATCAATCCCGGTCACGGCTTCGAGGGTATGCGCCAGCAGGGGCGCCACCGCGATAATCACGAGCACTGCGAGCGGGGGAATCGCGTTAACACCAAACCAGAGAGCAAGCAGGGTCAGCAAACCCAGGGCGGGCAGAGCGCGCAAAGCGGCGGTAAACCCCAGCAGAGCGTGCCCGCCGCGGCGTGTATGCCCAGCCCACAGCCCCAAAGGCACGGCAATCACCAGGGCAATCGCAACCGCAAACATGGTGATGCCCAGATGCTCGACGGTGCGCGCAAAAATGCCCTGAGGCCCTTGCCAGTTGGCGCCATCACCCAGAAAAGCGAAGGTGCGTTCTATAACATTCATGCGGTCCTCCAGGCGGTCAGGCGCCGTGCCGTGAGGGCAAGAAGCGCGTCGGCGAGGTAGGCGAGGACGGCGCTGAGCACCACGCCCGTGATAAGTTCGGCGGGTATACTACGCGCTAGTCCGTCGGTAAAAAGCGTGCCGAGCGAAGAAACACCAATAACCGCACCCACGGATACCATCGCAATATTTGCCACCGTCGCCACGCGGATACCGGCAAAAAGCACGGGTAAAGCGAGTGGTAATTCCACCGTGAAAAATGCACGAGCCGGGGTGTATCCCAGGGCGCGCGATGACTCCACCACATGCTCGGGAACCGCATTAAAAGCATCTACCCCGGAACGCACCATCAGCGCCATCGTGTAGATCGTAAGCGCCACAAGCACGTTCACCGGCGAAATAATGCTGGTCCCCAGAATCAGCGGCATGAGTACGAAGAACGCGATCGACGGGATTGTGTAGAGCAACCCGAAGCCGTGCACTAGGGCGTGTGCACCACTCCGGTAGGTTTTCGCGCCGTCTTCCCGCGCGCGGCGTCGGCTCGCATACCGCGCCACCGGAATCGACAGAGCGGTTCCCACAAGTACCGGAATAATGCCCTGGTACAGGTGATTGAGGGTCAAATCAAGGACGCGCTGGATGTTATTTCCCAACCAGTCCCAGTGCATCGAATCTGCCAGCAACAGGTTCATACTATCCCCACCCAGAGGTCGATGCGGCGCCCTCGCCCGATACTGCGGCTTCGCGTGTGCGGCGGTAGCGTTCGCGGCGAATATACCGCACCTGGCGCATCACATCGGCAGGCAGCAAGGCACCCACGGACTGGCTAACGAAAGATTCCACAAAATCATTAGCGGGATTCGTCAGGATCTCTTCGGGGGCGCCATATTGGGCGAGCTTGCCGCCGGGGGCGAAGACCGCAATATTATCGCCGAGGAATAGAGCCTCATCAATATCGTGGGTTACGAAAACAATGGTCTTATGCAGCTCGCCCTGCAGGCGCAAAAGTTCTTCCTGCAGTTCGGTGCGCACGATCGGATCGACCGCAGAAAATGGCTCGTCCATGAGCAAAATAGAGGCATCCGCCGCGAGCGCCCGCGCGACTCCCACGCGCTGTGCCTGCCCGCCGGAAAGCTGAGCCGGGTAGCGCTGCGCTAGGGACGCATCCAAACCCACGGTGCCCAGAAGGTCAAGAGCGCGTTCTTTCGCTTGCGGTTTGGGGGTGCCGTTCAACAGGGGCACGGTCATAACGTTCTCAAGCACGGTACGATGCGGCAGCAGCCCGCCGCTTTGCATGACGTACCCGATGGATCGGCGCAGCTTGTAAGGGTCTTGGTCTGCAATATTTTGCCCGCCGATGGTGATCGTGCCTTCCTGTGGCTCTACCATGCGGTTGATCATGCGCAGGGTGGTGGTTTTACCGCATCCTGAGGAACCGACGAAAACGGTGGTTTCACCGGCGGGGATGCTCAGAGTCAGGTTATTGACCACGGTGTTAGCGCCGTAGCGTTTGGTGACTTGGGAGAATTCGATTCCCGCAGTGCGTGTTGCCTGCGCGGAGTTCGACGGTATGGTTTCTTGGGGAGTGGATGCTGGCATTCGATCTCTTCCGTATGCGCCGGTTTTGCCGCCGTGTGTACAGACGTTGTGCAAATAACACAACGTCTCCACCCTAACGGAAATTCCAGGAAATTGAAACGAACCGGCGTGTTTACCAGCCTGTTTGGCGTAGTCCTCTTCTCTTTCGGCGCAAAAGGAGCCTTTTAGGATGAGACGTATTTTCGCCGTTTCGTTCAGATAAAGAACCTTGTGAGCAGAGAGGTAAAGGGCACGGGCCCATGTACGAGGGCGGTCATCAGACTATAGGGTGCGTGGACTGGGAGCAGCCCGTGCTTAAAGAAAAATCCGCCCCCACTGTAGAAGCCTGGAGGGCGGATTGTGGCTCCGACCGGCGTCGATCCGGTGACCTTACGATTTTCAGTCGCACGCTCTACCAACTGAGCTACAGAGCCTTGCGCATCGAAGCAGATACGCAACGACCGCGTCTTCGTGATGAATTTCTTCACCTGAATCACGCGGCCAGAGCGACCCCGACGGGACTTGAACCCGCGACCTCCGCCGTGACAGGGCGGCGCGCTAACCAACTGCGCTACGGGGCCTTGTTGGATTCGGCAGGGGTATAATCTGCTTCTTCAACATGGCTTTGCAAATCTGAAGATTTGCAAGTACCCCCAACGGGATTTGAACCCGTGCTACCGCCGTGAAAGGGCGGCGTCCTAGGCCGCTAGACGATGGGGGCCCAGTCGATGCGAACGGGTTCTTTTCATCCCGTCGTTCGAACCTCAACTAGTCTATGACAGATTTTTAAGCCGTGCAAGCCGGATTCTTCAAAAACTTCTTCATACCCGCCGCACTCCCCCTTCTAAGATACCCTGCTCACCTATATATTTACTAGTCAGAACGTATTTTATAGTCACCAGAAATTTCTCAAAATTTTTCTGAACAACCCCCGCAAACAGCACGAAATGACCGGGTAAACGCCGCGCATCCCCTACACAGGTTCAACAAAAAGGCGTAGAATATGCCGCGCGCACGCGCACACCATGATTTTGATACAAGAAATCCCCGCCGGTTTCGGACTGTGCCGAAAACCCAACGGGGATTCTGCATTGCGGCTCATATACCGCAGAAAATCACTGCGTACAGCTATTACTCGCCGCGTGAAATACGAATCATCTCATCACGGTCAACAACCTTCACACGCTCACGCGGCTCACCCTTCGCATCCTGTGATGCCGCACCAAGCGCCTTTTCGTGATCGTCCAGACGGTGCCAGCCTTCCCAGGTGGTGTAGCGAATACCCTTAGAGTCCAGGTAATCGCTGAAGGTGTCAGCATCCGGTTCGGGAGCGGTGTACAGGTTCTCGCGGTCCTCCAACAGGTGGGTGATGGTTTCAAGTGCATCGCCCTTTGTGGAGCCAATCAGACCCACCGGTCCGCGCTTAATCCACCCGGTAGCGTACAGGCCGGGCACGTGCTCGCCGTTTTCATCGACCACACGGCCCTCAACGTTAGTAATCACGCCCTTATCAACGTCATAGCCAACCTCAGGCAGCTCAGATCCGAAGTAACCGATCGCGCGGTACACGGCCTGCACGGGGTAGTCCACGAACTCGCCGGTGCCCTCAATACCGCCCTTACCATCAAGCCTATTGCGTTCCATGCGGATGCCCACAACCTTGCCGTCCTCACCCAGAATCTCGTGCGGGGACTGCAGGAAGTGCAGATGCAGACGGCGCGATGCGGTCTGCCCGCCCTCCTCCTGGTCGGTAAGCCAGGTGGTGAGGGTCTTCATCATGGTCTTAACCTGGTTATTCGTCTGAATAGCTTCATCCGAAGCCTCGTCGAACTCGAAGTCCTCTTCGTAGAGCACAATATCGACATCGCGGGAATGAGAGAGCTCGCGCAGCTCCAAGGGGGTGAACTTGATCTGCGCGGGGCCGCGGCGACCAAAGACGTGCACATCGGTCACGGGCGAAGATTTCAGCCCCTCGTACACATTCTCGGGAATTTCGGTGACGAGCAGATCATCGGCGTGCTTAGAGAGCACACGCGCAATATCCAGCGCCACGTTGCCGTTACCAAGCACCGCGATTTCCTTCGCATTCAGCGGCCAGGTGCGCGGGTAATCGGGGTGACCGTCATACCACGAGACGAAATCGGCAGCACCATAGGAACCATCCAGGTCGATACCCTCAATAGGCAGGGGCGCATCGTAAATAGCACCGGTCGCAAAAATAATGGCGTCATAATGCTCGCGCAGATCGGCAAGGTTCAAATCCTTACCGTATTCGACATTGCCGAAGAATCGAATATCACCGCGGTCAAGTACCTTGTGCAGGGCGGTGATAATGCCCTTAATGCGCGGGTGATCGGGCGCCACACCGTAGCGAATGAGCCCAAAGGGCGCGGGGTAACGATCAAAAATGTCGATAGAAACCTCAACGGTTCCAGAGCGTACTTCCTCAGATTTGGTGAGCAGATCGGCGGCGTAGATGCCCGCGGGACCCGCACCGATAACGGCAACGCGCAACGGGCGTGCAGCTTCAGACACGTATTTTTCCTTTCAAAGTTCACCCATAGGGCGAGCTTAGCCTTAACATCCTTGCTTATTTTAGCGGTCATGCCTGAGCAAACGCAGGAAACATGAGCTGAACCACTCAAAAGACACATTTTTCATGTTTTTATCCCAGGTTTTGAGGTCTCATCATAAATATTCCTGTCATGACTTCGGAATATGTGTGCGAGCACAAAAGTCGTCACCTGCGTTACGAGAGCACACTAAAAGTTCAGGATGTTCATAGCGAGCGCCTAAGGGTACGTCACCACTAGGCGATGCGGGTCCCCTTGTTAAGCGAAGCATGAGCATCCTGAACTTTATAACGGGCATCAGCTAAGCCGCAGCGACTTTACGGCTCTCAACGGGGTATTCCGCATCCGGTTCGCCGGTGAGGCGGTTGCAGCGCAACCCGAAAGTCTATAGAACACCACATAAAGCCACAAAAACCCTAATATTTATTTTCTCCTGACCTGTATATTTGCAAGGTAAAGTTTCTCAAAATATTTTTCCGTCATAAAACGCAATAAAACCCACTGATACAGTCTCGGTGAGTTTTATTAGCCCGCGAGCAGGTGGCTTTTGGCACGAACAGGTAGGAAAATCCTACCTTTTCGGCGAAATCCTACCTGCTCGCAGAATGAATACAGGGGTTAGACCGCGTGGAATTCCACGACTAGTTCTTCGCGCTCGCCAAAACGCACAAGGTGACGCTCCAGCACGCCTGCAAGGCTCTGTGCTTTCTCGTCGTCTTCGGCACGAACCTCCATGATGAGCGCATGGTTCGCATCATCGGCTACCAGATCGCCATACCCACGAAAGATACCGTCACGATTAAAGATTAAGCGCAATCCACCAGGAATTTCCTCGGTACTAATTTTGCGACCCATATGTGAGCCAAGCTGTTTAATATAACGTGCCGGGCGGTCGGTACTGACCGTGGAACGCTGACGAACGGGCAGAGATTCTGCGGCTGGATACTCACTCATAACAACCTTCTTCATGCTTCAGGATGCGCGCCCAGCGCCAATTCCCAGGCGGCACATATCATCCTTAGGTAATCCTTATCTTAGCAGTGTTGTGAGCGTGTGCCGATGGGGTTTCGCCTACAGCGCGGGTGGTGCCCCCACGGAAAACTTACCGCCTAAAAGCGACCATCATGCGCAGACGCAAAGAAGTAGCCTTTTACGGGTTACTCCCCCTAGAATGTTGTAGTAACAAGAGCGTCACGCCCCACGGCTGGCGCTTTTCTTATGCGCATCCCCAACCGGCGGTTGCGCGCCCTACGAGAGTATCTACGGATTTTCACGAATGTCTTCTGAGAACACCGCGGCTCCCCAGACGCCTAAACCCAGCAGTTCGGGCGGCACACTGGACCGTTACTTCAACATTACCGAGCGTGGCTCAACTATCAGCACCGAAATTCGCGGCGGTTTAGCGACCTTCTTCGCCATGAGTTATATTGTGGTGCTCAACCCGCTTATTCTCGGCCTCACGCCCGATTCATCCGGACGTTCCCTCGGCGTGCCGCAGGTTGCCGCCATGACCGCGCTTGTTGCAGGCGTGATGACCATTCTTCTAGGCGTTTACGCCAAACACCCCTTCGCTATGGCGGCGGGACTGGGCGTGAACGCACTATTGGCGACTACGATAGCCACGACTCCTAACCTCACCTGGCCGCAGATTATGGGGTTGGTCGTGTGGGCGGGCGTGCTCATGACCGCCCTCGTGCTGACCGGTTTCCGCACCGCCGTTTTCGACGCCGTGCCCGAAAGCCTGAAAACCGCAATCGTGGTGGGTATCGGGCTCTTTATCGCCTTTGTTGGGCTGGTGAACGCCGGAATTATTCGCCGTGCAGAGACCGGCTCAACCCCTGTCGTGTTCGGTGTTCACGGGCATCTGCTCGGCTGGCCCACTCTCGTGTTTATTGTGGGGTTGTTCCTGACCATTATTCTGTATGTTCGTCAGGTGCGCGGCGCTATTCTCTACGGCATGCTCGCATCCACGGCACTTTCGCTTATTCTGGAGGCGGTCGCCCCCTCCGGCAGCGTGCAGGCTAACCCGCTTGGCTGGTCGCTCAATGTACCCACCTGGGACGGCAGCGGTTTTGGTCTGCCCGATTTTTCGCTTCTATTCTCCGCAGATCTTTTCGGTGCCTTCAGTTCTTTGGGTGCAATGGCCTCAATTCTGCTGGTGTTTACCATCCTCATTTCGGCGTTTTTCGATGTGATGGGCTCCATCATGGGTATGGCAGTCGAAGCCGGTTCTATCGATGAAGACGGCAAGATCGAAGACATCGACCGTCTGCTTCTGGTAGATGCGCTGGGCGCGGTCGCCGGTGGCGGCACCTCAACCTCAACCAACCAGGTATTCGTGGAGTCGGCAACCGGTATTGGCGCGGGTGCCCGCACAGGTCTGGCAAATGTGGTGACAGGTGTGCTCTTCCTGGGCGCTATTTTCCTCTCTCCCCTGGTGACGATTGTCCCCTTTGAGGCGGTCGCCCCCGCAATGGTGTTCGTCGGGTTCCTGATGGTGCGCCAGGCGGTTAATGTTGATTGGAGCGATCTTGCCCTGGGAATTTCGGCCTTCTTGACGATCGTCATCATGCCGCTGTCGTATTCGATTGCGCACGGTATTGGTGCCGGGTTTATTTCGTACACGGTTATCCGTGTGGCGACCGGTCGCGGACGCGAGGTGCACTGGCTCATGTACCTGGTTTCGGCGGTGTTTGCGGTGCATTTCGGAATGGGTCTGATTGAGGGGTGGATGCGTTAGAGCATCTTTCTCTCTCCCCCTCCCATCGTAAAAAGAGCCTTGATCGTGAAAACTTTAGTCACGATCAAGGCTCTTTTTATCACCCATTTTTACCCCTAAAGGCGGATATACATCCCCGCACCCCGCTAAAGACCTGAGAATTTCCTGTCAGTAGCGCATTGAGGGTTAAACGTCATAGAATAATGTGGTAACAAAAGCGTCACACCCACCATAAGGGTTGGGCGCTTTTCTTATTGCGGCGCAAACCCGCGCACGCATCCTACGAGAGTATCTACGGATTTTCACGAATGTCTTCTGAGAACACCGCGGCTCCCCAGGCACACAAGCCCAACGCATCGGGCGGCGCACTGGACCGTTACTTCAAAATCACTGAACGAGGCTCATCTATTTCAGCCGAGATTCGTGGCGGTCTCGCCGCGTTCTTCGCTATGAGTTACATCGTCGTCCTCAACCCCCTGGTGATCGGCACCGGCGCAGACTCGGCGGGAAATACCCTTGGCGTGCCGCAGGTCGCCGCGGTCACCGCACTCGTCGCCGGCGTGATGACTATCCTCATGGGCGTTATTGCTAAGCAGCCTTTCGCGATGGCGGCGGGACTGGGTGTCAACGCGCTGCTGGCATCCACGATCGCAACCACCCCCGGGCTGACGTGGGCAGATATTATGGGCTTGGTGATTATCGCCGGTCTTATTATGACCGTGCTGGTCCTCACCGGCTTCCGCACCGCCGTATTCGAGGCGGTCCCCGAGAGCCTCAAAACCGCAATTGTGGCGGGAATCGGCTTCTTTATCGCCTTTATCGGACTGGTTGATTCCGGGATTATCCGCCGCATGCCGGATGCCGCAGGAACTACCGTTCCCGTCTCGTTCGGCGTGGGTGGTCACCTACTTGGCTGGCCTACTCTCGTGTTTATTTTCGGTCTTTTCCTCACCATCGCCTTGTTTATTCGCAATGTGCGCGGCGCTATCCTCATTGGCGTGGTGGCATCTACCGCGCTGTCTATCATCCTAGAGGCCGTTTTCCATATCGGCAGCGGCAAAGGAAACCCGACCGGCTGGTCGCTCAACGTTCCCGCGCTCAATAATTTTTCCTTCTCAGCCCCCGATTTCTCGCTTATCGGGTCTGCACGATTCGGCGCGTTCGGCGCTATCGGCGTGCTGGGCGCATCCCTGCTGGTGTTCGCTATTCTGCTCTCGGTCTTCTTTGACGCCATGGGTGTTTCGGTGGGCTTAGCAACCGAAGCGGGCACCATCGATAAGGACGGCAAGGTCGAGAACATTAACGAGGTGCTGCTCGTGGATGCGGTCGGTTCCGTGGTCGGCGGCGGCGCATCCGGCTCTGCGAACCAGATTTTTGTGGAGTCGGCAACCGGTATTGGTGAGGGTGCCCGCACGGGTCTGGCGAATATCGTAACCGGCGTGCTGTTTCTGGTGGCGATTATCGCCTCGCCGCTGGTGACGATCGTTCCCTTTGAGGCGGTCGCCCCCGCTCTGGTGGTTGTTGGGTTCCTGATGGTGCGCCAGGCTGTTCATATCGACTGGCAAGACTGGGGTCTGGGTATCCCCGCGTTCATGACCATTATTTTCATGCCGCTGTCGTACTCGATCGCTAACGGTATTGGTGCGGGGTTCGTCTCCTACGCCTTCATCCGCCTGGTGCAGGGTCGCGGGCGCGAGGTGCACTGGCTCATGTACGTGGTGTCGGCGGTGTTCGTTATCTACTTCGGCATGGGTATTATCAACGGTCTCACGCACTAGCGTTGGCTGAAATCCCGGGTATATATCGGGTGTAAAAAGGCTCTTTTTGAAGAGAAGCGGCGGAAAACTACGCTTTATTCAAAAAGAGCCTTTTTATACACCTATGGGGGGGGT
>NZ_KV802313.1:78638-141419 GCF_001810635.1 Rothia sp. HMSC067H10
GGGGGGGGTGTAGATATGCACTTGAGAACGTCAGAAATTTCACGGCTGCAGGTATACAATTTCACCCGTTTTTCCTGGTATTCTTCGCATGGGTTTACTTTCAGGTAGACCCAATTCAACGCACCTATACACGCAGACAACGCGTTTGAATGCGAACCAGCCCCGCCCTCTTGCTCAGAGACGGCGCGGGCTGGCTCAGGTTAAACCAAGAATTCTATCTGTCGCTTGGGCGGCATAATTCTTTCATGATGCGCTCGGCCCTCTCTTGTGCACGCTCATCCACCACGCCGATGTCGCAGACGTGCAGCAGGTCTGCCGCCACGTGCAGGCGCAGCACGCGCGGAAGGGCGGAAACCTCGCGCAAAATCACGTTCGCCCGCTCGGGTGGGGCAGGTTCCAGGATCCAATTCGGGGCAAATTTTGTGAGGTCACTGGGCAGAATGTAGGCGTCTATTAGAGGGGTTTTCATCCCCGAAAGTTCGTGCCGAGCCCCGGTGAGCGCGAGCGCATCCGCACCCGTTCGCAGCAGGTCGCTCGTATCGTAGGGTGCCACGTAGTAGCGCGCAGTCATCCCGGTGCGTTGCGTGTACTGCTGGAGCGCATCGAGCCCGTGAGCGCAGAGGATACGGGCGCGTTCGGCGGCGATGCGGCGCGCATCCGGGGCAAGCAGGTGCCCTCCCCCGTTGAAATAGAGGGCGAGCTCGTCGAAAGATTCCTGCGAGATAACGTCACTCATGGCTTGACTTCCTCTACCCCGTGAACGGGGTAGATTCCTACCAGTCACTACAACCAAACTAGGCTGTGGTGACTTTCGGTGGGTGAACAGCATCAACAACAACAGCATTTGCTAACAAACGTCTTACATCATCTCCGCAGTATTCGTTTAAACTCTCGGCAAGCCCTGCCGCGAGTAGGATATTAACCGCCGCATTCAAATCCCTATCCACATGGGACTGGCACCCAGTACAGGCCCATTCACGGATATTCAACGGCTTTCTACCATTAGGTGTACCGCAAATCGAGCAGATCTGGGTAGTAGGTGCGAACCTATCCACGCGGATAAGGGTTCTACCGTGTTCGGCAGCCTTCTCTTCAATCAACCGGTTGAGGTGTCCCCAACTAGCGTCCAACACACTCTTACCCAACCGGGTTCTAGCTAGACCCGTGATTGAGAGGGTTTCCAGGGTGATAACTTGGTTTTCGTTAACAATCTGGTTCGCTACATGGTGTAGGTAATGGGTTCGCACGTTTCGGACTTTCGTGTGGGCTTTAGCTACCCTGAGTCGTTGTTTGACATAACGGTTACTACCCTTTTTCTTTTTCGAGAGTTGTTTCTGTAATCGAGCTAGTTTCTTCTCGGCTTGTTTCAGAGGTCTAGTGTTAGCAAAGACGGTACTTCCCCCGTTACTGTTCACCGCGATAGCTAGGTCTTTCAAGCCCATATCCACGCCTACCGCGTAGGCGGTAGGCTTCGGGGCTGGGGCGGGGGTGCTTTCGACAACGAAAGACACATAATACCTACCATCCGCTTCTTGGATCAGGGTTACAGAGGTTGGGGGTGAGGGTAGGTTACGTGAGAGGTTGAAGCGGACTTCACCAATCTTAGGCAGTTTCACAAAACCTACCCCGTGAGTGGTTTGTCTAACCTTGAATGCTTGGGATGTAAACCTAGCAGCTTGCCGGGATGAGCGTTTCCTAAACCGTGGGGCACCAATCCTAACCCCTTTACGCTTACCTGTCACGGAGGTGAAAAAGTTAGTGTACGCCTTATCCAGATCCCGTAAGGACTGCTGTAAGGGTACAGCGGAAACGTCTTTCAGCCACGCTTTTTCAGGGGTCTGTTTCAGGTGAGTGAGTCGGGCAGAAAGCTCTTTACTAGAGGGCTTCTTCCCTGTGTCTTTATACTGTTCCTCTGAGTAGGCTAGAGCGTCGTTATAGACCACGCGTACACACCCAAACAGGGCAGCAATCGGCTGTTTTTGCCCTTTCTTGGGGTAGGCGCGGTAACGATAACGCTTGAGACTCATAACACCTATTATATACTTGGTGTCATGGATAATACCACTGATATAAGACGTGGTAGACATGCGATTTGGGATTTACATGTTCACTTGGTGTTCGTCACTAAATACCGGCGCAATGTCTTCACTAACACCATGCTCACCACCTGCGAAAGAACCATGCGAGAAGTCTGTGAAAGTTTCGGGGCAACCCTAGATGAGTTCAACGGGGAAACAGATCACGTTCACTTGCTAGTACGCTACCCAGCCACCGTGACTGTTTCTAAACTCGTGAACTCCCTCAAGGGGGTTTCCTCTCGTGTACTTCGGCGTGATTTTGAAGCTGAGATTACCCCGTTTTTATGGGGTGGCCATTTGTGGTCACGCTCGTATTATGCGGGGTCTGCTGGGGGTGCCCCATTGAGTGTTATTGCTGAGTATGTGAAGTCCCAGGCTCGCCCTGGTAGCTGATTCATCTCCACCCTAAAGGGTGGAGTCTTCTCAGAAAACTAGATAAACATAGCAAACGCAGGTCTAGTTTTTGAGACTTTCATCAAGGAAGCTCACAATATTCTGAGCCATCTCACGCTCACGAGGACGGCCAATACCGGGTTCCGCTAAAGCTCTGCGCCCTGGGCTGGGATTTTCACCGTTTTCTGATCAGGCACGGCTTATGAGTCCTTTCACTAGGCGTTCCGCTTCCCGCTCGCTCCTCGGGTCTTTGGAAATTAGGAGATCAACTGCAACATGCAAGGGGCGAATCTTAGGTAACTCTTTGATTACGCGAAGAATGACGTTGGCATCCTGAGCATGAACTTCACGTAGTGCGTAGATAAATTTCAGGGTTGTGAGATCGCGGGAAGTTACGTATGCGTCTACGGTAGTACCGTAAATTTCCGAATATTCGTGGCTGACACCCGTAAGCACTAATGCGCGTTCGCCCATCAAGTCATGCAGGTCAGCAGAAGGCACAGCATAGAATTGAAGTTTCGCATCTGCACGCACTGCATACTGTCTAAGAGCTTCTACCCCACGTTCGGAGAGGTTATGTGCACGTTCTTTGGCACGGCGGCGTGCATCGGGGGTAAGGGATGCACTGTTACCGTCAAGATAGGCGGCAAGTTGATTGAAGGATGACATCGAGATTTTGCGCCCATGTGCGGAGTGATGCTCGTGCGGGTTATCTGAAACCATCCACCGCCCGGCGATTTTTTGTCCACTCAAAGATCCTCGTTCAAGGCGTGCACGCACGCTTCGGGGGCTCACCCCGGCGTGCTGGGCATATTCCGCGACTGACATCATGGCAAAAACATACCATAAGAGGAATATTTCTGCCATACTGCCCGGTCGGGAGGAACTTAGCTGACCTCGCCGTCCAGGTAGTACCAGGTGCCGTTTACCTTCTCGAAGCGGGATTTTTCGTGCATGGTGCCTTTCACGCGTTCTTCGGCGGACGTGCCGGGAACTGAGCGGTAGTACGCCACAAACTCGACCGTACCCACCGCATCGAAGGGACCACCCGAAGAGCCCAGAATATCCAGCCGGTACCAGCGCAGCGTTTCATCCAGCGTTAACTCGGCGGGGCGCGTATGCGGGTGCCAGCTCGCCAGCAGGTAGGGCGCATCGTGTAGGGCGAAGGCGGTAAATCGCGAGCGCATCAGAGCCAGCGGCGTGGGCGCGCCCAAGGTTCCGGATGCGGCAAACTCGCCCAGGTACCGCCCGCAGCAGGCACCGTATACCTCGCCGCTTGTGCAGGGGCAGCGGGTTTGAGGATCATGCAGGGTTGTTTCGCTCATGCACCCCATTTTAAACGTGCGTAAAAAAAGAGCCTTTATTCGAATAAAGCGGCATTTTTAATGCTTTATTCAAATAAAGGCTCTTTTTATCATCCCAGGAGGGAAGATTTTACAACCATGCGTGCAGGAACAGCGGGTTTAGTTCGCGATAGCGCGTGCCGGGGTGTCTGCCGTGGAGGGCTTACCCACGTAGGCGCCGCGGTATTTCGCGGCCGGGTGGGAGTCTGCAACCTTAGTCTGGCCCTTACCGAACAGGCTTTCGCGCAGGGTCTCACCTTCGTAGGAGGTGCGGTAGCGTCCACGCTTTTGCAGCTCAGGAACCACGAACTCGATGAAGTCCTCGAAGGAGCCGGGTGAAACGTGGTATGCCAGGTTAATACCGTCCAGGCCGCCTTCATCAATCCAGCGTTCGAGTTCGTCGGCCACCTGCTGCGGGTCGCCCACAATAACCTCGCCCATACCGCCGATAGTGCAGTGCTCGGCAATATCCTTACGCGTCCATTGCTTATCCTTGGCTTGCAGGGTGAAGGGGGTGAGGAAGGACTGAATCGACTCGGTCTTCACATAGTTGAGTACCTCGTCCTCGTCGAACTGCGAAAGATCCACGCCGGACCAGCCGCCGATAATGGCCTGCGAAGATTCCAGGTTCACGTACTTGCGGTACTCTTCGTACTTTGCCTTCGCCTTCTCTTCGGTCTCGTCCACAATAATGGAGAGCATCGCGAAAACCTTGATTTCGTCGCGGCCGCGGCCGTTCTCTTCGGCGCGGTCACGGATACGGTCGGTAATAATGCGGGTCAGATCGGGGCGGAGCGCACCGATAAACACAACTTCGGCATGCTTGCCCGAGAACTTCTGCCCGCGGCTGGATGCGCCCGCCTGGAAAATCACGGGGGTGCGTTGGGGGCTGGGCTCGGTCAGACCCGCACCAGGCACGCTGAAGTACTTACCCTTGTGCTGAATCGGGTGCACCTTGGCGGGGTCGGCGTAGATACCCTTCTCGCGGTCTTTGACGACCGCGCCGTCTTCCCAGGAGCCTTCCCAGAGCTTGTAGCAGACATCCAGGAACTCTTCGGCGAGTTCGTATCGGGTGTCATGCTCAATCTGGGTTTCGAGGCCCTGACATTCGGCTGCGGAAGGCAGGTATGAGGTCACCACATTGAAGCCCACACGCCCGTTAGTGAGGTGGTCGAGAGAAGCGTACTTGCGGGCAAGCGTGTAAGGCTGCTCGTAGGTGACGGCTGAGGTCACGCCGAAGCCCAAGTGCTCGGTTACGGCGGCCATTGCGGAGATCTGCATAAACGGATCGTTCACGGGCACCTGCGCGCCACCTTCGATAGCAGGTGCAGCGGAGTTCTTGTAAATATCGTAGATGCCCACAACATCGGCTAGGAATACGCCGTCGAAGAGGCCCTTCTCAAGGATCTGTGCCAGGTCGGTCCAGTATTTGATGGTGTTGTACTCGGTAGCGCGGGAGCGGGGGTGGCGCCAGAGGTCGAAGCTCTGGTGACCCACACAGGTCATGTCGAATGCGTTAACTGCGATGCGCTTCTTCTGCTCAGCCATCTACGTATCCTTTCGCGAATGTTAGGGTGTTCCTGCACCCCGCGCGCCGCCCCCTTTATAGGTGGTGGCCTTCTTGGTGTTCCAAGTTGTGCAGGTGGCGCATTCGCGCCGTACTTGCTTCGTGTCCCTTGAAGCCAGATCATCATCTGGAGCACCCCGCTACGGGAGAGGGTTGCCGCCCGGCTAGCCAGAGCTTTACGCCGGGACTCATAATCCTTGATTTTGAGTGTATAAGGGGTGTCGTGGTCGGTGCGATATTATGACGAATATTAATGTTTGTGACTGTCGCCCGTAATATTAAGGGCCGCGTACGTCGCCCGGCGGACAGCAGTGTTCTTTCGAATGCGACGGCAAAATTCGGGAGCAATAATTTGCAGCGGGAGCGTGTTTAACGCTCCCGCTGCAATTCTTCGCTCCTCATTTTAGGAAAAGCGTCGAATTATTTAGGAAATGAGGTCCATTTTGCGGGCATCATCCGCAGTGATGGGGTTTATTTCCACCTTGGGCTCAGGGATAGTCTCGTCAGCACCTCGTCCAAACACAACTGCAAAGCTCAGTTTTTTCAGGTCACTTGGTGCCGTCAGCCAGCCTTTCATTCCGTCACGGTTAAGATCAAGAGCATAGATTCCATGGTCGATTTCGCCATTACCGTTGAGATCGACAGGTCCATCTGCTGGTCTCAGTACGGCCTCTGAATTGGGCCGATACATGTACCCACGCGCTTGGGGACCAAAGCCTTTGCGTTCGTCCAAGGCCCATTCTTTAAGGGTCGGCATATCCTGCTGCAGGTATCCGAAATATTTGGTTCCATCCGCCTTGGGCACACCGGTAAGCTGATAGTTGTAATTCATAACGCTGAAGTACTGTGGTTTACCTTTTTCGCCTTTCTCATCGGCATCACCACCGTGCTGCAGGCCGAGGTTATGCCCCAGCTCGTGAATAAAAGTACCCACGCGAATATCGCTCATATTACCTTTATTGTTATTCCAGTGTGTCTTCCCCACAGTCACCATGAAATCACGACCTCCCAATTGTCCCAATCCTGATGAGCCGCTCTCCCCATTTTGTTGTTGCACGTAGTAGTCGCCCCAAACCATATAATGAAAGAGTCCATCACGACGCTGATTAAAATGAGAAGCTTTAAACCTGGCCCAGTTCCCAGCGTTGTTACCTATATCGTCGCTGAGCACTTGCCACTTGACCTGTTCGCCTCCTCCCAAGTTGTACTTAGGTCCCCGGGCGGCACCGGCATCCAAGTGCAGATTAATACCCGTTCTGCCGTCGGGATTGCTGATATTTATATCCGCGAAAGATTGCACGATTCGATCCAGCTCTTCCTCACTAGCAAGCTCACCGGGCATATAATCCATCTCGACAAAAATGTCTTTATGGTTGGGATCCGCGCCCATCTTAGGGAAATCGATCTCTGGTATGCCATCGTTATTGACATCGTACCCGTCTCTTTCCATCCCGTCAGGAATATGATCACCGTCGAGATCATCCGGGTTGGGTTCCTGAGCGAGATCCATATTCCGGTTCTGCGCGTGCGCAGGCTGAGCGGGCTTCGCTTCCACCGCAGAAACGGGCAGAGAATTCAGAGGGGCAACAAGCACCAGGCTGACAAACGCCAGCATCAGGCGCACTATAGTACGTAATTTCATGAGAGATATTCCTTATGTCGTTGTGTTGAGTGAGAGGGAATCTTAAATAGAGAGTGAAGTGAGCGATAGTCATCGGTGAGAACCTGCGGGTGTTGCGGGCTCTCGGATGCGAATACATCTTGGGCGGCGTCACGATGCCGTTTGAGCAAGAGAGTGGTATATGAACGGTTGTGCGGGGTAAAGCCCGGGAGCGAAGAGGCGCAGCGAGGGCGTGTTTCATCTGGCTCGTTGCCTCGCCAGCTTCAGAACGTTATGTATGTCCTCGCACGCTCGGAATAACATCCCTCAGCAGCTACACCTCTTCGCTCCCGTTTTAGGAAGAACGCCGAATGATTTAGGGAATGAGACCCAGGTTGCGGGCGTCATCCGCAGTGACCGGGTTTTCTTCCGCTTCAGGCTGAGCCACAGGACCGCCAGCTCCAGCCTGAGTAGGCGTCATATCAAAGTTGAGCTTCTTCAGATCACTGAGAGCAGTTAGCTTATTTAGTATCCCATCGCCATTGAGATCTACCGAGACCGGAGAATTATCAATAACGCCGTTCCGGTTGAAATCGATGGGTTGATTTGCGGGCTGAGTAACGTCTTTCCCATTTTTATCTTTGTGCGTATACAGGTATTCGCCCGCTTGGGGGCCAAAGCCGTCGCGCTCGTTCAGTGCCCATTCGTTAAGGGTTGGCATATCCTGCTGCAGGTATCCGAAGTATCGGGTTCCGTCCGCCTTGGGAATGCCAGTGAGCTGATAGTTGTAATTCATCACGCTGTAGTACTGAGGCTTGCCGTTGAAATCGTCAGTACCGCCGTGCTTCAGGTTGAGGTTATGCCCCAGCTCGTGGATAAAAGTGCCCACGCGAATATCGCTGTTGGCTCCTTCCCAATAGGTTTTCCCAACGGTCACCATGAAACCAGGAGAGCCTACAAGCCCTACTCCTGATGAGATTCGATTTCCGGTTTCATTATCCACATAGTAATCGCCCCAGATCATGTAGTCGAAACCGCTGTTGTAGCGGGCAGAATCAAAATTACGAGCCCTGATATTTGCCAATTCCCCAGAAGACTTCATATTGTTACTGAGCACTTGGTGCGGAACCTGGTTGCCGCCTCCCAAGTTATACTTGGCACTCCGGGCAGAACCTGCATCTAGGTGAAGATTAACGCCTGCCCTGCCGTCAGGGTTAGTAACATTCAAGTCAGCAAAAGACTGCACGATGCGGTCCAGCTCTTCCTCACTGGCAAGCTCGCCAGGCATATAGTCCATCTCAACGAATACATCTTTGTGGTAGGGATTTGCACCCATTTTCTTGTAATCGACTTCAGGTCTACCATCACCATCAGCATCGTATCCGTTGATTTCCACACTGTCGGAAAGCCCGTCACCGTCAGTATCAGGTGAAGTCACCTTCGGGGCGACACCCGGGTTACCAGGGGCGACTGGCAACGTGTCTGCCGAGGCGGGCAGGGAATTCAGAGGGACGAGAAACACCAGGCTGACGAATGCCAGCATCAGGCGCGCTATAGTACGTAGTTTCATGAGAGATATTCCTTGTGTCGTTGTGTTGAGCGAGAGGAAATCTTTCTATGAGTGAGCGGTATTCATGGTAGGGAACCTATGGTGTGGCAGATTCCCACATGCGACAATGCGCATTAGTGGCATTGTGGTGCCGTTTGAGCAAGAGAGTGGTATATGAACGGTTGTATATGAATAACCGATAGATAAGATTTCACCTGCATCCTAGCACCGTAAAATTTTATAAATCTGTGACATAAAACAAGTTTTGGGAGCGGGTCATATCACAGGAATAAGTAAAGGTTTCCGGCGACATAACCCGTTCCCGCACGCTGGCAGCATACAAGGCTAGGGAATAAGACCTTGCTCTCGTGCATCATCAGCCGTTATGAGATTAATCTCAATCTCTGGTGAAGGTTCAGGGCTTATCTCACGTCATATCTTCCGCGTAATTTGAGGATGCCCAGATCGGGGCGAGTAAGCGTTTTATCGTAAAGATTTCATGTGTATCTTACATTGTTTAGGATTTTTGGGGTATATCCCGTAAAATTATTACTGGCGTGTAATCCGAGCGCCACTTATTCACCCAACCACTCATAGGAGTCATTGTGACCCACGCATCTACGCGGGGAGGTCTGACGCGCCGTCGTGTTCTGGCGGGCGCCGCATGGACAACCCCAATTATTGTTTCTTCCGCTGTAGTTCCGGCTTATGCGGCTTCGTATGATGACACACGCCCTGACTACGGTATTTTTACCCAGGCGTTCGTCACCCACCAGGAACTAGACACTAACAGTTTCCTGGGGCTAGATTCATTTAGCGGCCCGGTTGAGAACGAGCAGGCCAATGTTCCAGCAGGTTCCAGTGGTCTCTACTCGGCTGGCGGCGGTAAGTTTACCCCCGGCGGCAGCATCGGCAAGGCAAAGTGGGGCGGTGCAGGTTTCTGGTTCTCAGCACCCAAGGCAACCACTAAAGACGGCAAGCAGACATACTACTCGGGCACCACTACCCTACTCGCCGGTGCGCGCCTGCGCTTGGAGCACCGTTTCGTTTTCCCCGACTGGGCCGAGATCGACGGGGCAGAACCTCCGGGCTGGAATAAAAATACTAACGATTTTGCGGTTTCCCTCGTCGTCAATCCCACGCCAGAAAACGGCGATAACCCTAAGCTCGTCGCCTTCAACGGTGGTGCTATGTACGGTACCTTCAGCGAGATGACCTCTAACGGTAATGAGCTGATAGGTTACGTTGATATCAAGCTTGAGCAGGATGTTGTAGCTTCCAGCCACAATGGCGGCGGAACTCAGGTCTACAACCAGATCTTGGCCAGCCAGTTCGGTACACATTTTGAAGATTTCTATCTCGAACGCTACGGTGTGACCACCACCTTGACGATCCTCAGCGGCACTCTGCGCTACGAACCTGAGAATGGTGCCCCCAAGAGCGATATTGACCTGACCGGTCAGCAGGCTGTGGCATCCATCGATCATGTTGGCGAACCTGAGAATCCAGATCCGAGCACTCCCAGCACCCCCAGCGACAAGTCAAAGTCCAACTCGACGGGATCAACGGGTGACCAGAAAAACAAGGATCAAGAGAGCGACTTCACCGTCCGTAACGACATTCAGATCGATCCTAACGACTGGTTATCCGGGCAGAAAAACCCTAACGGAGCCTCGAAAGGCTCAACCAACGCACAAAAACAGAACTAATCGGTAATTTTGGGTGAGTAAACGGCACTCCCACCGGATAAATCCTCTTGACGAGGCGCATCCCGGTGGGAGTGTTTTTCTTGCACTGTTCGCGAGCAGGTGGTTTTTGACCCGAGCAGGTAGGAAAATCCTACCTTGTCGGCAAAATCCTACCTGCTCGCGGTATTGGGGTGTGGTGTGGATGCGTGGGCATGGGTGCAATGTTGCGGAATGTTACGAACGTGGCGCATACATACGCAATATGACGGGATGCCTTTGCACCTGCGCCAGCTACAAGGTTTACTAGATTGGTAATCCATCTAGAGCGACCGAGAGACCTGGCTCGACGACGTCGCAGCAACCTCGCCTGCGGTGGCGCATCATGCGCCTTCATAACGCCGAAGGTGCTAACGCCAGCAACCGATGGGAGATACTGTGGGACTTCCCTCCCCTTTTTCATTCACGAATCCTCTAGCACCCACCCCCAACCCTGCGCATGAATCTGACGAGGCGCGGGTAGCGTTCTGGGAAAAACAAGCCGAGCGCCTAAGCTGGGGCAAGACCTGGGACAACGCACACACCTTCCACAAACCGCAGGTTATCGGAACCGATGCTGAGGGCATCGAAGAATACTCCGTACCCGAGATTAAGTGGTTCGAAGGCGGCAAACTCAACGTCGCCTACAACTGCGTGGACCGCCACGTGGAGGCAGGCCGCAGCGACAAAGTAGCCCTCTATTTCGAGGGCGAACCCGGCGACCGTGAAGCTATCACCTACGCCGAACTGCAGCGACGCATCGCCCGCGCCGCCAACGGCCTGCTCAAACTCGGCGTGCGTAAAGGCGACCGTGTAGTAATCTACCTGCCGGTTATTCCCGAAACCATTATTTTCACGCTTGCGTGCGCGCGGATCGGCGCAATTCATTCGCTCGTGTTCGGCGGGTTCTCGGCGGAGGCGCTGAAGTTCCGGGTGGAAGACACCGGCGCGAAGGTTCTGATCACCACCGACGGGCAGAACCGCCGCGGCAAGGTCGTGCCCGTGAAGGTGAACGCCGATGAAGCATGCTCAGGTGAGAACAATATTGAGCACGTGATCGTGGTGGACCGTACAAGCGCCGCAGACCCCGTGGCGCACGCGCAGGTTCCCTGGACGACCGGGCGCGATATTTGGTACCACGACCTGGTGGACGATCAGCCCGATACCCATGAGTACGAGCTGCACGATGCCGAAGACCCGCTGTTTATCATCTATACCTCCGGCACCACGGGCAAACCCAAGGGCCTGGTGCACACGATGGCGGGGTATTTGGTGCAGACCGCATACACCCACGCGCTGCTGTACGATCTGCTGCCAGACTATGTGGATGACGACGGGGTGCTGCGCCCCGATGAGCTGTCTGCCGTGAACGATCCGACGAAGGTCGAATCGACTGTGCACTGGTGTACCGCCGATCTCGCGTGGGTGACCGCGCACACCTACGAAATCTATGGTCCGCTCGTGAATGGGGTGACCGAGGTTATTTTCGAGGGTACCCCCAATACTCCGCATTACGGTCGTCATTTCGAGGTTATCGAACGCTATGGCGTCACCAACTATTACACCGCTCCAACCCTGATTCGTTCCCTCATGGGGGCTTTTCCTGACGGCCCCGAACCCGGAAAATACAACTTCTCATCCGTGCGTCTGCTCGGGTCTGTGGGCGAGTCCATTAACCCTCAGGCGTGGAAGTGGCTGCGCAAGCACGTGGGTGGGGGTACCGCATCGTTTATCGATACGTGGTGGCAGTCCGAGACCGGCTCGACCATCTGCTCCCCACGGCCACACGACCCCGCCTTCGCGCCCGAAGGGACCTTCCCCGAAGGTACCCCGCACTGCACTCCCCTTCCCGGATGCGCCACCCGCGAAGTCCCCGGAGTCTCGGTGCGCATGGTGGACGAGCACGGTGACTTCGTTGAGCCTGGCAAACAGGGCTTCATTGTGGTTGATAAGATCGGCCCCTCCATGGCACGCACCGTCTGGGGCGACCCGCAACGCTACCTGAATTCCTATTGGAAGCACTACGGTACGCGCGGCTGGTTCCTCGCCGGTGACGGCGCGAAAGTCGATGATGAAGGCAACGTGTACATCCTGGGGCGCATCGACGATGTGATCAACATTTCCGGGCACCGCCTTTCGACCATCGAAATTGAGTCTGCGCTCGTGACGCACCCGGCCGTGGTGGAGGCTGGCGTGTGCCCCGTGGAGGACGAGCTAACCGGCCACCAGGCAGTCGCCTATGTGACGCTCACCGACGAAGGTCGGGCACTTACCGAAGACGAGCTGAAGACTGCACTCACCCAGCATGTGCGCGAGCATATTGGCCCTATCGCTAAACCCAAGGATGTGGTCGCGGTCGCCGATATTCCTAAGACTCGTTCAGGGAAGATTACCCGCCGTCTGCTGGGTGAGCTCTACCAGGGGCATAAGCTGGGCGATATTTCTTCGCTTCAGAATGAGGAGGCGCTCGGCGCTATCGCACAGGTGCTCGTAGAAACCGGGCGAGTGAGCCCGGATGCGTTCGCCGAGGATCAGGCAGCATAGGGGTTACGCTCGGCAGCGGCATCGCGCCGAATCTGATAGAAAGGTTCTCTGCGAGCGCGAGTGTTTTGCGGAGGCAATAGCTCCCGCCCTCAATACCCTGATGAAACTACAGTGCGGCATATAACCTGCTGGTTATATGCCGCATTGGCTATATATACTATTCAAATAGTATATTCCTCAAATGGAATTATGGCTTAGAAGGATTTTTCGCGTCCTTTTTCCGAAGAAATCGGTTGCGTCTCGTCTGCGGGGCGTGCCTCGGTGGAGGCGGTCACCTCCGCATCAGGATCGGTACCGGAAGAGTTTGAGCCGTCCCGTGCCGAGTCAGCTTCCGTTTGTGGCTCAGCGGCATTCTGCCCGGATGTCCACGCACCTTTATCCACCGGCTTGGCGAAGAAGAGACACGCGACCATGCCCACGACTGCCAGAACCAGTGCCAGCATTAGTGAGTCGTTCATCGCGGTGGCGATAGGTTCACGCAGGAAGTCGGGAACCTGACCGCCGGACATTCCTTCACCGCCGACGGTGGGGGCGTTCATGGCGCTTCCGCCGGCGCCCGAGGGACGCATCCGCTGCATGGTCTGCGCAATCTGGTCGGCGATCAGACCGCCCATGAGAGTGGCGATACCCGCCGAACCGAGCACACCGGCAACCTGACGAGTTTCGTTATACACGCCCGATCCGGCACCGGCTAAACGAGGCGGCAGGTTGCGGGTTGCGGTCACCGCTAGCGGACCCCAAATCATAGAGTTGCCAATACCCAAGATCGCAAAGGGTATGAGCAGAAGCGCAAGGGATTGATCCGCCGTCATCAGAGCGCGCAGAACAACAAATCCGACTACCAATAGGGCAAACCCCGAGACCGCATACCATTTGGGGTTTGACGTGCCTAAACGCTTACCAATGACCGGAGAGAGCGCACCCGAGAACAGGGCGAGCGGGGCGGTCATAAGTGCTGCCTGGGTGGGGCTCATACCGCGCACCTGCTGGAAATAAATAGTAGTTGGGAATGCCATTGTGAGGGTGTGCGCACCCATTGCCGCGATAGCAATATTAGATACCGAAAAGTTGCGGTCTTTGAACAGCCCCAGCGGTACCAGCGGTTCTTTGCGGTTAACGGCCTGCCACACGATAAAGAGGGTGAACACGATGATGCCCGCGATAATCATGCCCCATACACTCACCGGGATTCCGGTTCCCCACAGCGAATCGGTGATAGTGCCCCAGTCGTAGGTGGATCCCTCCTGAATACCGAAGACCATCAGGAACAGGCCGATAGCGGAGAGAGCCACGCCCAGCCAGTCGAAGTTGTGCTGTTTGGAGGGAAAATGCGGGATATTCCGAACCGCCAGATAGGTGCCGACCACGCCGATAGGGATATTGATGAAGAAGATCCACGTCCAGCCGGGACCGTCCACGAGCAGACCGCCAGCGATAGGGCCCACGAGCGATGCGATACCGGCCGCCGCACCCCATACGCTCATTGCCACCCCGCGCTTATGCGGCGGGAACATGAGCGTAATAATGGACATGGTTTGCGGGGTCATAATCGAGGCGCCTATCCCCTGCACCACACGCGCAACGATCAGCATCTCCACATTGATCGAAAGACCGCACCACAGCGAAGAGAGAGTAAAGACCACCATACCGAGCAGGTACATCTGCTTTTGCCCGAACCTATCGCCTAAGCGACCGGTAATCAGCAGCGGCACCGCATAGGCAAGCAGGTAGGCGCTGGTCACCCAAATCACGGCGGAGAGCGAGGCGTTGAGCTCATGCTGCATATGGGGCAGCGCCACGGTGACGATAGTGGTATCGAGCAGGATCATAAAGAACCCGATCACGAGTGACCACATGGCAACCCACGGTTTCTCGACGGTTTGCTCCATTGATGGTGCGCTGCGGTGCGTCTTTGATGCGGCTGGCTCTGCCATAAATCCCTTGCCTTGTCTTCTCAGCGGTACCGCCGGGCAATAAAAAAACCTAGCACTTCATCATAACGCCGTCTTGAGCCCCGCACGAGAATTCTCATCATGCGGTGCCGCTGGAGCGCATCAGCACAGGGAATGCGGGTATCTGTTGTTCTCAGGAAGCACAGAAAGACCATAGACATTGCGGCACAGCAAGCCTATCCTGGATATACAAGTATTTTTCAACACACAGGGAGGATACGATGACTAACGTTACGATCATTGGCGGGCACGGCAAGGTTGCTCTTCTGGCAGAACCGATGCTTCGTGAACGCGGACATACGGTGAACGCTATTATTCGTAGTGAAGATCAGTCGGCAGATATTATGGCGACCGGCGCTAACCCTGTGGTTGCCGATATTACCGCCCTGAGCACCGAGGAGATGGCGAAGCTCTTCAAGGATTTACATACAGAAGTGCTGGTGTGGTCCGCGGGTGCGGGCGGTGTAGGTGGTCCCGAACGCACCTATGCGATTGACCGTGACGCCGCAATTCGTTCTATGGAGGCGGCACAGCAGGCGGGCATTCGACGGTACATCATGGTCTCGTATTTGGGGGCCGGAACCGAGCACGGGGTACCCGCAGATAACCCATTCTTCGCGTATGCGGAGTCTAAGGCTGAGGCCGACCAGCATCTTCGCGGCACCCGGTTGGAGTACACGATTCTAGGCCCCGGCATGCTCACGACTGAGGATGAGGGCGGTATTACCGTGGGGGTCGATCCGGTGTACCACTCGGATTTGAGCTCCCATACTCCGCGTGCCACCGTGGCGCGGGTGCTCACTGAGGTAGTCGATGATTCCAGCACGATCGGCAAGAGCATTCCCTTCACCGGCGGCGATACCGAGATTCAGCAGGCTCTCGCTCAGGCACCGTCAAGTTCACAGCTGCGCTAGGGTTTGCCGGATGCGCCCCGAGCCTCTTCACGGGTTCGGGGCGTGTTTTTCTCTCACGCAAGGTTGGCTCGCGCGCCGGGGTGCGGGATGTTTGGTACTTGTCCCCGTGTCTGCACACGGTCGCGCTCTTGTCATGTTAGGTTTGCCCTCACAGCATGCGGGTGTTATCTCGCGACGAGTTCCGGGGCGGCTATTCCGTTGGTGCCGCATCGCTCGGTATCCTAAAGTACCAGGTATTTTTAGAGCAACCGCAGGAGGTTCCCGTGGGATTCTTCGATCTCTTCGCCGACAAAACCCCGGAAGAGCCCGCCGAGGCGCAGCTTACCGCCTACGTTCAAGGCAAGGTTCAGGGTGTGGGGTTCCGATGGTGGTGTGCCGGGGCCGCCAAGCCGCTGGGGTTGAGCGGATACGCCGAAAACCTGGATGACGGTCGAGTGAAGGTGATCGCGCAGGGAAGCCGCGCATCCTGCGAGCGCCTGCTGGAGACCCTTAATTCGGGTGATACCGCCGGGCATGTGGATTTTGTGGATGCGTCTTTCAGCGAGCCTCAGGGCACGTTCAAAGGGTTCGGGACCCGGTAGCGCGCTCTCCTGCCGCCCTGCTAAAAAGGCTCTTTATGTGAATAAAGCGTCTGAAACGCCTCTTTATTCACATAAAGAGCCTTTTTATGATCCCGATGCACCCCGCAGTATGCCCCAAACACCCGGTAACGTGGAATAATAGTTTACGCACTCATATCATTCACGTATTTCATGAAGGTCTTTGATGACACGCTATCGCTGGGGCATAACCGGTGCCTGCATCCTTTTCTTAGCCGGAGTTATTGTTTATAACCTGCGCGAATTTTTGGCATATGATTATCTGGTCTATTATGCCGGGGGTAAAAGCGTTAACTGGTTTCTTGATTACCCCAGCAGCCTCTATGATCTCGATATTCTTCGTGAAACTGTGCGGGCAGAAAACTTTAGATATATTTTCGGTGACAGCGGCCTGTGGCTTGCGTTTACGTACCCGCCGTTTGCATCGCTCCTCTTTATTCCCGCATCGTTCTTGCCCTTGCGGGTGGCAATTGGCCTTCATCTAGCATTTTTCGTACCTATTGCCTTCTATTGCGCCAAGGTTCTGCGTGACTATCTGGTAAAGCGCAATTCTCGGCTGCTTTTTAAGAAATATCTTTCGTCTTTTTCCTTTATTGTTTTGTGTGCTGCGCTTATATTGCTTTCGGCACCGTGGCGCAATAATTTCTTGTACGGTCAAATAAATCCGTATCTGCTGGCGCTTATTCTCTACGATCTTTTACGGCCAGGTACCAGGATTCCGCGCGGCGTTTTTATTGGTATTGCTGCGGGCATTAAACTTACTCCGCTCGCCATAGGAATTCTTTTTCTAGTGCGTAAAGAGTGGAAATCCATTATTGCACTGGGGGTCTCGTTTGCGGGAACCATTGCGGCGGGGTTTGCTGTGCTTCCGCAGCAGTCTCTCACCTATTGGGGCAGCGTCATCTGGGATCCGTCACGCGTGGGCAACCCAATATCGAGCAATAGCGTGGCGATTCAAGGCGTTTTAGGGCGCATGACCTTTCAGGATGGTACCGTACTGAAGGCGCTGTACGGAATCGCGGCAATCGCACTAATTGCGGTGGTGGGGTACGCCCTGTGGAAGATGGAGCAGCACAAACTCTATCTGTCGCAGGTCTCTTTGGCGGTTCTTGTGCCGGTGTTTATTTCGCCGATCAGCTGGTTCCATCATGCCGTGATTCTGCCAATTTTTATGGTGTGCGCGGCGGTCGATTTCTTGCCGCTGGTGGCGCGGTGGCGTTCTCGTGCGGGGCGCATCCTGTGTTATACCTGCTATGCCCTGAGTTCTCTCATGCTGGTTAATACGCTTCTGGACTGGGGAAAGCTCGTGGTGCGCTTCTGGCGGCGTGTCGATTTTTATCCGTTTACCGGCAGGTATCCGGGGGTGGATGCGCATACCCTGCTTCTGCGGGCGGCGGATGAGCAGCCGGTTATGTTTGTGACCTCAATTCCGGCGTTGGCGCTTGTGGTGTTGGTTGTGCTGTGGACGGTACTCCTACGCCGCCCTGCCGAAAATATGCAGTAATCAGAAGGCTCTTAATGCGAATAAAGCGGGATTTCCAACGCTTTATTTACATCAAGAGCCTTTTACGCGGCAAGAGCGGCGGAAAAGCGAGAGGCCAGGATGCACACGCAAACGCCTTAATCACGCCAGATCTCGGCGAATTGGGCGCGTGTCATCATCGCCTGCCGCACGGCGACAGCCACCCGGTTGCCGTACTTATCGGGACGGGCCGCGCTGGTGCTAATCCCGTTGATAATATTCGTGAATCCGGCCTTTACCGCCACCCGTTCGGATGCCGTATTCCCCGCCAACGCCGTCCATCCGATGGTGTCTAGGGCAAACCCGAGCGGGTCAAAGCCAAAGCCGAGGACTGTGCGTACCGCATCTGTCATGATGCCGCGCCCGCGCATCTGGGGAGCCGTATAAAACCCTAAGTCTGCGTGTGTTCCGGGCGCATTTGCGGAGCCTCCGGGCAGGCGCAGGGTGATAACCCCTGCGAGCACCCCGCTGTAGTCAATGGCCCAGGTGAGTTCACGCCCGGCTGCTGCGGCGCGCTGGGTAAAGTCGAGGAAGGTTCGCGCATCGTCGCGCGTGTAGTTCAGGGGGATGGTGGTCCATCGCACGGTTTCGGGGTCGGTGCAGATATGAACCAGTTCGTCAAGGTCGGATTCGCGCAGTGACCTGAGGGTAAATTTTTCGGTGATGAGTTCCGGAATTCTCATGACATGACATTACCAGTTTCTGCGCTGTTTTGTGAGGGGTGCTGTGCCTGCAATTCCCCCAATCGCCATATTGTGTGTCTCAAAACACTTGTAACATACCGACGGACGGTTGATTATTATGAATTACTCATATTAAAATGGATAGGATTCCTCTTGTGAGGAGAACAGAAGAATGCCTCAAGGCCACCGAAGTCACACACGAACCAGCCTTGAGGTACCCACCTAGATCAGGAAAGAAGAACACTATGGCTGTGCTAACTATTGGCGACCAGTTCCCCGCCTACGAGCTGACCGGCGTTGTTCCCGGCAAGCTCGCCGAGATTGAGGCAAACAAGCCCGAAGATTACTTCACCACCGTTTCCTCCGAGGGTCTGGACGAAGACACCTGGCGCGTCGTATTCTTCTGGCCCAAGGACTTCACCTTCGTCTGCCCCACCGAAATCGCCGCGTTCGGCAAGCTCGCCGATGAATTCGAGGCACGCGACTGCCAGGTTATCGGCGTATCCGTGGATAACGAATACACCCACTACGCATGGCGCCGCTCCCACGAAGAGCTCGTAGATCTGCCCATCGTCATGGCATCCGACCTCAAGCGCGAGCTCACCAGCGCCCTGGGCGTCCTCAACAAGGACGGCGTGGCAGACCGCGCAACCTTCATCATCGACCCGCATAACACCATCCAGTCGGTATCCATTACCGCAGATTCCGTCGGCCGCAACACCGACGAAGTGCTCCGCCAGCTGGATGCGCTCCAGTCCGACGAACTGTGCGCCTGCAACTGGAAGAAGGGTGCAGAAACCATCGACGCCTTCAAGGAGATGAAGTAATGAGCATTGAGAACCTGCGTAACGCACTGCCTTCCTACGCGAAGGACATGAACCTGAACCTGTCTTCGCTGCCGCGCATCACCTCGCTTACCGAGCAGCAGCTCTGGGGCGCAATCCTGGCCACTGCGGCGGCAACCAAGGTTGATTCCGTTATCGTTGAGATCGCAGCAGAAGCGAAAGAGCACCTGAGCGAAACCGCCTTCGATGCGGCACTCGGCGCGGCAACCATCATGGGGATGAACAACATCTTCTACCGCACCCGCGGCTTCCTCGACGGCGCCTACGACGATCAGCGCGCAAACCTGCGCATGCAGATCATCGGCAAAAACGGCGGTATCGACAAGCTCGACTTTGAGATGCTGGCGCTCGCAGTTTCTGCCGTGAACGGTTGTTCGCACTGCGTGGCTGCCCACGAGCACACCATCCGCGAGGAGGGTGCCTCCAAGGAGCAGGTTAACGACCTGATCCGCATTGCGGCAACCATGGGCGGCGTGGCACAGGGTATTCAGCTGGCTGAAGCACTGGGCTAAGCACACAGCCTCGCCCCCCCGCGTAATCTCGCGCAAGAAGAGCCTGATAGTGAATAAAGCTGAGTTTCTAACGCTTATTCACTGTCAGGCTCTTCTTCGTATGGGGCATAGGATAATACGGGTATGCAATACAGTATTTTGAACGCCGAGAATTCCCTACCAAGCACCGAAGAACTCGTTGAACTATACGATGCGGTAGGCTGGAGCGCCTACACTCGCACGCCCGAGCGATTGGCCCCTATGCTGGCTGGGTCGCGGTACCTCTACGTAGCGCGTGAGAACACGGCGGAAGGAGCCGAGCGGCTTATCGGCCTGGTACGTGCGGTGGGTGATGGACAAACCATTGCGTATATCCAGGATCTACTGGTGCACCCGCAGGCTCAGCGCCATGGTATCGGGTCGGCACTGTTGGGAAGAATCCTCGCCGATTTTGACCGGGAAGGCATTCGCCAGAGGTTCATCACTACAGATATTGTGGACACACCCGTCATCGAACTCTACCAGCGCTTCGGCTTCACCCCGGTGCAGGATAACGGATGCGTAACCCTCGCGAAGTATGTGTTTTAGAAGCTGGCGCACGCCGCAGACCGGGAAAGGAACTAAGACCTATGACTACCTACGACGATACATATTTTGAAGAAATGGCGGAGGCAGCTGAAAAGGGAGAATTTACTCCCATTCCTAACACTCTACTCACCGGGGAAGAAGCTCGGCAGTCTGCTTTGGCAATGCTCAAAGCGGCAACGGGAACACATTAACTCGTTAGAATGATTCACGGCTCGAACTAGGACAATAAATTCTAAGCCGCTTCCTGCCTCTGAGGCTGTTCCTTGGGCTTTTCTTCGGGCGCTTTCGGGAAGCCCATCACCGCCGAGAGCAGGACGAACGCACAGATAATAGAGACCATCAGAATCGTCCTCTCCCCCGGAATTACCGCGAGCAGGAGCGAGGAAATAATACCGCTTCCATATTGGAACGACCCTAGGAGTGCCGCAGCGGAACCGGCGATGGCAGGTTCCACAGAATTTAGGGCGGCGGCGTTCGTGCAGGCGGCAACAATGCCGTTCATGCTGAACACCAGGAACACCGGAACCGCTACGCCCCACAGGCCGCCCACATCCGCAGCAACAGTTATCACGGCGAGTATAGAAGCCGCCCCGGCAACCACAGTCGAAATACGCAGCAGAAAATCCAGACTATAGCGCTGCACAAATCGTCGATTGAAACTGCTGAGCACCATCACCCCGATAATATTCACGCCGAAAAGCAGACCGTAATAGCGCGGATCAACCCCGAACCTCGTGATATACACGCTCGACGATGCCGTGATAAAAGCGTAAATCGCCACGTAAAAGAAACACACGCACAGCACGTACCGCATAAAAGTGCGGCGGCGCAGCAGAAGCGGATAACTTCTAAACGCCGCAAGTACCGTACTGCTTTCACGCTTATTCTCAGGCAGACTCTCGGGCAGGAAAAAGACCAAAAGCAGAATAATGGCACTGATGGTCACAATAGCCCAGAAAGTCAGCCGCCACCCGCCGGAAACCACCAGAAACCCGCCAAGAAGTGGCCCGGCAATCGGCGCAATCGCCATAATAAGCACAAGAGTAGAAAGTACCTGTGCCGCACGCACGCCCTGATACATATCACGCACGATAGCGCGCGCTAGCATAGGACCCACGCACGCACCGACCGCCTGCACCAGGCGCCACAGAACCAGTTCGGTTGTGGTTGAGGAGAGCGCGCATCCGGCAGAACCGACGGCAAAGATCGCCATGCCCAGCATCAGCGGAATTTTGCGCCCGATGCGGTCGCTGACAGGCCCCCAAATCAGCTGCGCAATCGCAAATCCGATGAGGAATCCCGTAATCGTCAGCTCGATATTGCCGCCCATCTGCGATTCGATGCTCGGCAGGCCCGGCAGGTAAAGGTCGGTCGAGATAGCCGAGCAAGCCATGAGGGCGCTGAGTGTTGTGTAGAGAAAAAGCATGCGGCGCGGATTCTCCACCGCGCCTTGTGAATGCGTTGTCACGAAAACCTGAATTCTTGGTTGTGTCTGTGTGATGTTTGCTTGCTGTCAGAGGTTCCTCTGAACGTTGAGAAAAAACCTATGAGAGGCACCTCTTTGATTCTACTCCCCTCTTCCCGAGGATCTAAGGGCGCTTTGGGGGTTTATTCGCGTAGGTGAAAGTTATGGGCGCTGAAAGCTCGCCCACTGCCTTCTTCAGGTAATATGCCTAACTCGTGAATCTTATGTATAACGTGAGCACGTCACGCATAAAACCTCATGTCAGTTGAATTTTAGACCGACCGGAGCGCCGCATCCCAGGTGGAGGCGAGGCGCACCGCGGCAGCGACGAGCGCATCCAGCTCACCGGCATAGACAGGAGCGGAACGCACGCCCGCGCACCAGTCAATCGTACCCAGACCCAGCCAGGGTTTGCCGGGGAAGAACTCGCGCCGCAGCGCCACCCGGCGTTTCCCCAAAGCTCGACGACCGGGCACATAACCGCCGCGGCTGATGAAAAATTCATCCCTGCGTTTAGCGAGAACCTGCTGATCCAGCACCCGCAGAGCATTAACCCAGCTGGGCTCCCCCGTCTTGGGCAGGTCGGTTAATTCGGGATATTCCTCGTCACGCTCGGTCACGCTCACGCCCAAAATATACTGATACCGCACCTGATCCAGCTCGCCGGGAAGCCCACGGTCGGCACTCTGAACCGTTCCGCACAGATGCCGTGCCACGGGCTCGCCCGCCAGATTCACACCCATCAGCGGCAGCTCGGGGCCGTCAAGATACAGCCCCATCGCGCCGGTTCCCGTAATATTTGGGCGCACCGACCATCCAGGCAGGCCCTGCTCTAGTGCCTGATGCACCCGCTGAAGAACCTCAAAAACCTGCTCACGTGAAACCGCCATTGCGTTCCTCTCAGCACTTTCAACCTGCGTTTACTTTCTTCCATTGTCTCGCACAGGTCTGGCGTATGCGGCACGCCACAAACCTGCGGGTATCGTAGCGGCAGCACACGCGGTAAGATAGCAGACGTTGCGCCTAAAACTGCGGGCCGCACTCCTCTACTCCTGAGCCGTCGAAAGGAGGCCGACCGTGTTCAATATCGAGCCCGAGACGCTGTTCCGCATCGTAGATATTGCAGCCGTGGTGGCTAATGGCCTGCTCGGCGGAGCGGTGGCGCGCGCCCTGCGGTTCGACATGGTGGGCTTCTTGCTGCTGGCGGTCGTCTGCAGCATGGGCGGCGGCATGATTCGTGACATCCTGCTGAATGTGGGGCTTCCAATAGCGCTTACCGACGGCTGGTACTGGGTAGGCGCTATTACCTCGGCGGCGTTGGCGTATGTGCTGGATTTGAGCTCAAACTGGGCCACCCGCGCCCTTGTGGTCGTGGACTTTCTGGGCATGGGCTGTTGGGCGGCTACCGGCACCATCAAATCCCTTACCCTGGGGCTGCACTGGCTCCCAGCAATCGCGCTGGGGGTGACAACGGCGGTTGGCGGCGGGGTGATCCGCGATATTATGGTGAACCGCATCCCCGCTATCTTCGGCGGAAACTCGCTTTACGCCACGGTAGCGTTCGTGGGCGCCGCCGAAACGGCAATTTGTTTCAGGATGCTGGAACGCCCTCATGTGGCGATCGCTATGTCTGTGCTCACCTGCACGGTGTTGGGTATTGTGGCGCGGTGGCGCGACTGGCGACTGCCGATGCCCACCACGCTGAAGGTTCAGCGCCCGCGCCTGCTGGATGTATTCCGTCGCGACCACGAACACCTTGAGAACGAAGGCTGGGCACCGGGCACGCCGCTCACAAATCAGCTGGATGTGATTACAGAGGACCAGATTCAGGCGTACCGCGATCAGCTGCATCGTGAACGGGAGCAACGCGGTAAGTAACGGGTCTGCTACTTCGCCCTGAGAGGTTCCTCAACGCTGTTCGGAAAGAAACGATAAAGGCGGCGGGATGCTCATGTGTGCCAAGCACCCCACCGCCACAAAAGTACCCTGCGACCGCCGCGAAAGCCCCCTGTCGCAAGGCACTCGTATTAGCATACCCGTAAACCTATCCCTAAGGGTAGGGTTTTAAGCTGTCAAGTGGTTAACCCGATTTAGATTTTCGGGTGGAAACAATATAAATATATAATTTTGTGTTTCTGACGATTAATTTTCTTCGGCTCGATGCGCCAGTGCCTCATTCAGACGGCGAAAACCTTCTTGGGTATTGTCAAGAAGTTTAGGCATGAGGGGCACAAGCAGACCACTGAAGATTTCGGACTGTATCAGGTGAGTACCGCCGCCGGGCAAGGGGTTCAGTTCAAAGCGGTGCTGACCGTCAAAAATTCCCGGGATTCCAAGGCGACCCAGCCATTCAAGAGTCTGATTTTCGGATGCTTCCAGCATGGTAGGGCGGAAGGTCATAGGGTGTTTGCCCGGTTTCATCGTGAGTGTAAGGCGTTCTCCAGCACGCGGCACACCTTGCGCCCGAATAATAAAGGGGTTCCACGTGGGATACTCTTCAAACCGGGTCAGGATTTCCCAAACACGCTGTGGTTCCGCCTGGATAGTAATTTCGGCACGGATACTGCGGCTCATCATCAACACTCCTATACACAATAACCATTCTTTTTACTATGTATTCCAGTGTATACGATGAGCTGCGGGGGGCATCAGGTTATTCACGACAGAGGTGGAAGCGCACGACTATCTTCCCAAGCGCGGGCTTTATCTTTTACTCATGCTGGGCACTATCCAAAAGCGGGAGCGTTTTCTTCATTCGGGAGCAGTTAAACTGCTCCCGAATGAAGAAAACGCTCCCGGAACTCAGCTTTCAGCCGCAGATCCGAAGTACTACGCCGTGACCTGGCGCTTCGAGGAAATCACGCCGGTGTTGAAGCCCGCAAGGTGAAGTCCACCATGGAAGCGTGCGTGCTCGATCTTCACGCATCGGTCCATGACCACGTTCAGCCCAGCTGCCTCACCAATTGCGGCAGCTTCCTCATTCCACGAGCCCAGCTGCATCCACACGGTTTTCGCGCCCAGATCAACCGCCTCCTGAACCACGCCCGGGAGGTCTTCATTGCGGCGGAAAATCTCGACGAGATCGGGCACCTCAGGTAGATCCTGAAGCGAGGCGTACACCGGCTGCCCCAGCACGGTCTTGCCTTTCGCCGCAAGAATCGGGTTCACAAAATACACTGTATACGGCGACGAAGACAGCAGGTAGGTTGCCACAAAGTTTGAGGCGCGCGAAATCTTATCGCTCATCCCCACAATCGCGATAGTGCGGGTATTGCGCAGAATGTTCAGCCGCTCGGGGGCGCTCGGGCCTACCCAGGTACGTTTCTCAGTCATTAGTTGCCCTCCTTCGTGGGTGCATCCTTGGACTCTGAGGCGCCCGAAGCTGCGGCGCTATTCGGCAGCGCACAGGCGGCACCCTGCTGCGAGTCAGCCTCTTCAGCGGCGAGAGCCTCTTGCGCCGCAACGAGCTTATCAGCACTGGATTCGCCCACACGTTCACCCGCGTGGTTCATGCCAGTCGCGTGGGTGAGTGCCTGGTCAAGGTCCCAAATAATGTCTTCAACATCCTCAAGCCCAACCGAAATACGAATCAGGTCTTCACCCACGCCCGCCGCGGCGAGCTGCTCACTGGAAAGCTGCTGATGCGTGGTCGAACCCGGATGCAGCACCAGGGTGCGCGAGTCACCAATATTTGCCAGATGCGATGCCAGCACGAGCGCGCTGATGAACTCGCTGCCAACCACGCGGCCGCTCGCCTTCTCGGTACCCTTCACGCCGAAGGAGAACACAGACCCAACGCCCAGCGGCAACAGTTTTTTCGCGCGTTCGTAGTGCGCGTGCCCCGGCAAACCGGCGTAGTTCACGTAGGCGATGCGCGCATCCTCAACCAGCCAGTCCACGACCTTTTTCGCGTTGGCGAGGTGCGCATCCATGCGCTGTGGCAGGGTTTCCACACCCTGAAGCAGATTGAACGCAGCCTGCGGTGAGAGTGCGGGGCCGAAGTCGCGCAGCTGCTCGGAGCGCAGTTTTGTAAGGAACCCGTATTCACCGAAGTTCCCCCACCACGAGATGTTATTGTACGAAGGCACCGGCTCGGTCATGAGCGGGAAGTTGCCGTTCGCCCAGTTGAATCGTCCGCTCTCAACAACCACGCCGCCGAGGGTGGTTCCGTGCCCGCCCAGGAATTTGGTGGCGGAGTGAATCACGATGTCGGCCCCGTGTTCCAGCGGGCGAATCAGGTACGGGGTTGAGATAGTGGCATCCACAACGAGGGGGACTCCCGCCTCATGGGCTACATCGGCGAGCCCTTCAAGGTCTGCGATCTCGCCGGAGGGGTTGGCGACAACCTCCGTGTAGATTGCCTTGGTGTTCTCGGTCAGCGCCGCCTTGTAATCTGCGGGGTCGGTGCCTTCCACAAAGGTGGTTTCGATGCCGAATCGGCGCAGGGAGACATCCAGCTGGGTGACTGTTCCACCGTACAGCTGGGAAGATGCCACAATATGGTCGCCCGCCTGGCAGAGCGCGGCGAAGGTGATAAACTCGGCGGCCATGCCGGATGCGGTCGCCACCGCCCCGATACCGCCCTCTAGGGATGCGATGCGCTCTTCCAGCGCGGCAACGGTCGGGTTCGATAGGCGCGAGTAGACGTTGCCGTATTTCTGCAGTGAGAAGAGGTTGGCGGCATCGTCGGTGTCTTTGAAAACGAACGAGGTGGTCTGGTAGATAGGGACCGCGCGGGCGCCGTGTTCAGCGTCCGGGGTGCCGCCCGCGTGCAGGGCGCGGGTGCGGAATCCGAAAGTATGTTCAGCCATGCATGACTCCTGGTTAGCTTAGCGCAGCCGAATGATGCGCCAAGGTCGAGGAACAGAGGTACTCAACCCTATACTGTGCCACGGTCCCCGGATGCGCCAAGTGCGCGTAGCAATGTGTCGTTTGTGTCGGTTTATGACGCGAGGGTAAGGGCGCATTATCTGAACTCATGTCCCATCTTTAAGACGTCATGGATCTAAATGCACATCACAGTATCTGTAGACAAGGATTCTGCCAGCAGCAAGTATCTTTAGCTCAAGCAGGATACCCAACATCAATAGAAGATTATGCGTAGATACACAAACTCAACCATTGGGATATTAGTCTATAGAGGAGATATTACTAAGACTTTGACAAAAACCATATAAGACTTTCATTTAATACATATATAAAATTACTGATACTAAATATGGGATGCCTATTACTCCAGAATAATACACTATTAGTGGTTTTCAGATTCTAGTAGAAAAATAATTAATAAATACAACAAAATAAGCAGAATAAAAAGGTTAATATAATTACAATTCACCATTACCTTCCCTGAATAAAATTCCATAATACAATCAACGGAAAGACAGGGACAACGAGTATCATACAAATACCGAAAACCATCCTTCCTAGAAATAATGATTCACCATTTATGAACTTTATTAAACAGAAACACACAACAATTACAAGAAATATAAGAGATAAAATACAGAATGGAATCCAGAAATCCGATGATACATTACCTAGTATTAGAAGTATGATACTAAAAATTAACCACGCTGCTGGAAAAATATTACCTAGATAACCATCAACTACAGGGGATATCAGTATATTGATCACGCTTATAATACATGTAATCATAAAAAATATCTGCACAAGCCACAACTGAGAAAATCCTTCGAGAAATCTATACCACTCAAATTTCCAACCGAAATAATTAAGTACAGAATTAAGTTCGGCACGGATTGGGGCGAAAGGTACAACCCAAAATGTCAAAGAAGCCAGGGTTAAAAAAATAGTTCCTGGTTTTCTAAAAATAGCTTTTGCAGCATCAACAAATTCAGGAGAAATTAATTCAGACATGTAAACTCCATTCTATAGTAAGATTTCGAATAAACATCTTCAGAATACCGTCCCTTGAAAATTTTCGTCAAAATAAATATAATTTACGACCTTTCACCGGTAAATATTCCTATCATAAATCAAATACTATATAAAAGCATAGTCTAACCTATCCGCTAACGCGATCTTCAGCCAATATACTTTCTAGAGAAAGATAATCCTTCGTTTCAAGGTACTGAATTCTATCGTCCAGCGACAGAAATGGCGGCACTCTGCCCATCGAAGGATCTCCTGATATAAGAGGACCCCCTCAGGGCGCATATACCGTTTGGTACAGAGGCGGAAGGGGGACTGTTGCTCTTACTTTAGCAAGCCTCAATTCGAACATGCGAGCAATTGCGTCACCAGCATATATATTTCTTGTCTAGCAACTCGACCATTCAAAGATCACGTTCGAGAAATCGCCCGCCGCCAGTTGCTCGGGCGTTATCAGCCAGTTTGCGGAACCCGCATCG
The DNA here is from genome assembly GCF_001810635.1 of Rothia sp. HMSC067H10. Lineage (NCBI taxonomy): Bacteria > Bacillati > Actinomycetota > Actinomycetes > Micrococcales > Micrococcaceae > Rothia > Rothia sp. HMSC067H10. The sequence goes on from NZ_KV802313.1 coordinate 106,870, forward strand.
CCCCAGAGAAGTTCCGGGGTCTCTTCCTCCGATTCCCAGTCCGCCTCAGAAACGATGGTCAGCAGGTTCACCGTGTGCCCCTGCAGGTTCTCGTCGAAATCCCGCGGGTCATTCTGAATAAAATAGGGGTAGCCGCCAATCCGAGAGTACTCATCACTCTCCTCATACGGGAGAGTAAGCTCCTCAACGGCGTTTGCCCGCTGAATCCTCGCCCGCTCGTCGTCTCCCGTGGGCAGTTTATCCTCGGGATACAGCTCATCCCACACTCGCGCAAAATCGGGATAATAGTAGTGCGCAGTACCGGTAACTCCCTGCTCGACTACGCTGAACGAGAGCGCAAATTCCACGCTTTCCGGTTCGATAGGCCAACCGATCGCATCCCAGTCAATCACCGGCAGCGGCGCATCCGGGTTCGGCTCACCCACGCTCTCGTAGTAGAGCACCCGCCAGTTCTCTTGAACCGCAGGCTTGTTATAGTCATATCCCCACACGGTGTCGTGAGGGTCAATCCAAAATTGAAGCATACCGTTCTTTGGGTAAATATTATTTTGCGGCAGCTGCGCACAGTTAATCTGCGCAATCATCCCCAAGGGCTGGCCGGATGCATTCGTCGGCACGGACTCTCCTACAGGCAGGTACGGCACTCCCCCGAATTTGGAGGCGGTCTTCGGCAGCGGCTGCTGCGATGGGGTTGCCGTAATCCTGATAGCCTGCTTGAGTTTTCCCTTATTCATAACGTCGAGGACTCGACGCACCTGCGCTTCGGTGTTTTTCGCTGCGTTCTGCTCGGTGGTATTCATATGTTCCTCCGGGTGGTTGGTTCAGTGTTACAACCATCAGAACACATTTTGCGGTGCCGTGCTCAGAACTTCGTCACTCGTGCGCTTATTCAACGGTGTGTTTTTTGGGAGGCCACACGCTGCATGATTCGGAGCATGACTCTAGGCGCCCCAAAAATTCAGGGGGTTGGTGGTGTATCAAGTAGCTTGAGTACACCACAACCCCCTGTATAAGAATTATCGAGCGGGCCGGTTAGCTGCTCGACCACTCAAAGATCACGTTCGAGAAGTCGCCCGCCGCCAGCTGTTCGGGCGTTATCAGCCAGTTTGCCGCGCCTCCGCCGCACCACATGAGCTTAGGTGAACCGTCATGGGGTTCTGCCCAGTCCACCTCAGAAACAATGGTCAACAGGTTCACGGTATGCCCCTGCAGAGCCTCGTTGAAGAACCGGGGGTCGCTCTGCACAAAGTAGGGGTATCCGCCGATCTTCGAGAATTCGTCGTTTTCCTCAATTGTGAGGGCGGCGCCCTGCGCCTCCTGGTAGCTTTCAAGCTGCGATTCGGGGTACATCTTATTCCACACGCGCGCGAAATCTTCATAGTAGTAGTTGGCGGCGCCGGTAATACCCTGCTCGATCGCCTCGAACGAAAGCGCAAACTCGGTCTGTGTGGGTTCAACGGGCCAATTGTCCTTGGGATCCACGGCAGGAAGAGTCGTGTTCGGGTCTGGCCTGCCCACGTTCTTGTAGTAGATAACCCGCCAGTTCTCCTGAGATGCAGGCTTCGCGGCATCAAACCCCCACGCCTCGTCCTTCGGGTCTATCCAGAATTGCACCATGCCAGTTTTCGGATAGATATCATTCGGCGGCAGCTCTGCACAGTTAATCTGCGCGATCATCCCCAAGGGCTGACCACTGGAGTTTGTCGGTGCCGAAGCACCCATAGGTACATAAGGAATGCCCCCAAATTTTGAGGCGGTCTTTGGCAGCGGGGTCTTAGAGGCAGTTGCCGTGATGCGTACCGCCTGCTTGACGTGGTCTTTATTGAGAGCATCGGCAACATGCTGCGCTTTTTCTTCTAGAGTGCTCATGGACATCCTCCAAGGCGTGGTTAATGGCATGTATTAACCATGAGAACACACTTTTTTATAGTATGCCTTGAATATCGTTGTGGGGTGAAAAACGAACGCATCCGCATACTACACAATGTGAACCAGTACGACCGCGCCCTTGCCCGGAATCCCTGGAGAATTCCGGGCAAGGGTGCTGTCGTTGTGATGCGCATACTAGATATTTTTGTCGATTTCCTCGATCACGCCTAGGGCCGCGGTAATGCCCGCATTCAGGTAGAACATATCGGAATCTACCTTATGAGCGTGCTTCTCCTTGACTGCCTTCAGGCTTTCCCACAGCGTCTCAGAGGTGAGCTTGGATTCGTCGCCGCCCTGCACCCATAAATACATGTGGGTTTTTGCATCTCTTTATCAACCCACATAGCTATATTCCAAAAACGGTATATAAACTTCTCAGAGTATATATTCCACATTCCCTATCTGGAATATATGCTGTATAAAACCTCTCTTGGCGGCTCGGCACGGTTAAAGTGTCAGGGTGCCTAGGTACCGTCGAGGTATCAGAAAAACACCCCGCACTTTCACAGGGCGGCACCCCACCGAGAGGATCAGCACCTATGGCACAGCACCCCCTGAGCGCATCCCGCATCGTTGCAACCGCCGAGGATATTGTTAGCGCCGATCATCAGTTCCTCATGTCCACGGGAACGCTCGTACACCACGAAACCTTCGATATAGAGGCCATTCGCCGCGATTTAGAACAGCTCATTGCCGAGCGTGTTTGTCTGCAGGTCGCCCCGGCGTCAAATTCCTGCACCCGGATGCTCGCTCAGCATCGTTATGGCGAGGCCGGATTTCAGCAAAATCTTCGCGAATTACGCCGGGCGGCGCAGAACGCTATCCTGATGGTTTTCCCGCACGATCAGCTTGAGATTGGTCTTCGTTTCGAGCGGATTCAGGGCACCAAACTGGCGCTGACGCATATGTATTGCAGCCCCCGTTACGGCGATGCCTGGTATAAGCATTGGGCGCCGCGGGTGCTGCCCTTGGAAGGGTATGCTTTCGCCACCGAGAGCCGCCCGGGTTCCGGTGATTTTAGGATTAATACCGCGCAGTTCCTCAATATGCTGGGCCTGCTGGAAGTCGCCATGATGGGGCTTGATGTGAGTGAATGGGACCTGTGGGAATGCGAAAACCCCAAGGACACCTGCACTAAATTCAAGCGGGAACGCCGGGATGTGCGCCGCCGCATCCGCGAAGATTATGGCATGACCGCTTAGGGTTTTCGGGCAGAGCAAAGCTCCCCACCCACCGAACGATGCGGTGCGCGGGGAGCCAGCACGGTTACGGATTAGCCACGGTGTGCGTAACGGTACAGGAATGCCGCCATAGCCTCACGACTGATGCTCTCGTGGGGACGGAACGTTCCGTCATCCCAACCGGTCGTAATCTTGCTGTCATGCAGCCAGGCAATTTCACGGTAGAACATGTTCTGTTCGGGAACATCCTTGAAAGGCGCATTCTGCACTTCAACCGGTGGTTTCCCAGAGTAACGGTAGAAGAATGCGGCCATAGCCTCGCGGCTGACGGGGTCGTGCGGGCGGAAGGTCTTATCAGGCCAGCCGGTTGTAATACCTTGCTGCTGGAACCAGATGATTTCCTTGTAGAAGGGGTCGCCTTCCTTCACGTCGGTAAAGGGGGATTCCTTCGGCAGCTGTACCTCGGGCGATCCGGACATACGATAGAAGAACGCCGCAATAGCCTCACGTTCGATACTTTCGTGCGGGCGGAACGTGCCATCGACCCAGCCGGTTGTGATGTTCTGCCCGGCAAGCCAGGTAATCTCGCGGTAGAACATATCGCCTTCGTGCACATCCGAGAACGACTGAGCGGGCTCTGCCGGTTTACTCGGCTCAGGTTCGGCAGGCTTACTGGGCTCCGGCTCGGTAGGCTTCGACGGTTCCGGTGCGGGGACCGTCGGGGACGGGTCAGCTGATTTACTCGGTTCAGGGGTTGGAGCAGGGTCAGCAGGTTTGCTGGGCTCAGGCGCTGGTGCCTCGGAGCTTTCCGATGGCTCGGGAGTCGGTGTTTCAGCCGGTATGCTGGGCTCGGGCGCGGGTTGCGTCGGCTCAGGGGTGGGTTTCGTGGTCGGATCAGCAGGTTTCGGCTGTTCGGGTTCCGGTGTCTTAGCTGTATTCACCAGACGGTTGAGCCACAGGTTAGATTCCAGACCGTCATTCTTCTCAACCATCGTGGGGAAGATAATATCCCCATTCGGCAGCTCAAGCGCATTGTACGACCCGCTCTTATCGGTCGAACGCAAGTCAGAGAGCGGCACATCGTGATCAAATTCAAGGGTCTTTGACATCCAGACCAGGCGGCCGTTTGCGGAATCGACCGCCACAATCTTGTCGCCAGCGGTGAAGAACGATGCGATCGCCCCCATACCGTGCGGCGCTGTGGAGCTTTCGCGCACCGTTGTGAAGGAAGAACCATCGTACTTGAGAACCTGCACGGCACTGGCGCTTGCGGCGTAGTTATTCCACCGGTAGACATATCCGTCTGGAGTGGTGAGCAGGCCGTTGAGGCTGGCTGCCTCTTCCGCATCCTTGGGCTGGGTTTGCTCAACCACCGAAATACCCTGAGCGCTCAGGTGAAGCAGCTGACCGTTCTGAATCTTATTGCCCTCTTCGTTGTACACAGATTTATTGGGGCTGTATAGGAACGAGCCGTCGGGCAGCGGCGCAAGCGTGCGGGTGCTTCCGGTGAAAACATCGCCATAGTATTCGCTCAGGTCATCGGCGTGTGCCACCGAGGGGTCAAAGTCCAGCGGAGATTTGACGGTTTGCGCTTTCACCGTGCCGTCGGAGGCGACGTTGACGTACCGCGCCTGCCCGCTGCTATCGGCGGTGAGCACAGCCCAGCTGTTGGTCGCTTCGTTGTAACCGAGCGCCAGAATATTTTCGGATTCGCTGAAGGTGACACCCGCGAAAGCACCCTGAGATACGAGCTTGCCGGATTCATCTACCCGGTAGCGTTCCAAGGCGCGAGTATTCGCGTTCACAAACACGATATCGCCGGTGGCGGGGTTGGCGGCAAAGTGCGCGCTGGAACCCATCGGCAGGGTTGCAGACTCTGTCTGCTGCAAAGTCTTTGGGTCGATGACCGCGTAGCGTGCATCCGCCCCGCCGCCGAAGCTTTTACCTGCCGCGTAGAAAAGATAAGAGCCCGCGCGCACGGTATTTTGCGGATTATTAATATCGGTACCCGAGTTCAGGCTCTCACCCAGTTTATAGCCGCTGTTTTGGGCATCTTTCGCTTTAGTACCGGAATACGAAAAGGTGAGAGCGTCCAGCCCCACGCCGTCTTCGTAGAAGTTCGAGAATGCGTGATTACCTTCGGCGGTGAGATTAGCCGCAACATTGCTCCAGGTGACAACGCCGTCTTTTTCACTCTGCTGAGCGGTTTTGAGCGAGAGCTTCGCCATCGGGATTTCGTGGGGTCCTTCCCACTGCCCGGAGGTGTAATTTTTGGTGCGTACAACCATGTAGAGCGTGCCGGTGCCCTGTGCCGCATCCATCTCGATGCGCGGGTTTGAGAGCGTTAGGTTTAGCGAGCATTCTTCGGGTTTATTGCGGTCGGCGCAGTGCGAGATATATTGAACTTTGCCGGATCCCTGAAGTGAAACTTGGTTACCGTCCTCGGAAACTTTGGTTTCTTGGTTGGGGAAGGTGAACAGGTCGGTGGAGTTGTAGCTTGCACCTTCGCTGACCTTGTACGGTTCGCCGATGTAGTTGCGGAATGAGGTTTTGATACCCCAGGTGATATTTCCGGTGCTTTGGTTCTGTTCGGCGGCTACCGCTACACCGGAATCGGCGTGAGCGTTCACAGCCAAAAGCGGAGTTGCGGGCAAGAGCATGGCGCCTGCGAGAGTGAGTGCGCAGATGCGTCTGAGGGTGCGCTGGCGTGATGCAAACGTGAAAGACATGTGTAATCCTCGTTGATCTATTGAGTTAGGACACCCTTAATGTAGCAACATCCTACCCTTAATACAAAAGAGCTTAACGCCACTCTGTGACGAGTTGTCGCTACAAAGTGTTCATACACTACAATGCCCTCACTTCGCTGCAATAGAGCGCTAACGACAACATGCAGACCACCGAAAACTCTAGATTTTATTCGATATTTCTAATACTAAATACCGTGAGAATATTTTTAATATACTCTTCTAAAATGCTTAATATTACGGCTAGAACCAGCCGCGCTTCTTAAAGAAGAGATACACCACCACACACGCCACCACCATGAGCACGAGCGACGCCGGGTATCCGTAAGTCCATTTCAGCTCGGGCATATCCTCAAAGTTCATACCGTAGATAGACCCAATAATCGTAGGCACCACCAGGATTGCGGCACCCGCCGAAATACGCTTCATATCTTCGTTTTGCTGCTGCGCCACAATCGTATCGTGCACCGTAAGCGTATTCTGCAGGGACGTGCGCAGATCCTCTAGGCGCTCCTTAACCTGCACCACGTGATCCTGAATATTGCGGAACTGCCGCTGCAGCTCATCCTTCTCCTGCGCGATTTCGGTTGCGGTAGCACCCGTATAGGGGCTGACATCAAGTACGCCGTCACGAATCTGCTGCATGATGCGCGCGAGCATCATATCGAGCGGTTTGCAGGCACGCTGAAAATCGGCAACCTGGTTGAGCAGTTCGTAGGTGCGGCGTGACAGTGTGCGGTCGCCAGCGCCGGTTTCTTGGAAGAGTGCATTCTCAATTTCATCGCCGTCGTTTTCGAGCCCTTCGAGCACCGGCATGTAACCGTCTACCGTCTGGTCGATGATGCGGTGCAGCAGGCGTATGGGCGAGCCGTCCGGAGTGGCGTAGATCAGGTTGAAGCGTTCGTACACTGCCTGCTGCGGATGTATCTGGTCGTTCACGATGCTCAACAGGTAGTCACGCCCCAGGAACATGTGCATCTCGCCTAGACGCACCTCTTCTTCGGCATCCAGGTAGATGGCGGGGCGTACCACCGCAAACAGGGAGCCTTCGTAGCTTTCAAGTTTGGCGCGCTGATGCCCGTGCGAGGCGTCTTCGAGCGCAAGTTCGTGCAGGTTGAAGGTTTGCTGAAGCTCGCGCAGCTCCCGCGCGTTCGGGGTCATGTAGCCGAGCGCCACGCTTGCGCCGCCCTCACGGTAAGCATCAAGCGCCTCGGACTGGGTAACCCCCATACGGATGCGGTCCTGCTGCGGATAAATAGCACCGGTTACATACGACATAGGTTAAGTGTAGGGGTAGGCCCCCAGGTGCTAAAAAGAGCCTTTATTCGAATAAAGAGTATTTTTCGCCGCTTTATTGGAATAAAGGCTCTTTTTATGCAGGGGATTTATCGAATGCGCCGGTAGATCTGAGTTGCGGGGTCCCGTTCAAGTATTCCGTGATCCACGCCGTAGCGACGCACCAAGGCAGGGTCATCCGTGTACCGCCTGATGCGCTCGTTCACCTCACGCTCCGAAAACTGCTCGGAGGCAGGAATACTCTTGTGAAGAATCCAACGCAAAAGAGCATTCTTATCCTGCGCACGTGAGGGCCAGGTATGCACTCGTCCCTTGACTAAAAACCGCTCAACATCATCTGTTACCTGGTTTTTCGCGGATTTCAAAAGACTCAAGTAGTCGGAGAATACCTCGGTAACCTGCCAAAGCCCATCCTCTGACTTCTCAATGAGCCTGACTGCTTCAAGACGCGCCAACAGTTTACGATCACGATAGTTAGGCGTTTTCGGCACATCCTGCACGATAACCTTGGCATACATTTCTCGGGATTCACCATTCGCCAGTGCAGCTATCACCGGCAAAATGTTTTGCACCTTTTCCATAAGTCAGTTTTACAATTAATACTTTAAAATCATCCCTACAACAGATTTGAAGCCCTGGCGACCTTTTGTAGTGCCTCCCAAGATCCCTGTGAAATATTTGATCCACCTATACTACTCGCAGAAAACTTAGGTCTGCATTCATGAAGGACTTCTGAATTATGAATATCATCAGTATATCCATAAAATTCCATTTTAGACTCATATGTAAATATTTTATTTACGAATAATAATTTCATATCGTTTTCAGGGACATAGTGTTCCCATCCGTCATCCAGTTGATAGAATATAAATTTTGAAAGAAATGCAGAAACCCAATCAGCAAATTGAATATTAGCAGATATAGAGCTATCAATATGCATAGGAGGCTCTACAATTTTATCCATTTCCGGGTATTTAGAGCTTCGTGAGAAAATATGTGCGTACGCCAAACTCATATAGGGCTTCCTTTCATTCTCATTAATCTGATCCATCATCACCATAATATTCTCGTCGCTTGCGACTGCATGACGCGCCAGACGATTTAATACTTGGCGCATAATAAAATCATGCATGTCATCCATCCATTGACGCAGACCTCCTTCATCTCGTTTACTGTATCTATAATCTAGAGATTTATTAATTTCTGGAAAAGTCCCTCGTGGTTTTTCTTTGACGAAATAAAATATTTTACCGCCAAGATAATTGAGTTTATTAACTAATTTCATAAAGTATTTAATATTTTGAGGATATAATTTATATGTATTAACCCTGAATACATCAGATCCTTTAACTTCAAATCGCCCGGGAATGTCAGATTTATTATATTCCTCTCTGTAAAGCCTATTTCTAATACTCACAAAGTACGCTCCAAATTCACGAGCCTTATCATCGGGAATAATAAATCCCGCGTAACCAAAAGCTGGGGAAGTATTGTACTTAGGATGATCTTTAGAAACATACTCTGTCCTAGACCCAATCTCATCAATATATGTCAGCAACATGAAAAATCCTACCTAGCCTTAGATACACGTGATGCCGCAACTTCTAAAGTTACGGCATCCGGAACGGCGTTCTGAGGGGCCAAACCCCACTACTACCGATAATTAATCTACCGGTTTTCAGAACGTTCTGTCAATAGAATCCTTCAGATTATGACGAGCCTAATCCATCAAGTCGCGGACCACAATAGTCTGGTCGCGGTCGGGGCCTACGCCGATCGCCGAGATGCGGCAGCCGGAAAGTTCTTCAAGCTTATGCACATACTTGCGGGCGTTCTCGGGCAACTCGTCCAGGGTTTTCGCATCCGAAATGCTCTCGTTCCAGCCGTCGAAGTACTCGTAAATCGGCTTCGCGTGGTGAAAATCGGTTTGCGTCATCGGTATTTCGTCAAAGCGCACGCCGTCCACCTCATACGCCACGCATACGGGGATCTTCTCAAGACCGGTGAGCACATCCAGCTTGGTAATAAACAGGTCGGTAAACCCGTTGATGCGCACCGCCTGGCGCGCAAGCACCGCATCGTACCAGCCGCATCGGCGCGGACGCCCCGTGTTCACGCCGAACTCGCCGCCGGTTGTGCGCAGGAAATCGCCCATCTTATCGAAGAGCTCGGTGGGGAACGGACCAGCACCCACGCGGGTGGTGTACGCCTTCTGAATACCAATCACGCGGGAAATTCGGGTGGGGCCAACACCTGATCCCACGCAGGCGCCCCCGGCGGTCGGGTTTGAGGAGGTCACGAACGGGTAGGTACCGTGATCGACGTCGAGGAAGGTCGCCTGGCCACCCTCCATGAGCAGGGTTTTACCCTCATCAAGTGCCTTATTGAGCAGCTGAGTAGTATCAACGATCATGGGTTTGAGCCGCTCGGCGTAAGACATGAAATAATCCACGATCTCGTCTGCCTCAACATGGCGGCGGTTATAGACCTTCACGAGCAGCTGGTTTTTCTGCCGCAGCGCGCCTTCAACCTTTTGCCGCAGAATCGACTCATCCAAAATATCCTGCACGCGAATACCCAGGCGCCCTACCTTATCCATGTAGGCAGGCCCAATACCGCGCCCGGTCGTGCCGATCGCGCGCTTCCCCAAGAAACGTTCGGTGACCTTATCCATCGTCTGGTGGTACGGTGCCACAAGGTGGGCATTTGCCGAGATTTTGAGTTTAGAGGTGTCGGCGCCGCGCGCCTGCAGACCCTCAATCTCAGAGAAAAGTGCCTCCGGGTTCACCACCACGCCGTTGCCGATCACGGGGGTTGCGTTCTCGCTCAGAATGCCGGCGGGCAGCAGCTTAAGCTCAAATTTTTGGCCGTTCACCACCACGGTATGCCCAGCGTTGTTGCCGCCGTTCGGCTTGACCACGTAGTCCGCGCGGGGTCCGAGCAGGTCGGTTGCCTTACCTTTACCTTCATCGCCCCACTGGGCGCCCACGATCACAACAGCTGACATTCTTGCTCCTCTAGGATGTACTCCCCGCCGTTTCGGCGGCCGTGCGCGGGTTCTTCAAACCCTCTTAGGCACACATTTGTTAATCATAACGCGACCCTGTGATAGTGCATCTATTATTTAGCGGTTGCAACACATCTTTTCCGTGAGTTTCTGCGGCGTAAACCCCGTGATTCGGCGGTAAAAGCCGCTTTGGAGGGCCAACATACAGGATGCGCGCCCGGGGCAACCTGCCGCGAGCGCGCATCCATGAATTATGCCCGGGTATATGCCCCAGGTACCGCATGAACCTTCTTATTTGAGAATCTTGATGAAGGTCATGGGGTAGTCGTACATTTCACCGCGATTAGCGGCGATAGCGCCTAAGATGTGGAAGATAATCATGAGTATGCCGGTGACTGATACCACCAAAAACCATATCGGAGACATGATGAAGAGGGTGATAACCATCAGGAGGAATGCGGCGGTGTTAATAACCCACATGGAGAAGTTGAAATTGAAGGCGCGGCGCGATGATTCTTTGGTGAATTCGTAGCCGGGCTTGTCTTTGTAGATGAGCCAGAAGATGAGCGGGGCTATGAAGCTCAGCGTGTTCAGCGACAGCAGCATGGCGAGAAGCGATGAGAGGTGCGCGAATATCGCCATGTTTTTTGCGTCCGGGGTAATACCTTGGTGGTTATATTCTGGCCGTTGCTGGCTGTAACCCGAACCCGACTGTTGGTTATAACCGGGCTGATTCTGGTAGTTCGGCTGTCCGTTGTTGTAGTTAGGGTCGTAGGTCATAAGAACCTCCTCAATGCAGCGTGTTGGGCTGTGTTTTACAGTATATGCCGCCTACCTTAACGCAACATGGGAATCGTGGGGAGAGGATATTTGTAGTCCTCACCGGAATTTGCTTTAACCGCCCCGATAATGTGGAACACGACAGCGGTAACGCCCAAGCCTGCGATCAGAAGCCACAGTATGGGAAACATCGTAAAGAACAGCATAAATGGTTCGCCGGATTGGCTTTGCGCCCCTATGATGAGGAATATTACCATCAGCAGAACCAGCAGCAGGAATGAACTAAAGATAATGATAGCTAGGGTCACGCCCAGGTTGAATGTTCGTGCGGCGGCGCTGCGTACTCGCTCGTAGCCGGGTTTGTCTTTGTAAACCGCCCAGAAGATCAGCGGAATTAAGAATCCTGCAATCCCGGAAAGATGCGCGAGCATCGCCATGTTGTTAACGTCAGTGGGCTGCTGTATCACATAGACCGGCTGCCCGTAGCCCTGTTGTGGGTAGCCTTGGCTCGGCTGCTGTGGGTTGTATCCCGGCGGGTATGGCTGCTGGCCCTGGTTAGGCTGCGGATTCTGCTGATAAGGGTCTTGGTTGGGGTCAAAGTTTGACTGGCTCATGTTTTCACCCGTTCTGTGTGTTGTCGTCTCTGTGTTTCGTGTTCAAGCTTTTCATGGCGTCCATCTTCAAGGGCTTGCTCAAAGCTCCTGCCCGATGCACCCGCCGTCTCGGTACTATCGCAGGATAGGCAGGGTGGGCAGAGGGTACTTATAGTCTTCACCGGAATTTGATTTAACCGCGGCGACAATCTGGAAAATAATCATCAAAACCTGAACAACGCAGCTTATCAGAACCATGAGGGTTATGGGTGCGAACATCCCCATGGCACTGGAAACAGCGGTGCTCGGATCGTTAGTCGACGCCATACCGGGTACGACCATCGTAAAAATATAGACAAACCCGCTCAGCAGGGTGATAAGAACAATCAGGTATCCCGTCAGCCCAAAATTGAAGGCCCGCGCGGCGGCACGGCGTGCCAGTTCGTACCCGGGTTTATCTTTGTAGATAGCCCAGATAACGAGCGGAATAATAAACCCACCTAAAAGCCCGGAAAGATGCCCCCACATGGCAACCGTGCTGACATCGTTGGTTTGTTGAGTCACATATATAGGCTGCCCCGGTGGGTACGGCTGTTGGTACTGTCCCTGGTTAGGTTGCGGGTTCTGCTGATAGGGGTTGTGGTTGGGATCAAAATTTGGCTGACTCATGACAATATTCCATTCTTGAGGCTGCTGCCCCACCCCGTCGGGTCTGATGCAGACTTCCATGCGAGCCGGGCACAGCATCCTTACCGTGCTCAACGATATGAGCAACTCAGCTTCGACAAGGTTTTTATTCGGTGTTTTTGGTCTTTTTATCATAGCGCGCACCATATTTATACGGTAGATTTTTGTGGCACGAATACCGGGTGTTTTGAGGGAGTATATAAAACTATAGAAGTAAAGAATTTTATATTTATATATAAATTTTATAAATATTTTTGGTGTCCTTGATAAAACTTTAGAGTAAAACTTCTTAGAATTGATAGTGCAAGACACATCGTTGTTTTTTTAAAACGCGATGCGCTCGCATATCACACCGAACCGTAGTTACCAAAAGTGCTGACTCGGGTTCGACACTATCAAACACAAGGAGCATCATGGCATCCACCAACACCTGGCGGGCGTGTACCCGCATCGGGTTATCGGCGGTTTTGGGGCTCGGTCTTATCGCCTCCACGGCGGTACCACTCAACGCAGCAGAGACACCGTTGAGAGGGCAAGACCCAGACCTGAGAACCTCACAACAGCACACGCAGCAGCAGGTGCTCTCCCCCAGCATGCTAAAGGCGCAGGGCACCATACCGGTCTACGTCAAGTTCAAGGGTCAAGGCGCCTATGAGCAGACCCAGCCGCGGGCGGTTCTGCAGAACAGACAGGCACCCGTGAACGCTCAGGCACAGGTGCAGGCGATCAAGACCCGCGTAGAGTCACAGGCGCAGTCCGTAGCGGGAGAATCGCACGCGAAAGTTCTATACACCACCCATAACGTGATGCCGGGCGTGGCGCTCATGGGCGATGCCCAGGCGATCCGTGAGCTCGCATCCCGCCCGGATGTTGAGCGCATCAGCCCGATCGTGCCGAAATACCGTCAAAATGCGGGTTCTGTCGTCGATACCGGGGCCGCTGAGAATTGGGCGCGGCAAAACACCGGGTATACCGGCAAGGGCATTAAGATTGCGGTGATCGATTCGGGAATTGATTATACGCACGCCGACTTTGGCGGGCCCGGCACGAAAGAAGCCTTTGACGAGGCCACGAAACTCACCAATATGCCGGAAGCATCGTCCGGTCTCTACGACCCCGCGAAGTTCTTAGGCGGGTACGATCTTGCCGGTGACGACTACAACGGCCTGAACACGGCAGTGCCCGATAACAACCCTATCGACTGCATCAGCGGCGGACACGGCACCCACGTGGCGGGTACTGCGGCTGGTTGGGGGGTGGATGCGCAGGGCAAGACCTTCCGCGGCGATTACTCCACGCTGACACCTGAGAAACTGGGCGAGATGAAGATCGGCCCCGGTTCTGCACCGGATGCCCAGCTGTACAGCTTCCGCGTCTTCGGGTGCAGCGGCGCCACCAACCTGGTGGGTCAGGCTCTCGATAAGGTGCTCGACCCCAACGGCGACGGCGATTTCTCAGACCGCGCGCAGGTGGTAAACATGTCTCTTGGCGGCGAGTTCTCCCCCGAAGATGACCCGGAATCCTACGCCGTCGAAACGCTGTTCCGCCAGGGTGTGCTCGCCGTTGTCTCGGCGGGTAACGCGAACGGATACAACGGTGCAGGCGATACCTACTCGAACTCTGGCCAGCCCGCGAATGCCATTTCGGCGCTGACGGTGGCGAACTCTGTGGGTTCAACCTACGCCGTGGATGCGGCGCAGATTCTTGCACCCAGCCAGATTGCCGGGAAGATTCCGGGCGACTATTCGGTGGACTACAACTACTCGAAAGCCTCCGAAGAGACCTTGCGGGGTCAAGTCGTTGCGGCGCCCGCCTCGAATAAGTTCGGGTGTGAGGCATTCAGCGCCGAAGACTCCGCCAAGCTCAAGGATCGGTGGGTCTTTATCGAGTGGGCGAACGAAGACGGCACTATCTCGTGCGGCTCGAAAGTCCGTTTCGACAATGTTGAGAAAGCTGGCGCTAAAGGCGTCGTCCTGTCCTCCCAGGAAGAGCGCGCCGAACTGGGGATCGCCGGGAACGAAACTATTCCGGGCTTCAGGGTGGCGAAGAGCGCATCCGATAAGGTTCGCGAGGCTGCACAGGCTGGCACCCTAGAGATTCGCCTGGGCGAAGACCTCAAGGGTGGTCTGCGTGTTCAGAGCGGTAAATTTGATGAGCTGACAACTTCGAGCGCACGCGGGTTCCACGGCTCGTACGGGTACACGAAGCCCGATCTCGCCGCGCCGGGGAATAATATTTCCTCTGCCGCCGTGGGTACCGGAACGGGCTCGATTCAGTACACGGGTACGTCGATGTCTGCGCCCTTTGCCTCCGGTGTGGCGGCGCAGGTGTTGCAGGCGCATCAGGATTATTCGCCGATTCAGATCAAGGCGGCGATGATGAACAGCGCAGATCATGACCTGCACGATGCCGCTGGGCATACCTACGCGGTGGATCGCGTGGGTTCAGGGCGCATCGATGCGAAGGCTGCCGTCGATACCCGCGTACTTCTGTACAACGCGGACCGTCCCGAGCAGGTCTCGCAGACTTTCGGCGTGCTGGAATATGCGGCAGATGCGGGTCAGCAGTCGCTCACCCGCGAGATGACGGTCGAGAATTTCGATTCCAAGGCGCACACCTACTCGATTTCCTATGCGGGAAGCACCGATATGCCCGGTGTTGAATTCTCGATGCCCTCCAGTATTACGGTTCAGCCGGGTGAGAAGAAGAATTTCCAGGTGAAGGTCACGATCGACCCTGCACGCTTGGAGAAAACTATGGACCCGGCGATGGAAAAGACCCAGTCCTCCATCGACCTGAACACGGGTAAGACCATGGTTCCCGAGCAGGCGCGGCAGTTTATCGCCTCCGAATCCGGGCGTATTAAGCTGACCGAAGGCGACCAAACCCTGCGCGTTCCCCTGCATGCAGCGCCTAAACCGGTTTCGACCATGAAGGTTGCGGGCAACAACGTTCAGGTTCCCGCTGGCTCCTCCCAGACGCGAGTCACATTAGAGGGCACCGAGCTGAACCAAGGCGGATACCGCTCCCTGCTGGGGGCCTTCGAGTGGGGCGCATCGGTGAATCGTGTTAACCCGAGCAACCTGTGGGTCAGCAGCGATATGAAGGCGAACCTGCAGCATGTGGGTGCGTCCTCGAACGCGCCCGCGCTCAAGGGTGCGGGCAAAGACCCGAACGAAGGCACGCTTTCCTTCGGCATCAGCACGTGGAGGAACTGGGATGTGATCTCTGAGGAAAACACCTTCACGGTCAATATTGATACGGACGGCAATAACCGCGCCGATTATGTGCTCAAAACCGACCGTTCCGCAGGGTTGGACTTCCCGATTGTGCGCCTGATGGGCTACAAGAACGGGTCTTTGGAGCAGCTCGCCTACTATCCGCTCAACGGTGCTTGGGGCGATACCGACACGAACATGATGGACACAAACACACTCATCATGAGCGTGCCCCTGAAGGATCTGGGGTTGACGGCCGAAAACGCCCCGCAGATTCGCTACAGCGTTGAGTCCATCACCCAGTACGAGTGGGAGAACGTCAGCCAGACCGACTGGATTACCTACAGCCCCTTCGCCCCGAAGGTGTGGTTCAGCGGTACCGAGTCGAGCATCCCCGGGATTTTCGCGGATGCCCCCACCACCGAGCTGACGCTGCACCGCGCCTCGGATGCGGGTTCGGCTAAGGCTCTCTTCCTGCACCTGCACAACGGCACCGGGGACCTCTCGGGTTCTCAGGGTGCAAGCGGCGAGCGCGCCCAGGTGCTTCCGGTGAGCGAGCAGAGCACGGAGACCCCTTCTGCCCCGCGCTTCACGGATGTGAAGGAGGGCGATATGTTCTACACCGAGATCGCCTGGCTGGCGCAGCGGCGTATCACGACCGGCTATCCGGATGGTTCGTTCCGCCCCGCCGAGAATACGAGCCGTGCCGCCATGGCGGCGTACTTCTACCGCTTAGCGGGTTCGCCGCAGTTCACCGCGCCGAGCACGCCCACGTTCAAGGATGTGGCTCCCGGCGACCAGTTCTACAAGGAGATTGAGTGGTTTGCGGCGCAGCGGCTGACGACGGGGTATGCGGATGGTACCTTCCGCCCGCAGGATGCGGTTAACCGCGATGCGATGGCGGCGTTCTTCTACCGGTACGCGGGCAGCCCGGCCTTCACGGCACCGGATAAGCCCACGTTTAAGGATGTTGCCCCGAATAGCATGTTCTACCGCGAGATCGAGTGGCTTGCCGCGCAGAAGGTGACGACCGGGTGGCCGGATCAAACCTACCGTCCGTTGGAGCCTATCCACCGCGATGCGATGGCGGCGTTCCTGTACCGCTACAACCAGGGCGTGCTCAAGGCTGAGGGTTAGCCCCTCCCCCTAATCCACCCCGCGAGCAGCGGTTTTCGCCCGAGAAGGTGGGAAAATCCTACCTTTTCGGGCGTATCCCCGCTTCTTACGAGGGTTAACACATATTCACTCCGCATCATCTGTACATTGTTACCTTCAAAGGATCAAGGAGTATGATATGCCTCCGAATTATCGCAGACGAGGCGCCTTAGGGTGCCTTGCCGCCGCGACAAGTATTCTGTTAGCGCTTGGCACGCCTGCCAGCGCAGATATAAACCCGGGCGGTATCAACGAAAACGGGCAGTACCTCGCAACCCCCACACCGCAGAGTTCAGATGCGCTCTCCCCCACCATGAAAAAGGCGGAGGGAGATGTGCTCGTCTTCGTTAAGTTCAAGGGTCAGGGTGCCTACGAGCAGACCCAGCCCGACGAGGTTCTGCACAATAAGCAGGAACCCGTTAAGAAGCAGGGTGAGGCCACCTCTATCAAGGAGCAGGTCGAGAATCAGGCTCGCCAAGCGGCTCAGGATTCCGGTGCAGAAATACGTTATACCGTGCACAATACGATGCGCGGCGTAGCCCTGCACGGCAATGCTGAGAAAATCCGTTCTCTTGCCGGGCGGGATGATGTTGAGCGCATCACCCCCATTGTGGCGAAAAAGAGCATGAATGCTTATAGCGATATAGATTCTAAGGCCGTGCAGGCTTGGGCCGAAAGCACCGGGTACACCGGTAAGGGCGTCAAGATCGCTGTAGTCGATTCCGGGATTGACTACACCCACACCGACTTTGGCGGTCCCGGCACGAAAGAAGCCTACGAAAAGGCCAAGACTCTGACGGACCTGCCCGATGCCGGCTCCGGACTTATCGACCGGTCCAAGGTGGTTGGTGGTATCGACCTTGTGGGGGATGACTACAACGCTCTCGACGCGGGTTCGACCCCTAAGCCCGATAATAATCCGCTCGACTGCCGTCCTGAAGGGTATGGAACCGGCGGGCACGGCACCCACGTGGCGGGTACCGCGGCGGGGTACGGGGTGAATGCCGACGGCAGTACCTTCCGCGGCGACTACTCCAAACTCACCGAAAACGATCTCAAGAACATGAAGATCGGTCCCGGTTCCGCCCCCGAGGCGCAGCTGCTGAGCATCCGCGTGTTCGGATGCCAGGGCAGCTCAAACGTGGTGATGCAGGGGCTCGACCGTGCCCTAGACCCCAATGAGGACGGCGACTTCTCGGATCGCGCCAATATCATCAACCTGTCCCTCGGCAGCGAATTTTCTCCGGCTGATGACCCTGACTCCGCTATGGTGGATTCCCTCGCGCAGCAAGGTATTCTCACCGTCACGGCGGCGGGTAACGCTAATGAGTTCAACGGCGTGGGTGATACCTACTCGGATTCGGGCAGCCCCGCCAACGCCGCATCCAGCATTTCGGTTGCGAACGCCAATGGCACTATGAGCGTGTCTGATCAGCTCAAAATTGTCAGCCCCGAAAACGGAATTCCCCTTGATTTTATTGACGGCGTTTTTCGGGACTTTAAGTTTATTGATGGTGACTATTCGCTCAATTTCCCCCTCGATAAGGCACCTGCCGATAAACGCACCGGCTATGTCACCCTCGCGCCCGAACGCAACCATGACGGCTGTAAACCCTTCACTCCGGAAGAGGCTGAAAAGATCAAGGGTAAATGGGTGATGCTCGACTGGGAAGTAGACTACACCCACAAGGTCAACTGTTCCTCCGCCGAACGTTTCGATCATGTTGCCCAGGCGGGTGGCACGGGCGTGCTGCTCGTCCTCAAGGACTATCCTGCCCAACAAGGGTTTGGCGGTAACGCCACGATCCCCGGGTTCCGCATTAACACCGCCTTCGCCGCAGACATAAAACCCTACGTGGAGGCCGGAACTTTCAAGGTTGAAGCGAATGAGGCTTATAAGAAGGCAACACATATTCCTACCAGGCTCGAATTCGGCCTCAATTCTATGAGTTCTCGCGGACAGCACGGCACCGAAGGATTCATCAAACCCGATGTTGCTGCGCCGGGAGTCGATATTTTTTCGGCG
This sequence comes from Rothia sp. HMSC067H10, assembly GCF_001810635.1. Lineage (NCBI taxonomy): Bacteria > Bacillati > Actinomycetota > Actinomycetes > Micrococcales > Micrococcaceae > Rothia > Rothia sp. HMSC067H10. The sequence continues at coordinate 125,489 of NZ_KV802313.1, forward strand.
TCAGTCGGCCAGGGCACCGAAGGGGTTTACAACACCGGAACCTCAATGGCGGCACCGCATGTCTCCGGCATTGCCGCGCAGGTGATGCAGGCGCATCCAGACTATACCCCGGCAATGGTGAAGGCTGCGATCATGAACAGCGCAGACACCAATATCACCAACAATTCAGGATATAAATATGCTGTTGATCGTATGGGGTCTGGCTTCGTGAACGCCAAGAAGGCGGTCAACGCGAAGGTTCTGGTCTACGATGAGGAAAATCCCGAGCGGGTTTCCCTATCATTCGGCGTTCTCGAATATCCCCTCGATGGCGAAGACCATACCGTAACCCGCAATATCGTCGTGCGGAATATGGATTCGGTAGCCCACACCTACGAGCTTTCGTACCAGTATGGTCCCGAAATCCCTGGATCACGTCCCGAGGTACCGCCCTTGGTGACCGTCGAACCGGGCGAGACCGTCAAAGTTCCTATCACCTTCTCGACCTACACCCCCTTCCTAGAAAAGACCATTGATCCCGCCCTGGAGAAAGAGCAAACTGCCATGGCCTATGTTAATGGGCAGTACCAGCCTATTATCTCGGGCAAACGTCAGTATATTGCGAGCGTCTCCGGTCGCATACTCCTTAAGGACGCGAACCAGGACAACGGGGAGGAGCTTATACGCCTGCCCGTTCATGCGGCACCGAAGCCTATCTCTACGATGAAGGTTCAAGGCTCCGAGATTCAGTTTGAGAATGGTAAAGCCACCGAAACCACCGTCAAACTCGCCGGGCAGGATGTGAACCAGGGCGGCTACCGGTCCATGATGGGAGCCTTCGAGCTGGGGGCTGCGAGCCCGCGCATCCCCACCAAGAATTTGGATCTTCCCTCAAGTCAGAGCATGGATCTGCAGTATGTAGGTGCCGCTTCGGACGCTCCGGCTCTCAAGGCAGCCGGGCAGAATCCGAACGACGGTAAGATCTACTTCGGTATTTCAACCTGGGGTATTTGGGATTCCATGCACCCGGGACGTCAGCTTCAGGTGACGCTCGATACCAACCGTGACGGTAAGCCCGACTACAACCTTGAGGTGGGGCCCGAAAAGGGTCTGGATTACCCACTCGTGAAGGTGTGGAAGGCGAATGGGGATACCTGGGAAATAACCAATCGGTACCCGCTTAATGGCGCTTGGGGCGATACCGACACGAACATCATGGATACAAACGTGATGGTGCTGGGTGTGCCGCTCAAGGATCTGGGTTTGACAGCTGACACGGCTTCAAGCATTGACTATGCGGTTTCAACGAACACGTGGAGCAATGCGAAGGCTGGCGGCGACTATGTTGATGCCACCGAGAAGATCTCTTTCAACCCGTTCGCACCGAAGGTATGGTTCGAGGGTGAGAGCGCGGGTGTTCCGGGGCTCTTTGCTGACCGTAACGGCGGCGAGGTAAAGGTGCACCGCGTTGAGGGCGAGAAGCCTTCGGCACTCTTCCTGCACCTGCACAACGGTACCGGAGATTTGAGCGGTCAGAACGGAGCTGCCGGTGAACGTGCCCAGGTAGTTCCGCTGAGCGAGCAGCAGCAGAGCAGTCTGCCGGGCCCCTCAGAGCCCACGGAGTCTCCGAAAGATAGTTCGCTGCCGGGTCCCTCAGAGCCCACGGAATCTCCGAAGGCAGATACGTCTTTGCTGAAATAGCTGTGGAATGCACCAACTATGCGTTAGCACGCTGACCTGGCTGTATACCGATTCCGGTATATAGACCACACGGTATATAACCGATCACGAATATGCTCTCGGTTCCCTCAAGAACAAGGGTTCCGAGAGCATATTTTTATATTCCGATACTGATATAAAGCCTTGTCTGTGCCTATGTGTGAAGTTTTGGCGGGTCTCTAGCACATCGGTTTCACCACGACAGGTTATCCAGAACGATGAAGCAATACCCCCGCAGTAAAAAGCTCCAGGTTATCCTTATAGATCGACCACATAATAAGCGTGGCGATCCAAGTAAGCAGAATGGATATATGCGCGAACGTTGCCTTGCCCTGCGCATCCGGCGCCTGTCCCGAGACCGGCTGAGGCATACCCTGTGCGGGCTGTTGGCCATATTGATTAAAACAACAGTAAATTAGCTCTTTGTAGCAAAAGATTCGGCCAATCTTTTAGATTAGTTGCATTAACTTTCGTTCCCTCAGCAAGACGGCGCCCGCGTACACTAGAAATATGCGTGAACTTCAGGAAAAAATCGTGGCACAGATGGGTGTTCGTCCCAATATGACCGAAAAGCAGGCGCGTGAGGAAGTACAACGGCGCGTACAATTCCTCTGCGACTATGCAAAAGCAACCGGCACCCACGGATTCGTGCTCGGCATTAGCGGCGGCATCGATTCCACACTGGCGGGCAGGCTCTGCCAACTCGCCAGCGAAAAACTCAACGCTGAAAAATACCAAGCTCAGTTCATGGCGGTGCGCCTGCCCTATAAAACCCAAGTCGACGAAGAAGACGCACAAAAAGCCCTCGAATTCATCGCCCCCGACCGTGCCGTCACCTTCAATATTGCGGATGCGGTCGATGGCTTCGATACCGCCTACACGGCTGCCGTGGGTACGCCTATCAGCGACTTCAACAAGGGAAATATTAAGGCGCGTGCCCGCATGATCGCCCAGTATGCGCTCGCTGGCGACCCGTCCCTGCTGGTCGTCGGCACCGACCACGCGGCGGAATCCGTGACCGGTTTCTTCACGAAGTTCGGCGACGGAGGGGCGGATATACTGCCGCTTTCCGGGCTGAATAAGCGGCAGAATCAGCTGCTTCTGAGGGTTCTGGGCGCATCCGAGCGGCTGTGGGCTAAGCCGCCGACAGCCGACCTGCTTGACGGTATCCCCGGGCGCACCGATGAGGATGAGCTCGGCATCACCTACCCGCAGATCGACGACTACCTGGAGGGTAAAGAGATTGACCCCGCTGTTGCCGAGAAGCTAGAGACTATCTACCTGCGCAGTCGGCATAAACGCACGGTTCCGGTGGGTATCGCCGATACGTGGTGGAAGTAAACCTTGGGTGAGGCTCGTTGCCCGGCGGCTTATTCTGTGCTTACGCTTTTTCACGCTGCCGGATGCGCGTGCGCCCACTCGCCCAAAACAGAGCCACCCCGAGCGCGCACGCCCCCATCTGCGTGACGGGGAAAGCCCAGGTGAGGCCGGTAAATCCAAAAAGTGTATCGCCCGCGAAGACCGTGACGAAAAAGAAAACACCCACACTCGCGGTCAAAACTACCGCCGCCACGCCTTTGCCGCAGGCCTGGAACCAGGCGACGAGCAGCATCACTAACGCATAGAAAACAGTTGAGAAAAGCAGGGCGGTGAGTACCTGGTCCCCCGCCGTAATGATGCTGGGGCCACCCGCAAGATACAGCGCCCAATCGCGGAACGCCCAGACCGGAATCGAGAACACTGCCGAGGTTCCGACCGAGAGCAGCACCGCGACCTTGAGTGCGGCGCGCAGACGCTCCCGATTCCCTGCACCGTAGGTATATGCAAAAAGTGGAATACTGCCCATGCAGATACCTGTACATAGGGTTTGCGGAACCATGATCAGACGGATCGAAACGCCGAAAGATGCGACCGCCGCATCGCCGTATTTAACCGCCAGGTTATTGAGCACCAGGGCCGAGACGACGAGGAAAAGACTCGATACCATTTGTGAGGAACCTACCGAGAGCACGGGTTTAAGCACATCGGCAGAGAGCGTGAAATCCTTGAGCGACCACGAAAAATTCTTGCTCTTCGCGGTCAAAAACAGCATGTAGTAGATAATGCAGGCGACGTTTGTCCCCATGAGAGCCCAGCCAGAGCCCGCCGCGCCCATACGAAAAACGCCGATGAGCAGCACATCCAGCACGAGGTTGGCGAGTACTCCCCATAGCAGGCCGTACATGGATTGTTTGGCATAGCCTTCGGCACGCACCAGCTGTTCCAGGGTGAACATACACATCCAGGGCGGGGCGCCAAGGAACAGCACGGTCACGAACCAGCGAGTCGGTTCATAGGTGGCACCACCGGCACCCATCAGCCGGGTGAGCGGATCGACGAAGAAAATCCCCGCTACCGCCAGCCCTACGCCGAAGATTAGAGAAGCATAGACGGCGAAAGAGGTAACGGCAGGAATGCGGGCGGTGTTGCCTTCACCCAGCAATCGTGCCGTGAGGGTGGATGCGCCCACCCCGAAAAGCCCCGCCAGCGCGGTAATGACGCCTACCACCGGGAACCCGAAGATAAGCGCGGCAAGGTCTTCAACCGTGCCAAAGTGCCCCACGAAATAGGAATTCACCACGTTGTAGATGGCGGTGATAGCCAGCCCGGTTGCCATAGGGATACCTAGGGCAAGCAGGGCGCGCATCACCGGGGCATCTTTGAGGAAGTAGATATTTCGGGAGTCTTCACTCAGGCTGTTTTGATGAAGAACTTCGCGGGAAAGCTCGTCTGCACTCGCCGTCGATGCGGTATCCCCGGCAACCTGTGTTTCGGGTACACCGAGATGCTCGGCTTGGGGCACGGTGTACCTCCTTGTAGGATAATGGTCGGTAAACGTAGGCGGCGTGCGAACGCATGGAGTATAGGCATATAAGCCTGACAAGGGTATATACCCAGTCTGGAATAATCCTGCGGCATATGTATGTGCCATGCAATAACCTCATATAGCACCTATACCGAAAGTTTTTCCTTATATGCCGATAAACGCATATAACCGGTTGGCTCCCCTGAATGCGGGGCTGCCGCCTCGCTTATCATACACGGCTGTGCCTGTATGGGGCATATGCAGGTCGTTCCATGACGGAATAACTTCTGATACTGCGCTGCACGGCAGAACCTTATATGCGGTTTTGAGCATATTATTTCGAGCCGCTTTGCCCGATATATATCAAAAGCTTTATACAGCGGTGAAACTCTGTTTCCAGGGGTCACTGCAATATAACGCTTCGGGCATACACTCAGGTCAGAGCGTTTTCACGGGTGCGAATGAAGAAAGTGCAGACCTGCTACTCAGACTCAACCTTAATCTCGGTCACGCCGTGCTCGGGGGTGCCCGATGCGGGCGCATCCTTCACCTTAGTACCGCCGGTTGCGAAGAACAGGATCACGCCCAGCACACACGCCGAAATCTGGGTGAAGGGGAACGCCCAGGTGAGGCCGTCGAACCCGAACCACATATTGCCGAAGATGACTGCGGGGAAGAACAGCAGGGCAATGCCCAGGGTCATGAGCGTGGCGGGCAAGCCTTTACCGGCGGCCTGGAACCACGAGACGAACACGATGCTCACGGCATTAAACACGGCGGCAAGCATGAGCGCGATCAGCACTTTCTCGCCAGTGGCGACCAGCGAGGAGTCGCCCACGAGCTCAAGAAGCTGGCGACGGAATATCAAGACGGGAATGGTGAAGATAATGGAGGTTGCCACCGATACCATTGCGGCGGTTTTCAGGGCCGAACGCACGCGGTCTCGATTGCGAGCACCGTAGGCATAGGCGAAGAGCGGAATACCTCCCATGCAAATACCCATACACAGCATTTCAGGTACCATGTTCAGACGCATCGCCAGCCCAAAGGCGGCCACAGAATCGTCACCGTATCCTGCCGCAATATTGTTGAGCACCAGCGCGGAAACGGTCAGGTTTGCACTCTGAATCAGTTCGGCGGCACCCACGGCGAACACGGGTTTAATAATGTCGCCGGCGATCACAAAATCGCTGGGTTTCCAGGAGAAGTTGGGGCTCTTGCGAATAAGGAACTGCAGGTAGTACACCATGGATGCGGCGTTTGCGGCGAGCATCGCCCAACCGGCACCGGCGATACCCCAGCCGAGAACCGCAATCAGCAGAACATCGAAAATTGAGTTGATGACGACGCCCCAGATAATGCCGTACATGGATTGTTTGGCGTAACCTTCAGAACGCACCAGCTGTTCCAGGGTAAACATGCCGACCGAAAACGGCGCACCCAAAAAGAGCAGGTGTACGAAGGTTTTGGTCGGCTCAAAGGATGCTCCGGAGGCGCCCATCAGGCCGGTAACCGGGTCTGCGAACAGGAACCCGGCAATGGCGACCACCATGCCACAGGCGAGCGCGGAGTACAGGGCGAATGAGGTCACATTGCGAATACGTGTCTCATTGCCTTCGCCCAGCAGACGCGACGCCAGGGTTGATGAGCCCAGACCGAACACACCCGCAATCGCCATGATGATACCGAAAACAGGTACGCCATATCCGGTGGCGGCGAGCTCTTCGACGGTGCCGTAGTGCCCCACAAAGTAGGAGTTAATGACGTTGTAAATGCTGGTGATCGCCAGCCCTGCTGCCATGGGGATACCCAGGGAAAGAAGCGCCTTGAAAACGGGGGCATCTTTGAGCAGGTATATGTTTTTGGGATCGTCCATATTGGGCATCCCGGGGCCTGTATCAGGTGTGGGCACAGCCGGGATGGCGCCAGTGGTGGAGGGTACGGTGCCTGTCACCGCCGGAACTGCACCGGTGACGGGCGGGTTCGCCTCGGACGGCGCTACTGTGCCAAGTTTTGCTGCTGTGTTGGGTTTGTCTGCCGCGCCGGTATTTTCGGGCAGGGCGTGTTTAGGTTTATGTGTCATGAAGATGCGTTTCTTGGTCTGTGGAGTGCGCCCGTCTCTGGGGCGGCATGGCTCAGGTAATATCGGTCGGCGCTACATGCCGGATGCGGGCAGGGGACTCTATTGTACCCGTTTCCTGTTGAGAAGTAACCCCTTCCTCCCGCTGCTTTTCCTCCCGGCCCTCTCCCCTGCTTCCCTCTCTAACCTCCCACGCAAAAAGGCTCTTTATGTGAATAAAGAGAGTTTTTCAACGCTTTATTCACATAAAGAGCCTTTTTACACGCTAACGCTTTTAAAGGGGAAAATTTTTGCCTAAAGCATACGGTAAAGATTATGAGTGCCCTCTTCCCGGAATGAGTCACCGGCGCAGGTTGCAAATATACATTCCGTGATGACTCTCGGGCGGATGAGCTGGAGCACCGCAGATTCCGAGCGCGCGAGGCACCAAATCTGCGTGCGGAAGGCGCGCAAGCGCAGTAGGAATGCTGTTCTACGAGATAGTAGAAACGGCTCAAGCGATCCTTATCAGCTACATTCTGATTGAGGGATCGGCTCAAGCCGTTTCACATATTGTAGGCTTTATCTCAGCTTGGATTAAGAACCTGAGGTAACAACCTGCTCACTGGAGGGGCTTGGTAATTGCAGTTACTAAGCTCCTCCGCATATGAGCATTTACACCTGAAATATGATTCCAGCGTAGCACACCGCCTCAGCACCATTGGGCTTCTTAGCTTTCCTTCTACCCAGCAGTTCTTGGACCTTAGGCAAGGAACTCGGGCAGTTTTTGTTCAAGCTCGGTGCAGGCACGCTCAACAGCAACATCTGGGCCAATATTTGGATCCGTAGTGCCTTCGGCACGCACAATATCGGTCGAATCGAACCCGAGCATCCCAAACACGGTCCGTAGGAAGGGGTACGATTGCTCCCACGGTGCCAGCGGACCGGTGCTGTATACGGAGCCACTTGACTGCACGAGCAACGCCTTATGCCCGCCCATGAGACCCTGCGGACCATTCTCGCTAAACTGGAAAGTCTGCCCTCCCATAATAATGTTATCCAGGTAGTCCTTCAGGCGTGAGGTCACCGAAAAGTTATGCATGGGCATAGCGATAATCAGCCGATCAGCCGCTTTAAACTGTTCAATGAGTTCAGTACGGCGCGCAAGAATCTGTTGTTCCCGCTTACTCAGGGACGATTTTTCGTCATATACGTCATATACCGCCGCCCCGTAAAGCGGCAGAGTTTCGGCAGTAAGTTCGGGAATATCCTCATTGTAGAGGTTCAGCACGGACGCACCCGGCAGTTTCTCGGTCAGGCAATCGACGAGGCGGTTGGTGCAATACGCAGTTTTATTCTGGGGATCCGGGTGGGCGTTAATAATAAGGGTCTGCATGGGGTCTCCTGGTGATTGAATAAGATATTGCAGAATTTACAAAAATCCGGGATGGATATTTCTATCGTAGATTGGGTGTAACGCTGGTATCAATGCTGAGTACAGGCAAAGTTATGGAATAACGCTTTATGACGCAATATTTCTTCAGGGAATGTCCCTAGTGCACGTAAAAAGAATTTAAAAATGGAAGAATCACATTTTTACGCATTCTCCAGAATCACACGAAATTTCCTTGTAAAGCATGCAGTAAAGTTATTAGTGCCCTCTTCCCGGAATGAGTCACCGGCACAGGTTGCAAATATACATTCCGTGATGACTCTCAGGGCGGTGAGACAGATGTCATTCTACGAGATAGTAGAAACGGCTCAAGCGATCCTTATCAGCTACATTCTGATTGATGGATCGGCTCAAGCCGTTTCTAATGTCGTAGAAGCTATCTCAGTATTCCTTAAGCGACTGAGGTAGCATCTGCCTGGCTAAAGAGGGGTTGGTAGTTAGCGCTATCGACCCCTCTTGCCCTTGAAGGGCTAATAACAGTTGCAAATATGATTCCAGCTTAGCACACCGCCCCTTACCTTCGAAGGCTGTTCTTCTGTAAGGAACCCGCGTAAATTCTCACTGATAAAGCGTCATATATCTGTATATACCGGTAAACCCTTAACTTCAGAGAGGCCAACCACACAGAATCGCATGTACCTTTCGGGTAATGTTGAGACGAGGAGCAAGAAATGTATAGGCGCATAGTGGCAAATAAAATACGCGCTACTTTCCGAGAAATTAACGCCGGAAACTACCAAGCGATGATTGATTCGTTGGCGGATTCTTTTCAATACCGATTTCATGGCAGCCACGCTCTTGGCGGCACCCGCACGAGTAAAAAGACCATGATCCTGTGGTGGGAACGTGTGAATCGTCTGTTGCCGGGCGCCCATTTTGACGTTCAGGATATTCTGGTCTCGGGTTACCCGTGGCGCACGCGTGTGGCAGTGCTGGCGCGGGTGAGTGGCGATCTACCCGGTGGGGAGCGTTACCAGAATACGGTGTTTCAGTTTTTCACGCTCGTCTGGGGTAAGGTTACGTCGATAGAGACCTGCGAGGATGTGCAGATCTTGGAACGTGCCCTGAGCATCGTAGCGGATAACGGGCAGGAGGAGGCTCTGGCGGAACCGCTGGAGGATTAGAGCACGCAGGTTCGCTACACCTTTTCCTTCAGCTCTTTTTCGCATCCTCCAGCACCTGCATCAGTTCGGCGAGGCCTGCATCCAGCTGGCGGCGCGTCTCAGCGGGCAGCTTTTCCAGAATACGCCGCTCATTTTCCACGTGTTCGAAGACGACTTTTTCCACCAATTCACACCCAGCGCCCGTCAGCTTCACGAGCATACTGCGGGCATCATCCGGGTTAGGGATGCGCTCAATGAGCCCGCGCTTCTGTACCTTCTGCAGGCGGGTTGTCATAGTGCCCGAAGTAACCATAAGCGAAGCAAAAAGCTCGGTCGGGGTCAGAATATAGGGCGCACCCGCGCGGCGTAACGTCGCCAACACATCAAAGGCGCCATTACTAAGATCATAGGCAGCAAAAACCTCGTCAAGGCGCGGCGCGAGCAGAATGGAGCATCGCCTAAGACGGCCAATCAGGGCCATATTTTCAGAAGCCAATTCAGGGAGTTCACGTTTCCACTGATCAATAATGACGTCCACGGCATCGGGGTGGGTACTGCGGGAACGGGCGCTCGACATATTCCTCCTAGAGTCGGCTCACTACTATTTTATCTTGCTTTCAAGACAAAAAGCGATTAGGATTTATCTTGAACTCAAGGCATCTATCCGACTGCGAAGAACTATGAAAAACCGTCTTCCTCTGCTGATCATCACGGCGTTCGTCCCCATGGTTTGGGGATCAACCTACCTCATCACCTCCGAGTTTCTGCCGCCCGACCGTCCCTTCACCGCCGCACTGATCCGCGTGCTGCCAGCAGGGTTGCTGCTACTGCTCATCACCCGAGAGTTCCCGCGCAAGAAAGAGCTGAGCCGAATTATTCTTCTCGGCATCCTCAACATCGGCCTATTCCAGGCAATGCTGTTCGTCTCTGCATACCGCCTGCCCGGCGGACTGGCGGCGATTCTCAGCTCAACACAAACTATTTTCGTCCTCGTCCTCACCCGAATGGTCGCCAAGAAAGCGACTCCCGCATCGGCATGGCTTGCCGCACTTATGGGCATTATTGGCATTATCCTGTTGGTCGCATCCCCCAGCACCACCTTCGATGTGATAGGCATTCTTGCGGCGCTCACCGGGGCTGTCGCCATGGCGTGCGGAATTTTCTTCACCGCCTCAGGAACATCATCTCTCTCGACTCTCGCCATGACAGGATGGCAGCTGCTCGTGGGCGGAATATTCCTGCTGCCCATCGCCCTGCTGACCGAGGAACCGCTGCCACCGCTCACCCCCGCAAATATCGGCGGATACGCCTTCCTCTGCCTGGTGGGCACAGCGCTCGCCTACTGCGTGTATTTTCATGGGCTCTCGAAGCTGCCGCCCGCGGTCATTGCGTCCCTGGGACCGCTCAGCCCAGTCACCGCGTTTATTCTCGGCTGGATTTTCTTGGGGCAAAGCATGACGCCGCTGTCGATGCTCGGCTTCGTGCTGGTACTGACCTCAATAGTGGGGGTACAGCGCGCGATGATGGGCGCTCGAAAAGCGGCGCTTTCACACACAAAATAGTTTTCTTACCGTCACACACACGATATAAAAAAGGCTCTTGATGCGCATAAAGCACCAAGAGCCTAAGGTAATTGTTCTACTCGTAGAGAGGAGTTGGCAGTTAGTGCCACCAGTTCCTCTCGCCATAAGGCGTATAACTCATAAAGATGGAACCAGCTTAGCATACCGCCCCAGCGCGCCGATTAGCTGTCAGTCGTCTTAGGGGGCTCAGCGTTATTCCCAGCTGTTGTCTCTTTGGTTCCAGCCGTCTGTGAATTCCTCTCAGCACGGGCTTTTTCACGCTCCGCCGCCTCACGCTTGGCCTTCGCCTGCTCGTAAAGCTTTGCCGAAGATTTATTGATACCCGTACCCTGCCCCAGTGAAGGGTCGTTCGGGCGTTCCGCTAAGATCAGGGTTGCACACACTACGAGGGTGACCACAAAAACCGCGCCCGCCACACCTAAGGCCAACACAAGGTTGGGGTGGTTGCGGGTGCCGCCGGTTGCAAAAATAAATACGGCGAAGAAAGCCGCTACAGCCAGAGCAGCGGCAACCAGCAGGGGACCTTTCACCTGCGCTTTAAATCCGCGGGGGCGTTCTTCAGCCACTCGTTCCTCCTCTTGTGTGTGTCTAACCAGTGTACGCGCCGTTGCAATACACCTCTAAAACCTGAGCGATTGTGAACTAGGGTTTTGTTCGGTCAGCGCCCGCTTTCTCATTCGGTCCCAGAGAACCCACCAGCAGAAAAACGCCGATAATCAGCGCCCCACCGCCGGGAACTCCCAGGGTCGCTTTCGCCCCGATCTCCCCCACAAACGGCAGAATTAAAGCAACCGCAAGAAGCACGCCCCCTTCCAGAACCCAGTCACGCCACACAGCCACCGCACTACGGTAGCGCATCCCCAAGAGCAGCTTAATCAGCCCCGGCAGACCCGAACCGGCGCATACAGCCAGAATAATAAGAGCAAGGGTATCCGGCATTATCACGAGCAAAGCCCCAGATGCCGCCTGCACGAGCGCCGTCGAGCTGAGCGATGCGCTCGTCGCGGGCCCGTAGTGCATCCCGCGGGCCGTGAGCGCGTGTGAGGTGCCGAGCGCGAGCATCCAGAGGCCCAAAAGTATTTTGGTGAAGACATTATCAGGGGTCTGCACAAAAACGGTGATAATCCCAAAGATAAGGTATATCAGCGCGTGCAGCATTAACGATGCGCGCCCTTGCGCGGTACCAACAGCGCGCGGAACTTTTCCGCTCGGGGGCGGGGTCGATGCCGAGGGTTTCGTGCTCACGTGTACCAGAATACCGTGCAGCACCCTAAAATTCCGCATAAACCCCCGGGAGCATCCTTAATATTCCATATACGGAATATAGAATACACCCGGGGTTTAGCACTTCTGGAGCCGTTCGGGGCTACTCCAGCTCAACCGGGCCGAGCACGCGAGCCTCCTCAATATCCAGGATTTCCTGAATCGCGTGGAGCACATTCGTGTCGATTGTGCGCTCATTACGCAGGCGCTTGAGCACGCTGCGTTGCTTCTCCAAATGCCGCAGACGCAGCTCTTTCTCAAGGTCGCTCGCTTCAATAATGCGGCGGGCTTCTTCCGGCGCGTTCGCACCGTGTTTACGAACGGCGTGCAGGTTGCGGTACATACTCGCGTTGTACATCTGTTCATCGGCAATGCGGTCGATAATCCACTGTGGTGCACCAATTTCCTGGCCAATCTCAGCCACAGAGTCGAAGGACTCGGCAATTATCGTGCGCACTGCTTCATTGATCTCATCTTCTTCGGTGGTATCAACCGGAATTTTCGCCCACCTAATAACGAGCGGCAGGAGCATCCCCTGAACCACCATCGACAGCAGAACCACGCCCGCAACAATAAAGATAATAAAGTCACGCGCGGGAACATCAGTCGGCACGGAGAGAGCCACCGCGAGGGAAACACCGCCGCGCAGTCCCGCAAAGGTACTCACTACACGGCCACGGAAAGTTGTGCGCAGCTGCTTCTGCTTTTCTGAACGGTCAAGGGCACGAATAATACCAATCGTGACGTGCAGGAAAATAAAACGCGCCGCAATGGAAACAAGCCATGCCACCACAATCACGGCGAACGTCAAAGCCCACGCATAGTTGTATTCACGAAGAACATCATCCACAGGCGCAGTGGCGCTGGGCAGCTGAACACCCACGAGCACGAAGAGCGCACCGTTCATGACATAGGTGACAAAAGACCAGATGGGCAGACCATAGAAACGGTTTTGGGGTTTGATGGTATCCGGTCCACGATAGGTCAGGTAGAACGCTGCGACCACCACGGCTACCACTCCGGAACCTTTCATGCCTTCAAAAGGCTCGATCTCTTCAGAGAGGAAGAAAGCAATAAACGGCACGGTAAACATGAACACACTGAAGTTCATGGGGTTGCCGATGTGCGCACGCAGCTTATTCACACCCCATCCGACGGCCAGGCCAACGAGACTTCCGATCAGGAACGAGAAGAAGAACATTCCGGATGCGGTCCCCAGGGCAAGTTCATGACCACCCGCAACCTGCAGGGCGAGTGCGAAAAGAACTAGAGTGGTGCCGTCGTTAATGAGTGCTTCCGCTTTAAGGGTGGTGATGGAGGCTTTAGGGAGTTTGCCGTTGAGCGTTGCCACGGCCACGGCATCGGTGGGGGCGAGCGCCACACCGATAATCAGCGCCACATGCCACATGTAGATGCCCATGAAGGTGTGAAGCACCCAGGCGATAACGAACGCCGTAAAAATTACGAGCACCGTGCCCGAGAGCAGAATGCCGCGCAGACGGGTGCGTACCTCACGCCAAGAGGTATTTCGGGTCTCCCAGAACAGCATCACGGGCAGGAAGATTTCGAGAATCACGTGCGGGGGCAGCCCGGCCTCACGCACCTCGTGCATGGCGTGAACGGGGATGAGCGCCAGCACAAGCCCCATGAAAATGAGCATAATGGCGGGGGTTATTCGTATTTTATGGGCAAGGATATTACGCAGAAGAATTGCCAGCGATAGGGCAATAATGACTTCAAGCACGGTGATGTTCCTTGATGTGTGTTGGAGGTTGAAGAGGAATAAACAGCGCCAGAATAACACCTGTGAAGGCGCGCATATTCCAACATATCACGGGGTAAAAATACGGGGCTTTATACTGAACTGCATTCTCTTCGCGGTGCTGTAGTTCTAGGTGCAAAAGACGCGCGCATGTGAGATGCCCTGTGCAGGGTGCACACCGAGCGGTCTAGTACTATCTGTTCTATAGGAGTCGGCTTACGAGACTGTATAACGCCGCGAACCTCACGAAATATGACGATTCGTGTCACGCAGACACAAAGATGCGCGCGCATCCGCAGAAATTCCGTCGCAAAGTGAGCGTCCATGCATCGAACGTGAGAAAATGGGGGCATGACTGAACAGACTAATTCCCCAGTAACCGGCTCCCCGCTCGTGAAGCGCGGGCTTGCCGACATGCTCAAGGGCGGCGTCATTATGGACGTCGTCACCCCCGAACAGGCCAAGATCGCCGAAGATGCTGGTGCCGTCGCCGTCATGGCGCTTGAGCGCGTACCCGCCGATATTCGTGCGCAGGGCGGCGTGGCCCGTATGTCCGACCCCGACATGATTGAGGGCATCATTAACGCCGTCTCGATTCCCGTGATGGCGAAGGCGCGCATCGGGCATTTTGTTGAGGCGCAGATTCTTGAAAGCCTCAAGGTGGATTACATTGATGAGTCAGAGGTACTCTCCCCCGCCGATTACGTGAACCACATTGACAAGCACCAGTTCACGGTGCCATTCGTATGCGGCGCCACCAACCTGGGCGAGGCGCTGCGCCGTATCGCCGAGGGTGCCGCTATGATCCGCTCGAAGGGTGAGGCTGGCACCGGTGACGTCTCGGAGGCAACCAAGCATATCCGCACCATTAAGCGCCAGATCGCCGAGCTGCAGGGCCTGTACAGCACCATGCCCGATGAGCTGTACGTGAAGGCGAAAGAACTTGCCGCCCCCTACGATCTGGTGCTCGAAGTTGCGAAGACCGGTAAGCTGCCCGTGGTCATGTTTACCGCCGGTGGCGTGGCAACCCCCGCCGACGCAGCCATGATGATGCAACTGGGCGCGGACGGCGTATTCGTCGGCTCCGGCATCTTCAAATCCGGCAACCCCGAGGCACGTGCCAAGGCCATCGTGAAGGCAACCGCGTTCTACAACGACCCCGAAAAGCTGGCGGATGCATCACGCGGTTTGGGCGAGGCCATGGTCGGCATCAACGTTGCCGATCTGCCCGCGCCGCATCGTCTGGCGGAGCGCGGCTGGTAAGTACAGGCCGCCACGTGGCGGATGCGCACTCGCCGATCGATTATATTCGGTTCAGGTGAGGGCGCCCGGCCAAGGCGTGCAGGGGGTGAAGCTCGGTGCGGGCTTCGCCCCCGACTCTGTTCAGATGCGTTATCCGCTCGGGTGAGTTTGGCTCTTTCAAACCCGAAGCTCAACGTTCTACACTGTGCGCAACCTCGTGTTGCAGAAAGATAGGCTCATGAGTGAGACTGAGGTCCTTCCCCCGGCTGCCCTGCCCGGTGCAGGCAAAACCGTGGGTGTTTTGGCACTGCAGGGCGGCGTTGCCGAACACGCGCGCATGCTCGAATCCCTGGGGGCGCATGTGGTGCTCGTCAAAAGTGCCGAGCAGCTGGCGAACCTGGATGCGCTGGTTCTGCCCGGCGGCGAATCTTCCACAATTGACAGGCTGACCCGGATTTTTGGTCTGCGCCAGCCGTTGATTGAGACGATTTCGGGGGGCTTGCCGACCCTGGGAACCTGCGCCGGGCTGATTATGCTCTCGACTGTGATTGACGATCCGGCTCCGGGGCAGCAGTCGCTTGGTGTTTTGGATGTTTCGGTTGGGCGTAATGCCTTCGGGTCGCAGGTCGATTCGGCGCAGGTTCATCTGCCGTGGCTTACGCCCTCGGGCGAGGAAGTCGTGATCGATACGGCGTTTATTCGCGCGCCAATTGTGACCCGCGCCGGTGAAGGCGTGCAGGTGGTGGCGCATCATGAGGGCAAGATTGTGGGTGTGCGCGCCGGGAACATTATCGGCATTTCTTTCCACCCGGAGGTCACGGGCGATACCACCGTGCACGAGGAACTGCTCTCGCTAATTCGATAGGCTCTCCTTCGCCTCTCCCCTGGTATAAAAAGAGCCTTTATGTGAATAAAGAGTATTT
>NZ_KV802313.1:141519-189679 GCF_001810635.1 Rothia sp. HMSC067H10
AAAAAGAGCCTTTATGTGAATAAAGAGTATTTTTCACCGCTTTATTTACATAAAGGCTCTTTTTTACGGGGAGGGGGAACAATAGTTATCGGAACCTATCGGGGGGTTATCGGGATTTTTAAGATAAGTCCCGATAGGTTGAGATAAGCAGCAAAGCTAGTTATCCCTTTTAGGAGATTTCTGGGGATACGTTGGGATAACCTACCGCGCGGCCTTATTTTCTGAGACGGTTGCAGAAGCTATTGTGCTTTCCAGGCAAAGGGCTGTATCTAAGATTCTCTTGCGGAAGGACGGCCATAATGCGTGCCGTGTGCTCTTACCCCGGTGAAAAGGGTTAATTCAACTTTACCGCATGTTTTACAGGTAAAACTTTCTCGTTCTTAGGGTTCGCCCCGCATTAGAGTTCGATCACGGTATCGTCCTGCCGGGCGGGCGCATCCTCATCGTGGGTACTCACCAGCACGATTGCGGTATGGGCCGCTCGCTCAATCAGTTCCCAGACACGGGCACGGGTAGGCGCATCCAGCCCGGCGGTCGGCTCATCGAGAACCATGACGGTCGCGGGGCTCGGGGCTTTCTGCTCATTCAAGGCTTCGGCCGCCGCCAAAGTACGCGCCAAGGCGATGCGCCTGCCCTCTCCCCCGGACACGCTGCCGTTCTCACCCGCGACGGCGTCATGACATCGAGCACCACTAGAGGTAAATTCGCTTAGCCCCACCGCCTGCAGGTACCGGTCGCATATATGCACCGGAATGTCGCGCCCAAACGCCACATTCTCATGCGCGGTACCAACCAGCAGCCCAGCTTCCTGCGGCAGGTAGACAAACCGAAGAGTGCCTTGCGGTGCGCTCATCGACATATAAGCGGGGGTAGTTGTCGCACGCACACCAAGAAGCCGTTCTAAAAGCAAACTTTTTCCCGCACCGGATGCGCCACGCACCCAACATGGGCGTCCCGGCTTCACCGTATGCACACCATAGGATGTTTCACTCAGGTTGCGTGCATCCAGGCGGAGGGAAAGTTCACCTGTGGTTACGACGTAGTCGATGAGATACGCCGAATTCTCAGCGGCAGGAGTGGCTATTTTATGGTGCGCCTGCTGGTAACGCTCCGCCGAGACCGCGATGGTCGATACCCCAAAGCCGACGGCTTGGAGCGGGCCAATTGCCGCCGCGCATACTCCGATGAGTGCCACCGCAGTACCCGTAATCTGCGCCGGAGAATCTTCACCGAATAATACGGTTTTGAGCACTATTGCGAGCAGACATAGAGACAGCATCGCGCCCTGCCAGGTGTGTAACAACATGGTGTAACGGTAACTTTTGAGAGCTTTTGCTTCTACAGGCAGGCGGCCTTGGGCGTATCGGTCACGCAGAAAGGGAGCCGCCCCAAGGATTCTGCTTTCACGCCACAGGCGGAGCGTGTTTTCCAGGGTGCCGAAACTGCGCATTGAGCCGTCAAAGAATTCGCCTTGAAACTTCTGATGACGCGCAATCAGCGGCATGCTTCCAGCCAGATATAGGGCTACAAACCCGCAAAATATGCCTAGCTCCGGCACGCCACCCATCACCAGAATTGAGACAGCACCGGCGATACAACCAACCCCGGCGGGCAGAATTGAGAGGTACAAGGTGGCAAGGGTTTCGCGAATGGATGCGGCCTGCGCATCGACGGCATACGCAATTTCGGAGGCGCCTAGCATAGCGCGTGCGCGCGGGTCGGCGCCGATGCTGGTGACGAGTGCATCCGCCATATGGCGCGATTGCATTTTCTGCTCAATGAACCCGTAAGCAGGGTAGAAAAGATACCGAAAGCTCTGCCCGATGAGCCACAAAATACTGTAAAGAATCACGAGGATGGCAAGGTTTTGACGCCAGGCTTCTGGGCTTTCAAGGGTGCGCTGAACACCATAACCCAGCAGAATTGGGCAGGCGATCAGAGCGAGCGCAGAGATAATGACGGCGGCCAGTACGCTAAGGTTTTTCGGGGGTGAAGCTCGCCAGGCTAAAGTCATAACGCGAGCACAAAATATAAAATATGGTTTGAGGTATTTCACCGAGTTCTCTTTCTCTCCCGCTGCCTGACGCGGCGGGAGAATGTATTGTCGGTATGTGTGCACCTAGGCACGGTATAACGGTATATATCGTACACTTTCCTGCATATTCGTAAGGTTTAAACGTACGATATGCAGGAAAGTGTACGACTTATGGGCGATAGAGGCGGGACAGAAAGGATGCGGCAGCTACAACCGATAGAAGCCTTCCACCGCGCGGGTCAGGTATGCCATATCGTGAACGTGGCACATTTCGCGCATTGAATGCATCGACAGTAGTCCGATCCCCACGTCGATGGTGCGCATCCCCAGTCGGGTGGCGGTGATAGGTCCGATCGTGGAACCGCAGGGCATATTGTTATTCGACACGAACTCCTGATAAGGAACGTCCGCCGCCTTGCACGCCGCCGCGAAAATACCGGCACCCACCGCATCGGTTGCATATCGCTGATTCGCGTTGATCTTCAGCAGCGGTCCAGCACCGGGAAGCGGGCGCACCGTCGGGTCATGATGCCCCTGGTAGTTCGGGTTCACCAGATGCCCGGCATCCGCCGAAAGGCACACCGAATCGGCGAGCGAGCGGCGGTATTCGTCCTGGCTCTCCCCGCGAGCCTGCGAGAGCCGCACCAGCACATCCTCTAAGAACGGACCAGCGGCGCCGCTGCGGGTTTCAGAACCGATCTCTTCGTGATCGAATCCTGCAAGCATCACGGTATGCGCCGAGTCTTCGTCAGCATTCTCGGCCACATAGCGTTCTAAGGCGCACAATCCGGCATGAACCGACGAGAGATTATCCAACCTGCCCGAGGCGAAAAACTCTCCATCTCGCCCGAAACGGCGAGGTTCCTGCGCATCCGCAAAGAGCACATCGTAACCGACGATCTGCTCCGGATCGACCGAACCGCCCTCGTCGATGGTCTGCTGTGCCAAATAGGCGAGCACATCGTTCTCGGTATCATCCACGCCCCAAATGGGGTACATATTGAACTGTTTATCGAGGGTCAGCTCATTACGTTTATGGTCCAGATGAGGAGCCAGCTGCGGCACACGCGCCAACGGTCCAGTCACCACATAGCGATCCTGAAGGGTGCCGTCTTCCCGAAGTACCGTCAGGCGCCCGGCGGCGCGCAGCTCACGATCCAAAAAGGAATTAAGCAGTGCGCCACCGTAATTTTCGACGCCCATTTGATGCCATCCTGCCGCTGTCACCGATGAACTCGGCTTGAGCTTAAGCGACGGCGAATCCGTATGCGCACCCAGCACCCGGTAACCGCTCGCCTTCTGCGCCCGCCGACCGCCAGCCCAAGCGATAATCGCGCCGTCACGCATCACAAAATGCCTGCCGACGGCAACCTCATTCTGCCACGGCTCGGTTTCGTTCAGCTCGGTAAACCCCGCCGCCTGCAGGCGCCGTGCTACGGTTCGCGCCGCCAGATATGAGACGGGCGAATCGCAGACGAACTGGGCGAGGTCTTCGATATTTTTGACGGCATCAACGGTCATACTATGCGCCTACTTCTTGGGTTTGGGAATGACGGGGAACGCCGAGGTCCACGGTGAAGCGTCTGTTGATCCCTGCTTATGCGATTGTGCGGCTTCCGGCGAGATTTTCGGAATCGGAGCGGTAGCCCAGGGAACCTCTGAGGTGTTCTGGGATGCCTCCCGCTGAGCCCGCGAGGTCTGCGAAACTGCAGCCGAGCCGTCCGCAGCCGCATTCTTAGCGGATGCGCCCTGCCCGCTTTCCTTCTGCCGGGCAGCTTCTTTCTGCTGAGCTAGGGCCTGAGCCTTGGCACGCTCATAGGCCGACAAGGCATTTTGCACGGGAATGCTCATTGTGGAGGTATCCGGCGCGTAGTTCTTCGAGGAAGGGTTCTTCGTATCGTCTGACTGCGCGGCGGATGCGCTAGCGGTTCCCTTCTGCGGCGCGGCTGCATTCGACGCAGACCCGTGTGTCCCGGAGGCATGCACCGAAGAATCGGCCTGATTCGAGCCCTGCTGAGTCTTCTGCGCGGAGGCGCGTGCAGCTTTCTGCGCCGTATCCAGATCTATGCCTGACGGAGCCTTTTCCGCTGCTGCGGGGGCAACCACGGCAGGATTGAGTTCGTCGGCGATAGTCCTCGCCTGTGCAGACTGCGCGGGTTTATCGGCAGCAGGCGCTTCTTTCCCGGTTGCGTGGGCTGCGGTATTCGCGGTCGTCGGACGCTCAGCCTGGGCTGACTCGTTAGTGTGTACCGGCTTTTGAGGCTGAGTCGATTCATGAGCCTGTGCCGGTTTGGCAGTTTGCGCCGGTTTCTGGGACTGGGCTGACTCATGAGTCGGCACAGATTCCTTGGCTGGCGCAGGCTTACCGATTGGTGCAGGCTTATTAGCCGGTGCCGAACCATGAGCCGGTGAACGTTCGGGCTGCGCGGGGGCAGAAGCCTTGACCGACGTATCATTCTGCTCGCTCTTACGAGCGCCTTCCACAGGCTTCGCGGCGGGTGCCTGCGCAGCCGGTTTCTCCGCGATATTCCGCTCGGGTGCACGATGTTCCTCAGCTGCTTGCGGGTTGGTGGGGGCAGCCGAAGACGCCGATTTTACCGAAGCATTATCCTGTGCAGGATTGGCGTTCCCCGCCACAGGGGCAGCAGGTTGTACAGGTTGTGATTGTACCGGCGCCTGCGACCCTTGCGGTGCAGAAGCAGAAGTATCAGCAGCAGGTGAAGCAGCAGCATTTTTCACGGACATACCGGGCTGTGTGGCCGCGTGCGCAGCGCCCGGAGCCGGTGCTGCGGCTGGCGCATCCGAGGAAGAAACGGGCGGTTCCACGCCCATTGAAGCACCCTCAGCCGAGGAGGCGGCAGCCGCATCCTGCCCCTGGTTCAGAGCGGCTTTTCTCTTTTGCCGGTAGGTGTACATGCACACGAGCCCGGCGAAGGCAAGCTGCAGAATAAGGGCCTGCACAAAGTCAAGCGGCTGTTCCTCACGAACCGCACCAAAGGGATCCTCCAGACCCAGCAGTCCAAAGATAAAAATCGAAACATTATTCGCAATATGCAGGCCGATACCGGCTTCAAGACCGCCAGTGTACCAGCACAAGAACCCGGCGATCAGAGCCATCGTCAGCACAGAAAGCAGACCCCACAGTCCGTAACCATGCAGCACCATAAAGATAGGCGCTGGAATAATAATTGCCCAAACGGGGTTCTTCAGCCACCGGCCCACGGTCTGCATGAGATAACCGCGGAAGAGCAGTTCCTCGGCGTAGCACTGGAACGGAACTATTAGCAGAATAAGCACAATGTACAGCCAGAACATGCCGGAATTCAGCGGATGCACGCTGTTCTGCGTGGTCAAAGAACCATCCAGAGTCGCGAACCCTACATAGTAAAGACCGAAAATGAGGAACCCAAAGCCTAGGAAAACACTCAAATAGGACCACCGCATGCGGCCCGCAATGGAGTGAATCAGCCCTAAGGGTTTGAAGTTAGTAATCAGGCGCGCAATGAAAATCGCCGGAATCACCGGAATGATGGTAATAAGAAGCGCAATAAAAACAAGCGGGGTCTTAAAAACGTTCGCGTAAATACGCTGCAGATCGGTCAGGTAATCGTAAGGGACGCGCAGCATCACGGCGAATGCCAGCAGCGCAAAGCTCACCATCAGCAGGAGCACAAAATAGATGCCGGCAAACAGCAAACCCTCAAGAACCGGGGTGAACCAACGGGCACGCGGGTTCACATGCGATAACCGGTGATAGGGCAGCTCGCTGGCGCGTTCCAGAAGTTCCTTACGGGTAAGGCGGTTACTCCTGTAATACTCAGCGGAGGCGAAGGTAGACTCAGCGCCGTACCCGTAACTTTCTGCTTGATGCGGGCTCAGCATCGTGGGCATATTTTGGGTATTAGTGACTGCGCCAGGTGGTTGGTTTGTTGGAATGAACTCAGAACCGTGATGTCCGGGTTCCTGCTGGTGATTAGTGCTCATAGTATCCATAATAGAGGGGACCCTCCCCCGAATGTCACACCGGGGCCATCTGTGCGGGTTGCCTTACGGTGTAATAATTTACCTGCCTATGAACTTTTCGGGCTTATATTTTATGGGAAATATGCCATAATTTGAGGGTTACCGTAGTTTAAAATTTGAGGCTACTCGTGCCTACGCTTCCGGGTGTTTTTGGCGCCAGTAGTGAAGGAAGGTTCAGATGGCTCTCGTCTTCAATCCGCCCCCAAATTGGCCCAAACCGCCTGCCGGGTGGTCTCCTACCCCGACGTGGCGGCCCGATCCCGCATGGGGTCCTGTTCCCGAAGGTTGGCAGCTGTGGATTGAGGAGCCCGAGCCTGAGAATGAGCAGGCACCCTCGACGGCGGAATCTTCATCTGCCGCATCGGGCTCTTCTGAGGGTTCTTCCAGCGCGAAGCCCTCGCCATCGTCAAGCTCTGAGCAGAGCGGTGAGTCTGCGCAGGATTCCGCCCCGAAGCAGCGTACCGCGCCGACCATTTCCGAACAGTTTGCCGAGCAGAAAACTTCCCATCAGCAGACCCCTGAGCAGAAGACTCAGGCGGAGTCTGCCCATGTTCAGGATGCGGCGTCAGCCGGTTCCGAGTCGCGCGAGGTCGCGGGTGAGCGTGCGGGCACATCCGGTCCCGGTGCAGCGGCAGGCTCTTCAGCCGATTCGCAGGTGCGTTCCGAGCAGAGCGTTTCTGAGACCCCCGTGAACCGTCAGAGCGGCACTGCCGAGGCTCCAAAGCCTCAGGTTTCGGAGCCTACTCGCGAGACCGCTCGCGATACCCATAACGCCCCATCCACGCCGGACACGAGCGCACAGCAGCCGGGAGTCGCGCAGGGTTCGGGTGTTTCTTACGATGCACGAGAGCCCCTCAGCGACGCACAGGATTCTCAGGGGTCCGCAAGTTCTGCCACTGCAGCAGGTGCCGAACGGCCCGAGGCTGCACGACAGGAGTCTGTATCTTCAGAATCCACACAGCAGCAGGTTCTTTCACGCGAGTCGCGCCCCGAGCAGTCTTCGGGTCCGTCTCAGGGTGAGCCTACGGATGCGCGCCCCCAGTCCGATGCGCGCGATTTGGCTGATTCGCGTGGTACCGAGGCTCAGGCATCTTCCCGACCGGCTACTCCCCCGCGCGGCACTTCCCAGGTTCCTCCCACGCAGCAGCGTTTTGAGGGACAGTCTCAGGCTCCCGTGAATCAGCAGCAGTCGGGCTTTGCCGCGCAGAGTTCTCAAGAGCAGAACGCTCAGAACCGGGGTCAGCAGTCTCAGCCTCAGCAGCCCGCTCAGTCTCAACACGTTACTCAGACTCAACAGCCCGGGCAATCTCAGCAGCCGCAGTCTTTTGAGGCCCAGCGTCAGCAAGAATTTGCCCAGCGTCAGCAACAGGAGTCTACACAGCGCCAGCAGAACTTCAATCAACAGCAGGGCTCTGGCTCTGATCAGCCTCAGCAGGATTTTGCGCAGCGTCAGCAACAGGAGTCTACACAGCGCCAACAGAGCTTCAACCAGCAACAGCAGGGCTCTGAGCAGCGTCAAGGTTTTGTGCAGCAGAACCAGGGCTCCGAGCAGCAGGGATTTGCCGGGCAGAACGCTCAGCAGCGAAGCGCTCAAGCGCAGGATCCGCGAACCCAGAGTACCCAAAGCCAGGGCGCTCAGAACCGAGACACCCAGGGTCAGAGTGCCCCGAACCAGGGTTCGCAGGCGCAGCAGTCCCAGAGTCGAGAGCAGCAGAGCCAGCAGGGGTTCGCTCAGCCGCAGTCTCAGCAGCAGCAATCCGGCCAGGCGCGACCCGGACAATCCCAGCCAGGATATTCTCAGTCCGGTCAGCCTCAGCAGGGACAACAGCCTCAGCAGGGTCAGGATCGGTCACGCTCGGGCTTCGGTGCAGGTGCCGCCGCTGGTGCTGTCGCAGGCGCCGCAGCGGGCGCGGGTGCAGCGGCCTCCTCCGGGGCGGGCGCATCCGGCGCTTCGGCTCAGCAGCAGGGTTCTCAGAACCAAAATACGCAGAGTCAGAATGCCCAACAGGATCAGAGCTCTCAGTCGGGACAGAATCAGCAGCACTCGGTGCAGAACGCTTCGAACCAGCAGGGTAACCAGTTCCAGGGGCAGGGTCAGCCCAACCAGTTCCAGGGCTCGCAGTCGCAGCAGAACCAGCCTCAGCAGGGTCAGTACCAGGCCGGTCAATCGCAGCAGTTCCAGCAGCAGAACGATGCTCAGAATAATAACGTTCAGAACAGCGGTTTTGCTCAGGGTTCGTACAATCAGAACCAGTCGAACCAGAATCAGCAATACTCCGAGTCAAACACCTCGGATGCGCTCAACGGGTTCACTGCGGCGGCAGCATCCGGGTTCAGCGATTCACCGTATGCAAACGGTCAGACTCCCTTCAACCAGCCCGAGAAGCCGAAGCGCCCGTTCTTTGCGACTCCCGCCGGGTGGAGCGTCATCGCCGGTGCTGTGGCGCTGTTGATTATTATCATTCTGGTACTGATTTTCACCCTGCCGCGCGGATCTTCCAATGCAGCAGCATCGGAAAGCCCCGCCGAGTCATCATCGGCAGCCTCGGCATCGTCAGAGAGCTCGGCAAGCTCATCGCCCGCCGAGCTGAAGAATGTTGAAGCAAAACTGCCCAGCGGCGATTTCAAGGAGTACAAGGGCAAAGATAAGCAGACCATCGATATCGAGAAGCCCAAGGGCAACGATTCGAAGGCTATCGTCTACTATGAGTTCACCCCCTCCAAAGAATCCAACTCGCGCCACTCCTTGGAGGGGCGCACGGGGGACGATAAAACTTCCAGCTTCGCTCTTTACACTTCCGCACTGACCAAAGATAAAATCTCGGGCACCCTGTGGATGGACTTGAAGACTTCCAGCCCCACCCGCAAGGTAAATGTCGATAGTGAGGGCGAGTGGCTTATTCGCGTCTACGATGCTTCCTCCGCACCCAAGATTTCTAAGGGCGAGAAGATCAGCGCCGCGTTCAACTCCTACGCCGTGATCTACTCGGGCGGCTCGGGTACTTTGGAGGCTGGCTACGAGCGCAGGCCGGTAATGAACCTGCGCGTGATGGATGCGGCCCGCTCGAACGATGTTATCTTGGAGTCCAGTACCTCAGAGTTCCAGGGCACCGCGAAGTTTGACGCTTCCGAAGATGTTTACTTGGCAATTAACTCCTTCCAGGGCACCTGGAACGTCGGTATTCGCTAAGTAGCCGATAACTTCTTGGTCTAAACCGAGATAGAGAAGACCCCCGCATTGTGATCAACGATGCGGGGGTCTTCTGCGCGGTTCGCAAGGCTATGCCGAGTTCGGGGCGTTTGCCGACTCTGCGGCGGGTTTGACCGAAGCGCTGCGTGCTCTCGGGGTGAGGACCGCCCACCCCCACAGCAGAACGGTCACGATAAAGAGGCACACGATCGGCGTGCCACCCAGCGCAACACCCGGCGCAGCCAAGAATTCGAGCCCGTTCATATTCCACTGGGTCATGCCGCCGAGCACGCGCGGGGAAATATAGAGCCCCACAACGCCCACCCAGGTCAAGATGCGCGCCACAGTCATCGCAGCGGGCGGCAGGTATGTGAAGAACTCGCCGAATGCATCCACAATAAGCACGAGGACCAGAAGCGGCAGAAGCACGTTATGATGCGACCAGCTGATCGGCGAGAGGCTGACCATGAGGAACCCGGTCACGGCAACCTGGGCGAGAACCTTGTTGCGGCGTTCGAGCTGATAGAGAATCGCGGCGGTGAGCACGACGGAGAGCGCAGCCAGCAGGTAGAAACAGAGCTTGGCGGCGGTTCCGTTCAGCCCATAGTGCATGAGCCAGCCCTGAATCGAAATATTATCGACGAAGTTAATATCGCCCACACGCGAAGGATCTGAAACCGCGTGGAACCAGTACTGCGGGGCTTCTTGCGGCAGCAGCACAAAGCCGAGGGCAATGGTGGCGAGGAAGGTTGCACCGAGGGTGATAATGCCCTTCCAGTCGCGGCGCACCAGCAGAATAAGTCCGAATACGAGCGGGGTCAGTTTCAAACCGCCAGCGATACCGATAAGTACTCCGCGCGGCACACGTGTTGCCGGGCGCAGAAAATCGGCAAGAATTAGCACCATAATGATGGGGTTAATCTGCATAAGGTCGAAGGTACGCCGCCAGGGGCCGCAGAGCATTACCACTATGGTGAGTGCGGCGATCGTGCCGTAACGCCCGAGCTTATCCTGAAGCGGTAAGGGTCGGTTATTCGCATTGGCATAGGAGTACATGATGCTGGAGAGCCACCAGGCGGCGGCGGTCGTAATAAGCACCATAATCGCCATACCTACCTTGAGCGGTATGAAGGCGAACGGCAGGAAGACTAGCGCCGCAAAGGGCGGGTAGGTGAACGGCAAATCCAGCACGCCGATGCTCACCATAGCGCGCCCATAAAGTTCTTTGTCGAAGCCTTCATTATCGAAAATGGTCATGGCACCCATGCGGTAGATCGAAAAATCCAGACCGCCGTAGGTGTTCACGAAGGCTTCAAAAATATAGCCGCCCACCACCATGAGGATGAGCGCCGCTACTGCAAGTTTGCCCAGAACCGGAGTCTGGGCGCGGGATTCAGTCATGGCGTATTAGTACCTGTCTTACTGAGCTGAAGTTCTCGCCCTTTAGTGTAGCGTGGATATTCTGTTCGCCGAAAGATTATATTCCTCTTCGGGCATATACCCAGATGAGAGCCTGTCTTTCTGGGGTGACATCTGCTTACGTTAAATACATTGCTTGGGGCGTGGGATGCACACGCCAATCGCTGATGTGCAGCGAATACGGTTCCTCACCCTATGCGAACAAGCCATCCACGTTATATTCCAAATACAAAATATATACTAGTCAGAAGTCTTTTCCGAAGATTTTTTGGGCTCAGATTTCGTGCTGTCGTGAGTCTTATCCTGAGAGCTCTGCCCGGAAGACTCGGCGCCTTCACGCGGCTTCACCTTCGCCACCAAGTGCGTACCGCGTTGAGCTCGGGCGCGCCGCAGTCCATGACCTGCCGATTTTGTTGCCGCCGAAGATTTCGCCGCAGGTTTTTCATCGGTTTTTACGGAGGCGGTATCATCGCTGCCCTCGGCGGGCGCATCCTGATCGGAAGATTCGGGATCTTCGCTATCGTCCTGAACCTTCGCCTTCTTGGGCATCTCGGCGATGCGCACCGCAACCTCTAAGGCAAGCACCGCAAACGACGCATAGTAGACGATAATCGAGGGGTACAGATAAGGATTTTTCTGATTTACCCCCACCATCGTGACGGCGAAAACTGCCAGCTCAAGGACCACCACCACAAGCTGTTTGGCAGACCCTCCCGGATTCCTCATCATCAGGTACAACGCCATCAGCGTAAAGAGAACGGGAAAGAAGATCTGCCCCGCCACCGCCATTCCATCTTGGTCGTAAGCGTAAATAGCGAGCGCTTGCATCACAGCGGAAACAGCGGCGAGGGGGGCGAGAGTCAGATACTTCATAGGGCTATTCTAGCGTTTACCACTCGCCGGCACCTTACTGTATGACGGCTCACGCAAAGCCAAAATTCGCATGAATCGGGCAATATAATGGAACTATATGCACTGTGACTAAAAGCGATCGAAAGACAACACCGTGAGCGAGAATCCCCATAACCCCACTCCCTCGGGTTCTGACTCAGAAGGATCAACCGGCCGCGATACCGGTCGTGGCGGCGCATCCTCAAAGCCGAGCGCGGCGCAAAATTCTGCACGGTCCGGGGCCGATGTTTCAGGTTCCGGCAACGATGGACTCACAATTGGGATGCGCCCCACCGAGCTTCCCGGTGCCTCGCTAACGCCCGAGGAGATTGCTAAGCGCGCCTCCGGTCGGGGCAGTTGGCACCGCCGCGCATCGAAACCGGTATCGTACTGGATTTTTGGCGTTATTATCGCAATTCTGGTGCATCGCTTTATCCCCAAGGGCGGCTGGCTGATCGTGCATATGGTGACTCTGGGGCTGATTACGAATTCGATTCTGATCTGGAGCCAGCACTTCACCGAAGCGCTCATGAAGATTAAAATTCCTGATTCGGCCCGCGGTATTCAGATCACACGTATTTTTGCGCTTAACGGCGGTATTGTGCTGCTGATGGCGGGCATGATTCTGCAGGATCTCATGCCGCAGTTCTATCCCCTGACGGTTGTCGGGGCGCTGGTGGTGGGTGCTATGGTCGCCTGGCATGGCTATGCGCTTCTTCGCCAGGTCAAACAGGCGCTTCCCTCGCGGTT
The DNA here is from genome assembly GCF_001810635.1 of Rothia sp. HMSC067H10. NCBI lineage: Bacteria > Bacillati > Actinomycetota > Actinomycetes > Micrococcales > Micrococcaceae > Rothia > Rothia sp. HMSC067H10. Next base: position 153,828 of record NZ_KV802313.1, read on the forward strand.
TGGCGCCACGATTCGTTTCTATATCGCTGCGGCGTTCCTGCTTCCCGTCGGTGCCGTACTGGGCGCGATGACGGCTCTGCCTGGTTTGCGGGGCACGCTGCATTCGCAGTTTATGCTCGCGCATGAGGCCGTGAATGTTCTCGGGTTCGTGGGTATTACGGTGGTTGGTACCCTTATTACCTTCTGGCCTACGATGCTGCGCACCAAGATGGTCGAAAACGCTTTGGGAACCAGCGTGCGCGCCCTCATTCTGATGTGTGTGGGCGTTGGGGTTACCACGCTCGCTTCACTCTTCGGGATGCGCCCCCTCGCGGGCGCGGGCCTGCTCGTGTATCTGCTGGGGCTGCTGATCGTGGCGTGGGTGATGGTGCGAACCCTTCGTACGAAGCGTCCCACAGAGTTCCCACCAATGTCGGTGGGTGCAGGTTTTATCTGGCTTATTATCGGCGTGGTGTGGACTGCTGGCTTGGTGTTTACCACCCCGTTTGAGGAGCTTCGCATGAGCGAGGTTACCCCCATTTTCGTGGCGGGTTTCCTGCTTCAGGTGCTTCTGGGGGCTATGAGTTACCTGCTTCCCCAGCGTATGGGCGGCGGTCCCGCCGTGGTGCGCGCATCCAATAAGGAGTTTAGTAGGCTTGCCGCCGGGCGTGTGACGGTTGTGAACTTGAGCCTTATTATTTTTATGCTGCCGAATGCGCTTACGGGTTCTTGGGTGAAGGTCGCTGTCTCTGCCGTGGGTGCGCTCGGTTTGGCTTCGTTCCTGCCGTTTATGGTGCGCGGCGTTAAGGCTTCGGTCAATACCCGTAAAGAGATGATGGCTGCGCGGGCGCGCGGTGAGAAGCCTGTCCCTGTTACGGAGGTCAAACAGGAACCTGTGAATCATACCCGGCAGACCCTTTTCGGTGCGCTTGCTGTGATTCTGGCGCTGACCTTGGGTATTGCGGCCGATCCCAGCTCGGTAGGCTTCAACTTTATAGGTGGTTCTACGGCGACCGGCACGGGGCAGACCACAACGCTGAAGGTCAAGGCGACCTCAAATTACCGGTTTACGCCCGATACCGCGCAGGTTCCGGTGGGTAACCGCCTGGTGATTGAGGTGACGAACGACGATCAGGGTATGACCCACGACCTCACCTTCGCCAACGGCGCGAAAACCGGAACGCTGAACCCCGGCGAGACTAAGAGCGTGGATGTTGGCGTGGTGACCTCCGACCTTGAGGGCTGGTGCTCGGTTGCCGGGCACCGCCAGCAGGGCATGGTATTTCATGTGAAAACCACCGGCAATAACCTGCAGGCGAACGGGCATCACGGGGGTGGTTCCGGCGGTAATAACGGGTCAAATGGCTCGGGCACAAACACGAATCTGCTGACCGCGCAGAACGCGAATATTGATATGCACGCATCCCCCGGCAAAGATCATGAGCGCCGTGACCCGGTGCTGCGTCCCGTGCCTGCGGGCGAGAAACGTGACGGTAAGACTGTTCACAAGATGACCATGGATGTGCAGGAGCTCGACCGTGAAATTGCACCCGGGCTTGATGTGAAGGCATGGACATTCAACGGTTCGTATATGGGCCCGGTGCTGCACGGTAAGCTGGGCGATGTCTTCGAGATTACCCTGGAGAACAACGGTTCGATGGGGCATTCGCTCGACTTCCACGCGGGCATGGTTTCGCCCGATAACACGATGAAAACCATTGCTCCGGGCGAGAAGCTGACCTACCGTTTTGAGGCTACCGGCTCTGGTATTTGGCTGTACCACTGCTCGACCGCGCCCATGAGTCTGCATATGGCGGCGGGCATGTACGGTGCCGTGATTATCGACCCGCCGGATCTGGAACCGGTAGATCATGAGTATGTGATGGTTCAGAATGAAACATACCTGACCGATACGGGGCAGACTGCGGCTGACGGCAATAAGCTCGCCGAAGTTTCCTCTGATGGCATTGCGGCGGGCACCCCCTCGCTCACTATGTTCAATGGGCACGCCACCCAGTATGTGAATCAGCCTTTGGAGGTGAAAACCGGCGAGCGTGTGCGCATCTGGCTGCTGGCTGCGGGACCGTCGAAGGGCATGAGTTTCCACGTGGTCGGCTCACAATTTGACACCGTGTATAAGGAAGGCGGCTACCTGCTTCGGGACGGCAGAGATCCGTATGGGGAAACCGGCGGTCACTCGCAGGCCCTCGATCTGGACTCGGCGCAGGGTGGTTTTGTTGAGATGCAGTTCCGCGAACCCGGCACGTACACGTTCGTGAATCACCAGTTCGCCGAGATGGAACGCGGCGCTATGGGGCACATCAAGGTGACGGATAAGTAGTCCGGGCAGTCGGGGAGGTGGCGGGATTATCGCTGTCGACTCCCTGCCCCCCCCCTTACTGTCTTCCCACACTTTTGTCATGGTTACGGTCGTTTGACAAAAGCACAACCATGACAAAAGTATGGGCTCAGCGTAGACTAGCTAGCTGCCGAGTCCTTCCACCGGCGACATCCGAGCCGACCGTGCCGCCGGCAGAGCGGATGCAACCAGCGCCGAAGCAAGACCTACCAGCAATATCAACGCCAGACCCAGATACGGCAGATCCGGCACGAAATCCACCTTTTGGTCTGTTGCAGCAAGCACCACCTTTGCGCTCACGCTACCGATAAAGACGCCCCCAAGGATACCCAACGCCACCGCGCCGAGGGTGATTAGTACCGCCTCCGCCGAAATCATGCGGCGCAGCTGCTTGCGGGAGAGCCCCAACGCGCGCAGCATCGCATTCTCGCGGCGGCGTTCATTGACCGAGAGAGTCATCGTATTTGCCACGCCGATCACCGAGATCACCACGGCAAGGGCGAGAAGACCCAGGGTGATCCCCAGCATAACCGTCAGAACCTGATCGAGCTGACCGCGCTGTTGCAAACCGCCGGTGAACTCGTTGCCGTCATTAGCCTTATTAAGCTGATCCTGTAGCGCGGAGTTCTCAGTAGCGGTCAGCGGGGATTTAGCGTGTACCAGCACCATAGTCTCCGCCCCGGCTGAGGGATTCATACCCCCTGGGGCAGCGGATGCGCCCCGCTGCCCCTGCGCGGCTGAGCCTTGGGGCTGTTCCCCAGCTTCTCCAGGCTGCTGCAGAGTCAAGGGCTGCGGGTCATCCGGGTTCTGCAGTTTAGCACCGGTGGCTGGGTTCACCACGTACAGATTCGCGATCTTACTGGTCGACTTAATAGGCTTGAGTTCAATCTCTCCCAAGGGCCCGCGTGCCTTCAGGCGGGTGGAATCGTCAAAGCCCGCATCTTTATACAGAGATTCGGGCACAAGCACCGTGTTATCTTCAGTCGGGTACTTGCCCTCAGCCGGAATAACCTTGGCGAAGTCTTCCTGACTGAGCGCCACCATACTCGCGGTGTTGCTCATTGACTGGCTGCCGTCTTTCGACGTGAGGGTGTACTCTAGGGCACCGGCGGCTGGAGCCACCGCAACGCTTTCGACATTCTTAATCCCCTGCACTTTATCGGCAACCGAGTGCGCCTTAGCAAGGCTCTCAGCTCCCGTGCCGCCACCGGTCCCGTAGGTTGCCGTCGCCGAGACGGGATAGGCACGTTCCATGGACTTCGCCGTCGATGCAGTCATGATGGAGTACCCGCTCAGTACTGCAGACACCACGAGCACACCCACCAATACGGCACGCCCGGTCGAAACCGTGCGCTTAGGCGAACGCAGCGCGTTAGCGACTGCCAGATTCCCGGTCTGGGAGCGAATCACCGAACCAAACACGCGAATCAGCGGCGGCAACAACCACGGCAGGAGTAAGAACACGGCAACGCCCAAAAGCAACGCCGCAACCATGACCAACAGCACCCCAGCGCTGCTTTGTTGCGCACCTGCATCCGGGGCACTGGTCAGACTCAGCGACTGCCACACTGCTGCTGCCCCTGCCAGGGCGGCAATCAGGCCCAGGATCAGACCCGCAATGCCCGGCTTCTTCACGGCTTGGGCGGTACCCTCCCCCAAGGCGCTGATGGGCGAAATATTTAGGGCGCTACGTGCCGGGACGAGCGATGCAACAACCGTCACGAGCGTGCAGACCACCACACCCACCACGAACGCCAGCGGGTTATACGAGACCATGAAATCTTTAAACAACACACCGGCGAGCGCCGCGACCGGGTAAACGAGCGCAGCGCCGATAGCGGAGAAAATGACTCCCACCACGAGCGCCTCAACTAAGAGCATGCGCACCAGGGATTTCCCGTGCGCCCCCAGGGTGCGCAGTAGCGCCAACTCGCGGATGCGTTGACCGACCAGCACTGCGAACGTATTCGAGATAACGAAAGATGAGACCAGCAGGGCGAGCGCCGCGAACGCCCCTAGAATCACGCCGATAAAGGCAAAGAATTGTGATGTTTCTTCTTTGAGATCCTGCAGGTACTCCCCACCTGACTTCGCCACGGGTTCGGTATTCTGATCACCGGTAGCTAGCTTTTTCTGTAGCTCGGTGCGTGCGTGGGCGTCATCGTCGCCTTTGAACTGGACGAACATCATGCTTGGATACGGTAGCTGCGACGCCTCCCTAGATGTCGGGTCAAGCTGTTTGAGCGCTTCATCTGCCGCGTTCTGATAGGAGGTACCACCAATATAAACGCTGTCGTTCGAGAGTGAGCCGGAGAACCCGGTGTCGAAAATACCAGCAATGGTGTATTCCTTAGTGGCACCGGTGTTAGGGTCGGTAATAGCTGCCACAACATCCGGTGAGGTCACCGTTGAGCCAAGGTGCAGGTTGTGTTTCTCGGCGAAGTCTTTTGAGATCAACAGCTCGGTGTCTGTGCCCGGCAGTTTGCCGTCAATGGGGAAGGGGAAGAGCTCGGTGTCGGTGGGTGCCTGTGCATACTGTACCTTTACTGAGTCTTCTCCGGTGCCGAGTTTACCCTGCCCGTCATATATGACCCAGGTCCGCTGAACCGAAGGGTCGTTGGTGATCGTGTCAAGATTTTCGGGCGTGAGATAACGGTTTGCCGTGTAATTATTTGGAGCGTTAGCTCCCGCCGAAAGGACCACGTTATCGTCCTCTGAGAACATATCTCCCATAGCGGCATCCATAGTTCCCTGTAGCGAACTGAGGAGCACAATAATGGCGGCAATAAAGAATGAGGCAACCGCTATGCCGATGCCGGTCAGAACGTACTTACCTTTAGAAGCACGCAGGTTAGAGCGCGCCACCGTATTCAGATTGGTGGATGTATTAGATCGTTTGGACATAGTAGACATGCGGCTATTTCCCCTCCTGTCAGACGTACGAGTGCTTTACCCTTCCAGCTGTCCCATCGCCTGCAGCACAGCATCATGCGTAGGATTCAGCATATCCCCAGCAATCGCACCATCCTTTAAAAACACCACACGATCAGCATACGAAGCAGCATGCGCATCATGGGTGACCATCAGAATCGTCTGCTTCTGCTCAGTGGCGGCATCCCGCAATAGCCTGAGCACCTCAGCACCCGAATTTGAGTCGAGGTTACCGGTGGGTTCATCAGCAAACACCACCTCCGGGCGCGAGAGCAGCGCACGTACAATAGCAACACGCTGCTGCTGACCACCTGAAAGCTGTTCGGGGCGATGACCTAACCGATCCGACAGACCAAGGGTTTTGACCAGGTATTCACGCCAAACCGGGTCTGGCTTCTTACCCGCCAACCCCAGCGGTAAATCAATGTTCTGCCCGGCGGTCAGGGTAGGCACCAGGTTAAACGCCTGGAAGATAAACCCCACGTGCTCACGCCGGAACTCGGTCAGCTGGTTATCCTTCTGCCCGTACAGTTCGGTGGTACCAATACGGATGCTGGTCTCTGGAATATGATCGGGAGTATCCAGTGTGGCGAGGGTTTGCATCAGTGTTGATTTACCCGAACCTGAAGGTCCCATAATTGCGGTGAACTTACCCCGCTCAAAATCAATAGTGACATTATTCAGGGCGTGTACAGTTGCCTCACCCCGACCGTAGGTTTTGAACAGGTTTTTGGTGGATACCGCTGGAGTTTCAGCGGTGGTTTCTGCAGTAGTCATATTCTTAATTGTTACAGTCACCCACCGCAAAACCCTGTATTTATAACGGAAGGGAAAACCCCTATATATTTATAGTTTCCACGGATACCATTAAAGAAAAACCCTCAGTGCTTACACCGATGGCGAGGTTGACTCCGTGGCAAAATTTCGTAAATACGCTCTCATAGCACTAGCGATTGTGGCGTTCTTGACCCTGATGTTCCTGCTTTATAAAGGCACACAGCGGAACGAGGCTACACCCAACAGAACGGCGACCCCCAGCGTATCCACAAGTTCCGCGCCGGTATCGAGCGCCCCGGTACAGACCCCGCAGGTTTCTGAGCAGAGCGCGCAGGCGGCACCCGCACCGGAACAGCCGCAGCAGTCGCAGGGAGCGCAGGATTCGCCCTCGGAATCTGCTTCGCCATCCGCAACAGATACTGCCAAACCGTCGCCGAGCACTTCATCTGACGCTGGGCAGGAACAACATAAAGCCGATGCTACAAGCGCCGCCCCCAGTGCCAGTGGGTCTGCCAGCGCATCCCCGGGGAAAGAACCCACATGCCCGGAGGACGTCTCCTACCAGCAGGTTGCAGATGGAGAGGCTGACTGCACGTTCGACTATTCTAAGGTGCGCCTGAAGACTATGCAGGAGGCGGAGCAGTACGCACGTAAATGGCTCTACCCCGAACCCGGCACCTATATTCAGGTGCGGGATTACCGCGAAGCTAAGGTCAAGATTCCGGGTATGGATAAGCCACAGAGCGTATTTGTTGTTCGCGCGGTCGAGCGTTCTTCGGGGGATCAAGGCGGCAGCGGATCCGTCACCTGGAGCGTTATCTGGCCCAACGGCTACTATCTCACCAGCGATGACCTCCCCGACGGTATTGAGGCTCGGTAGGTTCTGGCATATCGGTTCTTGCCTACCCCTTCATTCCTGTGCAGATACTAACGCTTAAACAAAGGGGCGAATGGAGACAGGAATTTTGCTTTCCGGTCCGTGAAAACCGCGCCAGTCGGGCTTACTGGGGTGCTAGGCTAGAGAAATGGCGAAGAAGAGCTCACTCAAGACCGCATCCGGCAAGAACATCTTCACGAAAGTGACCGCCGGGGCGCTGGCGCATTGGCAGATTATTGCCTCCGCGCTGCTCCTGGGTACGGGTGTGGTGGGGCTCGCTGCCACCTACGACGACTACTGCGGTATGACCGACTTGACCTACGCACCGGAAGAGGTTCACGAGGATCTCCGCAAGGCCGGGCAGACAGCGAATATTCGCCCGGGTGTGATCGCGGCACAGCTTGAAACTGAGAGCCACTGGCGCATCAATGCGGCTTCGAGCGCGGGTGCCCGAGGCGTAGCCCAGTTCACCGATGAGGCTTGGAAGGATTGGGGTAACGGCGGCGATATCCTCGATCCGCACAATTCGATTGATGCGCAGGGCCGGTACCTGGAATCGCTCAAGAAACGGCTGGGCAAATACGCCCATAACGACGACGAGGCGCTCGATCTGGCGCTTGCCGGGTACAACGCTGGCCCCGGTGCAGTCGAGAAGTACAAGGGCATTCCACCCTTCCCCGAGACACAGAACTATGTGCAGAAGATTCGCGATCTTTCCGAGACAAAATATAAGCTGACCTGCACACCGGACCACCGGTTTAAGCAGTCGCAGATTGTGCGTATTGAAGCTCAGGCTTCCAAGCAAGACTCCACCGCGCCGGATGCACTCGCCGCAGACTCCATACATGCCGTAGTGCCGTCTTCGCGCGCCGGATCTAAGGAAAGCTAAGTTATGAGGTTTTAGCCGCTCTTTCAATAATTTGATAACCCATTTTCTGGCGATAATTTTTGATGGCGGCGAGTCCTCTATACATGCTGCAAAATATTCACAAGGTTCCCCAGCGGATCGCGAACGAAAAACCTCCGCACTCCCCAGGGTTCTTCAGCAACGCCATATTCAAGCGTAATACCTGCCGCATGAATGCGAGCGAGGATTTCATCAAGATTATCTACTTCAATCGATAAATCAGGAACCGGTGTACCTGAGCCCCCTCCACTGGCTATGCTGACTTGCACAGTCATAGTTTCCGCATTGCCGTAAGTCTGTATCCATCCGTGGTCCATGAGCAGCTCCAGACCCAGGACATCCCGATAAAAAGTAGCGGCAGACTCGGGTTTATCAGCGGCAAGGTTAGTAACGATACGCTTAACAGCCATAAGCAGCCCTTCCATGAGTGTTTTATCCTGGCAAAATCTTCACGGCACTTACTCTGAAGCCTATCAAAGATGCACGCTGATGGGGTGAAGGCAGGGTTTGGGGCGCACAGACCCTATGGATAAGCCTTCTTATTTTTATAGCTTGAGAAGCTCTTCCTCGTTTGTGACCACCATGGCATATGTAAATTGATGCTTCGACAGGATAGCCTTCATGTCGGGGAGTTCTTTTTCTTTAATCAGCTTATTCTCGTGAAGGCTGTATATGCGCAGAGTATCCTTATTGTCCGTTGAGTTTATGTTGTAGAGATATTTATCAGACCAATAAAAGAGACCCTGATCTTTTGACCTCTTATAGTCTTTAAGGGTGAAATGTCGGGTATTTTCCCCGGTTTCTACATCTGTAGAAATAATAGTCCCATCGCCCGACTGCCACCATATTTCGCGACCGATTGCATGGTAATGCCCCTCCTTCGACTGCCACATGTCATTGTTCACACGCACTGCATGGTCGCCGCTTATAGGAACTTCATGTGCCTGACTGGTATCTGTATCAAATACCTCAAGAACGGAACCCGTAACATCTTTTGAGCTGCTCCTCTGCGGGTCGCTGCCGGGAGGATAGGTATCCCGTATGATAACGACTTTATTCCCAACACACGTGATGCCATCGATTCCTTCATTGGGAAGAGAAAACGTATGCTCGGTTACAGGATCATCGGAAAAGTTAGGGTATAGGCGAATCAGTTTAGTCGGTTCGTTTTTATCTTTTGTATCGCCTTGGTTCTCTTTCTGCTTCTGCCCAAGAGAATTGTGTGATTCATTATTGACAGTCCATACACTGCCATTAGCGCACCGTGCAGGGTTCTTAATACTACGATTCGAGGTGTGAACTTCGGTATTCTGCCCATCATGGGTGACTATTTTATAAATATAGGAGGTTTTATCTTCGGTATAGCCAATATTTTTGGTTGCGATAAATCCACCATTATCCAGTCCCCATACCTCCTCATTATAAACAGACTCGTAGTTCCTGTCGTAACCTTGCAGTGAGTCTCCTAAAATATAATCCTTCTTTTTATCCCCGAAATAAAGCTTGTTGTTATAGTAGTCAATTTCTGAGGTCTGAGATCCTTCGTTTGACAGCTTAGTCCACGAGTTGGTGTGCGGATCGTAGAAGCCCACACCTCCTCCAGGATCCTCACTTTCTCGATAGTCACCAGCGACAGAGACCGCTAGGGCGCTATTCTTCAACGATTCTTCCGGGCTCTTAGATTCTTGCGCCTTCGGCGTGCCACACGTCGTAAGACATAATGTGAGCAGCACTCCAAGGACGGTAAACCTTACACCCGGATAAGCTGCCTTCATGAAAAACCACCTGTGCTTATTCATAAACATACAAGAATCTAATAAAAAGTTTTTACATCTATTTGAATCACAATAACATCACACATACACCGCGTAAACCCTAATATATTTTTATATTTTTAAGCAGTTGATAAGTAGAACTATTTTATACATAACAATAAATGTAAATGATGCACAAATTCCTTGTTTTCTATAAATTTGAACAGTATAATGTTTTAGTGAGCGTATTCTCTCAACATGTCATAACCCCTAGTCGGAAACCTATGAGAGGAGCGAGCATGGCACATAATGATCACCAAGATAAACAGCCAAAACGTAAAGAAATTCCGTCTTCGCTCTGGGTCTTTGCCCTAGCAACTTTCGTTTTAGCGCTACCCCGTATTGGTGACGGTCGTATATTACCGCTCGATCTCACGACTTCTTTTATACTCGGCGCGGTTCTTATCGTCTGCGGGTTCTGGATGATGTACCGCGAACACAAAAAATCTTCCGCGCAGAAAAATAAAAATAAACCCCAGGACCACTAATTTTTCTACGAAAAGATACAAACCTATGACTACTCTCTACGCCAAGTCAAAGATGGCATACCCCGAATACCGGTACAACATCCTCAACACTGATTTCAAACCAGTCTATGAAACCGACGGCAGGCTCCGTCTCGGCGGAAAAAGCGTCGTCTTCACTAAGGCAGATACCGAAGAAAAAGTCATCACGGTCAGCCGTGTCCCAGACACCAAACACCACTACACCGCAGACTTTGCCGACGGAAGCAGCGCCTCCCTAGAAAGGCTAGAGTGGAAACCATTCCACCCGAGCATCAGCATTAAAACAGCCGATGCAGAATTCCTCCTGGAAGGAAGCATCGGTTCCGGCAAATTCACGATAACCCAGGAAGATAAGATCATCGCCAAAATTACTCGCCCGGGTTTTGTTCTGAAATACAACTACGCCCTCGAAATTCTCGATGATAATCTCCAAGAGCTTATTCTGGCCGCTTTCATGGTGCTCTCCCACTACATCGGCGGCAGGCGCGGCTTTGTAGTAGCCACAGGATAGTCCTTCCCCTTATTCGCCTCATATATGAACCTCCAGATTTTATGCACGCTCCCAGAAGTCTTATGGATACCACCAAGATCACACATTACATTCGTCAGCACGCAGAAGATAAGCCGACTCTTGCCAACATCGCTAAAGCCTGCGGTTACAGCCCGTACCATCTCTCACGCCGTTTTAGACAAGTGAGGGGATACACCATTAAGCAGTATGTTGAGGCGTTGAAGATTCAGCACAGCATTGAAAAGCTCCTAAACACATCGCCCGCTAAAACTGTGACAAGCTGCGCTATCGGCGCTGGTTACAACAGCCTGACGACCTTCTCTCGTATCTTCAAGCAACATACAGGTAGCTCACCTCGCGAATATATACGGGAGTCTCTCAATGCTCAAAACTTACTCTCAGGGCTACGTGGTTATAACGCCCAGTTTGAGCACCGTCAAAGCGCCGTCACAACACCGCATCAGCTGACGGTGCGCGCAGTGTATCCACCAGGCTACCGCAGTGATATTACGTTTATGGGGCTATTTCCTACCGCGATTCCTAAGGGAGAGCCGGTTATTGGGGTGGCGGCGGTTGGTTCTGTGGAACATACCTTCACAAATATTCCGTCTGGAACCTACTACCTGCTGGCGTGCGAGGTGCGTTTCGGGGTGCATCCGCTGAAGGCGCTTAGTCAGAATTACCGAGCTAAAGCAGACTTTCCTATAACATTTGATGCGGCGACAACACCTGACCCAGTTCATCTGACAATGCGCATGCCTCTGCCCGAAGACCCGCCTATCACCACGAATTTTCCGGTGTTGCTGGCACGTTACCTGCTGTCATCCCGCAAGAGTCAATAAGTGCGCAATTGAAGATAAGCAAAGGGCAGCGTGGCTTTGCTACCATGAAATTATTGTCCCCATCATCCGAAATCAGGAGAATTTCACATGGCACAGATGAATGTTTATCTTTCAAACCACCACGGAACCACCCGTGAAGCTTTCGACTTCTATGAGAAGCTTTTCGGGGCGCAGCGAGATGGCCTTATCCGCTACCGGGACATGGCAGACGCGCTCAAGAGCGCTGGGATGTATAAGGAAGAATGGGGTGAGAAGATCGCTTACACCGCCTTAAAGTTTAATAACATGACTCTCATGGGCTCGGATGTTATGCATGAGGAAGCACCCGAAGGCGCACCAGCAAGTTTTCTGGTCTATCCGGCTGATTCTGTGCCCGATGCGGATCGCGTTTTTGCAGCGCTGTCAGAGGGCGGAACCGTACTTTACCCGCTTGAGAAGCGGGTGTGGGGAGCATACGACGGGCGCTGCATCGACCGGTTCGGCACCGCCTGGGAAGTCATGTACTAGGAAATGGCGTAGAAGCGAGAAGTGAAAGCGATGGTGGTTTTCAGTTGCTGAGGGACGTTATGCCGAGTGCGCGAGGATACAATAACGTTCCGAAGCTGGCGAGGTTAACGACCCAGAGGAACCCTGTTCCCGCTGGAAACCATCGCTCCCGAAGTTGTTATGCCGGTTGCCAAACATTGCAGAACGCCCGCGTGCACCGCGCATCCAACAGAGTCGTGAGCTACGAGGTGAACATTCCCAAGCCGAAGCCGTGGCGAGAAACCTTCGTGGGGGGCCACTGCGCCCAAATGTACCCCGCCTGGCTGCTTTGCTCCTCCTGAGAATAAAGCTCCCGGTAACGGCCCTCAACCATCATCAGGTCATCGTGGCGTCCGCTCTGAATAATGCGCCCATCCTCCATGACCACGATATTCTCGGCATTGCGCACCGTTGAAAGCCTGTGCGCCACCACGACCTTCGTGCACTGATACTGCGCAATCAGCTCCGTCACCTGCCGCTCGGTCGCGGTGTCAAGCGCGCTGGTCGCCTCATCCAACACCAAAATGCGCGGATACCGCAGCAGAGCCGTAACAATCGCGATGCGCTGGCGCTGACCGCCCGAGAAGTTCTCGCCGCCGCTCGCCATGATCGTATCGAAGCCCATCGGCAAATCCTTCACAAAATCCAGGATGCCCATCGCGAGAATACTCTCTTCGATTTCTTCACGGCTACGCCCGTCATCCAGACCCGCCGTGAGGTTATCGTAGAGGCTTCCCGACCTGGTTTGCAGCTGCTGCGGCACATACCCGATATGGGAACGTAACTCGTCCAAAGAATAATCTTTAACATCGATTCCGCCCACACGAATCGTGCCAGAAACCGGGCTGTACAACGAACACAACAGCTTAGCCAAGGTACTCTTACCCGAACCGGACGAACCCACGAGAGCAACATCGTGGCCCTCCGGCACGCGCAGCGAGATATCCGTCAGCACAGGTTTATTACCGCCCGGATACGTAAAATTCACGTTCTCAAGGTCAAGGTCACCATCAGCAATATCGGTGACAGATCCCGTGCTCTTCTCCGGTTCATAACGCTGAATATCCACGATACGCGCAACCGCACGGTCCACCGCGATAATGCTCATAATGCCAAACATCGTCGAAGCAACCGACGAAAACAGCAGCGCAGAAATACCCTCGGTCGCAATAGCCTGACCGAGCGTGAGCGTTCCATCATTCACCAGCGGTATCGACGCCAACAGCAGAATCAGAGGACCGCCCAACTGCACCACGGATGCGGCAGACCCGAGCACACCCTGCTGCAGCACCATGCGGCGGCGCATTGACGCCAGCGACTGCATATAGGCTTCGCGCCAGGTGTTATAGGTGGGCGTTGAGGAACCCGTCATCTTCATGGCTGCAATGGTGTTAATAGCGTCAAGCTCAACCACCTGCGCTTCGGAGGCGTGCGCATACTCGGCGTCGAGCGCCTGGGAGGTGGGGCGCGCCGTGACGAACCAGATCAGCATCAGCACGGCAAGAACCACGAAGGTGATTATCAAAACCTGGCTCGATTGCTGGGCGATAAAGATGAGAATCACAATCATCGTGCCGATGTTAATCACGAACTCGGTCAGGCTTGTAGACAAGAAGTTGCGCAGCGTGTTCACGCTTGAAAGGCGGTAGAGAATATCGCCCGGAGAACGCAGCGCGAAATAGGTCAGCGGCAGCCTCAGCAGCCTGTCGAACATATTGCCCAAGAGCTTATATCCGATGGACGAGACGATACTCGCCAGCGTTGCGGCGCGCGCAATGGAAACCAGGTAGTAGCCAATAACACCAACTACCACACCGACCGTTGTTTCCACGACGGTGTTTTTTGCGCCCCTGAGTTGCGCATCCACCACGGTTTGGATCACCATAGGCACGGCAAAGGTAACGCTGTAGGTGATGATGAGAAGCAGCAGGAACAGCGCGTACTGGCCGAACATTTTCTTCGTGAAGAAGGTGCCCAACTGCCAATCTTGAAAGACACTGCGGGATTTCTTTTTGAAATCTTTCCGCGGAGACGGCACCAGAATACTGCCGGAAAAAGACTCTTCAGCCTCCTGAAGATCCATAACCCGCATTCCCGTGGAGGGGTCCATAATATGCACGCGATCCTTACGGATGCGCACCAAAACCACGTAATGGGAATTGTTCCAGTGCAGAATAACCGGCTTGCCAATATCCCGAAGATGTTCGAGAGAGGGCGCCCTGAAGGCTTTGACCTCCATACCTTCCTCAACGAGAAGGTCGCGCACTTGGCGCATCGAGAGGCCTTCACGACCGGGTTCGGCAATCAGGCGAAGGTCTGAAATAGTCTGATAGCGCCCGTAGTGCTGCAGGACGGACGCCCCCACGCCCAGCCCGCATTCGGTCTTCGCCGCCTGAAGAACAGCAGGAAAACCCATACTATCGAACCTCGAACGGCTCGGGGATAAGAGGGCTGTACGGGCGAGCATTGTCTGCTCGGCGAGCCAGCCAGGACAGCACACCGGAGGTGCCGACCATGAACGAGGGAGTCAGCGAGTAGCGCACGGATTTATCGTCGAGGACTGCCCGAATATCCGATGCGCTGTAACCGTTCTCGATGGCATCCCGGATAGCCTCTGCACATGGCACGTCGGGGATCCGGTCGGCTATCCAGGCGAGCGCATCCAGGGTGCCGAAGTCGCCGTGACAGAGGGTGAGGTTGCTTTGGGTTCCGGTGCGGAACGCATGCTGTACCGCGCGGTCGAGGTCGGTGCGGCTGGCGAGTTCGGGCATCCACAGGTGCAGTGCCGCGAACGCGAGGGCGATGCCCGCGCTGCCGGAACACCAAGTGCCGCTGGCATGCTCTTCGCCGCTGTCATGCTCGGTGAGCTGGGCTCGCCATTCGTCCCCGGTGTTGAAGTCGTTGAGGCGGCGCAGAAGAATTTCGACGGCTTCGCGGGCTCGCTCGGGTGAGGGCATCTGGTGGTTCCAGCGGGCGAGCGCGAAGATTGATCCGCTGATTCCGTAGGCGAATCCGCTGCGGTGCCACCAGTTTTCTTCTACCATACCGGCGATAATGTCTTGGGCGTGCCTGTCTAATACCGCCAACAGAGCCGCGCGGTCGGTGGCGAGGTTATAACCCAGGAGCAGGGCGGCAGCCCCTACCTGGTGGTCCAGGTACCCGGGCATGGGATGTTCAACCTGCGCTAGGCGCGCGGCGGTGCGGTCGCCAATCTTGACGGCTGCCTCAGCAAAACGGGTATCCTGAAGGTTTTCTGCGGCAGCGGCGAGCACGAAGGCGATGCCTGTTTCGCCGCAGGATATGCCGTCGCAGGTTTCGGGGGGAATGCTGAAAAGCCTGTCAGCGAAGACGTCTTGTGCGATGGGGTCTAGTACCCGACGGGCCGTCTGCGTGTATTCCGGTTTTTCGAGCATCCGTGCGGCCTGGGTGAGGGCGAGTGCAGCCCCGGTTGAGCCGGTGTAAAGGTCTATGCCGAGGACTTCGGTGTTCCACAGGCTAAGGTGCTGCTGCCACAGGCCGGGGGTGGGTGCCAGCCAGGTCCAGGCGTCTTCCTCTCTGCCGCCCGGGTGGTTCGTCGCCGTTAGGTGGTCGGCAATAGCCTCGCAGAGTTCTCGTTCATGCTGCACGCTCTGCCTGTTTGACAGTAGCTCTGCCGATGCGTCCGCGAGTATGCGATCCGGTGGGTAGGGTGATACGAAGGCTGACCAGATCTGCTGCATCTGCTCTTCAAGGTCGTCTTCACCGAGAGCGGCAATATGCTCCAGGGTTTCATCGAGCGCGCTGCTGTCGATGGTCAGTCCTACGGCGTGCCCGTCGAAAGATATGATCTCGGAGCCATCTGTGCGATGCATGAAAAAGGGAATGTCGAACCGCCAGAGGGCTTCTACTTCGGCCCCGATCATCTCAAGGGGACGGTTATTGCTCAGTGTTGCGGCACGCAGCGCGATCGTGGCGAAGACTTTTTCGGAGGCCAGCGCTTCGGGGCTGCTGAGCATTTTGAGGATTCGGGTGTAGTACCTGGTGGATTGCAGCAGGGCACGCAGCGTCAGCCCGGAGCAATTCGTGCGGACCACCTCGGTCATGATTTCGCGGTGCTCGCAGACCCACCGGTACATCTGCGTGAATCCGCGTGCGAAGGCGCGGGCGCGGGCTGCCTCAGAAATACGCCGCTCCTCCGGGGTGCTGGCGTTAGCTTCTTTGGCGCGATCTGCGTCTTCCGTGGTCGGGTTCTCTGGGCTGGGTTCACGGTTGATGCGTGCCACAGCATCGTCACGGAAGGGATTTGCGACGGTTACCTCGTGGAAGGGGTTCGTCCCCTGTTCGCCGTGTAGGAAGCCTACGTCACGGAACCCTAGCGAGATATCGCGGCGTGTGCGGCGGGTAGGCAGAAATGCGCTGCATGCGATTCCACGCAACCAACGCAGGTAAACGCTGCCTTCGGGAGGACTCTGAATATCCTCCGTCAGAATATGCACGGGGTGGAGAATCGTTTCAAGGTCAATCGGAACGGGTTCTGTGCGCAGAGGTATCAAATTCTTGGCGTGCAGGTCTTTAGCCTGCAGGGTGTAGAGTAAAGCCGCCAGCCGCCCGCAAGCCCCAAGGAAGTCTTCGGCATAAAAGTCTGCGTCTTCACGTTTAATAAACTCCATGAAACCATAGCCGTCACCCCGAATCACGCGGGCAGCACGCATCGAAGGCGCCCCCTGCGCGGCAAGGTCTTGAACGATTTTCCAGAAGACCCATTCGCCTTCAACATTGCGGGATTTGTAGACCACCACACCCTGGGTAAATTCGAGAAGGCAACCGGCGCGTCCGCCGCCGTAACGAGTTCTGGGCAGACCGAAGGATTCGAGTTTGAGGGGTTCGTCATCTTTGACGTTAAGAAGCTCGCGAATATCATCTTCACGAGCGCTCACCCGCTCAAAAATCTCGGCAATCATCGCATGAAACTGCTCAATAGTTCTGCCGTGAACACCGGGCAGAAGCGGGTAGCTTGCATAAAAGTCGTCACTAAATTCTTCGCCCCAACGTCGGCAGTAGTCTTCATACCGTTCTTCGGGGGTGTCGCCGTGCAGAAGCCCCTGCGAGGAGATCTTTTTAATGTGCGCAACCAGCGGTCTGAGGTAGAAATTAGTTAAACGCGCGGTCAGGTTCTCCACAAACTGGCCAGCTAGGAGGGGAAGCCGCGACGGTGCGGCGTAGCTCGATGCGGCAACAGCACGTTCAACATTGTCACGCTCACCCTCGGCGAGCTGGGCGATGAGCGCGTGAAACATGGAGGGTTCGACCGTCGGCCCCAGTGCTTTGAGCACCGGAGCCGACAACCGTACGATAGACTCGGAGTCGGGAGTATTGGATGCGGTACCCAAACGTTCTAACAACGAAGTGCTAGATACATACGTTTCTAGGCGTCGGAATTGCTCATCATCCAGTTCAGGAAGAAGTTCCCTGATTAACACCTGGTATCTCCTTATCTATCGTATTTACTTATTCCCCGGACTTAGGAAGAGCTGCCGCCCCAGAAGCCAAAGCCGAAGTTGTAGTTGCCGCAGCCGTTACCGCAGTAGTTGCCGCCGCCGCCGTTGCCACCACCGCTGTAGCCGCCACCGCTGTAGCCGCCGCCGCCGTGACCGCTGCCGTTAACCTGGTCCAGGTCGAGGTCCGAGATCTCTTCCAGGAGCGTGATATCCTTAGCCATGGTTATCCTCCTTAAATATTCCTGATCCGTTCAGGAATAGTATTATCGGTGTTTAGTTTGATGCTGAAGACATCAAACTATTCTCTGACTGGGTTCCAGGTGTTTGCTTTTCCACAGTATTCGCCTGGAACCCACTACCCTTCCTTACGGCGAGCTAACGCCTCAAGGAAAGGAAGTTTGTAAAATTTGTTACTTATTTCTGTAGCACTGTAAACATAGCTATTGGACACAGGCTGCCAGGGCTATGTCATCTGAATTATGTGGGGATGCCGCGCGTGCTACAGGTGCCAAGCAACGAAAACCTCACATCTCCATTGACTATGAACTTTCGTCGCGGGTTGCGACATATAGGGGTGGTGAGATATATCTTCTATTCTCATCATGCGGCAAGGTCATGGAACAAAAGTCCTTATCAGAGTCGGTTTTCTCTCTATTGAAATCGGTGACTCTACAGTAACAACTTGATAAACGTGTTTCAAGATGTACTCTAGGGGTCAAAAATTTATTGTGCACTCTTTAAAATGGTAAATAATATTGATGTCAAGCATTTTAAACGTGATTCAAAACAATAATCATTACGATTTTGGGCTGTAATTTCAAGGGATTAGGTTAGTTTACTCAGAAAATAAAGCGTCCGGAAAGTATTCCATTATTTACAGTAACTTTTGTTTTTGTATTAGAAAAATAATTTTGAAAAAGTTTTTGTAACGGTTTGGTATCATTTTTAAGATAACAAAATCATTAAAAATTCCCGAGAAATCTGAGTATTGTTGCTTAGAAATTTAAACTTTATGGGTGAAATACTATGCGGTTTACAGAGAATTTGCCACGTTGGTTTTTGAAGAAGCACCAAAAAATTTGGATGCTGTCGCCCAGGCAGCATGCCTGTGCGACAGTTTCCAATAGTGAGGCTCAGGTGAGTTGAGGATGTATCTAGCAGTATTGGCGTAACGAATCGTGTGTTGGTTTTCTGGCAGTTTTACAGCTTCAGGTTAACAGGTACAAGACCCGTTCTTAAACAGCGTAGTTACGGGGTCAAATACCCCCTTGAAGAATGTTCTCTGTCTGGTAGTATTCAGAAAAACAGGTTCAACGAGCTGAGATTTATCCCTAAGGATTGATGCGTCATGAAGAATAAGAAGAATACAGGGCTGCACAGGGTGTGGTTGATACTCTCAGTTCTCCTCGCTGCAGTCACCCTATTCGGTGCAATGTACTGGGGACCTCAACATAATCAGTCGACAGGTTTCTACTGGGCAATTTTTGCCCTAATGACTATACAGTCATACTCCCTATTTAAGGAGCCTAAGGAAGCGTAAGCGCACGTAGCCAGCCCCTTTTCGCGATTACTCTAAGGCTCTAAGGCTACTCCTTATAAATAAAGGACTGTCAGAGGCTGCATTCAGGCTTGAGGTATGTTTCCTCGGTGGAATTTAAGCAGGGATTAGAGGGCGTGTCTAAAACTTACGGAAGCTCTATTACAATCTAGCCGTAGAGTGTAACCAGATACCTTAACTTATATTGAGGCATCTTCTAATTTCCTTTACCACCAGACCCTAAGCCCTACCCAAACACCACCCTAACCATCGAGTAGCCCGAGATCGGGTAGGTCGCGTTCTCGGTGGCGGGTACGTCTGACTCGTCACCAGGAACAATGCTCTCGGTCGCCTTCAGCAGCTCCTCCATGAGCAGGCACAGCTCCAAGCGGGCCAGCGGTGCACCCGGGCAGACGTGAATACCGTCGCCATACACCAGGTTGCGGGACTGATCACGATGCGGGTTATAGGCGAGCGCATCCTCGAACGCGTCCTCATCACGGTTGGCACTCGACCAGTTAATCGTCACCCGCGAATTAGCCGGAATAGTACGCCCGCCCAGCACGGTATCCTCGGTAGTCACACGGCGGTTTGTCACCAGCGGGTCTTCAAGGCGCATAATCTCCTCAACCGCTGCGGCGATCTCCGCATGCCCCTCCCCCAGTGAGTCACGCAGCCGCGCCTGCTCCTGCGGGTTGCGTGCCAAAAAGTTCACGATAATCCCGGCGCACGCCGAAACGGTCGAAAGCTCCCCCACCGTCCAGTTACGAATCAGGCTCACAATCTCTTCATCAGTCATGGTGCGCGGATCCTGACCGGGCAGCTGCACGGTGTCGGTCAGCAGCTCGGCGGTCACATCCTGCGGGTTACCGGCGGCAGCCTGCTCGCGGCGCGCATCCAGAAGCTCACGAATATAGGTGTCAAACTCAAGGGCGACCTTGCCGATCTGCTCGCGGTCGCGGCGTAGCGTAGCCTCGCGGTTTTTCTCAATCCACTCGATCAGTGGCTTCTCAAGGCTTGCGGGCCAGCCCATGAACGCGTTCTGAATGCGCATCGCATAAGCCTGCGCGAACCCATCCATCACATTAACCTCGGTGCCGCGCGGCAGATCAGCTACCAGGTTCTTGACGACCTCACGAATTTTCGGCTCGAACTCCCTCAGGCGCTCGGGGGTGAAGTATTTGTCGTTCACGGCGCGGAACGTTGTGTGTTCGGGCGCATCCATACCGTTCGGCACGGCAATATGCCTCGTCGAGACGACATTCGAGTAAATTTCGGGATGATCGAGCACATGCTGCACATCAGCGTTCTTGAACACGGAGTAGCCCATGAACTCGTCGTGCGCTACGGGACAGCGGCGGCGCATCTCGTCATAAGCGGCCACCTGGTTCTTCTGAACCTTCTCGCTGCGCAAATCCCAATCATTTTTTACGTTGTCTGCCACGACTTTCTGCCTTCTAAAAGTCACAGGTATGCGCGTGCCGTCAAGTATGCGCGACCGTGCGCTATCCGTGGAGTCGGCAGCGGGAATATCGCGCGACGGCACCACAACCGAAGGATAGTTATAACATATTTGACACTATCACTTAACCCGCGCCCTCGCAGGATAGGAATGCCTTTGCTGTGTGGGTCTGCAGAGCATCCACCGGTCTTATCTATCCATGAGCATGTGTTTTTGGTACGAGCAGGTCGGAAAATCCTACCTGCTCGCGTCCTAGCGAAGCCTCGCGTCTACCGAGTAGCCGCAAACGGATAGGCGGCACCTGAGATAACGCCCGCCTCCACGTCTTCCAGGGTTTTGCCGCGGGTCTCAGGCAGGTTACGCCACATAATCACGGCAATCAGCACGTTCACCACCATGAACCCGAAGAATGAGCCGGTCAGTCCCAGCGCACCCAAAATAACCGGGAATACGAGGGAAAGCATGCCGTTCATCATCCAGCCGCAAAATGCGGAAAGGCCCATGCCAACCGCCCGCACCCGAAGCGGGAACAGCTCGCTCATCAGCACCCACGTCGAAACGTTCAGGCAGGTCTGCATCGACCCCACGAACCCGACCACAAGCACCAGAATAATATAGGGACGCGCGGGGCTGCCCTCCGGCAGGAGCATAGACGCTACCCCGATCAGCAGGTGGAAAAACGCGGTCAGCGAATACCCAGCGATCACCATCGTGCGGCGGTTCACGCGCTCCATCATACGCAGCGAAAAGATTGAGCCGACCACGGCGATAGCGCCCGGCGCGATATTCGCAACGAGCGCCGAACCCTCGTCAAACCCGGCCTCTTTGAGCACCTTAATGCCGTAGTACATGATGGAGTTAATACCGGTGAGCTGCTGCCCGGCACCCACCAAAATACCGACCAGCAGAATCCGCACAAACCATTTTTCACGCAGGATTTTACCCATGCTGCCCCTAGTCCCCGCGCCGATTTGGGTGCGCGTTTCCTCAAGTGAACGCGCAATGTCTGCGATTTCGGCGTCAGCACGTTCGGCGGGGCGGATGCGCCGCATAATGGCGCGCGCATCCTCGGTGCGCCCCTGCGCAATAAGCCAGCGTGGGGATTCGGGCATGCGCAGCATACCGATAAAAAGCGCGAGCGCAGGCAGAGCGCAGACGGCGAACATCCACCGCCATACACTGTCGTGTTCGCCCCAGAGGTTACCGATGATGGCGTTCACAATGAACGCTGCGAGCTGCCCGCCGACAACCATGAGTTCGTTACGCCCGGAGAGTGATCCGCGAATTTCGTAGGGTGCAAGTTCGGCGAGGAAAACAGGCACGACCGCAGATGCCCCTCCCACAGCGAGCCCGAGCATCGTGCGACCCATCAACAGTACAGCAATGCTGGGGGTGAAGACGCATGCGAGCGCGCCCGCGATGAAGAGGATTGAGAGTCCGATGATGGTTTTGCGTCGCCCGATGGCATCTGAGATGCGCCCGGTGACCATGGCTCCGAGGGCGGCAGCGAAGGCGAGGGAGCCTGTGACCCAGCCTTGAATGGTGTTGTCCATGCCGAGTTCGCGGCTCATGGGGTCGAGGGCACCGTTGATAACGCCGGTGTCGTACCCGAAGAGGAGCCCGCCGAAGGTTGCCACCAGCGCGATAACGCCTAGGCGGCGTGTGTGTGCGCCCTGCCCGAGCGGGGGTAGTGCACTGGCGCGGTTTGGCGGCTCGGTGGTGATGCTCATGCGGGTATTTTTGTCTTTCATGAGGGTCTTGTACGGCACAGGTTGAGAGACCGCACAGTCTTTAAACGCTTGCTGGCTTGGGTATATTCCCGATTAGTTATATTCCCATTTGGCTATATTTGCAGTGGCGAAGGAGAACTGTCAGAAAAGCGCAATGCTTTCGGGCGCTGGGAAAATCTCGTTGAGCCGCACCAGTTCTTCATCATTGAAACGCACGCTTGCGGCGTGCGCGTTTGCGTGTACTTGTTCGGGGGTGGTTGCCCCGGCGATCACGCTGGCGACGGGGTTCTGCTGTTTGAGCCAAGAGATGGATGCTTGAACCTCTGAGACCCCCAGATCGACGCAGAATTCGCGGTAGGCATCGAGTTGTTCCCAATCGGCTTGCGCGAGTACCTGCGCTTTGGAGTGCGACAGACGTGACCCTGCCGGGATGCTGTCGCGGCGGTATTTTCCGGTCAAAAGCCCGTTGGCGAGCGGGAAATACGGGAGAACCCCGAGCCCGAAATGGCGGGCGGCGGGAAGAATTTCGAGTTCGGCACGGCGATCCAGCAGGTTGTAGTGGTTTTCGGCGGCGATAAACCGCTCAATGCCGAGTTCGCGGGCGAGGTGCTCGGCGTGGGCAAGCTGCCACCCCGCAAAGTTGGAGTGCCCCAGGTAACGCACCTTTCCGCTGGTCACGAGCGTGTCGAGCGCAGATAGGGTCTCTTCCAGCGGGGTGTTCGGATCGGGGCTGTGGTAGAAATACAGGTCAATGTACTCGGTTCCCAGACGGCGCAGTGAACCTTCGACGGCACGCATGATGTATCGGCGTGAGCCGCGCGCATCCCAATCATTGCCGTTGAGGGTACCGGTGGGAAGCCCAAATTTGGTGACGATGATCAGGTCATCGCGGTTGAGGTTGAGTTCGCGCATCGCGGTACCGAACATGGTTTCTGAAAGCCCGGGCTCGGCGCCGTATAGGTCGGCAATATCGAAGAAGCCGATGCCCGCCTCAACTGCGGCGGCGATAACGGCGTTGGTGCCTTCCTGAGTTTGAGTGGGGGTGCCGGGGCGTCCCAGGTTGTTGCAGCCGATACCGACGGAGGGCACGACCAGCCCGGAGTTACCCAGGCGTGCATATGCGGGAGATTCGATGCGTTCCATACGTTTACTCTACCGTGTTTGACAGTACATGGTCGCAACATGACGTTCACGGCACCCTGCAACTCCCTCGCGAGCAATAGATGATTTCTAGTGTAAGTTTGTGTGAAGAGTCGTAGCCCCTATGTAATACAGCTCATCCTGCGCAATAAAATTTTCAAACTCGCGGGCACATTCCTCGCGTTCACCCGGTCCCAAAAACAACGCAAGATTCAGCACAGCTACGTGCAATGAGCGCGGGTGGCTGCTGCGCAAACGTTTCGCAAAAAGCCGAGCTTTTCGTGCCGCCTCAGGGCTTGTCGAAGCCCATAACCTGTCATGATGCGCCACCCGATTACGAAAAACCGTCAACGATTTTAGGTTGCTTTCAAAAGCAGGAACAGGTATCTCCAGCTCGTGGGCAATGGTTTTCCAGAAAAGAATCGGATCCTGCGCATCCGGTCTGTACTGTGTGATAAATCTGCTCAATAGACCCAGTGAAAAGCTATCGACTACTTGCTCAAAGGACGGCATAGGCGCCTCGCGGTGATGAGGGTTCGTTCTGCGGTATTGTTCATCAAGATCTTCTAGAAGTCTTGTGACACTTCCTGGGCTAGTTTCCAGATAATAGTGAGGATTAAGATAGTCACAAGGGGTTTGTGACAGTCTTTCATAAGACTCAACGGTGAGTCTGCGCAAAAGCAATTCCGCCTGCATTAATCTGCCAAAAACCAGTTGAGCGCATTGAATATCAAGATCGATAATGCGAGCAAGACCGGCGGATTGATAGGGTTCTTGCGAAAGAACAACATAGTTGCCGATGTATCCGCGTAACCGTTCCAAAGGCATTGAGAAGATAGAAGTACTCGAAAAGTTATCGGGTAGGCTACTGAAACCGCTGTGTTCCAGATGTTCAATATAGTTTTGTGGTTGTCGTGTATATACCATTTCAGGGTTTTCTTGAGGATCTATAAGACCGGAAGCAGGTAAAGAAGGGCCCCGACATATGCGCATATCCTGTGAACCTGCAGACTCACGGGTAGAGGCGGTCGGGGGACTCTTACACATAGTTTACACGACATGTTTTCTCAGAACAATACCCGGTTTTTTCCTTGTAGAATGCCTTCTCCCGCGAGCAGATAGTTTCGTGACGAGCAGATAACATTCCGCTATCTGTTCGTCGAAATATTATCTGCTTGCGGCCAAATCAGGTGGAGGTTTCAACGCGCTAGTCCGACCTGCCGCGAACCCGTATGACGTATTGTTTCGCCGCATCCCACAATATTAAGCGGTTATGACCGCTCGACGACATGTGCCGACATATTCTTGCTGACACCGCGCATCCTGCCTAGAATAGGAACGTTATCTATCCAGAGCGACCGAGAGATCTGGCTCTTAGACGTCGCAGCAACCTCGCCAGCCTCCACCCATGGGGTGGACGGACAAGGTGCTCCCGCCAGAACCGATAGAAGTGAATTCCCTTCGCGTCTTGCTAAGATTCGGCGTACCTTCGGGCACGCTTCTATCGGGTGAACACGGAGGAATGAAAATGACGACAGTTCACCCGGCTCTTTCTTACGAGCTGTATCCGCCACGGTCGCACGCAAGCTGCGATTCCCTGCTCAAAACCATTGCCGAGCTTGAGCAAACCAACCCGGATTATGTTTCCGTTACCTATTCGGGCGATGCGCAGCGCCGCCAAAAGACGCTGGCTCTGCTCGATCACTTGGTGCATGAAACCTCGCTGAATCCGCTGGCGCATCTAATCTGCGTGGGGCATTCCGTGGCCGATTTGGAACGCTCGGTTCGTCTGATTCTGGGGCTTGGAGTACGCGGTTTCTTGGCGCTGCGCGGCGATATTCCGACCGAAAACACGCGCCCGCTTGAGCTGCCTTTTGCCCGCTACCTGGTGGAGCTGATTCGTAGGGTGGAACGTGAGGATTTCGCGCATCTTGCTGCGGGGAAGGTATCGATTGGGGTTGCGGCGTACCCGCATAAGCACCCCGAGTCTTCCTCGCTTCTTCAAGACATTGAGATTCTGCTTTCAAAACAGCGTGCCGGGGCGGATTTCGCCATCACCCAGGTTTTCTTTGAGACCGAGCGCTATTCGGGGCTGGTGGATGCGGCGCGCCTTGCCGGGGTGGAGATGCCCATTATCCCCGGTATTATGCCCGTTACCTCGCTGACTCGGCTGACGAAGCTGTGCGAGCTTGCCGGGCTTGAAGTACCGCGCGAGCTGGCGTATCGTCTGGAAACCGCGAGTGAGCCGCGCGAGATGCACCGCATCGGCGTGGAACATGCGCTCGACCAATGTCGCAAGGTGCTTGATGCTGGCGCCCCCGGCCTGCATTTCTTCACATTTAACGAGCATGAGGCTGTGCTGGACGTCCTCGAAGAACTCGACGTTCCGCGCTACTCGAACCGTTTCAAACTCCCCCTAAGCGATCTTCAATACCTCTAAACTCCCCTTTTATTTGACACCCTCCCACAGTAAGGAACTAGGATGACCCACACCCCATTCCCCGCAGCAACCATCGTCGGTTACCCCCGCGTGGGCCGTTTCCGCGAGCTGAAGAAGGCACAGGAAGCGTTCTGGAAAGGCAAAATCACGCAGGATGAACTGCGCCAGGCGGCCGCAGATGTGCAGCGCACCTACTATGACCGTGTGATCGAGCGCGGTCTTAGCGCCACCGATTCGTCTATTCCGGCGACTTTCTCGTACTACGATCAGGTGCTCGATGCCGTGCGCCTTTTCACCCTCGTGCCCAAGCGTCTTGCCGACGCCAAGGATGCGCGCGGCCTGCTCGATCTGCCCGGGTACTTTGCTCTAGCGCGCGGCACCGAGACGCTGCCTCCGCTGGAGATGACGAAATGGTTCGATACGAACTACCACTACCTGGTGCCCGAGATCGGCCCGGATACCGAGATCAAGCTGAATCTTGAGGCTATCGACGAGCAGCTTGAAGTCGCCAAGGAGCACGGCGTGACGGTGCGCCCGCAGCTGGTCGGCCCGCTCACTCTGCTTCTCGGGGCGAAAGCCGAGCAGGATTCGCCCGAAGGGTTCACACCGCTGGATCGCCTGGACGATTTCGTGAAAGCCTACCAGCAAGTGCTCGCCGAACTGGCGGCACGCGGCGTGCAGTGGGTGCAGCTCGACGAACCCGGCCTGACCGTGGACCGCGACATTCCCAACGCCAAAATCGCCGAATTGGCGCGTAAAACTTACACCGCGTTGGCAGCCGAAACGAACCGCCCCGCAATCCTGGTGACAAGCCCCTACGGCAATCTGCGCGAGAACCTGCCCGCACTGTTAGACACCGGTATTGAGGCGCTGCATCTCGACCTGGTTTCCACGCTCTACGATGCCGAGGCGCTGACCGCCTTCAAAGACTCCAGCGTAACTCTGGTGGCAGGTGCCATTAACGGGCGCAATATTTGGCGTGCCGACCTGCGAGCGCTCCTGCACGCACTCCAGAACATTAACGGCGGTGCGGTGGCGGTTGCGTCCTCAACCTCGCTGCAGCATGTGCCGCACGATCTTGACCTTGAAGACCCCGCCGATGTGCCCGTAGACGGTCTGGCTTTTGCCGACCAGAAAGTCGCCGAGATCGTGACTCTTGCCCGCAGTCTTGCCGACGGTGAGTCTGCGGTTGAGGCAGAGTTGAAGACCGCCGACGAAGCGCTAGCACGTTTCACAGCGGATCCGCGTAAGCATAATGCGGCAATCCGTGAGCGTGCCGCATCCGTGAAACCGCAGGATTTTGAGCGTCCCGAACTGAAGACCCGCCGGGATGCCCAAGCCGATCTGAATCTGCCGAAGCTGCCGACCACAACCATTGGTTCGTTCCCGCAGACCGGCGATATTCGCCGCCACCGTGCAGAGGCGCGTGCCGGTAAAATCACGCAGCAGCAGCTTGACGAGTTCCTGCGTGAAGAGATCGCCTCCGTTATTAAACTCCAGGAAGATTTGGGCCTGGATGTGCTCGTGCACGGCGAGGCCGAACGTAACGACATGGTGCAGTACTTCGCCGAGAATTTCGATGGTTTCGCCACGACAAAGCACGGCTGGGTGCAGTCCTATGGTTCGCGTTGCACCCGCCCATCGGTGCTGTTCGGCGATGTGAAACGCGCAGGTGAAGGGCTGCGCGGCGAGGCCGTGACCGTGCCCTGGATTTCCTACGCCCAGTCCCTCACCGACCGTCCCGTCAAGGGCATGCTGACCGGCCCGGTGACTATTCTGGCTTGGTCGTTCGTGCGTGATGACCAGCCGCGCGAGGAAACCGCGAATCAGGTTGCATTGGCGCTCGCCGACGAAATCGCCGATTTGGAAGAGGCGGGCATCCGCATTATTCAGGTGGATGAACCGGCACTGCGTGAGCTTCTGCCACTGCGCCGCGATGAGCAGCCCGCGTACCTGAAGTGGTCGGTGAATGCGTTCCGCCTGGCGACGAGCGCGGTCGAGGATAAAACTCAAGTTCACACCCACCTGTGCTACTCGGAGTTCAACGAGATTATTGATTCGATTAATGCCCTGAATGCGGATGTGACCAGTATTGAGGCGGCGCGCTCGCATATGGAGCTGCTGGCGGATATTCCCGAAAGCTATGTTTCGGGGCTGGGCCCGGGCGTGTGGGATATTCACTCGCCGCGTGTGCCTTCGCAGGCTGAGGTTGAGGAGCTGATCCGTGCCGCGATTGGGTACGGAACCATCTCTGACCTGTGGGTTAACCCGGATTGCGGTTTGAAGACTCGCGACTACGAGGAGACGAAGAGGACGCTGGAGAACGTAGTGTCCGCAGCGAAGAAGGTTCGGGCGAGCCTGTAGTCTCTGGCGCGGAGCCTCTCCCCTACCCCTATAAAGTGCCTTAATTACAGGCTTAAACAATCACAATAATTCCGCGAGCAGGTGGTTTTTGGTTCGAGCAGGTAGGATTTTCCTACCTTATCGGCAAAATCCTACCTGCTCGCGGTTATATAGAGGGTATGCGCATCCAACATAGGCATTTATGTTCCCTAAGACATAGTCCTATCTCACATAAATAAAAAATTTACTGTTGTGACAGCCTAAAATTGTTATTCACAGAATAATCATTCTGAACATATGTTCACTTCTAGTTTAAGTAACCTGTACATATGCTCTTAAAATTACTATTTCTATAGGTATCTATTCCTAAAATGCGAGCATGACTACTACAGATTCTCCAAAGAAGAAGGGTTCTGTACCCCGCTGGCTTGCTATCCCGACAGCAAAACCTCAACTGAACACAGCAGAGGTCGCATCGAAGTACCCACGCCTACGTTTTCAGGTTTTTATGGGTATTTTTATCGGGTACGCAACGTTTTATCTGATTCGCAATAACGTTCCGCTTGTTACACCGATTCTGACTCATGAGCTCGGTTTTAGTAATGCGGCTATTGGTGCGCTTTCTACGGCGTTGCTTTTAGCCTATGGTTTCAGCAAGTTCTTTACCGCTATGATTTCTGACCGCTCTAATGCGCGGTTATTTCTCCCCATAGGATTAGTACTTTCTGGTATTGCAAACGTTCTGCTCGCTATCGCCGGGTACATGGGATCCGGTGCGGCGGCTGCAGGATACGGGGCCGCAATCGCATCCACCATGGCCGCCATTATGGTCTTCAACGGTATCTTCCAGGGTATGGGGTGGCCGCCCTCAGGCCGCGTGCTCGTGAACTGGTTCTCAACGAGCGAGCGCGGGTCTAAGGTTTCTCTCTGGAATACCGCACATAACGTTGGTGGCGCGCTTTCAGGTCTTTTGGTTGCCTGGGGTTTCACGCTCTTCGGTAAAACCTGGCAGGTTGCTTTTTGGTTCCCCGCCGTGATTAGCTTTGTGCTTGCTTTTGTGGCGTGGCTGCTGATTCGCGATAATCCAGAGGCTGAGGGTCTGCCCACTATTGACGTGTACCGCAACGATCCCCACAAGGTTGAGTCCACGGACGAAGACCGTTCTGAATCAACATGGACGACTATTCGTAAGCATGTGCTGACTAATTCGACCATGGTGTATCTGGCTCTTGCTAATGTCTTTGTGTACACGCTGCGCTACGGTGTGCTGGTGTGGGCTCCTAAATATCTGCACGATGTGCGCCACGCCTCCCTTGAGGGCGGTATCGCTGGGTTCTCAATCCTGGAGCTTGCCGGTATTGGCGGCACTATTCTCTGCGGTTTCGTCTCTGACTATGTCTTTAAGGGGCGTCGTTCACCCGCGGGTATTCTCTTCTTGATTGCTACTGTAGGCGCTATTTTGCTGTATTGGCTGCCTCCAGCCGATGCTCCGCTCATTGTCGCCTATATTGCGTTGGCCCTGATTGGCGGTCTGATTTATGGGCCGGTAATGCTGATTGGTTTGCAGGCTATTGACCTGTCGCCTTCACATGTCGCGGGTACCGCCGCAGGATTTACCGGTCTTTTCGGGTATGCCCTGGGTGCTACGTTGGCTTCTACCGGTATCGGCATCATTGTGGATCACTGGGGCTGGAGCACCGCATTCATCTTCATGATCGTGTGCTCGGGACTGGCTATTGTGTTCCTCTGGCTTGTCAATGGGGCCGAGAAACGCATGATGGCTGAGAGGGATAAGAAACTCGCTGCAGAAAACGCACAGGCGTAGTTTCAGCTTCCGCGAGCAGGTGGTTTTTGATACGAGCAGGTAGGATTTTCCTACCTTATCGGCAAAATCCTACCTGCTCGCGGTTACCTTTAAGGGCAAAGAGTGGCAGCGTTCACCGAATTACGCCCCTGAGGGAATATGCCGAAGAGGTGTTATCTTCAAGGTTCTCGCGCCTCAAAGCCCCTAGAATGGGGTCATGGATAATGCAAAGAACTCTGGAATTACGACCGAATGGGTCGATAATGCGGTTAAACCGGGCGATGACTTCTTCCGCCACGTGAACGGCCGCTGGCTCGATACCTATGAAATTCCCGCCGACCGTTCCAAAGACGGCGGGCTGTACACTCTGCGCGATGATGCCGAAAAGCATGTGCGTGAGATCGTTGAGCGTATCGCCAAGGAACAGCCTGAATCCCGCATCGGCGCGCTCTACAACTCTTTTATGGATACCGAAAAGATTGAGTCCGACGGGCTGGAACCGCTCATGCGCGAGGTTGCCCCGATTCTCAACGCCGCCACGAGCGAGCAGCTCGCCGTCACTCTAGCGCTCCTCTCACGGGCTGGGCTGGCGCAGCTTCTCGGGTGGTACACCAGCATCGATCAGAAAGACCCCGAGCACTACGTCTTTTACCTCACCCAGGCCGGGTTGGGCCTGCCCGACGAGGCTTACTATCGCGAAGAGAAATACGAGCAGGTATGCGCCGCGTATATCGAGCATATCGCCACTATGTTCGAACTGACCGGTCTTACCGAGAGCTTCACCCTAACCCCTATGGAGGCGGCACAGCTCATTTTCTCGCACGAGACCGAGATCGCCGCGCATCACTGGGATGTCGTGAAAAACCGTGATGCAGAGGCGAAATACAACCCCGTCAAAGCCACCGAACTTGACGAGAAATTCCCCGGTTTCCCGCTCCAGCAGTGGCTTCTTGCGCTGGGGGCAGACCCCAAAGAGCTGGGCACAGTCATTGTTTCTCAGCCGTCTTTCCTGGAGGGCGTGGCGAATATGTGGCAGTCCACCCCGCTGATGACCTGGAAACTCTGGGCCCTGTGGTGCGCTATCCGTTCCCGCGCACCCTACCTGCCGGATGCGTTCGTGCAGGAAAACTTCAATTTCTACGGTCGCACCCTCTCGGGCACCGAAGAGCTGCGCGAACGCTGGAAACGCGGCGTTGCGGCTGTGGAGAACGCGCTCGATCAGGAGCTCGGCAAAGAATACGTGGCGGTGCATTTCCCGCCGGAACACAAGGAGAAAATGCTCAAGCTGGTCAATAACCTGCTGGAAGCATACCGCCGATCCATCACGAACCTGGATTGGATGACCGAAGCCACCCGCGAAAAGGCGCTGGAAAAGCTCTCGAAGTTTGTCACGAAAATCGGCTACCCGGATGAGTGGCGCGACTACTCGAAACTGACCCTGGTACCCGGTGACCTGTTCGAGAACCTGCGCCGCACCGCCGCCTTTAACAGCGATTTCATGATCGATCGCGCTGGCGACCCGGTTGATAAGAACGAATGGCTGATGTCTCCGCAGACCGTGAACGCCTACTATATGCCGCCCGCTAACGAGATTGTGTTCCCCGCGGCTATTCTGCGCCCGCCCTTCTTCGACCCTGAGGCCGACGACGCAGCGAACTACGGCGGCATCGGCATGGTAATCGGTCACGAGATCGGCCACGGGTTTGACGATAAGGGTGCGCTTTATGACGGCGACGGCGCGCTGAATAACTGGTGGACCGAGGAGGATTTCGCCGAGTTCACCAAACGCACGAGCGCGCTGGTGCAGCAGTATAACGCCTACACCCCTGCGAACCTTGACCCGCAGAAGTTCCAGGTGAACGGCGAACTGACTCTAGGCGAGAATATCGGCGACCTTTCGGGGCTGTCGATTGCGTTGAGGGCCTATGAGATTGCGCTTGCCGAGCAGGGCATCACTTCGCTGGCGGATGCGCCGGTTATTGATGGCATGACGGCCGCGCAACGCCTCTTCTGGTCTACCGCTCAGGGATGGCGTACTAAGTCACGCCCGCAGCATGCGGAAATGATGATTTCGGTGGATCCGCACTCCCCCGACGAGTTCCGGGTGAACGGCGTGGTGCGCAACATCGACGAGTTTTATGATGCGTTCGATGTTCCTGAGGACAGCAAACTGTACCTGGCGCCTGAGGATCGCGTGCGTATCTGGTAGCCACCTGCCAGTTCCCAATAGCGCGAGCAGATAATATTTCGGCGAGCAGATAACGGATTGCTATCTGCTCGCCGAAATATTATCTGCTCGCGCGGGTTAAAAGATGCCGTATTGCCCAAAGCACCGCCGCTGTAAGGGCTAAGGATGCGGCACATACGAACGCATATGTTCCGGTATCTACCCGCGCACTTAGATGTGAGAAGAGTAGATTTCCCAGCGATGTAAAAAGCGCTGCCGCTAAACTAAAGACAGACATTACTTTTCCAATATGCCCAGCATCGCTCTTCTTCTGCAAATCCGAGAAAAGACCAATAGTGTAGATAACAATAATTCCACTCACTATACTTTGTGCAGTAATAACGCTGATAATTCCGGGTATAAGTGCCAATACATACGCGCCACTGATAACCAGCAGTAATATTTGTGGATGCGCCCACCGCCTCAACGCAGGCATGCGGTTGAGACTAAAAGATGCAGCCACGGCTCCCATAGTTCCCATAAACATACCAATACCGTAAACCTCTTGCCCTAACCCCAAGTAAGCAATTCGCCCTAGAAGCAGGAAAAGGGTTGAGGCACCCCACATATTGAGGAGGGCGGCGAAGACAAGTTCACGTCTAAAATATGCACTAGAGGCTATATATACTAGTCCAAACCATAAATCGTGAACTATATGCGTTTTTTGGAATACTTCGGAACCCTCCGAGCGTCGGGTAGCGACAGACCCAGCGGGCACCATAAAAGTGAGCACCAAAGACAGAATAAATGACACCAGATTGACGATGATTGAAAGCTCCAGAGCATTCGCAAAATTCTGCATGAGAATCATGGTTCCCACGAGGGGGCTCACAGCACGGGATAGTTCTCCCACCATCGAATAGGTACTATTGTATTTTTCAAATTCTCGATTTCCAAGAATCTCAGGAATAATAGCGCGGCTTGTGGGGCTGTACGCAGTCGCGGCTAAAGACATGAGAGCGGAAAGAATAATCAGTATATAAACGATAAATTCTCCGCGTGCTGACGATAAAAGAATAAGAGCGCACAGGCAGCAGAGGCTATTAAAAATATCGTAGAAAATCAGCAGGGATTTTTTCTTAAACCTGTCAATGACAACAAATCCAAGAATGCTGGCG
Source organism: Rothia sp. HMSC067H10 (assembly GCF_001810635.1). Taxonomy (NCBI): domain Bacteria; kingdom Bacillati; phylum Actinomycetota; class Actinomycetes; order Micrococcales; family Micrococcaceae; genus Rothia; species Rothia sp. HMSC067H10. Next base: position 187,134 of record NZ_KV802313.1, read on the forward strand.
AGGAATATGCCCGCACCGCTACACGCATTCATCACCCCAACCATCTGCTGACCGGCGTGCTGGCTGATATACCAGGTCACCACAATGGTGTAGGCGACGGTGCCTATGCGTGAAAGCGCCGTCGCCGGGATGAGATAGTACGCTCTGCTGTGCCTCACCATGTTCCGCAAAACCTCTCAGAGCAGAAGGCTAGATGCTCGATCCACTACTGCTGCTAGAGCCTGAACCTACCTGGCTGCGGAAGGCTGCGGCGAACCCGCCAATAACCCATTGCCCGTTTTCATACTTCCCTGTTATATCCACGTCGAGCGTGGTGCTGCGGGAGCTTGAGGGGACATCAGCATCCCTTCCTGAGGTGGCGATAAAGCTGCCCAACCCTATGGTGAATCGGGAAGGCCAGGTGTATTCCCCGCCGGATTCCTTGGGCTTCGGTGCGGTGAGGTTGGCTGTCACCTTGGGTTCTTCAAACCAGATCGTTGAAAACTGGTACGAGGACGACTTAACGGAGCTTTTATCTGTATCATTCAACGCGGTCTGCTCGATCAGGCTATCGTCACCGCTCTCCATCATGTACTGGGTCGCCGCAGTATAGAACGCGATACTGGAATACAGCCCTGCCACCGAGTTTTCGTCGGCGTTCTTAGGTTTGATGGGTTTGGGCACGTTCTTCGCGCGTTCGGTGCGGGTCGCCTTACGGTACTCCCCCGCCGAGGTATCGTATTCATCGATCTTCGCTTCGCCACTGAAATCGCTGCGGTAGCTTGCCGTAGCATCCGTCGGGAGCGGTTTCACGCTGCCGACATTGGATGCGCATCCAACAAAAGCGAGCGCGGAACCTGCGCCCAGCACGCCTAGGGCGGTTCTGCGGGATACAAACGACTGTGTCATGAAAAAGACCTTTCATCGATGGCGACTATTGTTCTAACACTATTATCCCGGATACTCACGGCCAGTACTATCCCTGGAATTAGGCACTCAAGTTACCCGCTGAGCCAAAGCTAGAAGACAAATCGGTATTGGTGGGAATATCGATCAGCAACCAGCGTCCGTTGTTATATCGTGCCTTAAACTCTCCGTCGTGAACGTCTTTCTTTGCCTCGCTGGGAATGTCTACCGCAGTGCCCTCATACACTACAAAATTACCTGTTGAGAATGTGGTCGTTGCCGCCCATGTGTAGACGTCACCGTTCTGGGTGGGAGTCGGATCTTTGAGCGTAAACGTCATTTTAGGGTCTTCAAACCACATATTTTCAAGCTCCTTCACGCTGCTTTCCTCAAAGGCTTCGGCTCCGTTTATTCCTCCCACAAAGGTAATTTCTTTGAAGGGGGAGAAATCGTTGGTCATAATTCCGTAGGTGAAGGCTGCCCCAAGAAATCCAAATAGCGAGTAGAGCCCGGCGGAACTTTTCTCGGTCATCATGGCGGTTTTCACCGGTTTCGGCACGTTCTTCGCGCGTTGGGTACGGGTTGCGCGCACGTATTCTCCTGCGGAGGTGTCGTAGCTGTTAAACGTGACCTCACCCGAATAGTCGGCACGGTAGCTCGCGGATGCGTCCGCCGAGAGCGGCTGCACGCGGGAGGCGCATCCGGCGAAGGCGAGCGCGGAACCGGTGCCTAGCACGCCGAGGGCAGCTCTGCGGGATAAGGACGAGGAAGTCATAGGCGGGTACCTTTCTCATGGAAGCGGAAAATACGGCGTCGTTACCGGTATTTTCGTTCGGGGAGTGATGTTACCGTGACGGGCGCATCCTCTATTATCCCGGAGTAGAGCCGCAGTACAGGTAATTATGACACTCCCACCACAAACAGGCCCCGCAGATATAGACCAAGCCCGCAGAAACGCACGTGTTTCTGCGGGCTTGTCCCATATTTACGTCCGATGCGGTTCAGCACGAAAGAGGTTTAGAACCCGAATCCTCCGCCGCTGCCGGAACCGGTGGATGCGCCACCGCTGGCACCAGAAGACGCGGAAGTCTTGGGCTTCAGGTCAATTTCCCAGGTACCATCTTTATAGGTACCCGTAAAGGTATATGGCATTTCCTGATGCCGCGATTTCTCAGGGATATCTATCGCCTGACCATCTCGAACCATAAAGCTGCCCAGATTTATCGATAACTTTCCTTCCCAGGTATAGTTGTCGCCCTCAATCTTGGGCTGCGGAGTATCGAGAGAAGCTTTGACAGTGAAGTCCTCAGACCAAGACTTATCTGGTGCCCCAGAAGATTTCATCTGTTCTTCAAGCGTTGAGACTTGTTCTTTGTTTTTAATATTGCTCTCCTTAAGAGCGCTGCCATCTGCAGTCATAGAGATATACTGCATACCAGCAACAAGAAAGGCAATATTCTGGTAGAAGCCCTCCACCGATTTATCATTCAGGTTATCGGGTTTAATAGGTTTCGGAACGTTTTTTGCGGGATGCTCACGGGTTGCGGGCTCATAATTCCCGGCGGAAGTATCAAACTTCTCAAGCTTGACCTCGCCGCTGTAGTCGTCACGTTTCGACGAATCAGAACCGCCGCCATTAGAATTACTGGTTGAGCATGCGG
>NZ_KV802313.1:189779-212419 GCF_001810635.1 Rothia sp. HMSC067H10
AACCGGCGCCGATCACACCAAGAGCGGAACGGCGAGAAATAACGTACTGATCAGACATAATATTTCCTTTCTGCTCAGACCTTCTGCTTTATGATGTTAGAGTCCGAATCCGCCCAGACCGGAACCAGTGGATGCGCCACCGCTGGCGCTGGGGCTTGCGGAGCTGCTCATTCCAAGGTCAATTTCCCATTTACCATCTTTATAGGTGCCTTTAAAGGTTTGCGATCCTTCCTGACGCCGCGATTTCTCGGGGATATCTGTCACCTGCCCATTTTGAACCATAAAGCTGCCCATATTTATTGATACCTTTCCTTCCCAGGTATAGTTGTCGCCTTCAACCTTGGGCTGCGGAGTATCAAGAGAAAGCTTGAGAGTAAAGTCCTCAAACCAGGACTTATCCGGCATTCCAGAAGACTTCATCTGCTCTTCAATCTTTGGGGCTTGTTCTTTGTTTTTAAAATTGCTCTCCTTAACAGCACTGCCGTCTGCCGTCATATAGAGATACTGCAGACTAGCAATGAGAAAGGCAATATTCTGGTAGAAGCCCTCCACCGATTTATCATTCAGGTTATCGGGTTTAATAGGTTTCGGAACGTTTTTTGCGGGATGCTCACGGGTTGCGGGCTCATAGTTCCCGGCAGAAGTATCAAACTTCTCGAACTTGACCTCGCCGCTGTAGTCGTCACGCTTCGACGAATCAGAACCGCCGCCGCCATTAGAATTACTGGTTGAGCATGCGGCAAGAGCAGCCGCCGCAGAACCGGCGCCGATCACACCAAGAGCGGAACGGCGGGTCAGATAATGTGCTGGGATATTCATAGTATTCCTTTCGGCGCCTTGCTTATGCCAGGATAATAATGAAGGTATCCGTGTTTAGGGCAGAGAGCTTAAGCGCTCCTTGTGGTTGGGTTACCTCTAACTATCCTGCCATGTGTCATGATTTATGCTTGGGATTGCCGCAGGTATTTCTGCATATTCCCAGGTTGAGGCCGTTCAGCTGAATATTTGCTGTGTACGCGCATTCGTAATTGTGAACACCCTCAGCGCCTTTATTTCTTTGCCTCCGGTGTAGGCACCGGCGTGGGGGTTAGGTCTTCTACACGCATCCTAAAATGTGAGAAAAGATCAGTTCTTTCGGGTGCTCCCACGATCTTTTCAGGAACGCTCACCTTACACCACCAGCGGTCGTCACGATGCACCGCGGTGAAGGTGGTCTGGGCAACTTCGTACCGTTTCGCGAGAGAAAGGTCCACGGTCTCTTTCTCGCCCACCTGAAAGGTTCCGTAATCAAGGGTGGTCTTTCCTTCCCAGGTGTAGGTATCGCCCTTGATAGTCGGTTCGGAGGTTTTGAGGGTTACTGTGACCGCGGGGTTATCGAACCAGACGCGCCCTTCACGCATTAAAGAGAACGCTTTTTCGTCTTTTTCGCCACGCATGACACTATGTCCCGGCTCTGCGGCGGCACTCTCATCATAAAGTCGGGTATTGCCGGTAGCGTTCATATATTGGAGGGCGGCGGAAATATAGGCGATCGTATTGTAAAGCCCCTGCACAGATTTATCGTTCATATGCTCGGGTCTGATGGGCACAGGCACGTTCTGAGCCGGGTGATCACGAGTTGCAGGTTTAAAGGCTCCCGCAGATTCATCATATGTATCGAATTTGACCTCACCCGCAAAGTCGGTGCGGGTTTCGTCAGAGTTTGTGGCAGATCCTTGGTTTCTTGATAAGCAGGAGGCAATAAATCCCGCTGAGCCTATGCCCAACAGCGCGAGTGCGGAGCGGCGGGGAAAACGACGGGAGGTGTGGGAGGGCATCGAAATGGTGTCCTTTCAGCGCCTTTTACCCGTGCATCAAGGCGCAAACTGTGGTTGGGTATATTCCCATTGTGTACATGATGTAGAAATTCATGCGAGGTTTAAGTGTTCCCTGAGCAAAGATTCAGCTAAGAGCGCGGAAAACCCGCAAGAACACCGTGTTTCCTGCGGGTTTTCTTTAAGTAGGAACCTACACTCGGTTCTCCTAGACGATTGCGCGGTATTGCTACTGTGCCCCGCCGTTGCCGGATGCGCCTTCCTGCGGAGCCTGCTGCTGGTCCTGGGCACCTCCAGATTGCCCTGCAGCGCTCGGATCCTGCAGCAACCAGGTGCCGCCTTTATAGGTTCCCATAAAGATGGCAGGTGATTCTTCCTCTTTTTTGTCTTCGGGAATATCTATCACTTGTCCGTTAACCATGATGAAGGAACCATTGCTAGCTTTGATCTTTCCGTTCCATGTGTAGGTATCGCCGTCAATCTTAGGCTGCGGAGAATCCAAGATTGCCACCATCATAAGATCTTCAGCCCAGGTTTTTTGAGATTTCCTCTGCTCAACCACTTGCCGAAAATTATCAGGAGATATCTTATTCCCTTGGTTATCTGCCGCAACCTGCAACAAAGGTTCCGGGTCATTGGCACCTGTGAAATATTCCAGCGAAGCTATCATGTACCCGATAGCCGCATAGAAACCAGCAACGGATTTCTCACCCATCTGCTCTGGTTTGAGGGGCTTGGGGAAGTTCTTCGGGGGCTGTTCCTTGGTGCCGGGCTCGTACTTACCTGCAGAGGTGTCGTAGTTGTCGAATTTCACCTCGCCGCTGTAGTCCTTTTGGTCTTGACCACCGGATGCGGAGGAGCCTGACCCGCCAGCATTATTTGCCCCGGAACAGGCAGCAAGAGCCACCGCCGCAGAACCGGCGCCAAGGAGCCCAAGCGCGGAACGGCGAGAGATATTCAATGAAGACATGCTAGTCCTTTCGGAACCCAAGCCCTGACACTCGGGTGGTATCGATCATCGGAGGTACAGCATATGCATATACCCGCTATCCATCACGATAACGAGAAATGAATACTCTCACCGTAAAATTTCGCTAGATGCCAAACAGCGAACCGGAGCTGCTGGAGCTTGACGGGCTAGCGCTACTAGACGAGGTCGAATCCTGATTTGGGTTCGTAATCATCCATTTGCCGTCCTTATAAATTCCCTTGAACGTAACGTCTTGGCTCTGTTCCTGGTTCAGTTCCCGGCCCATGCCCCCACGACCGCTCATACCGCCGACTTTCACAGTAAGGCTTCCATCCCAGGTGTAGGTGTCGCCGTCCACCTTCGGCTGCGGGGTCTTGAGGCTGCCGGTAATTTTTATGTCATAAAACCACACGACTCCCCCGGCACCCATCTGCTTGAGCTGCTCAAACTGTGCTGCAGGAATCTTCTGCCCGGTGTTGTCTGCAATAACCTCCATCATGGGTTCGGGGTCAAAAGACTCGAAGAAGTACTGCATGGATGCAAAAAGGTAGCCAATAGACGAGTAAAAACCTGCCGCCGACTTATCGTTAGCGTTATCCGGCTTCTTCGGCTTCGGCACATTTTCGGCGGGGCGATCCTTGGTCGCGGGCTTGTACTCTCCCGCAGAAGTGTCAAAGTTATCGAACTTGATCTCGCCGCTAAAGTCGGTGCGCTCGCTTTGGGAGCTGACTCCGCTAACGTTTCCAGAGCACGCAGCAAGCGCCACGGTCGCAGAGGCAGCACCCGCCAGACCAAACGCGGTGCGACGTGAGAGACGATATGCATGTGTGTTCATGATATGTGTTTCCTTTCAGCGCCCAGGCTCATGCTGAAACCTGGGCACATATGCAGATGCAACTAGCAGGTCTTAAATAAATTTAGAAACCGAAAAGTGACCCGGAGCTCGATGAGCTTCCGGATGTTGAAGTGGTCTCTGGGTCTGTCATACGCCACTGACCGTCCTTATAGGTTCCCTTGATAGTTATATCGCTTGTTTGATCTTTACCCGCCTGCTGTGCAGCATCAACACTGCTCCCGATCCCATCATATTTAATGGTGCCTTTTGCATCCCATGTGTACGTATCACCATCGACTTTAGGCTGAGGAGTCTTCAAGGAGATCACGACTTTAGGATTAACGACCCATGCGAGATTGGACGATTTCATCTGTTTAAACTGGTCATAACTTCCTTGTGAATCCCCCAGAACTTCAATTATTGGTTCGGGCTCAAGGTCCTCCAACAGGTACTGCATTGCAGCCGCAAGGTAGCCGATCGCCGCATAGAATCCTGCCGCCGATTTTTCATTCATCTGAGAAGGTTTAACTGGCTTAGGCACATTTTGGGCAGGTTTGTCTTTGGTTGCCGGTTCATAATTCCCGGAGCGTTCGAAGCTGTCAAACTTCACTTCTCCGCTGTAATCCTTTCCATCGCCATTAGAGCACGCAGCAAGCGCCACGGTCGCAGAGGCTGCACCCGCCAGACTAAACGCGGTGCGACGTGAGACATGTAGAGCGGACATTCTTTTTCCTTTCATGGTGCGGACTTCTTAGCCCGAATATCTGTGTGGTGTTTCTAGAGTGAAAATTCTTGAGACGATCCAGATCCTGACGAACCCGAGGAGCTGCCGTAGATAACCCACCAGCGCCCTTCCGTATAGGTTCCACGGTAGAGGGTATCTGATGTCTCTGTCTCAGACTCTCGGCTTACTCCACTCGGCCCGTAAAAGGTACCCAGCGAAAACGATATTGTTCCTTCCCAGGTGGCACTCGTACCGTTCATCGTCGGTTCCGGGCTCTTGAGAATCGCCTTAAATTTGGGGCCGCCAAACCATGATTTACTGTTCGTGGTTTGTTGTTTCAGCTGGTTAAATTTAGATTCCAGGACATCTTTGTATTCTGGTGGAAACGCATCCGCCACAAGGCTAAAGTCCAGTGTTTCCATGGCGTACTGCATTGCTGCCGTCGTATAGCCAATCGCCGCATAAAATCCTGCCGCCGACTTATCGTTTATATCTGAGGGTTTCGTCGGTTTAGGCACGTTCTTTGACGGATGCTCTTTCGTGGCAGGCTCATAGGCGCCCGCCGAGGTATCGAAACTCGTGAAGCGAACCTCGCCTGCATAATTGCTGGAGCTAGATGAAGAACTTGAACTGGAACTAGATGGAGAGCTGGAACTAGAGCTGGATGCAGTTGCCCCCGCACTCTGCTGCTCGGATGCGATTCCTCTTACTTTCGGGGCGCAGGCGCTCAGCATCATCGCCGAACCCACCGCACCGGCTGCCGCAAGAGCGGTTCGGCGCGAAAAATCATAGGATCTTTCTGACATATTTCATTCCTTTCGGCGTCTTAATCGTCAACGATTAAAACCCCTGTGATGTGGCTGGGTACCTTACTATTGTGCCGTTAAGCCGTGCGAACATGCGTTATATGACGTCATCATAAGCTGTTATATTTTTCTCATCGTCCCTGCGCGCACCCAAGAACCAGCGCCGAGCGCATCCCTTCCAAGCACGGTACAACGCTATGGTGTAGCTGTAGAGCTCTGTGAGGCTACGGTCTTTGACCGAGTTTCAATGCTCCAGCGCCCGTTGGTATATGTTCCTTTAAAAACCATGTCTTCGGTATTACTTTTTTGCCGTTCCGTTAGGTCGTTTACCTGCCCACGATCGACGCGGTAATTCCCGAACTCCATAGAGAACTTCCCTTCCCACGTGTATGTATCACCTTCCATCGCGGGCTGCGCGGTATTCAGGGAGATAGTGACGCGCGGGTTCTCATACCAGTTTTGCCCTTCCCTCATGCGTGCCAGTATTTGCTCATTTGAGGAATTATGAACATAGTGTTTCTCGTCCTCGGTGAGCGCACTGTCATCGTAGGGACCGGTGTCACCGGTGGCGAACATATACTGCATAGCGGCGGCGATATAGGCTAGGCTCGCGTAAAATCCGGCAACGGACTTTTCATCTGCATTCTCAGGCTTGATAGGTTTGGGGACGTTCTTGGGAGGGGTGTCTCGTGTGGCGGCTTCAAAACTACCGGCAGAATTATCGTACTTATCGAGTTTGACTTCTCCGGCATAGTCACTGCGTTCATTCGAGCATGAAGCAACCGTAAAAAGCACCGCACCAGCACCCGCAGCACCCAGCGCGGAACGACGTGTTAGCACATATTCCACCGTGAATCCCCTTTCGCGCGGCATCAAAATGCGAGAAGTCCCTTCATTATCCACCTTAAGTAGAGGTTTATAGCAGATTTCAACGGTATGCGCTCTGTGAGATTTCGCTCGATTCTGCCAGAGGATAAAGCGGGAGCGGTGCTTCGCAGACCGATCTTGACCTCCACGTATTTTTATAGATAACCCATAAAACAACGAGGTTTTTACGTTCCGCAACGAAGAAACTGGAGAAGTTATCCACAGGCATACCGGTACTTTTTTATGCAACTTTTATTGCTTTCTAACGAAAGGACGTTCTTCTGCACACTGCGCTGAGTACCATAGAAGAGTATGTTCCGACATGACGAGAGGATATCTCATGGCTGAAATCCCTACTTCCGAACCCCAAGTTGGTGCCCCGCCGGTCGTAACTCAAGCACCGCCTAAACTTAACCAAGCGGGAGCTATCGACCTTGTAAAACGGGAAACGCGTGCCCCTGAGGTTGCAACTATCAGTCATGAAGCAGACGAACTGGCTATCACTCTCAACAACACCGATCTGAAGTCGCCTTCACTTCTCGATACCCTCGAAAATACGATTTCAAGCTACGGTTCCGATACCTTCAACGGCATCGACATGGTTACCCAGCGCCTGCTCAATATGCAGGAGCTTGAGCTTGCGCCGGACTCCCCACAAACCAAAGCATCTCAAAACCTGGCGGAACTGCGTGCACAAATCAACTCGCTGGATTACAGCGCGATTGACGGTACCCCCGGTAAACGCGGCATCGCAAAACGCCTGATAGGGCGCGGCAAAAGCAAAATCGAGAAATTCTTCTACCAGTACGCCAGCGTCAACAGAAATATTGAAGGCATCAGCAAAAAACTGAAAAAATCCACCGATGCGCTCGTCATGCAGCAGGCGGAACTCGTGAAACTGCGCGAGAAACTTCAGGAAGGCATGACGGATTTGAACGAGAAGATCGCAGTTCTTCAACAGTTCTCCGATATGGTGCGTGCCGCCGCTGAAGAAACTCGTCTTGAAGGAGATGAAGAAACCGCACGCATCTACACCGAGAAGGTTCTGTATGTGACCGAACAGCGCATCAGCGATCTGCTCACTAAACTTGAAATTGCCGGGCAGGCGTACCTGACAAGCGATGTTGTCTCCAGCAACGGCAAAGAGCTCATTCGCGGTATCCGCCGCGCCGAAGACACCACCTTATGGGCATACAAAATGACCGCCTATATCGCCCGTTCCTTAGGCATGCAGGAAGCGGTTCTGCAGCAGCTTGGCGCCCTGAAGCAAACCACCGAGAACGCTATTATGCGCAATGCCGACATGCTGTCTTCGCAAGCTACGCGCATCCAGCAGATGGCGTCCCAACCCGCAATCGACCCGCAGGTTTTGGCGCAGGCACATGGAAAAGTACTTCAAGCACTCGACGAAGTTTCCGCATTCCGTCAGGGGGCGGTAGAAGCATTCGCCCAGTCGAACCAGATGCTGCGCGAACTGACGGCAGAATCTCTTGAGCGCGTTACACGAAGGAATAATGCCCCCGAATCCCCTGCACACGCCAGCGGAACTCCCACAAACCGCGCGCTCACCCAGAATTAGAGGCACACGTGGGCGTTATCAAACGGTTTTTCGGTGTGCCGGACGATTCCCCGTCCCGCTCCCAACAAGAAAGCGTCACGGATGCCCCGGCGCAGGAGTATGCCTCGGCTCATTCTTCTGCCCCGGAGCCCACGCACCTGCGCCAGTCCCAGCATGTGTTGGATGATGCCTCGCATTATTTGGCGGATTTTGCCGTGTCTGTACCCCCGCGCGCACTCGTACCCGCCTTCGAGATGGTCGAAACCTACCGCAAAATAACGGCAGAAACGGGCAGTGATACCCGCGCAACCCTGCCCTCAACGACGGAATACACACTCCAGACGGCGCTAACCACCTATGTACCGAATCTGTTGACTGCCTACACCCGCACGCACAACCCCACCCCGGAGCAAACCTCCGAGCTGGTGCAGGCTCTTACTGATGCAAATCAGGAATTCGTCACAGCGCTTAACCTTGTGCGGGCAGATAACAGCCTTGAACTTGAAACGCACACCCTGTTCATGCGCAAGAGAATGGCGGTATAAATGGAACTGAGCATTGGTCAGAACGTCAATCTTACCCAGGAAACACCCGATCTTGACCACGTGCTGGTAGGACTGCGGTGGCGCACCGACGAACCGCTTCTACGTGAATCTCTGGAGGCAGGGGTACTTCTCACCTCGAACAGCAAACTTGTTTCGCGGCAAGACTTTGTATTTGCTCACCAGGTCTTAGACCGTGCGGGCAGTGTTCGCCGCCGCGAACTCATGGGCGACGACCAGGTGCAGTTCGATCTGCACCTTCCCACTGTGCCCCAAGACGTAGATTCCCTGGAAGTTGTGCTCTTCACAAACGGGGAAAGTACCGTGCGGCTCAACCGTGCCAGCGGGATTCGAGCACGCATGATAAACCCCACCACCGGAAAAACAATGTTCCGTGCCCCACTCGTGCAGGTAGGTCGCAGCGCAGCGGTACGGCTGATGCAGGTGTACCGGCACCGCGGTGAATGGAAAGTGCGAGCTGTGTGCGATGAATGGCATAGTGTATCCGCCATGCTTCAAGGGTTCGGGTTATGAGTCGCTACAGTTTTATCACTGCCTACATAGCGGACCCTGAGCCGCAGGCGCATCCTCAAGCATCCCCCTCTGCTGCTGCAGCAGCAAACCGGGGGCCGCAGTCTGCAGATATTCCCCCTGACCAGCAAGGGCACCAGAGGGCGCAGCATACTCAGCGGAGTATAAGCCGCCAGGCGAACCGAGCGCCGAGCGCATCCGGGACAGCGCAGCCGATGCAGCACCGGCAGATTAAGCCCCCAAATATGAGCAAATCTCGCGGGACGGCAACCTACACCCCGGAATCGGCTGAATCTTGGCAGCATTCTCAACCTGCAGACACGGCAAAAACCATAACTCCCCCATCCGAACACCTGCGTGAACCGCACTGGTGGGGTCACATCCCCAATATCGTCGACGCTCACCCGAGCGAACGTCTCTTTATGCTCGATGCGGTACAAGCCGCCGTAGGAGAACTGCGTATTACTGGAACCGATATGACTGCATTCCTGCTGAACTGGGATGGTGAGAGTGCTATGCTGTCGGGTTCATCCGCTCCCCCAACTGATGCTGCCTCTCGGATGACCCAAATATCGCTCAACGCAGCAGGCACAGTTTTGACAATTCCCCCTAAATCTTTGACGCTACTGCGATCTTTAAAACTGATCGGCAGGAATCTTCAGCTCACCAATCCCGATATACGCATAACCCGGGATTTAGGGGAGGGTACGCTAATATTAAGTGAGGATGGTTACGTTACCTGTGCCATCGCCCTTCTCAGCGGATATCAACACCATAAATAGAAAGGAAAATATAGTGGCTGCTATTAAGCTCACCAAAGGAAACCCCATCAATCTCACCAAAGAGGCACCGGGCCTGAAAAACCTCACCATCGGACTGGGTTGGGACCTATCCCTCGCGGGTGAAGCCTATGACCTTGACGCATCCGTCATGATCACCGACGAAAATGACAGGATCCTTTTTGACGATGCATCCCTCATCTTCTTTAACAATCCCACCAGCCTTGATGGCGCGGTCGTCCACACCGGTGACAACCGCACTGGCGATGCTGAAGGTGACGATGAGACCATTATCGTGAACCTCGATAAAGTAGACCCAAAGGTACAGCGCCTTCACATCCTCGCCTCCATCTACGAAGGCGAAAAAACCGGTAAGAATTTCGGTGTAGTGCGTAACGCTTATGTACGTCTGATAAACGACGACACGAATGAAGAAATCGCTCGTTACGACCTTTCCGAAGACTGCTCGGCAGCGCCCGCTGTACTCTTCGCAATGGTGTACCGCCACAACGGCGAATGGCGTTTCAAAGCCGTAGAAGATCCATTCACCGGTGGTCTGCCGCATCTGCTGACCTCCTACGGTTTCACCGTTTAACAACCTGCCTTATCTCTAACGCGAAGGAGAGCCTTCTGCCCTCATGGCTTTATTAAAATTCTTCAAATACGACCTCTTGATTACCCTTGCGGCACTTATAGGTGCCGCCTTTTATGGTGGTATTGTCGGCATGGTATCCGCCGCGATCCTGATTGTCCTTGAGATCGTTTTCTCATTCGACAACGCGGGTGTGAACGCAAAATACCTAGACAAAATGTCGCATGCATGGCGCAATATCTTCTTGACAGTCGGTGTGCTAGTCGCTGTTTTTGGTATGCGTCTTATCTTCCCCTTCCTGATCGTCTGCCTGGCAGGCAACGTAGGTCCGGTTGAAGCTTGGAACCTTGCAATGGAACGCGGCGACCCGCATACGCCCGGAACCTACGGGTACATTTTGGAATCCGCGCACCACACCATCGCTTCCTTCGGCGGCATGTTCCTGCTCATGCTCTTCCTTTCCTTCCTCTTCGAGGCTGGTAAGGATGTCCACTGGCTATCCGTGATCGAGAAACCGCTCGCCAAAGCCGGGCACTTTGATTCCATGCCTGTATTGGTTTCCGGGGTTATCTTAGTGACGGCTTCTCAGCTTTTCGGTGCCGAGCATCATGAGCAGTACACCATTCTGCTCTCGGGGCTTCTGGGCATGCTCACCTTCTTGGCGACCAACGGCCTGGCAACCTTTATGGAAGACCGAAACGAATCTCAAGAAGAATCCCTGGCGAATGTTGCCGTACTTACTGGTAAAGCAGCATTCTCCATGTTTATCTTCCTAGAAGTTCTTGATGCCTCCTTCAGCTTCGATGGCGTTCTCGGCGCATTCGCGGTAACCTCAGACCCCATTATTATCGCTATCGGCCTGGGCGTGGGCGCGCTCTTCGTGCGGTCGATGACCATTTACCTGGTCGAAAAGGGAACCCTTCAAGAGCTGCGCTACCTGGATCACGGCGCGCACTGGGCTATCGGCGTTCTCGCGCTCATGCTTCTGGCAACCCTCAAGTGGGATATTCCCGACTACGTGATCGGCCTTTCCGGCATCGTCTTTATCGCCGGGTCGATTATCTCCTCCCGCAAGGCAAACCATGCGGAGGCAGCACTAGCGGAAAAGACTGCAGAACCTGACGCTCCGGTGCAGAGCACATAACCGCAGGATCAAGGGCACATAGCCCTCAAGCAACACGGTGGGCGACGATGCGGACGCAGCGTGCGCCGCGCATCCGCCCACCGTATTTTTATGACTACATGACTACATAACTAACGAAGGGTACAGGCACTGTGGCTATTAACCTGTCAAAAGGCCAGAAACTAGATCTCTCGAAAGACAGCTCGCTCACCCAGGTTCGTTTGGGCTTAGGCTGGGATCCCATTAAAACCAAGGGGCTCTTTGGGCGTATCAAAGAGAAAGCGGTCGATCTGGATGCTTCCGTGATCGGCTATGATGCAGCAGGTAACCTGCTTGAGGTCGTTTTCTACGGGTCGTTACGCTCGGTCAATGGTTCTATTATTCACCACGGAGATAACCTGACGGGTGCAGGCGAAGGCGACGACGAGGTTATCGATATTAACCTCCCGGGCGTGGATGCGCGCGTTGCTTTCTTGGCACTGGTGATTACCTCATATTCCGGGGATCAGTTCAGCAACATTGACAACGCTTTTGTGCGCGTTGAAAACGTTGCTACCCGCCAGGAGATGGCACGTTTTTCGATGACGGAAAAGGGCTCGCATACGGGGCTCATGGTAGCCCTGCTGGCACGCGTAGGTCGCGGCTGGGAGCTTCGGGCTATTGGAGACCCGCTGCTCGGCGCGGCACGCACCCCGCGCGATGTTATCGACCCTGTAAAAAGGTACCTTGTCTAAAAATTTGGCGTGCTGTGCACGTATTCAATAGCGGCACGTTAAGGTGTACATAGCGGCAGTTTTATTCCTCTTTATGGCGGTAAGAGCTGTCTTTGGAATGTTTCTGTGCGCATAAAAGCTGGTCCCGCATGCATCAATACGATGCGTGCGGGACCAGCTATATGCTCTGAAAAGCACAATTATCCATTCAATTACTGGCACCTAGAATGATTTGATCTGCCAGGCACCATCAGAATACTTACCCTGAAAATACACCGAAGTTTCTGTCTTACGTTGTTTTTCATCGGTGTAGTCCTCGCTAGTTCCATCAGGGAAGGCACGAAACTCTCCTAAATCGATGACCATCATACCGCCCCAATTGTAGCCGCCACCGCTTGCTTTTGAGGGACGGGGAGAGCGCATGGCAAACGTTACTTGAGGGTTACCAAACCAAATCTCACCATCTTTGATCCTATCGAAAGAGGATTGATCATTTTTTAAGAAACCATCCTTTTCGCTTTGTGCCAATGCAGACTTATTAATCATTTCGTCGCTTCCCGTCTCAAAAAGGTACTTCAATGCACCTGCCATAAAGACTAGATTAGCGTAAAAGCCATCTGCTGAGTTCTCTTTAGCTTTATCATCTAAAACAGGTTTAGGGATATTCTTTGCTGGATGTTCACGCGTTGCGGGTTCATACGCGCCAGCCGACGTATCGTACTTATCGTTTTTGATAGTAGTACCGTAGTCTTTTATGCTCTCCGAGGGTGATGCCGATGCAGAGGATGAGGACGATGAGCTTGACGATGAAGAGCTTGAAGAGCCGCTAGCGGCGGCATCGACGGGTTTTACGGAGGCGGCGCATCCGGCAAAAGCAATGACAGAGCCAGCGCCAACGATGCCTAGTGCGGCACGGCGGGTTACATCATGAGGTGACATGGTGTTCCTTTCGGGGCTTCCGTAACGCCGCAGGGCAGGCGACTGCGGGAAGCACGGGTGGCGAGCGCATGAACTCGCCATGGGTGTTTCTCTCTACTCTAGTGTATCGGGACTGCGGGAGCCCGTATATCTGCCGTTCTAGGGTCTTAAAATACGGTAGTTTTTTCGCGCAATGCGCCGCGCCGGGGCATTTCAGTGCTGCACATCAGCGCTCTCGCTTTTCTTGCGAATACAAAAAAGCCCCGCAAGATTGTAGAAATCTTGCGGGGCTTTAAACCATCAAGTCAATAGTGTCGTATTCGACTAGGCGGTGCTAACGATATTCCACTTATTATCGGCGTAGGTGCCTCTAATGTTAGCGTTCTCTGTGGTGACTCGCTCGTTAGCGGGCAGGTCAACGGAACCTTCAGGAGATGCTACAAATTCGCCTAGATCCATCTTCATCTGAACAGACCATTTATAACGGTCACCAGCGATTTCAGGCTGAGAAGTTCCCAAAGTGCAAATTACTTTAGGATTACCGAACCACCTCTCCCCACTTTTAATAATGGGTAGAAGTTTTTGCATGTCAGAATTCTTCGAAAATGCCTGAATTTCAGCCTCTCCAAAAGATCCATTACGGAAGGGAGTATCATCACCCGTAGCAATAAGATACTGCATGCATGCAGCGTAGTAACCGATATGCGCGTAGAAAGCCTCGACGGACTTTTCGTTAGCGTTCTCCGGCAGCTTCGGAACGGGAACATTCTTCGCAGGCTCGGTGCGGGTTGCGGGCACATACTCCCCTGCCGACGTATCGAAGCTATCGAACTTGACCTCGCCTTTGTAGTCCTTGGCGGGTTCCGACTTACTGGAGCTTGACGAGCCGCCGCTGGAGTTCGAGTTTGAGTTCGACGAAGAACATGCTGCGAGCGCGGCCGCTGTGCCAGCACCCAGCACACCCAGCGCTGCGTTACGGCGAGTCACGATCAACGATGACATAATATTCTTTTTTCCTTTCATATGTGCCTTATTCAAAGCGAATAAGGCATAAATCTAGTGAGGCTAAGAAACCCCAGCCGCTAAAACAACAATGTTTTAGATGGAGAATCCGCCGCTTCCAGCAGCACCCCCGCTGCTGCGAATAGTCCACGAGCTGCCCGAATAGAGAGCCTCGAAGGTAATATCCGTATCAACGTGTTGTTTACTGGACTCCACATCTTTACTCATGGAGTTCACGACGACGTAGGAACCCATATTCATCTTCATCGTGCCGTCCCAGGAGTAGAAGCTGCCGCTGCTACTCGGGGTGGAGGTGTTCAGTGAGAACACAACGGTCGGGTTGTCCAGCCAGGCATTGCCTTCTTTGATCATTTTGAGCATCTCTGAAGCATTAGTGTTACTGGACAGACTCGACTTTTCGGATGACACCAGAGCGCATTTCTCGAAGGGCTCCATATCGCCGGTCTGGAAGAGGTACTGCATAGAAGCCGCGATATAGGCGATGTTTTCGTAAAGCCCGTCTATGGTTTTCTCGTTGGCTTTATCAGAGAGCAGGGGTTTGGGAACGTTCTTCGGCTTCTCAGTACGGGTTGCGGGCTGGTGCTCGCCAGCGGATGTGTCGTACTTTTCGAGTTTTACATCGCCGGTGTTTTTCGAGTTGCCGGGCAGAGTAGATGCACTCGATGATGAGCTGGAGGATGAAGCGCTTGACGACGATGAGCTCGCGGAGGACGAGCTCCCCTGCCCGAGGTCCGCGGGTTTGACGGCGGGGGCGCATCCGACAACGACGGTGGCAGATCCTGCGCCCAGCACACCCAAGGCGGCGCGGCGGGAGACATGGTGGGGTAAACGGGTTGGCATGTTTGCCCTTTCATCGGTGCTCTCAAGGGATGCGGTTACGAGCGAGGTTCCGGGCCTCAGCACATCTTTTTGCCCAAAACTGCGCAGTCAAGGGCGGAAGATAAGCCTCAACTTCCCAGTTTGTTGCTCCATACCAGAGACATTACGTCGATTGTATCTTAGAGCTTTGTTGAACCCCGGACTCCTGGACACGTCTTCATCATTTCGTTATCTATTTGCTCTCTATGTGGACTTCCTAGAGAGGCGCTGCGGCACGGCATAAAATCGCTCATGAGTACCATTCCGTATTAGCGGTTGAATATATCACCGGACTGTAGAAAAATCTCTATACGAGCTTTACGATTAAACGAACATTGATAGTGAGCTAGTACACGGGAGGTTCCCATGAAAGCTGTAGTTGTCCCTGACGTTGTTGATGGCTCGATAAATGTCACTGATGTTCCCGTGCCCGAGGTGGGGCACGGTCAGGCGCTCGTGAAGCTAGAGTACTCCGGCGTCTGCCACACCGACCTGCACGTTGCGGCGGGTGATTTCGGTAAGGTTCCGGGGCGCGTCCTGGGGCATGAGGGTATTGGTATTGTCACCGAAGTTGGTGAAGGCGTTGAATCGCTCAAGCCCGGTGACCGTGTCTCTATTGCATGGTTCTTCCAGGGATGCGGGCACTGCGAATACTGCACCTCCGGCAGGGAGACCCTATGCCGTACCGTCAAGAATGCGGGCTACACCGTGGACGGTGCCATGAGTGAGTATGCCCTTGTCACGGCAGACTATGCCGTAAAGGTTCCCGAAGGCCTGGATGCGGCGCAGGCAAGCTCGATTACCTGCGCGGGCGTAACCACCTATAAGGCGATTAAGGAATCGCAGATACGCCCCGGTCAGTGGCTGGTCGCCTACGGCGCTGGCGGGCTGGGCAACCTGGCGGTGCAGTACGCCAAGAAGGTTTTCGGTGCCAAGGTTATTGCCGTCGATATTAACGATGACAAGCTGCAACTTGCCGCCGAAACCGGTGCCGACGTCACGATTAACGGTCGTGAGGTTGAGGATGTACCGGCAAAGATTCGTGAAGTAACTGATGGTGGCGCTCAAGCCGCCGTGGTAACTGCGGTATCGAAGGTCGCTTTTAACCAGGCGGTTGAGAGCGTACGTGCCGGGGGTAGCGTGGTGGCTGTGGGTCTTCCCCCCGAGAAGATGGAGCTGTCCATCGCGAAGGTCGTTCTTGACGGTATTCGCGTGCTCGGCTCGTTGGTTGGCACCCGCCAGGATCTTGCCGAAGCGTTCCAGTTCGGCGCAGACGGGCTGGTGGTTCCCGTAGTGCAGCTGCGCAAGGTTGATGAGGCCCCGCAGATCTTCGAGGAGATGAACGCAGGCAAGATCAACGGGCGTATGGTGCTCGATTTCGCAAGCCTGTGGTAAGGCAAGAAGGCTTCTTACACGGGTGCGTTAGGTACTGAATCTTTGCGGTAGCGCGGGTTGCCGCCCGTTTCTACACATAGGGTTCTGAACCCCTAATGCAAAAAGCGGTGTCCCCTGGAACATATAGAAATTCCGGGGGACACCGCTCTATATGTGGAGCTAGTGATTAGCTGTCCTGGGTATCGTGGGATGCGGAGCTGTCGGAACCGCTGGTGTCATTACTACCCGTGATACTCCACTTGTTATTGGAGTAGGTTCCCTTGAAAGTCACTTTCCGAGCCGGAGACTCTGCAGGAGCATCCTGCGCTTTCCCATCAACGACAACGAAACTTCCGGGAGTCATTTTGATTGTTGATGCCCAGGTGTAGGTGCCGTTTTCTTGCTTGGGCTGCGCATCCACAAGGGTTATCACGACCTTGGGGTCTTCCACCCAATTCTTTCCTTCTTCAATTTGCTTCAAAAAGTCAGCCGTAATGAATTCTTCTTTATCTTCATCGCTCAAGCCGCTTTCCTTGATCAAAGATGCATCACCGGTCTGCAGTGCGTACTGCAAAGCCGCGCCGATGAATGCGATCGAAGAGTACAGACCCGCGACGGAGTTTTCGTTCATATTCTCAGGCTTGATGGGCTTGGGAACATTCTTAGCGGGAGTCTCACGAGTTGCGGGCTCGTAGGTGCCAGCTGAGGTATCGAACTTGTCGATTTTAGCCTCGCCGCTATAGTCGCTGCGGGTGCTCGTCGAGGAAGCCGATGCGCCGGATTCCCCACCGTTGCCGTTCGAGTTAGAGGAGGAGCACGCCGCCAAGAACGCGGCAGAACCAAGACCCAAGACGCCTAGAGCACCGCGGCGGGATACAGAAGTAGTCAGCATGTTGTTATCTTTCAGTCGGTGATTATTGCCCATTTATTATAGAGTGCATACACCGGAAGAACCCATTTAGGGCAAACTATGTTCCACGGGTGCGGGCGCGGGGAGATTGCAGGCTTTGCTGATGCGCCTGGGGATTACGCGGTATGAGGTGCTGAGGCTTGTAAGTTGCGCACGAATCGGATCTCTCGTAACGCCTCAAACGACTCCCGACCCTCTAAAAACCCAGACTCCGACAACTGCTGCACCGAAGAGGCCCACTCCCCCGTACGCACCTTATACAAAATATGACCAAAAATCACCGTGCCATCGAACTGCCCCGGATCAAAACTCAGCCGCTTACGCTTGCCCTGATCCCGAAAAATAATACGAATCCACCCGTTGCGGTTGTTATCTAGATACGTGAGCCTATCAATCGAGGTATACGGTGCGGTATAGGTGCGTCCGAGGGAGTTACGCCAAGTGACCGAGTGCTCATCAAACCGGATATAGAGCACATAGTAATTAATAATGACTACCAGCCCCATAGGGGCACCTAATATAAATATAAAAATATGCATGCCAAGGTCGAACCCAAACATAATATCTATAAAAAGAGGAAAGGGTATTAGGATAAAAAGTAATATTCCCCATCCGAGGTAGAGGACAAAGCGTGGGCGGTGTTGCCTCACCCCGACGGAGACATGTGAACCTTTACGTTGGATGCCGGGCATAGCTCCGACGAGTAGGCCGCCAAGCAGACTACCTAAAATACCGTTTTCCATCTCATAGCCCTCTTTCTAACCCGCCATATCTGCTGATACGTCTTTTCAAAACTGTACCTTTTCCTTATATGCTCATCACGTAATCTCAGAGAGCCTTGTTAACCTCACCAGGACATAAATAGAGCAAGAGGGGTGTGCTCGTGCAGAATATACGAACACACCCCTAGCCAATATTAGAAGCTAGTTATGATTCTTCATGATGCTCTGCATCAGAGGTTTCTTGGCTCTGAGGTTCTTGCTCTTCCGGGCGATTCCGGCCCGTATCCCAACCGGTATAGAACACCCCGATGCTGATCAGCATACTCACAAACATCAACGCGCCCCAGCCTATCCCTGGCCCCATAAAGGTGCAGAATATGGTGCAAAGGAGAAATAATACCGTGAGTAGTGCCCCTCCGACCATGAGGCTGTATTTATAGATTCTGGTCTCAAGGTCCATCAGAGATACCTTTTAGGGGTGGAAGGTGCACAATATTTATATGTATCAGTATAGTTTCTGCGTGTAACTAGCAGGTTTTCAGAAGAACAGTACTCTCACTTGGGTAAACGTAGGTTTCCATAGGTACTGAATGAAATCTGTGGGCACTCACCTCTGGACGGTGTTCCTGGATGCTCAGGAAAACATAGCTTTGGGATGGTTGATGAGCCATGGTGCATAAATGGTGTCGTCCATGGTGTATATAATCTCTCGCAGGTCTTCCCGCGCGTTCATCACGGCCCACCTTCCATGAGTCTGACGGAAGATTATCTGGCTCATCAGATATGAAAAATCTTGACTGCCGATAGATAGTGTCACGTTATTATTTTTGTGATATAAGGTTATTTTCTCTTTGGGTTCTTGAACGTAAGTGTATCCCAGTATTTCATCGTATTGTAAGTGGGTGCTCTTAAACGGTTTATTTCTGTAGGTGAACCCTTGCAGTCTGAAATGCGTATAGGACCAGCCTCCAACTCGCATTCCTACAATACCGCATGCTATAAGGATGGGATACATGATTAATCCTGCTATATCTGTAGAGTCCAGGGTTTTATCTTCAAAATATAAGTAGATTGTAAATATAAATATTGCGAGAGAAAACAAGGATAAACCTGCTCCCACTATGAATAAAATTAAGGAAGGTCGTCGTTTCTTGGGTATGATGGATTTTGCAAATTTTTCAATATTATCATCAGGAATATTTTCGATACTCTTTGCAATGGCAGAGCGTTTACGCTTTTTACTGCTTGGGCTGGATATGATATCGCCAATAAGGTCGGGTATCGCCGATAGTATATCTGTAAAGTCAATGAGACTCACTAAAACTCCCTGATTAGGATTTGAAATACAACTGTGACCGCACATAATCACGACCAACCCCAGAGGCAAGGACCCCGCTTTCTTTGAGCTCTTCCCAAGCAAAACGGGGTCAGTAGGCGCTAACTCAGTTAGTCTAGTTTGAGTTTTTTCTCATACGCCAACCGCTCAATACGCCCAAACATCTTCTCATACGACCCAAAACCAGCCACCAACTCCTCAACCCGCTCAGGAGTCAGATCCCGCGGCCACTCCTTATGCTCCACCCGAAACAAAACCATCGCAAATAAGATAGATGCATCAAACTGCCACGGATCAAAACTCAGCCGTACCCTCTTGATGTTGCGGCTGCGTACCCGTAGGTACCCGTTCTTCCCATTACTTTGCAGCAGGATTTCGCTGATGTTCTCATATGGCATATACCGGATCTTCCACCGCCAGTTCCGCCAGTAGACTCCCGAGACGGTTTGCTGGATATAAAACGCATGACAATGATTCACAAACGGAATCACCAGGGGTCCGCCAAGAACAAACATGATAATAAAGCAAGCGCCTAAATCACCAAACATGACACCACAAAATATAGGGGTAAGGACTAGCGTTACTACCAACAGAGCATAGCCAGCGATATAGGCTATCCGAGGTCGGTGCTGTTTGACCCCGAGCACGGGCTGACCCATCGTACGTTTCAGCGAGGGAACATTCCGAACGAAAAGACCCGCTAACAACCCAATCAACGCAGGAGGCACCACAACCTACCTTCCCTCAAATCCCTGCTCCCTTTTTATAAAGGGCGATCCGCCTTCTCAAACCTTGTCACAGACGTAGACCCAGAGTTAAAAACCTGAAAATCCAGCAGTGTCACCTTATAATACCCGCCGACCTCCAAAGATCCCGCATACTCGTCCATAGACTTCTTCGGATCAGGAGAATCCGACATATGTAAATTCCCGCACTCTTTTGTCTTAAAATCTGCTACACGCTTATAATCCGTATTCCCCGAGACCAGACCACCCCGATCGTGCACATCAACATGCTCGAGGGTGCAGTACTTGTAAGTCCCCGCACTATCATCACGCGAAAGAAAATATAAAAACGCATAAAAGCTTACAGCAACGACAACAATGATGCATGTTAGCAGTGTTTCTTTAATATTCTTATATCTCATGAATATCTAAGACCCGTTGACATAGATCCTCACAATACTATTTTCAGTACCAGGAAAAAGAACAATCCTGGGAAGCCCAAATTTGTAGCTCTTCCCTTCCTTTAGTAGATTATGATAATAGTTTGCGTCTTTCTCACCAATATCGGTCCATACCATCTGAGGGCAGTTCGATGAGTCTATATACAGGCTATACGTGGTTTCTGGAGAGTTGGTTGATACCGAATCATGTCTTTTGACCTCGGTTTTGGTAACAGTGCATTCCTTAATGATTGGATTATTCTTATTGTGAGCCGAAACCCCAAAATATATACCAAAAAATAATAAAAATCCCAACGGCACAAGCACAATAATATATTTCTGTCGGAACCATGAAAGATTTGACTTTAGTTTTATCATTGTGTAATCACCTTCTTAATTTTTTTATTCTATTATAAATATTACCATATGTATTTATATATGCCACGGGTATAATCTATCTCCTTTCCCACTGCCTTTTTGCACATAGATTTTTTTAGAATTTGAAATATAACTGTGACCGCACATAATCACAAGCAACCCCAGGCGCAAGAAATCCGCTTTCTTCGAGTTCTTCCCATGACATAGGCCATCGTCCACACTTTGACCTGTACATAATATGTCCGTACAGAACATCACTATCAAACTGAGCATGGGAAAACTTAAAAACTAGATACCGAAACAGCACACGATGCTCGTAGCTTTTGAAGCGTACCCATCCTCCTTTATTAGTATCTGCAAAACTAAAATATTTGATACTGTCATACCGAATAAAACGCTTCTTGCCCCTCCAATTTCTCCAAATTATACGATCTTTCTGGTAGCATATAAAGAAAATATAATAATTAATAAGAGCAATAGCAGGTATTATGACCACAAAAAGGCTAATAACATGATTTGCAATATCAAACTTTGTGGTGATATCAAAATACAACGGCAGGATGACAAGGGATAAAGCTATACCCGCCCACCCGAATACACCAAGAAGAGTGGGCCTGCCCTGTATTCTATTTAGAGACAGGGTTCCTGTTTGATTATTCACACCAGGCATCGCCTGGGTAACTGCCCCAGCTGCTGCACCGATAAGAATCTTATCAAGCATGAGATTTTACCTATCTTTCTATCCTGATATAACCCATATCAATGTAAAACCCTACTTAAAAGTATCTACCAAACGGGAGCTATCACAGAGATGTACTTCTGACGGAACCTATCAGGGCTGATTTTACCTTCCTACAAAAACCCACACCGAATCTCACCGTACATGACATATGCGGGCGCTCCGAGACAAGACCGGAGTGCCCGCACAATTAATATCTGCCACCTCGCCCCAAACAAAACGGGGTCATAGGCGCCAACCCAGTTAATCTAATTCGAGTTTTCTCTCATACGCCAACCGATTAACGTGCTCAAACATCTTCTCATACGACCCAAAACCAACCACCAACTCCTCAACCCGCTGCGCATTCAGGTTTTGCGGCCATTCCTTATGCTCCACCCGAGACAAAACCATCGCAAACAGGATAGAAGCATCAGAACCCACAGAACCCTACCCATTCTCACGAGGGATTTCGAGGGGTTTAACCCAAGCATGATCCTGTAAAAACCGTACCCCCGGCCTACCAGAGAGGATTAGCTGGAATCGTTCATCCTCCCACACCTTGCACCCAAACCCCAGTCTCCACACGATACTGCAACTGAGCATAAAGAATGGTCGCATCAAACTGATTCGTATCAAACCCCAACTTGATGTGCTTGGGCAGCTGGGTACTTCTGATCTTCACCCACCCGTTCTTCCTCGTCTGTTCATAGGAGACTTTGTAGATGCTGTGGTAGTCGAAGTAGCGGACTTTCCGTCGCCAGTTACGCCAGCGTATCCCGGTTTTTGTGAAACAGTGGTAATAGTTATGACAATGAGCCACAAAAATAAAACCAGGTATACCAAAACCAATAAGACTAAGAATATGAGCCTCTACATAAAAACGACCATATTTTATGTCGTAATATATGGGGAAAGCTATAAAGGCGATGAAGAGTATCCCGTAGCTGATGATATAGGCAATCGGTGGGCGATGCTGTTCCACATTTAGGGTTTCTAGTCCTTGTTTGCGTTTGGCCCCGGGCATGATGTTCACCAAAAACCCACCGAGCAGACCATAAAACGCAGAACCCATAACCCAATACCCTTCTTTACCGTAGCTTTTAAATCTTCTAGCAAAATAAGTTACCAAAAACATACGCCCTGGGGTGTGCTCGTGTAGAATACACGAACACACCCCTCCTCTCTAAAAGATAAAAACCTCGTTTCTTTTAGGGAAGCTCCGCTTTTTCTAACCGAGTCACCGATGTCAGCCCCAGAGAACCAAGCTGCACATTCTTCAAGTACACCTTGTAATACCCTCCCGGTTCAATGGAGTCCATATAATCATCCATTGATTGATCCTTATTCGGGGAATCTTGTTTATGGGTGCTCACTACTGGTT
>NZ_KV802314.1:0-470 GCF_001810635.1 Rothia sp. HMSC067H10
GTGTGGGGTTTGTGGGTGTGCAGGGTCTCGTACCGGGAAATCCTGCCCGAGAAACTCATGAGGGTCACGAACCGGGGACGGAAACTTACACTGCACTACTGGCAGATTGACTCTAGTTATTTCACCCTATTAGGAGATGAGAACGGGCTTTTCGAGCTCACCGACACCACAGGGGTGGTGTATCGGTTTAAACCGCATGTAGAACCGTGCCGGTACGTGGGTTCTCAGGTGGCGTTCCGGCTGGATTATGGGTATTGGGCTGACCCGAATAATAGTGAGGATGCTCAGGTTTTGGTGCGGTTTATGCAGGATAAGTATTGGGTGCAGCGTCTTTTAGAGGTGCCTGTGGTTTCGGGGTTAGCTCATGGTGGGTACGGGAAAGAGTATTGTCCTGCTGGGGGTCCTGAGTTCGGGCCTGAGTTTCGTATTAGGCAGAGCGCCTCGGGAGATTTCACGTGGGCTAAAAACTT
>NZ_KV802315.1:0-23259 GCF_001810635.1 Rothia sp. HMSC067H10
AACCAGTAGTGAGCACCCATAAACAAGATTCCCCATCCTGAACAAAACCAATACAAGATTTCAGAAAATCGAATACCACCACTGCTAGGAAATAGAATCTACTAAAATAACCAAAATGTGGGTCTCAGGTGCTATATTCCTCTGAAGTGACACCTAGACCCACACGTTATTTATCCATGCTTGATGACTAACGCTTATTCTCCATATCATCGGGGCTTACCATCTGGGCTAGTATAGGTGCCCCGCCCAGAATCACGTATCCACGCCCTTGAGTTAGGGCCACTGGTGAACGGCGCGGCAAATTTGTAGAGAATAAGTCGCCATCATAATCGGTATTCGGCTGCAAGAGCATACCAGTACGCGATTTACGCAGTATTTTCGTCCAGTGGGAATACATGGTGCGCAATTCGCCTGGCTTACCTGAAGCGATCACTCGTACAAGTGGTAAATCACTCTCGAGGAGATTGGTAATAGCATTATCACTATCCTCAATCCGCTCAGCATCATCAATTAAGACTAGGACAGGAGTATTTGACATGCGGGCATCAGTAACCAAGGCAGAAATATCTTCAGCATTTGTTGCCATACGATCAAACTGACGATGCATCAATGGCGAGCGCCTGCCGCAAACCACCCAAATTTGCGGAATTTCCAAGCCGTTATCTCCATGGAAGTTCCGCTCACGGAGGTCTTTCATCGAGTCGGCAATAGCCTGAAGCAGGGTCGATTTGCCGGAACGCGGTGATCCGCCGATAAGCGCGTGTTCGCCTTCGTAGAGTTCCAAAAATATGGGTTTTAGATCATGTTCCGCGACACCCACCGGTATGGTCCAACAATCATGGTTAATAGAAGGTTGAGCACCCAACTGAGAGAGCGAAATTTGTGAAGGTAGATGCCCAATAACGTCTGGTTTGTTATTGGAACCCCAATACTGCACTACCCGCTCGACGGCTAAGTCAGTGCCAACTGCGGGGATAGCTATCTGCATTTGGCGGATAGTAGCACTATCAACACACCTACCAGGTACAGCAGCAGGAATATCAGTACCTTTAATTTTATATCCAGAATAATCATAGGGATCCGCTAGATGGAAGAGCCAGCGTTGTAATGAAATATCGTCAATAGCCGAAGGGATACCCTTCACACGGCTACTGGTGATAACAAAATGCATTCCCAAAGCTGGTCCATCAGCATAAATACGATAGAAAGCACTGAGATAGTCGGTACCAGAGTAGTCTGTAAACTCATCCCTCAGGGTGCCGAAACCATCAACAAGAATGATAAGTTTGCGGTTACCTACAGGATTAGAACGGCGCCGTTCCAACTCATTCATGAGGTGCCGCAGGAATCGTGTTTGCTTCTCCTTAGCGCCTTCACCGGGGCCTACATAGGAATTTACATGCGGTAAGTTCTGTAATGGCGCTAAAGTACCTGCCCCCATATCAAGGATGAGCATATCGAATTGATCCGGAGAAGTATTCAGACACAGCGTTAAGGCTAAGGATATAAGCGTAGTACTAGTACCGCTACCGGGTGCCCCCAAGAGAAGCAGATTACTGCGGTTTATATTCCAGCCTTGTGAGATTTGACGCTGTTCTTCGGGGATATCAGCCAAAGCACAGAACACAGTGTCCCCTTCTAACATTCCCACCAGCGGGGTGTCGTTATCTGCTGGAGCACTTTCGTCAATTCCGTACTGGGGAGCATCGAATCCGTTCAGCGGCAGGTTATCGCCGAGCGCTTCGGGCCAGACTTTGCGCGGCGGAGCATA
Organism: Rothia sp. HMSC067H10; assembly: GCF_001810635.1. Classification (NCBI taxonomy): domain Bacteria; kingdom Bacillati; phylum Actinomycetota; class Actinomycetes; order Micrococcales; family Micrococcaceae; genus Rothia; species Rothia sp. HMSC067H10. The sequence continues at coordinate 1,772 of NZ_KV802315.1, forward strand.
GTGCTGCTCGTGGTTGGCTTCGACGATAGCGTCGATCAGGTTGTCAAGGTCGTTCGCATCGGTCTTCTTCGGTTTCGGCAGTGCACGCGGTGCCGAGGGAATGCCAAAAACGCTTGTCGAACGCATTTCGATGGGGTCTCGTTCGACAACGCCGCTGTACCCGGTTACCAGCGCGGTCTGAATGGGGGTGATGTCGGTTTGCCCCAATTTAATGTAGGCGCGGCCCATCTGCGAGCGCTCGATGGATGCGGCGTCCGGCACCTCAATCACGTTGGAGGAGTCTTCTTTGGACTGCACGCGCAGCGCAACACGCAGGTTGGTGTTCGCCAGGATGTCGTTGTTTACTACGCCAGCGGGCCGCTGGGTTGCCAGGATCATGTGCACGCCAAGGGTACGACCCACGGCACCGATGCTCACGAGTGAGGTAAGCACGTCGGGGAAGTCTTTGGCGAGCATGGCGAACTCGTCGATGACGAGGAGCAGGCGCGGCATGGGTTCTGGCGGGTTGGTGGCGTGGTATTCGATGATGTTGTCGACGCCTTCCCCCACGGAGGCGAAGAGCCGCTGCCGCCTCTCCATTTCGGCTTCGAGACTGATCAGCGCACGGTTTGCGAGCTGTTCATCGAGGTTACTGATGGTGCCGATGGTGTGCGGCAGCCGTTCACAGGCTTTGAATGCCGCACCGCCCTTGAAGTCGATCAGAATGAAGTTGAGGCGCGTGGGGTCGTTATGGGCCGCCAGACCGGCGACGAGGGAGCGCAGGAATTCACTCTTACCCGAACCCGTGGTACCGCCGACGAGACCGTGCGGACCGTCTTTGACGAGGTCGAGGGTGTATACGCCTTGGTCGCCAACGCCGATTTCGGTGCTGTATCCGGTGGATTTCTGCCAGGTGCTGATAATCTTTTGGGCGGTGGGTGGCGTGCCGATGCCGGTGAGTTCGGGCAGGCGCACCAGCCCGGGCAGACCCGCGCCGGGGATGATGAGTTCGGGATCGTCGAACTGCGCAAGCTGGTGGGCAGTAATTGTCGCATCCTCTAGCGATATACCACCGATAATAATGTCTTCAATAACGCGCCGTTTTTCAGGCTCAGTAAATGTTGCGGCAGCATCTTCACCGACGTCAATAACCACAGTACACGAAGCAGGAAGCTGCTCTGTAGACGAAGCGATAACAATACCCGATACTCGATGAATATTTTTTCGCTGGTTGTAGTTATTTACATGACGTCCATGCCCTAATAGTTCACGGGCAGGAGCATCACGCCCCTCGGTTAAGACTTCCGAGTCAATGAGAAGCAAAAGTTCCGGAGAAAGTAACCCATCAATGCTCTGATGCAGGTTCTTAAGCATAGCGGTAGATTGATCCCGATCACAAGAAATCCATCGGCCGCCCGTGGAAGATCCGCTCTGTCGGGTATGCGGCAGCCACGAGGTCCACGACCATTCGTCTTCTTTTCCGCGGTCGAAGAAGACGCCTAGTGTGAGGTCTGCGGGTCCGCAGTGGGCCACGGACTGCATCACGAGGCTGCGCGCTAGGGCAAGGGCACCCTCCCGATTACCTACAATTCCAATAACGCCAGCATCAGAAATATCAGCGATAATAGGAGCACCACGTAGCTTCGAGTTATCTAAGAGTTTTTTGACCTCTTTTTCTTGCTCTACAGATGAATGATCTTCTGACTCAGGTATCCACTGGTAATCTCCATATCCAATATGCAGGCTCAAGAAGTCATATGAGGAAAAACGCCGTTGCCAAAGCTCAGTACTGGGCAGATGAACACGACGCATCACACTAGCTGGATCAGGTGCTTGGTCGTGCAGCCTTACCCGTTCATATTTATAGCTGCCTTCAAGATCTTCTTTTAGTTTCTCAACTTCCTGCGCAAAACGATTTTCTTCTTCTTGCTTTTCGCGCTTAAAACGCCATTTTTGTTCTATCCACAATGCTAAAGCAGCAACCGGGCTGAGAAAAGCAAAGAAAGCAAACCGTATGTCGCCCAAAAGAGAAACCATTGCAATCGCAAACACAAGCGGACTCAGCACGGTCGCGTAGCTAAATTTAGATGGTTTTGAAACCTGTTTACGTTTGGGAAATTTAAGAGGGGTTGCAGCAGGCAACATACCTGGACGTGGTGGGCGGTTAAAGGGAGAGGTACGCACTGGGGTCAGATTTGGGAGCACGCCTGGTTTTGGGGCGGGGTTCTCCACTAATTGCGGACGTACTAATAGGACAGCTCCACCCGTGTATATCACCGATAAGTCCGTAACCTCGAAACCTTCTTCAGGAACCTTTACCCCATTTACTAAAGTTCCATTTGTGGAGCCAGCATCGGTGACTTTGACCCCTTCTTCCAAGAGTTCAAGGCGACAATGTTCCCAAGAAGCGCTGTCGGTAGGTAAGACAATATCAGCTTTGGGAGAGCGTCCTACAATCATTGGGCGTTCGTGAGGTAATGGCACTACAACACCAGAGTTAAGACCGCCAGCAAGGGTTACATTCCAACCTTGTACTGGTTGCGCTGAAGGTAACGGTTGGTGACTAATTACGCTCCCCTCAAGAAGAACTACAGCCCCTAGTTGGGTGCCGCCATATACAGGCTGAGAATCGATGTAGAGGGGGTAGTCTAGTTCAAAATAAGGTCCTCCGGCAGCAAGAATGAGACTACTCAGCGTGGTGTTCTCCTGCCACGAATCGAGTTCGATACTTTTCTGAAAAGATTCGAGGGATATTTGGATTCGCATACTGTTCCTTTGACGATCTCACAGCCCTGTACAAGACGGCATCTTATATTCTTTATTTGGAATATATACTAGTCAATTGCTATTCATTGTAGGTTTCCATTCGAGTTCCACGCTCTGCAAACCAGACGATGCGCGGTTCCTGATCGTTGCTCGGCTCGGGCCGCAGCCCCAGACTCTGCTCCGTAGCATGGAGTGTCTGCACGGGCGCAGTCGTTGGGTTTTCATGAGTGAAATCGAGCGCGTCGCCCGCAATCGCCTGAGCGGCATCGAGCCTCATGCTTTCCAGCACGCGAGTGACCGCCTCCGGCTTGCGTTCGTGCACCTTATCGATCGCATAGGCGAACGCCAGCACCGCGTTGTGGGAGCGCGCATCTGCATAGGGAGCGGCGGATTTGAAGGCTTGGTCATCCTGCAGGGTCATGTAGGATGAATCCTGACCCATAACACGCACCGCTTCGAGGAAGGCGGCGAGCCCCCGCCCGGGGTCATCGGACTGCAAAGCCAAAGAGTCTGACATGTTGTACCCGACGGTCGTCAGGTTTGCCGAGACCGTGCCACCCTCAGCCACAAGGGTTCGCGCGAAAATGGGCGATACGGCTTGCGGGCTCAAAAGAATCTGAGCCGTCACCCCAGCGTATTGCAGCTCTTTGACGATTTTAGCTTGACGAATTGCCGAGCCCGAAACGAAGATATTCGCCGAAGCCCCGTAGCTCTGGGACTCTTTCTTGACGTCTTGTGCAAGCTCGCGCACATCGGTATCGCGGTCGTACGCATGTTTGGCGGCAACCTGTGGAATCTTCACCTCAGTATCCTTGGGAGCTATCACGATGCTCTGGGTACTCGGCTGCGAAGCCTGCATATACGCCTGCGAAAGCTGCTCGGGGGTGGGCGCCAGGCTCCAGACTCCGCGCCCGGTATCTACGCTGTCGTAGACCTCAATCACCGGGATGCTGCTCTCACGTGCCGCACTCGTCGCACCCTTAATATGCTCACCCGAGGAAGAAATAATAATCCCCTGAACGCCCTCAGATTTGAGTTTTTCGACGGCATCACGAGCCCCGTCGGAAGTTCCCTTATCGTTAGCGACCGTCAGCTGAACGGGGGTTTTGCCAAGATCCAGACGATGCGCGGCCACCGCAGCACCCTGGGCAGGGAGCACCCATTCGGAGCCTTCCGCATCCTCGCCGTAGGTCATAATAATCCCGATCTTGGCGTCGCGATTATTGTTGTTCGGCAGCGTAATTTCCTGCGGAACAACGGGGGCTATCGCCTCGGTATCGCCGGGTGCGCGCAGGGGCCGAATATCCGGTCGCAGCAGATGAGCTGCCACCACGATAACCAACAACAAGACCCCCAGAAGGGCACCCCAGCCAATGATGGTCAGGGGTACCCTTCGGGAGGTTTGTTCTTCCTCAAGCTGAGGCTCTGGGGTCACGCTACATGTCCCCAATGTGGAAGGTGTAAACCACCTTCACTTCGGCCTTACCACCGTCAGGCAGGTGGAAGGAGGGCAGTGACTTGAGCTTCTCCAAGGACGCCTTGAACTGTGCCTGCCGCAGCTGCACGGCCGCAATATCCTCGGCACGAACGCTGGTGTAACCCTGCGCGTTCTGTGAGGCAAGCGCCAGCTGGAAGTCGGCGGCACCAGCTTTCGCGGCGTTCGTCTTCAACGCGCCCAGCAGACCCGAACCATCGACTCGGCTATCGCCCAGGTCAAGGATAACCTTGTTGAGGTCGTCGGCAAGAAGCACGGATGCACCCGCCAGGTCGCGGCTGGCGTTTCCGGTGCGCGCATCCAGCTGCTCCAGGGAGCTCTGGGTGACCCCATCCAGGGATGCCTTGAGGTTCTCAACCTTACCGGCAATGTCACGGCGCTGCGCCTCCAGAGAGTTACCGGCATCACGCACGATTACATTCGAAGCTTCCGCCAGACCGTAGATTGAGCTGGTGAAGGAATTCTGAATGGAATCGGCACCTGCCGAACCCTGAGCCGATACCTGGCGGATCTCCTGCGAAATCAGGTTGTTGATGTTCTTGCTGGTTTCGTCAGCAGAGTCCTTGAACGCATTCTTGAGGGCTTCCGAAAGTTCGGAGTGCTGGCTGGAAAGTTCATCCAGGTTCTTACCCAATTCATCGGATGCGCTAGTCAGCGACTTGAGCTTTTCATCCAGGGAGTTCGGGTCGTTCTGGCGATCATCACGATCACGGTTCTGGTCGTCACCTTCGCCCGCATACGCCTTCTCAACCGAGCTGAGCGCGGAGTCCAGGGAGTTCACCTGGTCGGAGAATCCCTTTGCGTTCTGCGCCAGAGGGGTGGTCGGGTTCTGCAGATCGGTTTCCTTGATAACCTCGTCCCAAGCGCGTGCCTGGTTGTTCAGGCGCTCGTCCATAGCCTGCCCGTAACCTTCGGGTGCCTGGAGCTTGTCGGCAGCAAATCGGTGTGCCGCCGGGACTACGGGGGTGCCGCCCTGGTTAGCGTTGTTCCCGTTTTGGTTATTGTTCGGGGTGTTCTGGTTCTGACCGTTTTGATCGTTTTGACCGTTCTGGCCATTCTCAGTCGGGTCGTTCTGCGGGGTTACCTGCGCACCGCCCTGGCCATTCTGATCGTTCTGACCATTCTGGTTGTTATTGGGGGTGTTCTGGTTATTATCCTGATGACCCTGGTTCTGGTCGTTCTGGTTACCGTTGTTCCCGTTTTGGTTATTGTTCGGGGTGTTCTGATCGCCTTGGTTCTGGTTATTCTGATCGCGCTGCGGGGTTCTCGGGGTCTCACCGCAAGGCGTAGAAGTCAGGTAAGAACGCAGACGGTCTACTTCCTCTTGCGAGAGCTTGCCGCCGTTTTCTACCGAAAGCTTGCAGAGTTCGTTAGCGATATCTTCGTTCTGCTGGTCTATAGAGTTCGAGTTTCCGCTCACGTCGTTGCGCGCCGCCACGGCCTTGCTGTGCAGGCTGTTGAGCGCCTTAGTGAGCTCATCCGAGGTTTTCTTGAGCTCATCTACCGACCGGCGGCTAGACTTGAGCGATTCCGTGACGTCACCGTTCTGCTGGTGGTCTCGAATGGCTTTCTTGCCTTCATCACTCTGCAGGTACTTCGTCAGGTTGTCTACCTCGCCGCGCAGGGCACGGTAGCTCTTGTTGGCACCCTTGAGGTACTCAGGCTGCAGCTCGTTCACAAGCTTCTCACCATTAGCGACGAGGCCAATCAGGCTTGCCTGCGAGGTGACCGAAGCACCGTACAGGGAGCAGGTGACCGAAGAACCATCACGGCAGACCTCAGGGCTGGGGTTATCCGGCCCGATGGTCTGGCGCAGAGAGTCCGTGAGGGCATGCTGGCAGTCGCCACTGGCATCGGCATAGTTGTTGAGAATCTGGGAAAGCTGCACGAGGTTGCCGTATACGCTCGATCCGCCTCCGGCTGCACCGCGATCGACGGTGCATGACCCGTTTTGATGCGAAACCGAGACATTCGGAACCTGCGAGGTATCACCCAGCAGGGTATCCATCGTGTTCACGGTGCTTTCCAGCTGGCTGATGAGCTGGTTCTTGTTACCGTCGGCAGTCTTGGCAAGGTCATCCTTGAGGGACTGAATTTGCCCGTCAAGCTCCGCCATACGCTTGGTCAGGCTCTCGCTGTTAGCCTGCAGGTTTTTCGCGGCATCCTGACCCAGGGTGTCCGAGGTGTTGTCCAGGCTAGAGCGCAGTTCGTTCACCTGCGAGCTGGCGCTGGTAATCGTCGAATCGACATTGTTCACCAAGTCGATAGTGCGCTGAAGCATCGCAACCTGGTTGGCGTCGTTCTTATTGAAGCTGTTGTTGAGCACGCTCTCACCCGAAAGATCAGAGGCGAACCCCGGCTGAACCGCGATATCGAAATCGGGTGCCTTGAAGTCCTGCGCATTCACCTTCAGCGTGAACGATGTGCTTGCCCCGGAGGTCGGAGGTGCCAGGATCGCGCCCCACTGCACGTTCGCTTTGCCGTCCCCGGTCGTGCTGATCACGCCGTTGGTTGCGCTGTCGTCCGTCTTATCGCCAGAGGTAATGATCTGGTTGGATTTCACGTTATCGAGCGAAACCGACCCAGCCACCGTAAACGGAACACCGACGAGCGCCTGGTTGGTGCGCTTGGTGCCGCCCGCATCGTAACTTACCTCTTGGGACTTGAGCGTAAGGTTTTCGACGGTGACCTTAATAGTCAGCTCGCCGGAGTACCCGTTCAGGTCTTTCAGGTTTGTACCGGTGCCTTTGGAGCTCTGGTACTGGGTGCTGACGCGCACCGGGACGTCGTTAATAACGTCTTTGACCTTGAAGTTGATGGTCTTGCTGGAGCTCTTGTGCTCTTGTTCATTGACATAGATATTGTTGGTGTCAATAGCAGAAACGTTACCGTTGCTCGCAAGTTTAAGATTCACGTTCTGCAGCACGTGCGTGGGGTTTTGCACCTGCTGTTCGCTCTGCTGGGTCGTCTGCCCGGGCGAGGTAGGATCACTATTCTGCTGGTCTGACGAGGAGCATGCCGCAAGGAGCAAACTGCCAATGACCCCGATGGTTAAAGGCACCCGCACACAGCGGCTCTTCCACGTTAGCCGTGATTCTGACGCGTCGAAGCGTGTAGACATATGGCACTCCGGAAGGTGGCTGATTTTATGGACAGTAATGTTGCATCGTATGTGTGTGGCGTTGAGTAAACCGTTCGAGGCAACTTAAAGGTATTCTACCGCGCCATGAGTAGAATGTGCGGGAAATATGCCAATCTTAACGCTCTGTCGCACGATCAACAGATGTTCAATTACCGTGATGTAATACTGAAAGCGTTACTTTGCAGATTTGTGAAGTTACCCACCTGAACGTTGAGCTTGCACTGGGGAGCAACCGATAGGGCCGTCACATTTTTCTGATCCGCTGAAATCGACAGGTGACCGGAGCATCCGTCTGTGAAGGCGATATCGCCCGTGTCCGGCGCCAGCGAGGTAATGGCCTGGGAGGGGGTGCCGGTCTGCGGCAGCTTCATGAGCGGGTTCAGGTCATCCTTGCCGCTGGGCCACACCGGCAGCAGGGTAACCGGTACCGCCGATTGGTTAACCACGCGGTTGGGCACCTGCACCTCAATCTTCTGGATGCGCTGAATGGGGTATGAAGCCGATTTCACGTCCGGGTCGCTAATGGCGGTCTGGGTCTTCTTGGTGATCTCCCCCAGCCATTTTTCGAGGCTCTTCTGATCGGGAATATCGATATCGACCTTGGCGCTCATGGTTACAGCTGAATTCGCCGGAATCTTAAGGTTACTCACATTCCAGGCGCATTTCGTGTCCAGACCGGTAATGGCGGCCTGATTTTTGCGGATCTCTTCGGCCTCACTCGCCTGGTTCCACGTGGTTTGCGGGCAGGAATCGGTGCTCAGCCCGGGAATGACCTGCAGAATATCGCCGTGCAGCCCGGATTTTTGCGTCGAGTACTCAAATTTCACGGTCGCCGTATGAGAAGACGGGTCATAGTCGGCCTCCAGGCGGGTGCCTAAGCCGCTCGGCAGGGGCGAATTCGTGCCTGAGGATGCGGTCCAATGCTCTTTTGGCCCCTCTTGCTTCTTCTCACCGGAACTGTTAATAAAGACGAAAACGCACGCGCAGATAAGCGCCAAAATACCTAATATCGACCCCCATACGAGCGGGCGTTTGAGCTGTGAGGCAACCGTTCTCGGCTGCTCATTCTCAAATTCTTCGTCGATTTCTTCCTCTTCGACAACCGGCGCCTCGGTCACCGGGCGGATAATCGTCTGATGCGAGGCTTCACCCAGTTCGGGTACTTGGGTGCTGTAGTTATCCGACGCGGCTTGAGCGGGTGCCTGCTCGCCGCCGCGAATAACCGTGCGCTGACGACCACCGGTGCTCTGATTTTCTGAGGCACGTTCCTCATACTCGAACCGGTCAGCATCCTGATATTTCTTGCGCAGAGCCCGAACCTGCGCCACAGCCTGTGCGGCCTGCGGGCGGTTCTTGGGCGATAGGCTCATAAGATTCTCAAGGACGGTGCGCACATCCTCGGGAAGGTGATCGCTGATCTGAACGGCAGAATCCGCATCCACCAGCGGAACGGCGCCGACCAGAAGCTCGTGCAGCATAACACCGGCGGAATAAATATCGGCTGAGGAATCCGAGCTTCCATAGGCTTTACGCTCGGGCGACATGTAGGCGGGCGTACCGTAAAAACCCTGGCTCTCCGTCTGCCCCATGAGCGTGGCGATACCGAAGTCGGCAACCCGCACCTGCTCCACGAGGGCATCGCCGTAATGCCCCGATAAAAGCACATTATCGGGCTTAATATCTAGGTGCAGAACCCCGGAACGATGCGCGTATTCCAGCGCCAAAAGCACGCGCTCGACAATGCCGAAAGCCTCGCCGGGCAGCAGATTCTTCTGCTTCTGCAAAAACTCGCGCACGCTTCCGCCATGCTGGTATTCCATGACGATCGCCAGGTTGTCACCCTCGACCACCATGTCTTCGATTGGCACGATGTACTGGTGGTGCAGCTGCGAGAGCACGGTGCGTTCGCGCACGAACCGCTCAAGAAATTCGCTGTCTTTGTGGTACTCGGGCTTGAGGAATTTAGCAGCATACAGCGCCCATGAGCCTTTACGTGAGACCGCCCAGACGGTGCCGACTGTGCCGGAACCTACCGCACGTATGAGCGTGAAGGCGGATCCTAGCGGCGCTCCTTCGCGCATGCCGGTTATTGCATCGTCCACGGTTGCTCCTCACGCTCTAGTGCTCGGGTAGGTCTCACGGCTATACCTAGTGTAACCGGCGCATCCGCAAGATTCAGCCTTTTGCTCACGGTCAGCGGGGATTTTAAGAAGGTATAAGACGGGCAGCGCTCTTGGTGCTCTACCCGCCAAAACCCCTGCTCAACACGCTCTTAAACGGTTATAACCTCACCGTTTTCGCAAAAACGGTGAGGTCATAAGGCGTGATGCATGTTCGGTGTCTTACACCGCGGCTACTTTTGCCGACGACGGATCACCAAAACGGCACCAGTGCCCAGAAGCGCAACGCCCGCGATTACCACGGGAATCACGGCAAATCCGGTATGCGCCAGCGCATTCGAGCCCGCAGATGCACCGCCTGCAGACCCCTGAACCACGCCGGATGCGCCCGAACCTGAACCGCCCGATACGCCGTTCCCTGACGATCCGGTGACCGTGCCGTTCTCTGTAGTTGTACCAGCCTGGGTACCCGCCCTCTGAGCTGTTCCCGGGTTCGCCGCTTGCTCAGAACCTTGCGGGTTCGTGCCCTCTGTACCGTTCTGCGGGGCTGCCGAGGCATCCTGCGGTTCGGTCGGGTTGTGCGGATGCGCCGCATCCGCCGAGGCATCCGGAACGCGCACGGCACCCTGAGGGGTACCCACCCGTGCCGAAGAGTCTTGCCCGGTCTTCTGCCCGGAGGATGAACCGCCGTTTGCGCCCTTGCCCGGTTCTGGCGCTGCGGTAAAGGAGCATGCGTTGCTTGCCTCATTCCCGACGGCGACGGCAAGATGCTGGACTTTACTTGTGATCTCAGTACCGTCTTTGAGTTTTGCGGTGTACTGAACGTCAAACATGTAATGCCCAGGCTCGGTAAACACCCAGTTGGCGTGCGCGTGGGTTGCGTAGTCAATCGATATACTATGTTGATTTTTGGTCGAATCCAGCAGAACCTCGGGGCCGGTCAGCGACTCGGTGAAGACACCGAACCGCGCGCCCTTCGGCATGCTGCGGGGCACAACGTGCAGGGTTACGCCGCCGTCGAGCCTACTGTAGTCCACATCCTGGGTGCTGTACCCGGGCCAAGGCAGCCCGCGCATCTGGGTTTGCGGAAGCCCATAAAACGCGGTTCCGACCGGTCCAATAAAGTCGAGTTTGGGCGAGTTCATGTGCTCGTTGCGGCTGCGGCGGGCACGATCACTAACGGTCCACACCACGGTATCCAGCGGGCGCACCACCGAGTCCGCATCTATGAGTCCGCTATCGTCTTTGAGCCCCAGTTCCAGCCGGTTATCACGCAGTTGTGCTTGAAGGTCCAGGTGCCCGTCACCGATTTTATAGCGGCCGTCGATCTTCCCCGCCTCGCAGGTTGGCATGGGGGCGGGCGCCTTCGGTGCGGGGTTTTGCGTGTTTTGTGCATCCCCATCTCGTGAGGGAGTCGGGCTTGCGCTCGGCTGCTCGGGAGCCGCCGGGGCGGGGGATGCACTGGGCGGCGCATCGTTGGGGTCGGGACCGCTCGGGTCAGCGGAGGGGCTTGGCTGGGGCTCCGGGGTGTGCGAGTCGCCCGGCTGGGGGTTTGCGGCGGGCGCATCCGCACCCAGTGTTCCCGTGGCGCTGTAATCGCCGCCGCGCTGATAATTCTGGGTGAGCTTCACCTGTGAAGTGCGGGCATTCATATCGGGATGCGGCAGCACTTTCACGATAAGCTCGCTGTTCTCAAAGTAGCTGTCTTCCCGGTAGGTGAAGCGCGCTACCCCGTTGTCGATCGTGGTTTCTATATCGAATTTGGGGTATTCGTAGTCGTTGGGGGCGTAGAATCCGCCCCGGATAAACCCGCGAACGTTAGGGTCGGCGAAGGTTACCTCAAGCGTGCGGTACCCTTCCTGCGTGGAGGGCACGGTGCGTACGGTGTAGTCGCCGCTGGCGGGGGTGTATTGAGCGGTAGGAAGCACAGTATTGCGCCCATCGGGCTCTTCAACGGGCCAGTCTCCAGTGCCGTCGTCGCTGTATACGCTCTCGGCGTGCCCGGGTTCATAGGCGAGCTTATGCGAAATCCAGCGCACGCCCTCGTTCCCGCTTGGGGTGAAGACAGCCTGCAGATGCGAGGATTCGCCGCCCATCATCTCGCTCCAGGTGGCGGTGCCGTTCTTTACCTCAAGGTCGGTGAGGAAGTACCCGTTGTTGTACAGGGTCAACGTTCCACTAAGGTTTTTATCGGCTGCGGTGAAGGTGATGTCGCTGAGTTTATCGTCGGCATCCTTGTTCTTCGCAGGGTCGGGATCGAGCTTATGGGGTGCCACGGAAAGCACGTATTTGGCTAAGTCCAGGTTCCCGACGGGTGCAGCATTATAGCGGTCAATGGTCGGTACCGCGTTCGGGGTTCCGTCACCGAGAACGGGTTTACGCCCGCCCACCTGCCACACAAGTTTTTGCGGCGGGGATTGAATGATTGATCCGTCCGTGCCGCGCGCTACCGTGCGATAGGTCACCACATAACGCCCGGGTCGTGTGAAGGTTGTGGTGTTATGCGTGTGGCTTCCTTTGCTGAGCAGCCAGGAGTGCCACCCGGTACTCGTGCTCGAAAGGATGCGGTTCACATCCGCAGGACCTTCATCGGGATTGTAGCGAAAAAGCTCCATGCGGCCGGGGCCTTCAACCGAGAGAATATCGGTCGCATAAATGCCGTCACGGAAGTTTTCAGTAGGGATTTTGACGGATGAACCCAGCCCTGCCCAGATGGGATCGTGATTACCCCAGGTCAGGGTGGGCGCCATGTAGAGGGTCTGCCCAGGTTCGCCTAGAAAACGCAGATTGGGTGAATCGGTGAGGGTCAAAGTGTATTGGGATGCACCGTTGCGGCCATCCCATCCCTTCCCTACCCAGTTGACGGTCTTATCGAGGTCATAAAGATCGGCACCGGTCTTATATGGATTTGCTTCGTTTTTGAGTGCGAAAACGCCGTTTTCCCAGTAGGTTTTCGGGGCATCAACATGGCCCTGAGTAGTAATAATGCGCCCGTCGTCGGGTCCCGCATGCGCGGGGAGCATAGGCGATGCGCCAGCGAGAGCCAGCAGAGCTACTGCGGAAATACGAGCAAGGGATGCACTCAGCGCACGACGATGTGTGTATTTCGTGTACATGACAACCTTTCTCATTTTGCATACACATCCTATCACTAATTGAGAATAATTGTCATAATCAAAATAGATATGTATAGTGATTCTCATAATCACACGCGCCGATGCGTCGTGAACTCACACACCACACCGTCGTTGGAGGAAAACTATGCGCAGATCCGCCCCGCAAACCCCGCCGCGAGAACAACGCAACCGCAAAACATTTACCATCATCGGAACCACCGCCCTGGGATGCACACTAGCTCTCTCCCCCGCGCTGCCCGCATTCAACACGGCACCGGCGGCGCTCGCACACGAAGAACATGGCGCAGGTGCAGCACAGGCAGAACCGCGCAGTTACACCGGGAATTACATCGTGCGCGGCGTGCACACCGAACTGCTCAACGCAGAGCTTCACAACGGAAAACTCGCCCTAAACTCCAAGGCCGAAACGCAGGATGGTGAAGGCCTTTTCAACCCCTCCACCACTGTTTTCAACCTACCCGCCAACGATCAGTCCCAAACCCGTGTAGCCGCCGGATATGATTTCATTGCCCCCGAAGGCACCCCCATCTGGTACATCTCGCAGAAGCATACTGATGGGCTTCTCTACCCCGGCTTTAGTGCCGAAAACATTCCGCAGGGCGCTCTGAAAAACAATAAGATCACGGTTGAACTCGTCAAAAGCGAGGTTCCCGAAGGTGCACGCGCCGAGGTCTTTCAGGAGGACCTGTCCGGGGCATCGCGCATGTTCAGCACGGCGGATCGGCTAGCGCCCTACGAGCTTGAGGCGGGTTCTCATGTACATGCCGCATGGGCGTTTACCGCCGCCGGAACCTACCGGTTCACCTTCCGCACGAGCGCCGAGCTCGCGGACGGCACGCAGGTTCACGCTGAGGCGACCTACACCGTTGTGGTGGGCGAAGTTCCGCAGGATATTTTCGAGCAGGGGCATCGGGCACAAAACCCGCAGGACTCCGCCGAATCAGCTGCCGCTCCGCCGCAGCATGAGGAGGGCGGTGAGCAGGCGCATCGGGATGCCGCCCCGAATGAGCGCTCATCAGAGGGAGATCACGGCGCGGGTAATTCCCACGCGCAGCATCAGGTGATCGAGCCCGCGCATCAAGATTCGTCGAGTGTGGAAGCCGCCCCGGCTCAGCCTGAATCTTCAGCGGATGCGGCGCCCAACCCCCAGATTGCAACGGGTGATGCCCCCGCGCCCGATGCGCCCGCCCCGGCACCGCAACAAGCCGGTCAGAATGCAGGTGCACCGAACCACACGGTTAACGGGTCAAATGCCCAGAATGTTACCGCGCCGACCGTCCGGGGTACGGGTTCTGGCGGTTCAGGGGCTTCGGGCAATACCGCGCCGTCTTCGGGTTCTCGCGGCGGGTCTTATCCCGGAACCGAATCCGAGAAGTGCATTCCGACCGAGGTTGTCGTTAAGGATTCCGTGCAGTCACGAAGCACCCAAAGCCCGGCGAATATTCCCGGCACTCTGCCGATGGTAACGACTGCGGATCATGCCGCGGCGGATCGCGCTACCGAGGGGCATTTTGACGTTGGTCCGGTCTTGAACGGTTCCACGCTGAGTTCTGCCGTCAAAGATGATCGGTTCAGCCCACCTAAACATGTGTCACCCGGCTCTTTAGAGTTCGTCCTCGGCGATGCTGCGAAGCTGAAATTCCCGGCGGGCATGGAAGATATTGCCCCCGCGGGAAGTACCGTGCACATGATTGGTGCTACCCAGCAGGCGGGCGTGCCGTGGCTGGGGTGGAGTACCCAGGATCCCGAACTTCTCAAACAGGCCGATGGACCGGTCACCATGAGCTTGAAGGGATTCGACGGCCCCGGCTCAATGTCGGTGTTCCTTTCGGGCAATTTCGGTTCCGCCGGTCAGAAAGTCTTCGATTCCCGCGGCGGCTCATTTCAGGTTCCACTGAATACGCACCAACACAGCAACTGGGTGTTTACCGCTGAGGGTCGCTACCGGGTGACGATCGGTTGGCAGGTGCATCTGAAGAACGGGCAGACCGTCGAGAGCACATCGACCCTGAACTTTACGGTGGGCAATGCCGATAATCCGGCAAACCCCGAGCCCGCGCATCATGAGAAGAACGTGCCTGAGAACGCCGAAAACTCGACCACTCATAAACCTGCCGAACAGCAATCCCAGCGGGGTGCTGTGGATGCGGCAAGCGGTATTGTCACGAAGCCGGACGGCACGAAGGTACGCATTGTCGGCAAGACCGCCTCGGGCAAGGACTGCGCCCTCACCAACCAGGAGCTAAAGGATGCGCAGCAGGCCGCTGCCGCCGGGAAGCTCGCCAACACCGGGGCCGGGTTTAATCCGTTTATGGTCAGCACCTCCGTGCTTGCCGTCGCGCTGGGAGGCATGATCGTATACACTGTGCGCCGCCGCAAACGTCATGAGCTCTAGAGGTTCACGCCGTCAGTCTTGCACACCGCAGCGCTCACTCGAAGTTCCGCTCAGCCGCCGCGCTTTCCTGGGTTTTCTGCCTGTCTGCGCGGCATTAAGCGCCTGCACCGCACAGAATACGTCCTCAGGTTTTGATGCCGACGGACGTCTTCAGGTGGTGGCGACAACCCCGATTTTGGCGGATGTGGCGCGTGCTGTTGGCGGCGAGCGTGCTCGGGTACACGCTCTTATTCCCAATGGCGCAGACCCGCATTCCTATGAGCCGAGCCTGCGGGATGTGCGCGATGTCGCCTACGCGCGGCTGGCGTTCACCAACGGTCTATTGCTGGAACAGCGCAAAATGGCGGCGATGGTGAGTTCTAACCTGCCGCAGGGTTCGGCGCAGGTTGCGGTTGCCGAAAGGATTGAGCAGTACGGCGGCAAGCTTGAACCCGTGGTGGAGGATGCCTCGCTGGATTCTATCTGGTTGGGGCTGCGCGTTGAGGGCACCGAGCCTGCGGGCGCATCCGCCAGCCATTCCGCTGAGTCGCCCTCAGATTCGGATGCTTCGGTCGCGTTTTCGGTTACCCGTGTGAAAGGGCCCGGGCAGGTTGCGGCGTTTATTACGCAGACCTTCGGCGCGGTCGAGATGATGTGCGATTCTCAGGCGCGCGGCACGCAGGAATCCGCTCAGGATGGTGTGAGGGTGCGTACCGGCGATATGGGGTCGCTGGAGCTTCCGCTGCAGGCGCATACGCATCTTTCGTGGGCTTTTGCGGATGCTGGTGTGTACGAACTTGATGTTCTGGCAACGCCCCGCAACGCGCCCGAGGGGGTGCACCAGGCGCAGGGAACACTGCATGTCGTGGTGGGTGAAGACCCTGCCGAGGCCGCCTCTCGTCTGGGTGCAAATACGACCATTTTAGCCTCTGGACATGCGGATATAGCCGTTCAGGCATATACGGGGCGGCTTGTGATTCGCGCCGATAGCGGCGGGAAAGTCACCGAACACGACCTGGCTCGCACGATCATTGCGGTTCCTTCGCGCACTCTGCAGGAGGTTCCTGCGGGCGGCCAATACGGGTTCTTGAGGGGGTCTTCGCGCGAGCATCGGGGGCAGGTGTATTTGCTGGCGCAGGCGGTGCTCGGCAAACATGTGCACGGCGAGATAGACCCGCATATATGGCATTCGGTGCCAAATATGAAGGCGGCCGCGCAGGTCATGCGTGATGCTCTCGCCGAGACTGACCCACCCGGAACCAGCCTGTACACGGCGAATACCGAGCGTGTTATGCGCGAGCTTGATGAGCTGGACTGGGAGATTCGCGGCATCTATGCATCTTTGCCCGAAGCCTCGAAAAACCTGATTACCACCCATGACGGGTACCGCTATCTGGCAAGTACTTATGGGCTGAGCGTGGCGGGGTTTGTGACGCCGGTGGCGGGCAGTG
This sequence comes from Rothia sp. HMSC067H10, assembly GCF_001810635.1. Lineage (NCBI taxonomy): Bacteria > Bacillati > Actinomycetota > Actinomycetes > Micrococcales > Micrococcaceae > Rothia > Rothia sp. HMSC067H10. The sequence continues at coordinate 18,236 of NZ_KV802315.1, forward strand.
AGCCAAGCATCCAACAGCGGCAGCGGCTGCAGCGCACTATCAGGGATTTGCGTGTACCGGCTATATTCCTCGATCGGAATACTCGCACGCAAAGCCCAGTTTTGCGCGAGGTCGCCCATGAAAACGGGGTTCAGGTGGGTACCTTATATTCCGATTCGCTCGATGATGAGGCACCCCACTATGCGGATATGATGCGCGCCAACGCACATACTATCCAGCGAGCGGTTGGGCGGTGAAGTCGTATTCTCGTCCATAGCCACATATGCATATACATCCATCAACGTTGAGGAAGAAGACATCCATGAAATATTCTATTTTTGGAATAAAAACTAGTCAGAAGGTTATTTCATTCGCTTTATGCACAGCTCTCACAGCCTCTATAGCCAATCCGGCATATGCCGATCACACGCCCGCGCCGGGTGCATCGTCAAGCACGGCAGCCACAAGCGATAACCTCAGCAAAGAGCAGAAGGCTCTGCAGCAGACGCTCTCGCCCGAGCAACCCGTGGGCACGGGACGCACCGAAATTTCGAGCGGGCATGTTGATATGGGTCCACGTTTTACAGACGGTAAGTTTCAGCTCATGATCCATGACGATCATGCCGCTACACCCATCTGGCGCAGCGTGGATGATGTGCTGTACCGCGGCTCCGATGCGGCACGTCGCCAGGTTCCTGACGATGACCGTTATTCGTTTGTGGGTGCGCAGCCCGGCGAGCAGGTGTATGTGATTCCGCAGACCGAAACGAAGGGGGTTGTCTGGCCTGGCTGGACCACTCAGGACCCGGGGCTTGTGCAGAAAACCCCGCGCGGGGTCACCCTCACCCTAGAGCAGGTTCAGGGGCCGGGGCAGTTCACGCTGTACCTGGAGAACGGGAACTTCTCGAAGCCGCAGGTTTTGTGGGATTCGTCCAAGCACGAGCCGCAGGATATATGGGTTGAGAAGAACACGCATACCCACGCCAATTGGGTGTTTACCAAGCCCGGTGCCTATCTGCTGAAGGTAACGGCCCGTGCGGAGCTTGCGGATGGTTCGGTTGTTTCCGATACCCGCTATATGAAGTTCGCCATCGGGGATTCGGTGACTGCGGACGAGGTGTACACTTTGGCGCAGCAGACCGCAGATCAGGCACCGGCGGGCGAATCGGAGGGCGCGCACTCTGCGGCTGCTTCCGATAGTCCGGGAGCCTCATCCGGCGGGTTCCCTGTCCTGCCGGTGGTGCTCGGCGCTGGGGCTGTGGTGGTGCTTGCCGCAGCAGGGCTCTTCATAATGCGCCGTAATAAGACCGCGCAGGCGCAGGCCGAGCGCATCATGACGAGCGGAAAGGGCGCGCGGGATGAGTAAAGGTACCACCGTGCTAGGCTCCAAAAACGACCCCGCGCCATGGAGTGAAAATCCGACGCTGAGCATCCAGAACCTCTATGCGGGGTACGGGCGGCGGGCGGTGCTGCGAGACTTTTCACTCACCCTGAACCCCGGCGAATTTGTGGGCCTTCTCGGGGCGAACGGTGCCGGAAAAACCACGCTGTTACGTGCCATTATGGGGCTGCTGCATCCTGCTTCGGGGAGTATTCGGGTGCTGGGCAGTACTGCACGCACTGCGCGGGCGCGCATCGGCTATGTGCCGCAGAAGCACCAGTTTCAGTGGGATTTCCCGACCACCGTCAAGGATGCGGTCATGACCGGGCGAACCCGCGAGATCGGCTGGTTTCGTCGCCCTAAAACTGCGGATTGGGTCAAGGTTTTTCACGCCCTGGAACGCACGGATTTAATGCCGCTGAAGAACCGTCCCATTGGCGAGCTTTCCGGCGGGCAGCGGCAGCGGGTGCTTCTGGCGCGTGCTCTCGCGGTTGAACCGGCGCTTTTGCTTCTTGACGAGCCCTTCACGGGGGTGGATGCGCCCACCCAGTCCGCGCTCACTAAGCTGTACCGGCAGCTGGCGGGCGAGGGCGTGACGATTCTGATGTCTACCCACGATATTGTGGCGGCGCAGGAGTCTTGTTCGCGACTGTGCGGGGTGCGCGGTTCCTTGAGTTTGGACGGCAAAGCCGAGGATTTTTCGCCGCAGCAGCTTTACGCCTGGGTGCACGGGCGCGAACTTGAGGGCGAGGGAGAAAGCACAGGCAAAGGTGGAAACGCGGGCACAAACCCATCGCCCGAGATACTTGTACCGGGCGCAGGCGGCGACTCGACCGGCGGCACCCGGCAGGGGCATCCTGCCGGTCATCGTGTAAACCCGCAGGAGGCAGCGGCATGATTACTCCCCTCGATTTTCTGTTTGACCTTTTTAATCCTTCCCTAGCTTTTCTGCCGCGCGCCCTGGCCGCAGTGACGCTGGCTTCTTTGGTGACGGGTGTGGTGGGGTGCCATGTGATGATGCGCGGCATGGTTTTTATTGGCGATGCGGTTGCCCACTCGGTGTTTCCCGGCTTGGCGGTTGCGTTCGTTATCGGCGGCAACCTGGTGTTCGGGGGCTTGATCGCGGGCGTCATTACGGCGGTTTTGGTGGCTATTTTTAGCCAGAGCCAGAAGCTGCGAGAGGATTCGGTGATTGGTATTTTCTTTGCCGGTTCGTTCGCGTTGGGTATTGTGATTATTTCTCTGGCGCCGGGGTATTCGGGGTCGATTCAGGATTTCTTGTTCGGTTCGATTGTGGGGGTTTCAGGCAGCGATATCGTCCAGGCTGCGGCTATGTCCGCCGGGATTCTGCTGCTTCTGTGGCTGTTTCATCGGCAGCTGGTGACGGTGAGCCTGGACCGTGAGAGTGCTCGCGCGCTGGGCTTGCCGGTGCTGTGGCTGGATATTTTGCTGTATGTGCTCGTGACGGTTTCCGTGGTGATTTCTTTGCAGACGCTCGGGAATGTGCTGGTGCTTGCGCTCATTGTGGTTCCGGCCAGCGCATCGCGGCTTACCTGCCGCCGTTTAGGCACCATGATGCTGTTCTCACCGGTTTTCGGCGTGCTGTGTTCGACGGCGGGGCTGTACTTCTCGTGGACGTTTAACCTGCCGACTGGCGGCACGATTGTGCTGACGATGGTCGCCGCTTTCGTGCTGGTGTGGGCGTTTACCTGGATGCGCTCGCGCGTGAAGCTTCGCCTGCGCGCATCATAATTACCGGGGTTTCTTAGGCCGGCTTTCTTAGGAATGTCGCCCGGTAGCCAGCGGGGTTATGTAGACAGCAGAGTTATTTTGGCGCGCGGAACGCATCATACTATCCGTCATACTATTTTTTTGAGGATGATCATAGTATGACGGCGTATGACCGTATTCCTGCGCTATCTCAAGGAACTAGCCCACCAAAAATACCGTCATACGCGTGGCATCATCCTCAAAAATAGTATGATGCGCGCCCCTTTTGCTGCACCATGGCCACCGCTACCGTGGGATGCGGTATGTGCGGTTCTTGCTGCGCGGCGGTGCGGTTGCCTCAACACTACCTCTGGACACCAGTTCGTTCAGGTCTTTCGTGAGGGTCGGCCGTGCCACGCGCACGCCCTGCTTCTCTAACCCTTCCAACAGTTCTAGGATAGAGAGTTCATGACCGCGCAATAGGCTCAAAATCAGCTCATTTCGCCCCTGAGAAGCACGCGATACAGGCATGGAGGGTGTTTCAGGTACGGTAGGCACATCCGGCCCAGCTACCTCACGTGGTGCATCAAGGCTCTCCTCACGCGGGGTATTGTAGACTGTCGCCTCGACTATTCGTGGACTATCCACGAACCTCGGTTTTTCCAGCCCGGCACTGTGTAAAGAGTTGAAAATTGTTGGAATTCCCGAGCCGCGGTTCTCCGCAACCCTATGCCCAGTACTTGGCATGGGCAGATCCATCAAGATACCCGCTAGGGCTGAATTCCTGGAGGATGAGACGCCTAATTCACCAAAATCAGCCAGGTTTACCGGACCGTATATTCCTCCAGGGCTACGCACCACCAACCGGTCAGGATACATCTCTACCTGCACCTGTGTCCCTCGGGCACCTGGCGAATAATCACGATGCATGAGCGCGTTGACGAGCAATTCACGTACTACTTCAAGGGGGTATTCCAAGCTTTCCCTGCGGTGTCCGGTTGGACCGTCCATCACGGCACCTTTACGCATATTTTTGATAATAACTGCCGTAGCATCATCAATCATGTCGGGTATCGCGCCGGTGCAGAACTCATTATCCAGAAAACGTACACCATCAACCTGCTCGCCCATGCGCCCAGTCGGAAGCACCACCACTGATACCGCCAATTGCCGAAAAAATGCCTGCGGGTAATCTCCGAGGGTAAGAAGTCCCGCCAGCGTCAACACATACTGCCCGTCTGCATCTTTGCGCAGCACACGGGTTTTCTTCAAAGCATCCTCGGCAGAGGCATTGGCGAAGACTCGCGGCTGAATCTCACGCAAATAGTTGACGTACCGTTCCACGAGTCGGGGTGAGAGGTTTTCAAAAGACGTACCTGGCACCAGCTCTTCGTCATAGGTGGGTTGGGGGCGGTTCTCTAGAATCCGGTCAATTTCGTAGTCGCGGAGCTTATATTCACCATCACCGCGGCGAGTATAAGACCCGTTATACCGTCCGGCGTCCTTAACGTAGTACGGTTTCAGATGCGGCTCACCCTCCGCAATATCGGCACGTACAATACGATACCCGTTCTCTAGGGGTATGATTTCTACACTTCCAGTCGCCGCCGGTTCAATATGATGTGCCATTAAATCGGTCATAGCATCACGCATATTTTCAGGTTTAAAACCATCAACCGGCAGTAACCCTTCGGCAGGGTCACTCAGTCCCAGTAGCACCGTACCGCCCGAATCATTGCAGAAGGCACTCACTGTAGGCCGCAAAGATTTTGGCAGTCCTTTTGCGGCGGATTTCACCTCAATCTGCGAGGTTTCTGCTGAGTTTTCACGCAACAGCCGAACTATTTCTGCTGTATCTATATTGCTGGTAGCGCTGCTCATGCTATCTTCATCATACGCCGTCATACTACTATCATACTATTTTTTGAGGATGATCATAGTATGACGGCGTATG
>NZ_KV802315.1:23359-38706 GCF_001810635.1 Rothia sp. HMSC067H10
CGTGGCATCATCCTCAAAAATAGTATGATGCGCGTATCATACGGCAACATAAGAGCATGATGCGAAGCGTACGGCTCAGACACACGTCAAACACCCTGCGAGCGCATTTTTCTGAAGAAGAAATACGTGCAAAACCCGGTGTTTTTCCTCGGCACCCTTGAGATAAGATACTTGGCGCATAAGTCCTTTTAGGAAAAAGCAGGTGAGCTGATTTTATGTCTAGATGGCACGCTCATCCACACCGACGGTGTTACCACCAGACAAGTCACCCACACTGGTGGCTGTGGATTTTTGCTGACATAAAGCTACCAAGGAGCAGACCCTAGGATAAAGACCTCACCGAAGGATAACCAGCCCAAACCCTGATGACAAGACCGCCAGGGACATTATTACCAGCATCAGAGCGCCTACTGAGGGGAGATGCAGCATTAAAACACTACAAGGCTTTAAAACACGTAAGCCTGTGTCCGACAACAATTACAAAGATAGTAAGAAGTGTTGTGGTGCTGATGTCGCTGCATTATGATCCTGATTGGCAATCCTGGTGAGAAAACCCTAGTGTTAGTATAGCCAAAAGTTGCAACATATAATCAGCAACCTTAGCGGATGCTAATGTTTTTGAAGAAATGCTTCAATGTCGTCACAGAGCTTAGGCTCTGGATAATCACTATTAATCAGCGCCTCCAGACCCACTGGTACACGTTGTTCTTTATCTGGCTCTTCTAACATCAGATAGGTTGCCAAGGCAATTGTCTGCACCTCCAATACCTTACCTGAATTAGGATCTTGGTTTGCCTCCATCTCATCAAGCTGGTCAGAATACTTAGCCATCAACTGCTCACTCTCCTGAAATTTATCAGCAGTTTCGGCATCAGCCAGAGTCAAATGTTCGACAAACTCATAAACATCTTTTGCATCCCATCCAGTCACATCAAGGATCTCCAAGCATTTGCCTTTATAAAATGCCAGACCAAGCCCTTTTGCCAAAAGCTCATTGATGAGATTGTTGGAGCGTTCGCCCAACTGATCACGATATACACTCATCTTATTCTTCTCCTTACATTGCCCCCACGAGTGGGGTAACAACATTTATATTTTCCACCAATGATTAACAGACGTCTTTACACACACCACGTGATGCAGCCAACTTATTAATCGACAAATTATTGGCTTTGCAATAATTAACTAGTGGCTCTTCAGCATGAGTGTTTCTTCCAACCACCCCTTCTGTTATTTGGCTTCTCACTGCAACAACATCATCTGGCAGATGCCGACGTATATCATTACGCAAGATCGCTCCATCACGACCATTGGAGGCTGCAAGGATTGTTTTGTTTCCTGCACTGTCAGTGACTTCAGCCACAGCAAGTGCACCATAACGTCGAGCACCATCACCTGCGTTGTCTCATTACCCCAACAACTTTTTGTTACAAATCGTCTGTGGAGTTTCTGATAGCATCAGTGAATGGGTGCGCTTTCAATCCTAGCGCATCAACCCATGTCAAAGGATTAGCGACATACCCCTGCGCAGTCCCCACATTCGGCCCCACACCCAACGGATCCTGGGCACCATACACACCACCGGCAGGATCATAAAACCTAAACCGGTTATACCCCCACCCAGACTCTTGATCCTCATACTGACCAGCAAACAATACCGGGGAATCCACACCCGACCCTTGCCGCCGTGCTTCTGGTGGTGGGTTATAAGCTGGCGAATCCGAAGACCATCTTCCACTTCTGGCGTAAGGGTCTTTACCAGTTCATTCCGTTTGCCGCCACGCTGGTGGCCGTGGTTGCCCTTGACCTGCTGGAAGGCGTGGGTATTGGTCTGGCGATCAGTATCTTCTTCGTGCTGCAGGGCAATATGAAGCGTGCATACTACCTCAGCCGTGAGGAGCTTGCGGAGGCCGACGAAATTACGCTGGATTTGGCGGAAGAGGTGTCGTTCCTGAACAAGGCGGCTATTAAGAAGACGCTGAAGAATATTCGCCCCGGCTCGAAGGTCACGATCAATGCCGAGAACTCTTCGTATATCGCCAGCGATGTGCTGGAGCTGATTGAGGACTTCTCCAATGTTTATGCGAAGGAAAACGATATTGAGGTGGTGCTCAAGGGCTTCAAGTCGGATTATCACGATGCTGAGCGTGATCGTCACAGCCACGTGAAGGTGGGTCATAGCGCAAGTATCTAAGCTATGAGGCGGTATCTGTGCGGTATCGCCCCCTCGTGTATGTACGCGAGCAGGTGGTTTTTGGCCGAGCAGGTAGGAAAATACTACCTGCTCGCGTTTAAACACAAAATCGCCCGTGACATCGCGCGTGTCTTAAATGCACTAGCACGCGTGATCCGGGCGATTGCTAGCCTAGTAGACGTTATCAACTGGTAAATCTAGTTTATAAACGCCATCGCCGTGAGGCACCCAGACCTACCAGTACGGGCTCCTCACTGCCCTAACTATACAGCACAAAAACACGTACTACTTGTCAGTCAGAAAGCTAAATCAAGCGCATTGATCTGATCACGCTTACGGTCAGGTTGATCATCTGGAAATACAAAACAACGCGTATTCACTAGCGTACCATCAACAACGTTGGCTGTAGAGAAGATAACCACTGGAACTCGGTTGCCGTTATTAAGGAAGTCTGCTCGAAAATTAATAATTGGAGAATCTTCACCCCAACGCCCTAGAAAATCATCTATAACGTCCCGATCTGCATAAATATGGCGAATATGATGTCCAACATAAGAAGATGGATCGTTATTGGGGGATGGATGAGCACATTATGTAGTGAGATTTAAAAATCTCACTTGCTGGAATATCATATATTGACCTTCATATGAGCCAGTCCTTGAGCGATTGTAGATGTGACCGACTAAGACTAGCGGCAGTTTCTACGTCCCGCTTCTCAATAGCGGTAAACAGCCGTGCATGAATATCGTGATCTTCTTCAGATCCGCTATTCCCTACAATCTTGAGCATCGCAACCATGGCTTCCCGCAGACGAGCCGTAAAGCCATCAAATAAATCAAGAAGAATCGGATTTTTTGTGGCAACAATAATGGCACGATGAAAAGCCATATCAGCATCAACATAATTATCGATAATCTCTGACTCTAGTTTTCGATGTTCCAGAGCTGCTTTGATTGCCGCAATATCTGCTTCGCTACGCTTTTCAGCAGCAAGACTAGCAGATGCCGTTTCTATAGCTAACCGAGCATCAATAACAGAGATAATATCGGCACGACTAACCACCGTCCTCCATGACTCTGGAACTTCAAGAGCAGTCACAAAAACTCCCGCGCCTTGCCGAGATGACAATACACCTCTACCCGCCAGTTGGCGAATAGCCTCGCGTACGGTTGAACGACCGACACCAAGTTGTAATGCCAGTGTCATCTCTCCTGGCAATTTGGCACCGAGACCCCACTCTCCGGCTCTGATACGGTTCATAAGCAGTTCAGCAGCCTGATCAGCTAATGGTGTACGTTGTATTTGAGACATCTGCATCCCATCAATTACAGCTCTTCTACTTGTCTGAAGTGTTGTGTTAGAATTTACCCATGTCCATGTTCAAAACTCTTCTCCTATTCTGCCACGGCGGGGTATAGCCAGACCGGCAACCCACCGTGGTGTAAATGCTATGCCGGTTGTAGCATTAGAAGATAAAGGACACCAAACCATCATGACGTTTACACTTCGAGGAACTGACTTCCCGACTATCTCTACCCCCTCAGGGTCGATTCCTCCTAACGCACCAACATGGAATCGTCAACGGCACTCACAGATGCCCTCCCACCGTTATACCGACGTTTATTCACGTGTGGATGTTCCTCTCTCCTCTTACAATAAACGGGAATGGCCAAGCAAACAACTCACAACAGCGCCTCTATGGGTGCCAGTTGATCTGCGTGATGGAAATCAAGCGCTTGCTGAGCCAATGGGACCCAGCTCGTAAAAAGCGTTTTTTTGAGCTTCTAGTTGCGATGGGCTACAAAGAGATCGAGGTTGGATACCCCTCAGCTTCACAAACTGACTACGATTTCGTACGCCTCATCGCCGACACTGATATCGCACCCGACGATGTGACAATCGTAGTATTTACCCCAGCACGGCACGACCTTATTGAGCGTACAGTATCATCAATCAAAGGTATTACCAATCCGATAGTCATTCACATGTACACCGCGACCGCGCCTGTCTGGCGCAACACAGTACTTGGGCACGATCAGGCGTCACTAAAAGAACTCATTATCACAGGTGCACGCGACATTATGGAACTTGCCCATAATATGCCGAATGTACGCTTCGAATTCAGTCCTGAGGTATTCAATCTAACTGAACCAGACTATGTAATCGATATCTGCAATACCGTAACTGAGCTGTGGCAAGCTACTCCCGACCGCCCCGTCATCCTGAACCTCCCAGCAACGGTAGAGATAGCCAGCCCAAACGTATATGCTGACCAAATCGAATATATGCACAAACATTTGGAACGCCGAGACTCGGTTATTCTATCGGTGCATCCACATAACGACCGTGGAACTGGCATAGCTTGCGCGGAACTAGCCATCCTCGCGGGTGCACAACGAGTGGAGGGATGTATTTTTGGCAACGGAGAACGTACCGGTAACGTCGATATAGCTACACTTGCTCTAAATCTACATGCTCAAGGTATCGATCCGATGATCGATTTCTCCGACATAGACGAAATCCGCCGTACCGTAGAATATTGTAACCGAATTGAGGTACACCCTCGGCACCCATATGTTGGCGACCTCGTGCATACAGCGTTTAGTGGTACGCACCAAGATGCAATCAAGAAGGGCTTTGCAGCGCATCGCGCTCAAGCCGCAGCAGAGGGGCTTCATGAGTCGGAAATTGCTTGGCAAGTACCCTATCTGCCAATAGATCCAGCAGATATTGGGAGGAACTACGACGCTGTTATCCGTGTAAACTCGCAGTCTGGTAAAGGCGGTATTGCATACCTACTAGAAACCGAGTACGGAGTCGAATTACCCCGTCGCCTTCAAATCGACCTAGCTCGCCGCGTACAGCAGCATACCGATACAACCGGTGTCGAAATAACCGCATCCGAAATATGGCAGACCTTCCAAGACATATACGTAATGCCGACTTCTCAGCGCGTAGTTCTGCTGAGCTCAAAATCTTATGAGTCCGAAGGATCAGCCCGCACAGAGATTCATTTGTTGGTTGACGGTAAGAAAAGTATATGTACTCATGAAGATATGGGTCCTATACAAGCCCTTACCGCATCGTTACTCAGCGCTGGCATTGAACTAGAAGTGTTAGACCTTAAGCAGTCAAGCATCGGCTCTGGTAACGATAGCGAGGCGCTCACACTAATAGAATTCCGGCATGTTAATGGGTCCGGCTGGGCTGCAGGAATCGATCAATCTGTTCTTAGTGCTAACCTGAATGCGGTTGTTACGGCTGCCAACATGGTTCTATCCCAGTAACAGTAATTGTTCGAGAAAAAATAATAATCCATTCTAAGCTGACTTAAGGTGGGCCATAGCGCGAGTATCTAAGCTATGAGGCGCGGTACCGTGCGGTATCGCCCCCCTCGTGCATGTACGCGAGCAGGTGGTTTTTTGGTACGAGCAGGTAGGGAAATCTTACCTGCTCGTACCAAAAACCACCTGCTCGCGGTATAGAGCGCATCGCGCATAAGCCTGCCATTCTTACAGTCACCATAACCTTAAATGTAATCTGCGTAACATCTAGGAAGTTATGGATTTTTCCGGTTTAATGAAGGTACAACCTATAAAGAACTCTTGATAGGTTGAGACTATAAGCGATGATGCTGTAGCTACAGCCCCTCATAAAATCTCAGTTAGGAGTCACCATGAAGGCAGTTGTTTACCACGGTCCAGGCAAGCGAGCTTGGGAAGAAGTTCCAGACGCCACCATCCTTGAACCCACCGACGTCATTGCTCGCGTTGATACCACCACCATCTGCGGCACCGACCTGCACATCCTTAAGGGTGACGTTCCCGAGGTTGAAGAAGGGCGCATCCTGGGCCACGAGGCTATCGGCACGATTACCGAAGTCGGCTCTGCGGTCACCGATTTGAAGGTTGGCGACCGCATCATTATTCCGGCGGTCACGAACTGCGGCAAGTGCTCATACTGTAAGGACAATAAGCCTTCGCACTGCCAGACCGTGGGCGGTGTCGGCTGGATTTTCGGGTACATGATTGACGGCACCCAGGCTGAGTATGTGCGCATTCCTTACGCTGAGACGTCGGTTCACATGGTTCCCGAGGGACTGACCGACGAAGATGTTCTCTTCCTCACGGATGCGCTTCCGACCGGTTTCGAGATGGGTATTCTCAACGGCAACACCAAGCCGGGCGATACGGTGGCTGTTATCGGCGCAGGTCCGGTGGGTCTGGGCGCAATTATGACGGCGAACCTGTGCGGTGCCGGGCGTGTGATTACCGTCGATATGGACGATAACCGCATGAACAAGGCGCTGGAACTGGGGGCAACCGATAAGGTAAACGCCGCCGATCCAGACTTTATCGAGAAGATTAAGGCCCTCTCCCCCGATGGTTTGGGCGTGGATGTGGCGATTGAGGCTGTGGGCGTGCCGCAGACCTTCGAGACCTGCACCAAGATCGTTCGCCCCTACGGCAACGTTGCGAACGCGGGTGTGCACGGCAAGCCGGTAGAGCTGCCGATTAACACCATGTGGATCTCGAACGTAAACATCAACATGGGTCTGGTGAACTGCAACACCGTGGGCAACCTGCTGAATATGGTGCGTTCGGGCCGCCTGAACGCAAAGGCGATGGCAACCCACTATTTCACCTTCGACCAGTTCGAGGAGGCATACGACCTGTTCGCAAATGCCGCCGAACATAATGCGGTGAAGGTTGTTATCTCGCGCGAACCGATTAAGAAGTAGGGTGTAAGCCCCCTAAGCTAACCCCTCCGGGTTCTTTACCGTCCTTCCCGGAGGGGTTCCTTTCGCTCTCTTTCCCGGAGCCAGCCATGTTTACCGGGGGTTGCGCACTGTAAAAAGGCTCTTTAGTCCAATAAAGCGGGTTTTCCCCATCTTTATTGGAATAAAGAGCCTTTTTATGCAGGAATCTGCTCACGACGAGCGTTGCTTTACCGACCCTTCGCCAGGTTTTCGAGCTTGGTCACCAGCGCATCAGTGTCTCGGGATGCGCTGCTGAGCACACGATAGATCACGCGCCTCTGTGCAGCTTGGCGCACCGCATCCCGACCTTGCGGCACTCCCCCGCCAGCGCGGGTACGCTCATCGGCTAACTCTTCGGCACGCATGGCGGCGTAGTTGATCTTGGCGGCAAGCTGCATCCTGTCCCGTTCCAGCTGAACACCAGCCCACGAGACGGGCCTGCTGGGGAACGGGCTGTTTGATTCGTCCGCCGCACCCCGGATGCGCTGCGCCTCCTGGGTCAGCTGGGTTGCGTCTACCGCGTCGCCAGCCTGTTTGTACATATCAAGCAGAATATGGAAGTTCTTCGCCTTCTCGCTGAGGTACTGCGCGTTGGTTGCCGCGCCTTGAGCTTCGGGGTTCTGGTTCTGATTCGACGGGGTTGACGAAGCCTGCGCGGCGTTCGCAGCCGGAGCGGTCAGAGTCGAACCAACCGCGAGCGCGCCCGCAGCGGGAATGCCAACAGCGGCTGCGCGCAGGAATCGGCGGCGTGAGGTACCCAGTTCAGTCATATGTCCTCCTTATTTATGCGGTGTTAAAACACCATGAGGTGCAGAGTCAGCGCAATTAGGATAAGCGCCAACGCCGCACCTCATGATGCGAAACCGGTAAACCGGTTGGTAGTTTTTAACCGTAACTCACCTGAACACGTTTTTTAGTCAGGGTACGGTTATGCACTACCGTGTTGTCGAGCAGGTTACAGACTGTGTGCTGTGTAGGTTCTCACGCCTTAAGAGTAGTTACCTTCAATAAGCTTGCGCTGAAACACGACAATGGTCGGTGAGGGACCGTCAAGAACCCCGTCTGCGGTTTGGCCCAACCAGCTCTGCAGAGCACTGATTGTAGAGGGTCCGATCAAACCATCAGCACCCACCCCGAGCCAGCGCTGCAAATCTTTGATGGTGTCTGAGCCGGATGCGGCATCGTCAGAAACCCACTGCCAACCGCTCGTCAAACCGGGATTAGCACTTGACTGGGATGCGAGCTGACTGTCGATCTGCCCATCGAGGGAAAGACCGCCCTCAATGGCAGAGTTTACGGCAGCTATGCTGTTGAGACGCTTCTGCAGCTCAACCGTTGTTTCTGAGCCCCAGTACCCATCATCTGTAAGAGCATTTGCTGCCGGGGCAGTCACGAGGGTCGAACCGAAGGCGAGCATACCCGCAGCGGGAACACCAATAGCGGTGGTACGCAACAGCTTACGGCGGGAAAGTCCGGTATTTTCGAGAGTCATAGTATTCCTCCTTCACATCACCACATACGAGGTGAGAACATGTCACGCCATTTTCGCGATAACTTATCTTTTAACGAGAATGAGAGTTCAGGTAGTTTTGCAGAGCTTCGATCGTTGGCGAGGGACCATCGAGAACCCCGTCTGCAGTTTGCCCAAGCCAAGTCTGCAGGGCACTGATTGTAGAGGGTCCGATCAGACCATCGCGAGCGCCTATTTCCACTTTCAGAAACTGCTGCAAATCTTTGATGGTGCCTGAGCCGGATGCGGCATCGTCAGAAACCCACTGCCAACCGCTCGTCAAACCGGGATTAGCACTTGACTGGGATGCGGGCTGACTATCGATCTGTCCGTCGTGGGAAAGCACGGGATGCCCAGTTTCAAAGGCTGGGGCATTTATGCTGTTGAGACGCTTCTGCAGCTCAACCGTCGTTTCGGAGCCCCAGTAACCATCAACCTCAAGCGCATTCGCACTCGTCGCGGTCACCAAGGTCGAGCCAAAGGCGAGCATACCCGCAGCGGGCACACCAATAGCGGTGGTACGCAACAGCTTACGGCGGGAAAGACCAGAATTTTCGTTCATCATTTTTATCCTCCTCACATATCTAGAAATTGCGGAGAAAAATCGGGTAACCGATGTATTTTCAGTATGTTGAATTAGTCATAGGTAACCACGATAAGCTCGGACTGAAGCTTCTTAATGGTGGGAGACTCTTCGCTCAATACCCCGTCCTGAGGGAGGTGATAACGCGCCTGAAGCGCAGAGATAGTCTGCGAGCCCATGAGCCCATCCTGGGTCACTTTGAGCATGCGCTGAAGATGCTTGATAGTTTCTGAACCGGAGGCGGCATCATCAGAGACCCAGCCCCAGCCACTCGTCAGCCCGGGGTTAGCACTCGCCTGAGATGCAGGCTGACTTGAGACGATACCGTCTACCACCGCAAGCTCAGCGAGCCTCTGATACATACGTGTAGTTTCACTTCCCCAGTAACCATCAACCTCAAGCGCATTCGCACTCGTCGCGGTTACCAAGGTCGAGCCGAAGGCGAGCATACCCGCAGCGGGTACGCCAATGGCGGTAGTACGCAACAGCTTACGGCGGGAAAGTCCAGGATTTTTGAGAGTCATACTATTCCTTTCTCAACTAAGGCTTATAAAAGGTTTGAAGCGATCTTGGCACCAGTCAAAATTTCATAAGCCCCAATCTCACTTCCTCAGACAACTTAGTTGCGAATTATTTATTCAAAGAGGCTGGCGGCGGCACGATCAGCATCTTCAACAGCCTGAACTGCCTGGTCTCGTTCTTGAGCCATCGCTTCAGCCTTCTGCGCAGCATCACGCAGATCCTCAGCGGCAGAATCATTAATCGCGATGTTATCCTGGTCAAACTTATTTGCTAGATCTGTAGCTTCCTGGGCTTCTTGATGAAGCTTCTCAGATTCTGCTTGCATTGCGCCTGTCGAGTTATCAGCAATCGCTGCATTCGCCGCCGGAGCCGTCATAAAGCCAAGCGCTAACAAAGCGCCCACAATGGGAGCCACGAGCGAGGTGACGCGCATCAACTTACGGCGAGGACGATCAGACTTACGAAGTATCATTTTTTCTCCTAAATAGTTCAATAAGGACTGTGCACTAACTGGTGAAAGAGCAATAACGGGTTTTAACCGACGTACTGGCTAATCTCGTTCTGCAAAGCCTCAATAGTCGGTGATGGACTATCTAAAGTTCCATCCGCCGTCAGGCCATAATGCTCTTGTAAAAGCTTGATATGAACGCCTGTGATGCTGTAGCCAGTTACATTCGCACCCCAGCTCTGGACTTTGAGGAAAATATTTTGCGAGCTAGTTCCGGATCCTAGCCACTGATACATGGCCAGCATGGTTGGGGAACCAGAGGCCTGTGCATCATCGACCCATTCCCAACCGCTGACGATACCCGAGCAGGATGGAGCCATACTTGATGGCTGAGAACTAATAACTCCATCCACCGACAACCCGGCCCCACGCACGGCATTCATAAAGCGTTGGAGCCCTGCAGAGGTTTCCTCGCCCCAGTAACCATCAACGCTAACCGCACTCGCACTTGTTGCGGTCACCAGAGTGGAGCCGAAAGCCAGCAAACTCGCAGCGGGCACGCCTACAGCGGCGGCACGCATCAGCCCGCGACGAGAAATACCAGAATGTTCGTTCGTCATTTTTATCCTCCTTCAGGATGAAAATATATGTCCGCCGAGAAGCACCAACGTGCTTTTCACGCATCATCAAGTCTCACGTAGAGCAAACCTAACCGACGTACTGGCTAATCTCGTTCTGCAAAGCCTTGACAGTCTCTGAAGGTCCATCCAAGCGACCATCTGCCGTGAGACCGTAGTGATTTTGTAAGGCTTTGATAGTGTTGGGACCAATCGTGCCGTCAGCTTCCACACCGCCCAGCCAACGCTGCAGGTAATAGATGGTGAAGTCGTAGCCTTGCGCTCCCCCATCGGATTCCCACTGCCATCCGCTGCCCAGCCCAGGATTGGCAGACTGCTGCGATGCAGGCTGATATTTCACAACACCGTCTTCATACCCGTATGTGGGCTGACCGAGTTCCTGCGCAAAGATTTTGAAGAAAAACTTTTGAAGCTGCGAGGTTGTCTCAGAACCCCAATAACCATCAACCTCAAGCGACTGAGCAGCCGGGATGCTGACGATGCTAGACCCCAGCGCCAGAACGCCTGCGGCGGGAACACCTATGGATGCGGTGCGCAGCAAACGACGACGCGAAATACCAGAATGTTCATTCGGCATAGTGGATACCCTCCTTCGCATACTTTCAGGCACAAGAAGTTAGAAAAAGCCTTGTCGGGGCAGGATTCTTATGTGGAAACATGCCCCGTCCAAGTACCGCGAGAACTTTTATCGATGCTCTTCAAACCATTTACGCGCTTCAGGATCAGGTTTACCTGATAATTTATCGAGCATGCGCTGCAACTTACGGATAACTTCTTCGTAGAGTTCTTTCAGCTTATTTTTAATTTCTTCGTATTCACGCTGCACGTCTTCGCCGACTCCCTCAACAAATCGGCCAAGCTCACCCAACTCACGGTTTAGCTCGTCTATTTCCCGACCAAGTTCCGGATCCTCGTAACTGCCCAGAGCAGAGAACGTCTGCCGACCTATCAGACCATCCGCTGAGACCCCCAGCCAGTTCTGCATAGCGGTGATAGTTGCAGACCCGGAAGCATCACTATCCGAGACCCAGTCCCAACCGGATCCAAAAACAGCCAATTCTTCCTGTGCAGAGGCAGGCTGACTGCCGATCAGCCCATCTACTTCAAGACCAGCCCCAAGTGCCTGGTTTAGGAATTGCTGAAGCGCAACTGTTGTTCCTTCACCCCAGATGCCGTCAACTTCAACAGCATTTGCGCTCGTTGCGGTCACGAGGGTTGAACCAAAAGCGAGCAGACCAGCAGCAGGAACGCCAATAGCGGTAGTACGCAACAGCTTACGGCGAGAAAGCCCGGGATTTTCAAGAGTCATCAGGAATTTTCTCCTTTGCGTGTATTTTTTCAGGTGCAGGAAGTTAAAAAGCCTCGTTGGGGCGGAGCAACGGTATCAACCTCCGCCCCAACGAGTGCGATATCGACGTGTACGTTGCTATGCTTTGAACAAATTTTTTATATAGTCGCTGACGTACTGGTTTATCTCGTTCTGCAGAGCCTGAATTGTAGGCGAAGGTCCGTCCAGTGTCCCGTCAACCGTTAAACCGTAGTGGGCCTGTAAAGCACTCACGGTCTCAGCACCAAATAATCCATCTGCGCTTACACCCAACCAGTTCTGCATCTCCACAATTGCTGGGGAACCAGATGCCTGAGAGTCCTCCACCCACTCCCAGCCACCGACGATGCCGGAGCAGGAAGGGGCAAAGCTTGAGGGCTGTGAGCTGATTACGCCATCAGCCGTTAAACCAGAGCTCCTGACAGTATTCATAAACTGCTGAAATCCTAATGAGGTTCCCGACCCCCAGTAGCCGTCAACATCAACGGCATTAGCGCTCGGTGCGGTCACGAGGGTCGAGCCGACAGCGAGTAGACCCGCAGCAGGTACACCAATGGCGGTAGTACGCAACAGCTTACGGCGGGAAAGTCCGGGATTTTCGAGAGTCATGTTACTTATCTTCCTTTCACATGGTGGTTGGATACGCGCACTCGCCACTGTAGAGCTACAAAAAGCGTTGCTGATTGCGTACTATCTGTGAACGCCTCATAAAAGAAGGCGCAGGTTTTATGACATTTCCTCTTCCGGAGCGAGGATTTTATTTAGGGTGCTCAGAATATATCTGCAAGAGCTGCATACCAGCAACACATCTCAAAGTGATTTTTGGTCACCTCATATAATGCATTTACTGTGCAGTACTTTCCTGAACACCTCTGCCCCTACCGTAGAAGCTACACGGGCGAGTTTTCAACCCTTTAAGGCTGTTTTGCTGCATCGCGCAAGACAGAAGTTCATGTATTTTATGCTCTATATCAGAGTGGTCATTGTTCAAAACTTTTAAATGTCATATTTCTTATTCGGGCATGTCACATAAAAATATAACACCACGCTTCATAAGTTTTTATAAACACTTCATTCTTTAAATATTTTTACTTAGGCATTTCAAGAAGGAAATCTCTATAACCACGCTTTAATCCCCGCGAGCAGATAGTATTGTGGCGAGCAGATAACGGATTGCTATCTGCTCGCCAAAATACTATCTGCTCGCGCCTCATCAAACCTGACTCATAGGGACTTTAGGATCCGTGAAAACTAATTCTAGGCCTGTTCTTCTGCCGCTGATCAGATAGATAATCAACAACGATGAGAACTGCAATAGCAACGTCTTGAAAACGCTGGTCGTACACAGTGATCTGATATTTGTCGCGCATCTTAAACCTAGGCTTGTGAATAGCGGCGACGATACCTCCTTCAAGAACAATCTCAAAGTTACCTTCCCAGAAACTACCCCCGATCTGAAGCGGAGTCTGGTTGAGGTAGGCCTCTATGTTGAGCCCCGCGAGTTTAAACCGTTTGCGCATATGCAGCTGGTCGCCGGTGGAAAAGCCAACATTGAAAACGGTACCGAGCCCAAGCTGCCGCTCCAGCGTGAACTGCACGCCGGTCTCAACGTTCGTCACATTCATGTTTTTGCCAAGAACCCGGTAGTTCTCATCAACCTGATATACCGTGTACCCGCCTTCGTCGGTGACGACATAGTGGTCGGTAATTTTGAAGATTTTCTGCGCCGCGTAAAGCTGCCGCATCATGCTCTCCTCTCTATGTGTTTCGGTGGTGTCGTTGGTAGCTCAACCATAGCACCGCGTATGCTCTTAACGACGACTTGTCTTCACCTTACGCGTGTACCCAAAAGGAATTTACGGAACGGGATTTTGGGCGTGGAATCGCCAAGTGCAGCCGAAGGCAAAAGGATTCTAGAGCGATTCATCAGGCACCCCTTCGGATACCTCATGCTGCTTTTGTTCTGAAGATTTGTCTGTCTTTTTAATACTATTTGTCGTGACAATAATCATTAAGATGCCCAAAATAACTTCGTAAAGGGCTACCATAACCCCCACTATTGCAAGAGAGCTCTCGGTAGATGAATATGACCTAAGAATCCGCTCTAGCATAAACGGCACATAGGTAACCTCGGAGATCGGGGCAACAATAAGGCCGTAAATATTGACACCTCGTATCCACCGAAACTTGACTGATTTCCTAAACCGCATAAACGCGACAACCTGCAAGATAACGTGAACTATATAGGGCAGTGCAATAATGATTAAAATAGTTATGATAGTCAGGGAAATATTATCAATCTTATGAATCAAACCGAAAATAAATCCACCGACAAGAAAAACCGGTATGATAAGCGCAGGAATAATAATTAGAATATTCTTGATAGCCTGTGCGATGAGAAGAGGCTCGCGGGTGTTGGGGTCTATATCAAACTGTTGTGATATGCGTTTATGAGGCTCTTCCTTTCCCTCAGCACCATGAGACCCCGGGGATGCCTGGGACATCTTACCGTCGGCACCTTCTAAGCCATACAGCTGTGTATATTTTGGCTCTTGTTGGGAATTCTCCGGATTATTCGATGCACTTTGCTTTTCCACGGGAGGCTGCGGGTCATTGTTCTCGGAGGTTGAAAAATTCTTATCGGTGCTCATGGTGTTCGCCCTTATCTTTCTTCTGGGACCTAACGTTAACGTGCTGCCAAGGAACTTCTACAATCGGATCTTCATGATTCTTCTTCAAGGATTCTGATTCATCACCCAACTCGTGTACCCTTCCCTGAGAACCGTGTAGAGCATCGTCATATATTCGAGGTTTAGAGACAGTGACTCCCTTGTCCTGAAAATCATCCGGAGAGTTCCTCTTGATCACACTCATCGCAACGATCATGATGATGCTGATAACAGCTTCAGAAGCAGGAGGAATTAATACCCAAGGCAGCGCCTGACCCTCTAAACCTGGTGCACTGTCAGAGGCCAATTGGATAAAAAGAGTAGCACAAATAGCCCCATAAGGCGACACAATCAGCAGACTATACAGATTAGTTCCTATAACCCACGCGATCCGAGTTTCTTTCTTTGTCCGTGACCATGCCACAGCCTGCAAAACAAAATGCAAACCAAAAGGCCATGAAAAAAAGAATAAAACAAGAGCGCCAGGGATCCATGGTATTGCTAATATGGCCTCAATGAGGGTCCTTGTAATCTGCACAGCTATAAGAGCAGGAGGAAACGAGTTCTGCTCCTCAGTCGAATCTGCCGCTGATTCTTTCTCTATCTCATGAATATCTTGAGCCTGGACCGTTCCATGCTCAGGTTTTGGAAGGTTCTCATCAATAGTCATGGCTTCACCCTAAGCTTATAGCCTGGG
>NZ_KV802315.1:38806-84245 GCF_001810635.1 Rothia sp. HMSC067H10
TGGCTTCACCCTAAGCTTATAGCCTGGGTATTCAATGGAAGCTCCCTGAATATTCTCAAAAAATAATACTTTTAATTTATCTGATGCTAAAAAGGCTCTTTATTTATATAAAGCAAGATTTCTAACGCTTTATTGAAATAAAGAGCCTTTTTCGCACCCCGAGATATGCGTATTACTCAGGTGAACCTTCCGATGCCGATTTCGGAGAATCCGCACGTACACCTTCAGCGGCACTATCTACGCCATACGTTTCTGCCGAGCCAGCATCCTCGGTGCCCGCATTCTTCTGCGACTTCTGCCCCTGCTCTCTGCGAACCTGAACCAGCGGGATCTGCCCGGTGCTGAGGTCCTCAACCAATTCGTCAGTCAGAGTTGGGCCGTTCACCACTTGAGGCTGCGAAGCTGACGCGGAATCAGCCTCCGAGGCGTCATTCGCCGCATCGTCAGGATGCTCGGTGTAGAGGGGCACCGCATCCGTCGCCGGCTCAGCCTGCATAAGCACCCGACCCTTCTTGCGCTTGCGCCTAAAACGCTTCTTCTTGCCTGGCTTGAGCTCATGAAGCTGCACGTCAAGCCCGGATGTCGCGGTTGCTCCCGCACCCTTCGGAGGTTTACGTTCCAGGGTGTAGATAACCCGTGCAGGCTTCGGTTCCATGCCGATCTTGGCGCGCATCCAGTTGATAATACGGTCAAGCCAGTTGTAGTCTGCGGTCGCCTCAACTACCTGGTGGTTGCGCGGAATCATGCCCACATCGCTGAGCACGCGCGGATATTCATCAATCTCTTGAATGCCCGCCATGTACATGTTCTCGCGGAACTGCTGCGCGAACTCGTGCTGCCCAATAAAAAGCAGGTCAGAGTAGGTTTTCGCGGTCAGCCGCTCGGTGTACGCCTGCACGGAATCGCGGCTGCCTCGCTTGGCGCCGTAGGTGTCCCAGAAATAGAAATACACGTTATTGGCGATAATCGCCGAACGAATCTTGTTTTGTAGGTACCAGAGCCCGCCAACGGCGAGAAGCCCAATAATGATGATGACGAGCGAGCCAACCGGAATTGAATAGTCCACATAGTTATCGGCGCTGCGGGTTATAAACATGCGGTACAAATACGCACCGAACGAGATCAGCACCGGAATACCCAAGAAAATGGTGGCTATCGGAATCCAAATAAAGGCGAAAAGCCACAGAATAAGACGATAGTAAATAATGGAATCGCCAAACCCGATGGGGGTAGGCTTTACGGGAGAATGCGCGCGTTTCATCAACAGGTTGAATAGGCGGTTATTCTCGATACCGACCTTACGCAGCTTCGATTCGAGCGATGCACGCTTGAGGAAAACCCGGTAATTTTCAAGGATCTCGCGCTGTTCGGCGGTAAGTTCATCCTCGGGCGGCAGGTCGCCAATGTCGATTCCCGCTTCCGCAAGCAATTTGCTCCACAGCTCTAAGCGGGCAAGTTCCGAGGGTTTGGCTTGAGTTTGTGATTGGTAGTTTTTATAGGAGATGAAAATGGTACTGGCGCCGATGGCGAGCGTGACCATAGGCGCCATCCAGTCTTTAATATCCACGTGGTTATCCTCCCGGCGCGCGGCGACTGTAGCGACTGCCCTTGTGCGCATCCTAGTAGCCTGGATGCGCGGATGCGGCGGCAAAGAACGCGTAAGCTGACGCGGCACCTACTCGCTGAAGCTGGTACTTCTACCGTAGCATCTGAGCTTCTTTCTGCCGCGTTCATTTGGTTTCCATGTAAAATTTTATTCCCTGAATTATGCATTTTCTGCCGCCTTACCGGTATCTACCTCCGCGATAAAAAGAGCCTTTATGTGAATAAAGAGTATTTTTTACCGCTTTATTTACATAAAGGCTCTTTTTAGCAGTGAAACCGGAGTTCCGTCCTAGTGCTCTGCTTTCTCCAGTTCGGCGGGTGCCGAGTGGAGCATCCGGTAGGTGAAGACCGACAGCACCGCCAGAAGCACGGCGCTAAAGGTTGCGGTTACCAACACACCCGAATCGAATGCGGCATGCGCCGAATGCAGCAGCTCGGCACTTAGATCCGAGGGAAGCTGCCCGGCAACTGCGGTCGCGCCGCCGAGGGTTTCGCCCGCCGCATGGGCCGCATCCGCATTAAGACCGGCGGGAACCATCACCTGTGCACGGTAAATTGCGGTCAGCATGCCACCGATCACCACGGTACCCAGCACGGTGCCGAACTCATAGGCGGTCTCAGAAATCGCCGACGCAGCACCCGCCTTATTCGCTGGAACGCTGGAAAGAATTAGGTCATTCGAGATGGTCTGTGCTGCACCCACGCTCAACCCTAGGAACATGAAGGAAAGCATGAGCAGAAGGTCGTTGCGCGAACCAAAGAACACCACAAACAGGTACCCGAGGGCACCCAAGGCAAGCCCTGAAGACACAATCACCGCCGGGTGGAACCGCGAAACGAGCTTAGCGGCGTACAGGCCCGCAACAATGGTGCACGCCAGACCGGGAATCAGGAACAGTCCAGCCTGCATGGGAGAGTACCCTGAAACCAGCTGCAAATGCTGCGAGACGAAGAGCAGGAACCCAACATCTACGAACATGGCGAACAGGCTCGCCAGAATCCCCCCGGTGAACACGGTGTTTTTGAAGAGACGAACATCGAGCATGGGGGTGGTTCCCGCACGTCCGCGGCGCAGTTGACGGCGCACGAAGAAGAACCCGAATACGGTGCCAATAAGCGCGGTGGTGAGTGCGAGCGCATCCACGCCTGCCTCAGAAATATGGGTGAGGCCGAAGGTTACGCCGATCATGGCGATCATAATGAGCAGGATGCTCACCATATCGAGCGGTCCGGGGTTTGGATCCTTCGATTCGGGCACGGTCATGGGTGCTAGGGCGAGGAACGGTACGAGTACGGGTACCGCCATGAGGAACACCGACCCCCACCAGAAATGGCTCAGCAGGAATCCGCCCACGATGGGACCGAGTGCTGCACCGGCGGAGAAGCCTGCCGCCCACACGGCGATTGCGGTGCGGCGTTCTTTCGGGTCACGGAAGATGTTGCGAATGAGTGAGAGCGTGGCGGGCATGAGCATGGCGCCGAAGAACCCGAGTACGGCGCGGGCGACGACAAGCAGCAGAGCGGTGGGTGCGAATGCGGCGAGTGCTGAGATAACTGCAAACCCGACGGAACCGATCAGCAGGATTTTACGCCGCCCGATGCGATCCCCCAGGCTTCCCATAGGCACGAGCAGCCCAGCGAGCACGAGCGAGTAGGCGTCTACGATCCAGAGTTGCTCGCTGGAGGATGGTTCGAGCGCCTGCGCGATTGAGGGTACGGCGAATGCGAGCACGGTGTTATCGACCGAGACAAGCAGCACCGGCAGCATGAGCACGGTCAAAGCAATCCACCGTTTGATTTTCTGATCGGGCGCGTGAATAGGCAGCGCCTCGGTGACGGGGTATGAGTTGTTCATCGTTGTGTTCACACGCATCTGGGAGTTTTCGGCACTTGCGGCAGATGCGCCGGGCGGCAAGTGCTCATAGCCCGCAGAGGGGTTGCTGCTAGAGGCTTTGTTTAGGGTAGTAAGGATGCGCCGCGCAGACAACCACGGACACACCAACTATACCAACTAGACGGTAAAGTTTCTAATCCGTAGAATGGTTATTATGACTACCCCAGCCAGCGCCTCCAGAACCCCGTGCGACCCGCGCCAACAACTCGCGCGAGCAGATTCTAGACGCTTATGAACATCTGCTGGTACAGGCCGGTGAACGTGCCGCAACCCTTGATGCGGTCGCCGCCCAAGCGAAAGTTTCTAAAGGTGGGCTGCTCTATCATTTCGGCTCGAAAAAGGCGCTCTTCCAAGCGCTTTTAGACCGCACCCGCACCTACGCAGACGAAGACCTTGAGAAGATGCGCGCCGCACCCGAGGGGGCCAGCGCCTATTACATCAACACCTCAACCTTTCAGGGCACCCCATTCGATATATGCCTGGTTGCCCTCTCGCGGTTGGCGCAGGATAAGAACCCGGCGGCACGCGAACTCATGGACGAGATTCAGGGGCAGTGGTATGAGCTGATTCGCGCGGAGATTGGGGACGATAAGATGGCGCGCACCGTGCTTTTGCTGGGGGACGGCATGTATTACAGCGCGGCGTTTGCGGGAGGCATGGCGAACCCGGCGGCGCGCAAACGCATCAAGGCCGATCGGGATATTCTGCTGGATGCGCTCGACATTCTCAGGCGCGCAGCACGGTAGTGTTTGTATCGGTATAACACCGCGAGCAGATAGTATTTCGACGAGCAGATAACGGATTGCTATCTTTTCGTCGAAATACTATCTGCTCGCAGGCAAGAAGCAGGCAAGAAACAGCCTCTACCCCTCGAAGGTGCGGTGCAGTTTCGCCAGCGACAGCCCAATATTACGGCGGTTACGCGCGAACACACCAACCCTACGGAATACCGGCGCAGCTGGGATGAACCCAAAAATTTTCGCTTCGGAAGCATCCCAGGTTTCACGCACGGTCACGGTGCCGTCGTGGTTATCTGCGATCTCCCAGGTCCAGTAGTGGCCGGTGGGCATACGCCACGAGAGGGCCCGGTTCTTTTCGGCGCGCACGACCTTGGGAGACATGCGGTACGGCAGGCCCAGGAACATTTTTTCGGTGAAGCTATCGCCCTCGCGCAGTTCGGGGGTGCCGCCGGATATCAGTCCGCGCACCGAACCGCCTCCGTCAAGCTCGGTATGGCGAGCGGGGTCGGCAATTAGGGCGTACACATCACTTGCCGCCACCCGCAGAGTAGTTTCGGCAGAGATCATGGCGAGGTCAGTCTCAAGGAACTTTATCTGTGCAGTAGTCATACCTTTAACCCTACGCCCGTGAACACCCCACGACTAGCCGCGAGCAGGTGGTTTTTGGCCCGAGCAGGTTGGAAAATCCTACCTTGTCGACGAAATCCGACCTGCTCGTGAATCTGAAGCTCTGCCCGCGCGAGTGCATCCTGTGAAAGAATAGAAGTGTTCCGTATCTTGCGTATTAGGAGTCGTTATGATTTTTATTGTTGTGAAATTTCCCGTCAAGCCCGAATACACCGAAAAATGGCTGGATTTAACCCGCAACTTCACCGAGGCAACCCGTGCCGAACCCGGAAACAAGTGGTTTGAGTGGTCGCGCAGCGTTGAGGATCCGAACGAGTTCGTGCTGGTAGAGGCGTTCGAGGATGACGGCGCGGCGGCGCACGTGAACTCCGCGCATTTCGCCCAAGCTATGACCGATATGCGCCCGGCCCTGCGCGAGACTCCGAAGATTATCTCCCGTCAGATCGACGGCGACAGTTGGGGTGCTATGGGGGAGCTGAACATCGAGAATTAGCCGCTTTACATCAAGAGCCTGACTATGCAGCGCGTGTATCCGCCGGATGCGCGCGCCGTAAGTCGTGCGACGCCGTTTTTACCCTTAAGATGGTTATAGTGCACACAAAAATAAGTACAGGAGTCATGGATGAACTCATCACCACATTACCAAGCTGAGGTCCCCGAAGAACACGAGGTCGACCACAGTTCGGTTTCGTTAGCGGTTTCTACCGTGATTCTTGCATTACGCCACAAAAAGAATAGTGCGCGCCCAAGTCTTTGGCTGCCGCTGGTGCGCCGCCTGCGCGAGCCCTATAAGGGTCAGTGGGCGCTTCCTGGCGGTCCCTTGCAGTCCCAGCAGTCCCTAGAGCAGGCGGCGGGGTACACGCTCAAGCGCGCGACCGGTCTTGAGCCTGGGTATTTGGAACAGCTGTATGCGTTCGGTGATGTTTTGCGTGCCCCGGAGGCGCGTGCAGCGCGCATCAACGGCACGCCGGTTCCGGCGCCTGGGGCGGATCATGAGCGCGTGGTTTCGGTGGTTTATTGGGCCTCGATCCCGGCGACTGAGGTTTCGCAGACTCGCGTGCACGAAAATATTCGCTGGTTCCCGGTAGATGAGCTTCCCGAGCTGGCTTTCGACCACAACGAGATTGTGGAGTACGCCCTGTATCGCCTGCAGAATAAGGTCGAATATTCGCGTATTGCGCACTCGTTCTTGGGTGATGAGTTCACGTTGGCACAGCTGCGTGAGGTGTACGAGGCAATTCTCGGTCGCCCGTTGGATCCCGCGAATTTCCGCCGCCAGATTGCAGCTTCAAAGTCGATTATTGATACCGGCCGGCGTATTGAAGGTACCCGCCACCGCCCACCGCGCCTATACCGTTACAACACGGCGCAGGCTTATGCGGATGCGGGTCCGCTGGGCATGTACCGCGAACGCCGCGAGTCTTAGACGAGTTCCGGGAGCGGCAATTTTGTGCCGCTCAGGGGTCGTTATTTTGATCGTGTAGAGTACTGGTACCAGGTTTAAGACTGGTGGAATATCAGACACTCTGAATCCGGGGGTGTTTTCTTCATACGGGAGCAGTAAAGTGCTCCCGCCTGAAGAAAACACCCCCGTTTTTATATTCTCCGCATCATGACGTCTTGGTCAGCAGAAAATCCTGCATTAAGAACCCTTGTTACTGTGGCAAATCTGCGGTGATTGACAGAGAAGAGCCCTCAGACATTAAGTTTTGATGTCTACACATAAATAACAAAGCCAGACATGAAAAATTTTCATGTGAGCTTCTTACTAAAGCACAGTGTCAAGACAAGTTCAGCGGTATATCGGCTTTTTCAGACATAGAATCCTCACATCAGACATGAAAAGTTTTTTCTGATGAATAATTTTCGTAGATGGAGTATTATATTTTTTGTTCTCTGCGTAGAACAGGAATACACCATGGAAGGCACCCCTTACAATAACCAACCTTCACTCGCTAAACCCAATGAAAATAAAGCAGGAACCTACACACTCATAGGTTGCCTGGGCTGTGCCGGGCTGTTGGCTCTTGGCCTGGTATTTGTTGGAGTGATAGCCCTCATTGGCGCATCGTCTCCCAGCAGGCCAGCATCGGCAAGCCCCTCTGCTGTTGCTTCTTCTCACATGCCCGAAGAAGCAACCCCAGAAAGCACCGCCGCGCAACCTCCCGCCGAAGAAAAGAAAGAAGAACCGCCACAAAACACTCACACAACCACAAAGAAAAATACGCGTACTGTGACCATTGAAGCTACTGCGTCAGGCTCTGGAAATGCATCCTACGGAGGTTCAGGGTCGCATAACACCGCAAAATTTGAAAATTCATGGTCATACACCGAAGAAATTGGCAAGAGAGATTATTACAGCGTTTCCGTTAGTGGAGACATTTTCAACTCTGATGATTCACAGGTCGTCACCTGCAAACTCATAATTGACGGCAAAGTTAAATCAGAGAAAAGTGCCACCGGTAAATATGGCAGCGCTTATTGCTCTACGTTATAACCATCGAATAGACAAACTCATCACGCAGAGATCTATAATTACTGCGGTACCAATGGCCGGTACCGTTATCACACAAATTACTTACAACTATTTCTAAGGAAACACTGATGTCTCAACCTTCCGCACCTCAATACCCCATGCCCGAACCCAAGAAAAAACCTAAATGGCCTTGGTTTCTTGGTGGCGGCTGCCTGGTCATTCTCCTCATTTTTGCAGGATGCTCAGCGCTAGTTTTTGCTGGCGCAAAATCTGCGTCAGATTCCATTAGTTCTGCGTCAGCCCATGCAGACGAGGATATCAAAGTTGAGCTAGTAGCGACCTCCACCGGCGAAGGACACGTGACATATGGCACACTAGGGTCTACAAGCAGCGCAGATTTTAACGGCGAATGGAAGCAAGAAGATCAGACTAAGCGCAAAGACGGTTATAACCTCCACGTCAGTTCCACCGAAGACGGCGTAGAAGTAACGTGCAAGATCATCGTTAACGGCGAAGTTAAAGATGAGCAGAAGGCTACAGGAGACGGATACTCCAGCGCACATTGCAATCTCTCTGCCGATTTTGGATATGGAGACAAGTAACCAAAAATACCTGAAACCAGCTACCGGGACTTATTAGTAAGTAACAGTAGCTCATGGCCGAATCAGAGCTCCGGCATCTTTGAAGGTGCCGGAGCTCGATGTTTACAAGAGTTCGAGCAGAGCTTACGAGGCACTTTGTCCGACGTCAGCCTCGCGCCAGCTGGCACTAATGTGTAAATATAAAAGCTATCCGCGTATATACGCGTTCTGCAGCCTCAACGTGGAAAGGGATCGCCTAGTGACAGTCAGCAGCAGGTATGGGGCGCGGGCGGCGGAATATTGTGAGGCGCTGGGGTCGCTCGATCAGATGGAACCGACTGATATTGCCCTGATCACCTCGTGGGGCGCATCCGTGCCAGGCAGTATTCTTGATGCCGGATGCGGCCCCGGGCATTGGGCGCGCCTGCTCGCCTCCGCAGACCGGCTCGTCACAGGCATAGATGTAACTCCCGAATTTATTGCCCATGCCCGCGCCGCCTCTAGCGCCCCAAATCTTAACTTCGAGGTCATGGATATGGCACACACGCCTTATACTGACGGGTCTTTTGCGGGAATTCTTGCCTGGTATTCGCTCATTCACACGCCGCCAGCTCACCTTACCGGCACACTCACCGAGTTCTATCGGCTGTTGATTCCGGGAGGAAGCCTTCTTCTGGGGATGTTTCTGGGCGAACACGGTTTGCCCTTCACACACGCCGTAACAACCGCCTATTATGTGAGCGTTCCAGAGTTTTCCGCGCTGTGCGAGAAGGCTGGGTTTACGGTGAAAGAAGTTCACACCCGCAGCACCGGGAGGCACCGCGACCACCTGGCGATAGTAGCGCGCAAGCCAAAGATTAATGCGCCCCATGATTGACAGGCGCTATCGCCACTCCCTACACTAGAGGTTATCCGGGTCACATTCCGGATTGTCCCTATCTATTCCACCGAGGCGCACGGAAGCGCATCGGCACACGAGGAGGCACCAGCACATGAACGGCTCCCGAGCATAGCCCGGATCAAAATACCAGGTCAGAGCGCTTTTATGCGCCCACCCCACTACCCGGGCTTACGTGTATCTAAACACCGTGCTCGGGTTTTTTCATGCCCTCACGCCTAACGCGCGCTGCGCTGGCGGGGACCCGAGCACCTACTCGAAGGGACTCGGCCCATGCCACGCTACATTACACTCGACCATATTTCGTATGCGCATCCGGGTGAACCCCCGCTTTTCACCGACCTCTCCGCCGTATTTTCCGCCCCGCTCACCGGGCTTATTGGCGATAACGGCACCGGGAAAACTACCCTCTTCAGGCTTATTCTTAGCGAGATAAAGCCTAGTCACGGCACAATCAGCACCCCGCCGCGCATAGCGTATCTGCCGCAAGATTTAGGGTTGAGCGAGCATCAGCATCTTGCCGATATTTTTGGAATTACAAAAATTCTGCGAGCGCTTGATGCCCTGGAATCGGGCGACTACTCCCCTAGCCTTTATGAAACCATTGGCGACACCTGGGATGTTGAAGAGCGCACCCTCGCAGTCCTTGCCGAGTACGGTTTTAGTCCTGCGCGCACCACGGATGCCGCCGACCCGCACGCCATTCGCGACCTTCTGATGCGCCCCCTTAGCACCTTTTCGGGCGGTCAGACGGTCACTGCCGCCCTCGCCGCGCTTCTGCGCTCGAACCCCGAGTTTATCCTGCTGGATGAGCCCACAAATAACCTGGATTCCGCCGCGAAGAATCGGCTTTTCACGACTCTTGAAACCCTCACCTGCCCGGCGCTCATCATCAGCCATGACCGGGATCTGCTCGCGCATATGAACGCGATTGCCGAGCTGCACGCCGACCGTGAGGGGCGGGCGCATCTGCACACATATGAGGGCAACTACGACACCTACCGAGCGGCGCGAAAGGCTGAGCAGAGCGCCGCGCATCGCCGCGTGAACGAGGCGAAAAATGAGATGCGTAAGGCTAAGAAAGAATGGATTCGTGCCCATGAAGTTATATCACGCAATACCTCCCATGTTTGGAAAGACGACCAACCAGATACGATTCGAGCTCTTGCTAAAGATGCCTCGCGCCAAGCAGCAAACAAGCTACGCGGAACCCGTAGCTCAGACCTTTCCAAGACACAGTCTATCTATGAAGAAGCCCAAGAGAACCTGCGCGTGCAGGAGCGTATCTATCTGGAACTTGCTCAGGATGCGCTCCCGGCAGGGCGGAAGGTACTGGAATTACAGCGGGTGGGGAAAGACCCTTGCGCGTCTGCGCAACAGAGTGCCGATTTTAAGAATGCACACACCCAAAATACAGTTTCACGTGAAACACAATCTTATGAAGTTGATTATTCGTCCTGCGGCCAAGACTTTCCCAAGGCTCTTATCCTGACCGGACCCGAGCATTTGCGCATCATGGGAGCGAACGGCAGCGGCAAGACCGTGCTTCTCAACGCGATAGCGCACGCGAATGACCCCGACTACCGCTCCCCCGTGCTGCCCGCTTACCGGGTGCTCTACCGCCTGGACAACGCCGCGTATCTGCCGCAGCGCATTACGCTTGACCCTGAATGCACCCTCCTTGAAACCGTGCAGCGGGCGAACCAGGGGGCGAGCGAACAGCATCTTCGCGACCAACTGGCGCGGCTGTTGTTCAGGCGCGAGAGCGTGCATCAGCGTATTGGGGAGCTTTCCGGGGGCGAACGTTTTCGTGCCGCGCTGGCGACGATTCTGCTCACCGACCCGGTGCCGCAGCTTCTTCTGCTGGATGAGCCTACGAATAACCTGGATATTTCGTCGGTGGATTGGCTGGTGCAGGCGCTCGACGCCTATACCGGCGCGTTGATCATCGTTAGCCACGATGAGGATTTTTGCGAGCGCATCCGCATCGACCGCACACTCAGCCTTTCGGCAAAAACCCTCAGGGAGGCACCGTGCTAAACATTCTTCGTTCCATCCCGTGGGCATTCCGTATAACCCTTCACACGGCACCCATTCCCTTCCTTGCTGCGGTTTGTACGGCCCTGCTTCTCACGTTCATGCCGAGCGCGCAGGTGATGCTGGTGAATGCTGCGGTGGGTTCGGTGGCCTCCGGCGATACTGCAGCATCACTCACGTGGGCCGCGGTAATCGGTGTCCTCGTGGCGGCGTACCTTCTGGTGCAGCGGGCAAGCATGTCGCTCTTCACCATGACGAAGGCGCGCGTGAATGCCGCCGCGCATCAGAAACTCAATACCACCCTGGCGCGGGTGAATCCTGAGATGATGAATGAATCCGAGATGCAGAAGCATCTTCGTGCAGCCCGTGAATCTCTTACGAAGCAGGAGATCCCCACGCAGGCAAATTCCGTGGTGACTCTCTGTGCCGCCGTGGCGATGGTTCTGCTGCTGTGCGCGACAATTGCAGGCACGAACCTTCCGGCTGCGTTCTTTGTGGCGGGATGCATGGTTCCGCTCTCTGCCGCGATGGTTCTGCTGGCGAAACGTGACTACCGCATCTACGGGCAGGTTTATGAGGACCGCCGTGAAGAGGCATATTTTCTGGATGCGCTCACCCACCCCAGTACAGCCCGGGAAATCGCGACCCTAGGGGCCGGTGGTTTCTTCGCTGACGGTGTGGCGCGGGCACGTGATCGTGCCACCGGGCGGGAATATAATCTGGAGGCGGTGCGCGGCATCGTGGTGGGGTTCGCCGGGCTCATCTGCTCGGTGCTGCTGATGGGTGCGCTCTACTGCCTGATCGGCTCCACGGCGAGCGCGGGCGAGATTGCCGGTGCGCTGGTGGGAACGCTCACCTGTATTGCGTCCACGCAGGATGTTGGCTACGCCTTCGGGCAGGTCTCGAACGGGGCGATGTCAATTGCTCAGTACCGCGCGTTTGTGGATAATCCGCGCTATGTGCTTGCTTCAGAGACAACGCATCATAATCCGCCCGCAACCGGTGATTCTCCGCGCGAACTCACTGTACGCAATCTGAGCGTCACCTATCCCGGGGCGGATGCACCAACGCTGCACCACGTGAACCTGCATATAAAACGCGGGCAGATGGTGGCTTTGGTCGGTGCCAGCGGCACGGGCAAGACTACGCTGGTACGCGGACTTCTCGGACTGACTCCCACCACCGCAGGCAGCGTGCTCTTCGACGATACTCCGGTCGAGTCGCTAAGCATGCAACAGGTTTTTAAGCACACCACCCTGCTCAGCCAGGACTACGGGCGGTACGAGCTGACAGTGCGAGAAAACCTGCTGTTGGGCACGCACGCTCAGGGGCAGGAACCGCCCACCGATCAGCGTCTCTGGGATGCGCTCAGCAAAGCCCGTGCCGCCGAGTTCGTGCAGGCTCTACCTGCCGGTTTAGACACTCAGCTGGGTGAGCAGTGGGGCGGCGCTGGTCTATCGGGCGGGCAATGGCAGCGTTTAGCATTGGCGCGTCTGATCCTGCGTAACACTGCCCTATGGATTCTGGACGAGCCGACCAGCGCTATTGATGCCCACGCCGAAGAGCAGATTTTCGCTACCCTGCGCAAAGTTGCGGCGGATCACATGACAATTCTGGTCTCACATCGAGCCTGGACTCTCAAACACGCGGACATCATTCATGTAGTGGATCACGGAACCATCGTCGAATCGGGAACCTACACCGAACTATTAGGCGCTGGCGGGCGGTTCGCCGAAATTTTCGCCTCACAGATAAAGGATGCGCCGGAACACACGCCGTCGAACTTGCCGGTTGCTGACGGTGCCGAATCCGCAGATGACACCGGGTTCACGAAAGAAGGAACACCATCGTGTTAAAAACGATTAGACAAACTCTCTGGGCCCTGCGGTATGCGCTGCGGGCGCATCCTATTCTTGTACTCAGCTCGTTCACCCTTCTCACAGTGCTCTCGTTTCTGCCCAGCGTACAGATGCTCCTCATAGCCGCAATCACCGACTCGCTCAGCACCGGGGATACGCACACTGCACTCACGTGGGCGGGCGTAACCGGGGGCGTGCTGGCGGGTAACCTTGCCCTACAGCAGGTGTCTAATTCGCTGGATATGTCGCTGCGGGCAGGTATGGCGCAAACAGGTATCCGGGCGATCGCCCGCAGGCTCGCTTCCCTCACCCCCGAGCAGATTTCGCGCGGCTCATTTTCGCAGCGCTCGCGTGCCGCCCAGGATGCGGTCGCCAACGGTCACCTGCACACCCAAGTAACCAGCACCGGAGTACTTCTCTTCACGTTTCTTATGGTGGGTTCGCTCTGCGTCATGGTAGCTCGCGTCAGCCCTGAGGCGGCGGCATGCCTTCTGTTGTGCCTGATTCCGGTGGCGTTCGTAGCGGGACTGTACACACGGCACAACGAGCAGGCCTGGGATAGCATTTATGCGCATAATCACCGAGCCTGGTACGCTACCAACCAAATAGCCTACCCGGATACCGCTGAAGAACTTTCGACCCTGAAAGCAGGCTGGTTCTTTGCGGCACGGGCTAACCGACAACGCAGGCTGGCCGCTGACGAAGAGGTGAAACTTACCGCATATGCCCTGCGTTTGCAGGTAATATCGGGGGTAATGTGCGCAGTCTTCCTGGTGGGTGCGCTAGATTTTCTGGTGTCCTCCGGGGCGAGCGCGGGTATCATCTCTGGTGCAATAGTGGGCGCGCTTTCCGCCATGATGTCGCTGACTGCAGCGAGTCACGATATGAGCTCGCTCGGCGCCGGGGCTAACGGAATTACACGGTATAGAGAGTTTCTGGAAGGCTCCGAAAATCCGTCTCGCAAGGCGGTCGCCACTCTTGATGCGCCGCTTAGCCGCGTGCGCATCGAGAACCTTTCCATCACCTACCCCAACGCTGAAAAACCTGTGGTGCGCGGGGTATCCTTCAAGATTGAGCGCGGTCAAACAATTGCGTTCGTGGGGGCAAACGGTGCGGGCAAGACCACGCTAGTACATGGGATTCTGGGCATGCTCGCCGTTCACGAGGGGCGTGTTCTTTTCGACAACACCCCGGTGAATGCTCTCGATTCCGCCGAACGGCACCGGCTGGCAACTATTCTCACCCAGGATTTTGGACGCTACGAGCTGACGGTTCGGCAGAATCTCCTCATGGGGATTTCCGGGCGCTCCGCAACCGACGAGCAACTGTGGGATGCGCTCAACAAAGCCCACGCCGCCGAGTTTGTTCGCACCCTGCCTGCCGGTTTAGACGCTCAACTGGGTGAACAATGGGGCGGCGTTGGTCTATCGGGCGGGCAATGGCAGCGGCTCGCATTGGCTCGCCTAATTTTGCGCAATACCGACCTGTGGGTTCTGGACGAACCAACCAGTGCTATCGATGCCGAAACGGAGGAAGATATTTTCGCCTCTCTGCGCGAGATTGCGGCGGATCACATGACGATTCTGGTCTCGCATCGCGCCTGGACGCTGCGTCATGCCGACCGTATTTATGTGATGGATGCCGGTAAAATCGTTGAATCCGGCACCTACGCCGAGCTGATGGCACGCGACTCCTATTTCGCCCGGCTTTTTGCTTCACAGACAGGGTGATTACTCGGTCGCTTCAGCCAACCCCACCAATCCGGGAGAAGTTTCTTATTCCGGAGCGATGAGAATACTCCCGCTTCTACGCCTCCCGCGCACAAGGTCAAGAATCGGGTCGTTTTCCACCCGGAACATCCGTATTCTCTAGTGTTAAGACCTTGAACTAGGAGAATCTTTGAGCATCACAGACCGTTCTGCAGCGAGCACAGACCCGATCGAGCAAACCGTCCAGTTCGGGCGCATAGCCGCCGCTATCGAGTACCTATATGACCACGCCGCAGATCAGCCCACGCTCGCGCAGGTATCCCAGGCAGTTCATGTGAGCCCCGAATACCTGCAGCGGCAGTTCCAGCAGTGGGCGGGAGTGAGCCCCAAGAAAATGCTGCAGCATATCAGCCTTGAACGGGCGAAGGCGGCGCTCGCTGGGCAGCAGAGCACGCTCGATGCGGCCTGGTCGAGCGGGTTCAGCGGCACAGGGCGCCTGCACGATGCGTTCGTCACCATTGAGGGCATGACCCCCGGTGAGTATAAGAACGGCGGGGCGAACCTGCGCATCGTCTGGCGTTACGCCGCGTCCCCTTTCGGCATGGTGCTGATCGCCGCAACGGATAAAGGCATATGTCATATGGCATTCGCCGATAACCCGGATGCGGCTCTTACGAACCTGCGCGCCGAATACCCGAATGCGCAGTTGCATGAGGGCGAGCATCCTTTTCACGAGCAGGCGTTGAGTATTTTCGGTGGCGGCGGGGAGCGCATCGCCCTGCATTTGAAGGGTACGCCGTTTCAGGTGCAGGTGTGGCGTGCGCTTTTGAATATTCCGCAGGGTGCCGTGCAAAGTTACGGGTCTGTAGCTGAGAGTATTGGTCGCCCGCGTGCCGCCCGTGCCGTGGGAACCGCTGTGGGGCACAATCCGGTTGCCATGATTATTCCCTGCCACCGAGTGATTCGTGAGAGCGGGGTGATCGGGGATTACCGTTGGGGTCGCGGCCGCAAAATGGCGCTTCTCGCCCAAGAACTCGGTGCGGCCTAGCGAACATCGGTCCATCCCAGTTTTACCCGCTCCCGTTTTTACGCTTTCGAGAGCATCCCGCGAGTATGTGTGCCCCTTTGGAAGTCGGCAAAGTTCAAAGGGGTTCCGTTGACTCCCCGGTGAAAGTTACACAATTGCCATCGAGAGTCACATTTTTGTCACTTTCATTCCGTTTTTTATGCCAAAGTGACAAAAACCCGTCTGAAAGTTACATTTTGTCACCCAAAATCACCAGCTTTGTAACTTTCAGCCCGGTCAGATGTCCACATTGTCACTCTCAGAGTTACAATATTTACATGTATACGCCTGAAGAAGTAACACAAACTCTGAATGAGCTACGCCTCCTCGGTCGGGATAGCCTGACCGTTGAGGTGAAGTCGGCGCATAACGGTTACCCATCGTCCATTGCTGAGACTATCTGCAGTTTCGCCAACCTTCCTGACGGCGGCACCATCATATGCGGTGTGGACGAATCCCAAGATTTTGCTCCCGTGGGCGTTTACGATCTTGAAGATTTACGAGCGAAAATTATTGACGCCGCGCAGAATCTCAAACCAAAAATCGCGGTAGAAACCACCGATATGGGTCTGGGCGATCATCAGGTGCTCATCGTATCTGTTCCAGGGTTACCGGTACAGGAACGCCCCTGCTTTAAAGGTAATGTGGCGTATCAACGCCTCGGAGACGGTGACTACCCGATGGATAGTTACGCGCTAAGCCTTATGTATGCCCAACGCCATAAACCACAGAATGACCTACGAAATATTCCTGGCACGTCCATCAAAGATTTAGATGAGCCGTACACTGAGGACTTTCTGCGTCAGGTTCGCCTCTCCTCAGCACGTTTGCGGCATGACTCTGACCAGGAAATTCTGCACAAACGTAATGTTCTCGCCGCCGCGCAGAACGATTTAACCTTGGCCGGATTATGTGCTCTGGGGGATTATCCGCAGCAGTTTTATTCTGGGGCAAGTATTATCGGCGTAGTGTCTATGAGCGGTACAGCCCGTAATGATGACCGTTTTCGGGGCGAAGGCCCTATTCCTGCCATGCTTGAAGATGCGCTTGCCTGGCTTGTGCGTAATCTTAAAAACCGCACCGTAACAACCCCTGACGGGGCGGGTCTGATGGATGAGCCCGAAATTCCTCTAGTGGCTCTGCGCGAATTCGTGGCCAATGCCCTTGTGCACCGCAGTTATGAGCAGGATGCTTCGGGGAAGTTCGTGCAGATTTTTATTAAGCGTGGCCGTGTTGAGATCATCAGCCCCGGTGGTTTTTGGGGTATTTTACCTAGTCAGGTTGGTCTTGTGCACCGCCCTGCGGCTGTGAATGAGGCACTGTACGCTATCTGTCAGAATATTCGTCTCAGCGACGGTCGTCGGCTCATTGAGGGAGAAGGCGGGGGTATTTTGGCGGCGCAGCAGGCCTTACGCAATGCTGGTTTGCGCGAGGCTCGCATCCTTGATGAAGGTATTCAGGTACGCGTTATCATTTACCGATCCACCAACGATGCACAGTCCACACGGGAGCGACGGGCGGCACAGTCTTCCCAGCATGTTGACGTACCGCAGGAACTATCCGCCACAGAATCACAGGTGTATTCTGCCTTAGCGCAGAAGCCCGCTACGGTCACCGATCTCGTAGAAGATACCCAGTTAACCGCGCGGCAGGTTCGGTATGCACTGCCCAAATTGGTCAAACGAGGTATGGCAGAGCAGCGAGCACACTCAGGGCGTCGCGGTTCTGTATACCATCTCATCACCGTGTAGCCACTAACCCATGAGTTCTATAGCGCAAAGCGGGTGCCCGGCGCCTCTTCTAACGAAGGCACCGGGCACCCGCCCGTATACGATACGCCCTGAGTGCGAGCGCACGTTAATCCTTAAGGACTACTCGGGAAGCACCAGACCCTTGGTCTGCGACACTGCACGGGCGAAGCGCTCAGCGACATCTGCCCAGTTCACGATGTTCCAGAATGCCTTGACGTAGTCGCCCTTCACGTTCTGGTAGTCCAGGTAGAAGGCGTGCTCCCACATATCGAGCTGCAGAACGGGAATCAGTGCCACCGAGATGTTGCCCTGCTGGTCGTACAGCTGCTCAATGATGAGGCGCTTGCCCACGGTGTCCCAGGCGAGAATTGCCCAGCCGGAGCCCTGAATGGTGAGGGCAACGTTGGTGAAGTGCTCACGGAACTTGTCGAAAGAACCGAAGAACTCGTCGATAGCCGCTGCGAGCTCGCCGGTGGGCTTGTCGCCGCCCTCGGGGGAAAGGTTCTTCCAGAAGATGGAGTGGTTGGTGTGACCACCCAGGTTGAAGGCAAGATCCTTGGATAACTTGGAAACGTTGCCGTAGGAGCCGTTTGCGCGTGCTTCCTCAAGCTGCTCTAGGGCTGCGTTTGCGCCTGCAACATAGGCTGCGTGGTGCTTATCGTGGTGCAGCTCCATGATCTTTGCGGAGATGTGGGGTTCGAGCGCCGCGTAGTCGTAGGGGAGCTCGGGAAGAGTGTACTTTTCAGCCATGGTGTATGCCCTTTCATTCAGAAGATGGCGTCGTTACAAGGGTACCAGCGTTTGCCTGCGAGTTCAGTGGGTTCTGGGCATTGTGCGGGGATGCTGTGCATAGGGTGGAGAAAGTTTTCCACAGGGGTGGATAAACCCGTGGATTTTATTTCAAATTCATCACGATTTCGGAGTATTTGCCGGATTTTTGCGGGATTCAGACCCGCAAATAACAGGTATGTAAGTTATCCACGCTGTGGATAAACTTTGTGGATAACCCATAATGATATTCTCTGTCGCGCATAGATAGGGACGATTTATGACGCCAAAAGCCGAAAATTAGTGTCGTTATGTTACGTGTAATTTTTACCGTGTTCGCTGTTTTTTAGCGTCTTTTCGCCCATAAAAACTCACGTGCTAGTACCGCATATAGTTTTCATAAGCAGAATTTAGTGTGTGCATAATGCACAACCTATTCTGTGGATAATGACCGGTGGAAATTGTTCACAAAGTTTTCCACAGGTGTGGAAAGTATCTGTTTAAAACTTGTCTCGACATCCTCAAAATTCTGGATGCGTCCACCGAAGATTTTCATCTCAGAGTTATTTTTGTGTATTTGCACGGATTAACGGGTGCGTTCTAAGACACAGTGGGCGTGATGCGTGTGTGAGCCAGATTCCCTAATAACAGTCGTGTAAATTCTCCACAGTGTGGAAAAGTACTGTGGATAAAGCCTCGGGAAGAGTTCATTGGGGGTCATATCAGCCGCATCTCCCAGAGCACGCTTACACTGCCTGCCCCTGTCGTTCCGCGTCGTGAGAGAGGTGCCTTTACCCTGTGAATGTCAGAATGCGCAGGAACGCGACACGCCGGGCGCATCCTGCTCTGATGGGGTATTAAGGTATGGATCTGGCGTACTGTGTGCGATCCCGCACGGCCCACTATGCACCACGCCGTGCAGAAAGGCATGAAAAATCCCCCAAGACCGTGACTGTCGGGGAAAAAATTAATAGAAAACCCCCGAAATATCGGGGGATTAGAGGGGTAGACACCGCATAATCTTTTTGATGTGCGCTTGCCCACCTATGAGGCATTCTTGCTAGTGTGGGCGGGGTGCTTAGGGTATTCTTAAAAAGAACGGCGCGGGAACCGCCCAACCACGAACAGTACCCGCACCGCACAACCGCCGGTAGAAATGCAGGTTACCTGCACACCGACGACAATCACCGATAAATAGAGAGTCGAACCCTGTCGGTTTGAGCTTCCGGTCTCGCCCCGCGGGCTTCTTTTTCGACCCCGTTATGCATACCAGTGTACACGCTTATTTATCATGTGCAAACCCAAATGGTATTTTTTCCCAAATTTTTTTAATCATTTTGTAATATTCCTGGCGAGTACTACCTAAGTGGCCTCAAAATTTTACCTTCTTTACGTGTAAAACCTTGAATTATCAAGTATTTTTTACAGGTAATCATTACAATGATTTCATTCGGGAAGCGCTATTTCCCGGGCAAATTGTCGAAGACACGCCGACAATGGTGTGACGTATTTCGGACAAATTTG
The DNA here is from genome assembly GCF_001810635.1 of Rothia sp. HMSC067H10. NCBI lineage: Bacteria > Bacillati > Actinomycetota > Actinomycetes > Micrococcales > Micrococcaceae > Rothia > Rothia sp. HMSC067H10. Next base: position 58,342 of record NZ_KV802315.1, read on the forward strand.
TGCCGTCAGTGTGTACTTTAAGGAAAGACATACCAAGTTTTGAGCAATATCTGAGGGTTTGCTGTCTTAACAAGTACAATGAACTTTACACACCTTATATATGCGCTCAGTTTAAAAGCTGGAGGTGCGAGGAGGAACACTCATGCCCAAACAAGCAACCACCGTCTCTGGCGATCTTCCAGAGAAGGCGGAGCCCAAATGGCTAAATGAAGAAGAACGTGAGGGATGGCTGTTTATCAGCTCGATCATCTTCAACCTCACACGGCAGCTCGATAATCAGCTTCAGCAGGATGCCGATTTGAGCTATGTCGAGTACATGGTACTTGTTGGACTCTCAGAGTCAGAGGATCATGAGTTAACAATGACGCAGCTGGCACTGGCCACAAATACTCTGCCAGCGCGTCTTTCGCGCGTGGTCGCCAGACTGGAGAAAGACGGGTACGTGTCCCGGTCACTCAGCGCCGAAGACCGCCGCGTCAGCATTTGCCATCTGCTTCCTCAGGGTTTGCAGAAGCTTCAGGATGCGGCACCCGGTCACGTAGCACAGGTACGTCACGAGATTTTCGACCACCTCACGGAAGATCAGGTGCGTGCTTTAGCTAATATCGGCGAAAGCATCTTGGGAGATACGCCTTCTAAACTTATTTCATCGTCGAGTTTGCGGCGCGGAAGTTACCCCGCCTAAGCCTGCGCGAACGAATACATCCGGATTTTCCGAGGCTTGCGAGCACATCATAACGGTTTTGTTGTGGTGTGATAGACCGAACTCAGGAACCCCTAAATACGCCTCCAGATTAGCCTTTTCTCTCTATACAGTGCTGATTCAGCCCTCTATGATGGGTTCGACAGCGTTGCACTGCACCCTACGCGAATAGAACACACACCCTAATTCAAGGAGAGAAAAGTTATGTCTAAGTCCTTCTACGATCTGCTCAACGAACAGATCGGTCACGAGTTTGCCGCATCCCACCAATACCTTTCAATGGCGATTTGGCTTGATGGTGAGGACCTTCCCCAGTTGGCGCGTTACTTCTACCGCCAGTCTTTGGAGGAGCGCGGGCACGCCCTCATGATGGTTCAGTACAAGCTGGATCGCGGCCACAAGGTTGAGATTCCCGCAGTTCCGAGCGTCAAGAATGACTTTAAAGATGTTCAGGAGATCGTGGATCTTTCCCTGGCGCAGGAAAAGGAAGTCACCGGTCAGATCGAGGCTCTTTTCTCCGCAGCACGCAACGAAAACTATGCTCTGGGTGAGCAGTTCATCCTCTGGTTCCTGAAGGAACAGGTTGAGGAAGTTGCATCGATGGAAACCCTCGTCACCATCGTGAAGCGTGCAAACGGAAACCTCTTCGACATCGAAAACTATGTGGCTCGTGAGCTCGATGAGTCGCACGGCGAAGACAGCTCCGCTCCTGCCGTTGCAGGTTCCTAAGGTGCCTCACACCTCATAATTGCATAATTTTTATATTCTCGCTCCGAGCCAATATTACGGCAGGGGCGAGAATATTTATATTAACCCTGAAATTTCAATTACGTTATAGAATATATGCCCAAAATGGCATATATTGGTTAAGTATATTTATACTTTTAGAAGCAAAAAATACCATCTTCCAGGTAGGAGCGTTAGAATAGTAAAGATTATTCCTATCGGAGGATAACTACAGAGAATATGACCCAATCACAGACACCGAACTCAGAAAATACAGTTTTCAGCCGCGGATCCTACAGCAACTCTAAGCGAGTTGCAGATATTTTGCGCACGGAGTCCGTGGGCGGCAGCATCCTGCTGGTGGCGACCGTCCTCGCGGTAGTTCTTGCCAATACCCCACTGGCAGATGTTTATTTTGGGGTGCGCGATACCGTTATAGGCCCCGAAGTTCCAGGGTTTCACCACCTTCACATGAAGATAGGCACCTGGGCGGCAGATGGTCTCTTGGCAATATTCTTCTTCCTGACCGGTCTTGAACTCAAAAAAGAGTTCGCGATCGGTGACCTCAAATCACCGGCAACCGCGATCGTTCCCATCGCAGCAGCCTTCGGCGGCGTGATTACCCCCGCCATCATCTACACCGCTATCAACTTCAGCAGCCCCACAGCTATACATGGCTGGGCCATTCCCACGGCAACCGACATTGCCTTCGCGGTCGCCGTATTGGCGGGCGTGGGAACGTTCCTGCCCTCGGCAATGCGCATCTTCCTTCTTACCCTGGCAGTGGTTGATGACCTGATCGCTATCTGCATTATTGCAATCTTCTACACCGGCACATTCCACGGCGAATACCTGCTCCTTGCGATCATCCCTATCTCGCTGTTCGCCTTTATCGCCTATCGTGGCGAAAAAATGCTGCACCTCAAGCCCGCCGCGGCGTGGATTCTGCTTCTGCCCCTGGGTTTTATCACGTGGGCGCTTTTCCTTGAATCCGGTATTCACGCAACTATTGCCGGCGTGGTGCTTGGTTTCTGTGTTCCGGTTAAATTCAATAAACGTACCGAAGCTGCGGGCGCGGATGCTGGTCTCGCCGAGGTTTTCGAGCATCGTTTTCGCCCGCTTTCCACGGGTATCTGCGTGCCGGTCTTCGCCTTCTTTAGCGCCGGTGTTGCTATGGGCGGTTTTGACGGTCTTAAGCGGGCCCTCACCGACTCAGTCTCCCTGGGTATTATGTTCGCCCTAGTTTTCGGCAAGACCATCGGTATTACGGGAACCACCTGGCTGGTTACCAGGTTCAGGCACGCCAACCTAGACCCGGATGTGCAGTGGATTGACGTCATAGGTCTTGCGGTTACCGGCGGTATCGGCTTTACCGTATCGCTTCTGGTGGCAGAACTGTCATTCACCGGTGGATCGCCGCACGGTGAAGACGCCAAAATTGCTATTCTCTTCGGTTCAGTAGCCGCCGCAATTCTGGGTGCTCTGATTCTCTCCCGCCGTAATAAGCACTACCGTTTACTGGCGGAAAAGGAGAGCGTGGATGCCGATATGGATGGCATTCCGGACGTGTTCCAGCAGCGTAAATCACAATCCTAGATGGTCTGTCTTCGGTGGAGAGACATCGGTGAATACCCTGCTCTACTATTAAGAATCCGGTGGTGACATTCATAAGAATCACCACCGGATTTTTCTATTCTCGTTCTGGAATATAGCTGATATTTCTCAGGTTTGAGAGCTTTTTCTAAACATCCAGCCCAACACCTCTAACCATGCTGCACCCTTTCAGATATATTCTATTTTTGGAATATATCGATGGTGGGGGAGTCTACCGCATATGCCATATGGCATTCAAAGTACTCCCTGCATGGCGACCCCTGGCAGCGCTTTCGACCTCCACCCCAATGGTGCGCTGTCTTACGTCCTCAGATTCTACGCATACACACGGCATGTCCGTAGAATGAAATGTACCGAGTGATTGGTGGAGAACGGTTTATGGCACATCAGAAGCGGGGCGCAGACGCCCATCACACGACATCACGCTATGCGGAAATCATCGCCCGCTGGGTTATCGGTATCTACTCAATCGCGACAATTCTGACGCTTTTCACCTGGATTATTTCCCCGCTTCGCAGGGGTCACGGGTTCACCTGGTGGGAAATCACCGCGAGCCTGCTCAACATCCCATCAAGTCATACGCTGGTGAGCGCGGTCATCATGGTGGTCATGACATCCGCTCTGATTACCCGTAAACGAGCCGCCCTCTACGCCGTCATCTTCTTTCAAGTCATCGGCATCCTCATCGGAACACGAAGTGCGCTTCTGCTCTTCTTCCCCGATAACGTGATGCCGAGCGAAGAATTTTTCTCCTCCACACTCGACACCGTAGCTATTATTGTGGCGGCTATCTTTATTCCGCTTCTCATCCTGGCACGCTCTGCCTTCCCAGCGCATATAGGCCGAATTTCATGGGTATTGGCAACCGTGGTCTTCCTCGGCGGGCTAACGGTGACAACCCTGCTGGCCTGGTACTTTGGGCATCACGTGCCGGGGGTTACGGTTCCCCACCTGCTCAAACAGGGGTTAGGGCTCGATAGTTTTCCCGAACTCAAGGGTGCAAACCCGGGTGCTACGGTGGTGGGAGCGGCATCCGTGTTCTACGGAATTTTTGCACTGATCGCGGTGTATGTGGTGGTGCGGGGGTACCGTGTCCCTAATACCTGGACCGCCGATCGGGAATTGCGCCTGCGCGAACTTTTACAGGAGTATGGCGGGAACGATTCACTCTCGTACTTTGCAACACGCCGCGATAAGCAGGTGATTTTCTCGGCGGATATGCGCGCCGCTGTCACCTACAGGCAAGTGGGCTCTGTATGTTTGGCGTCCAGCGACCCGGTGGGCGATCCGGCATCCTGGGGTTCCGCAATCGACCGGTGGATGCACCAGGTGCGCCGCTACGGGTGGATTCCCGCCGCCATCAGCGTGAGCGAAGACGGCGCCAGAGCTTTCGCATGCCGGGGACTGGGCGTAATCCGCATGGGGGACGAAGCCATTCTAGAGGTCTCACGTTTTAGCCTGAACAATACCTCGCTTACGGAGGTACGCCACGCCCACCAGCGGGTTCGTAAGGCCGGGTACACTCTGAAAATCTGCAGGCATCGTGAGCTTTCACCCGAGCAGCTGCACGAGGTGGAAAATAACGTAGACGCTTGGCGTCACGGCAAGGTTGAGCGCGGGTTCTCGATGGCACTCAACAGGCTCTCAGACCCCGCAGACGATCGCAATCTGCTTGTTTCAGCGCATGATTCTGCTGGCACAATGGTTGCGCTCCTCTCATTCGTGCCGTGGGGCCGCACCGGCATATCGCTGGATGTGATGCGCCGCTCCCCTGACAGCCCCAACGGCATCGTGGAATATATGGTTGCCCAGCTTATGGAGGATGCCCCCGACTACGGCATCACGCGTGTTTCACTGAACTTTGCTATGTTCCGCCATGTGTATGAGAACGCAGATCAGTTCGGTGCTGATGCTTGGAGCAGGTTCGCTTCTCGGTCGCTGGGGGTTTTAGACAGGTTCCTTCAGTTGGAGAGACTGTACCGCTTCAACCTCAAGTTCGCCCCGGAGTGGATGCCGCGCTATATGGTTGCGGAACCGACGCTGGCCTTTCTGAACGTTGCGGCAGCGGCTGGGGTTGCCGAGGGCTTCCTGCCCGATTTTTCAGCACGTAAACAGCGCCATGAAGTGCACCGCCTGACTGAAGACCAGATCGCGCGAGTGCACGAGATCGAGCGTATGCATCCGGGCGAGGCGCAGGCCCCCGAACACCGCTTCAGCGATCAGACCAAGCACCGTATTCGTCACCTGCAGATGCTTCGGGATGCCGGTATGAACCCGTACCCGTTGGGAGTCACATGCGAGTATTCGACGGTGCAGGTGCACGATGGGCTGAGCGGCCATACGCTTCCAAGCGGGGAGTTTACCGTGTCGGGCAGGGTGCGGTTTATTCGCAACCACGGCGGGGTTATCTTCCTGACCCTGTCTGAGGAAGGCAAACAGGTACAGATTATTGCCGAGCGCAGCCTTGTGAGTGAGCGCGAGTTTCAGCTTCTCAAGTCCGCCGTCGATACGGGTGATATTCTGCTCGTGACCGGCACGGCGGGGGCTAGCCGCACCGGAACCGCATCTGTCATTGTGCACGGCTGGCAGATGGCGGCGAAGTGTCTACACCCCATTCCGTACGGGGCGTTGAATGATCCGGAGGCGCGCATCCGCAAACGCTCGACCGACCTGTTGGTGCATCCGCAGCAGCTTGAAAACCTTCGGATGCGCTCCTCACTGATCACTGCCATTCGCCGCACGCTCGATGATGCAGGGTTCACCGAGGTTGAGACCCCGATTCTGAATACTATTCATGGCGGTGCGAGCGCGCGCCCCTTCAAAACTTTTATTAACGCCTATGGCGCGGATTTGACGCTTCGCATAGCACCCGAGCTGTATCTTAAGCGCCTGGTGGTTGGCGGTTTGGGCGCTGTTTATGAGTTAGGGCGGGATTTTCGCAACGAAGGCGCGGATGCCACCCATAACCCGGAGTTCACGGTGTTAGAGGCTTATAAGCCTTACGCAGATTACACGGTCATGCGCAAACTTACCGAAACGCTCATCAAGAATGCCGCCCAGGCCGTCTATGGTTCCGAGGTACTTCCGCTGGGCGAGAAGGGCAGTACCGAGCGTACTCTCACGGATGTCTCGGGTGAGTGGCGGGCAGTTTCGGTATGCGAAGCCCTTTCGCGTGCGCTGGGGCGCGATATTTCGAGTGAAACAGATTTTGAGACTTTGCTTGAGCTGGCGCATGAGCATCAGATTCATGTGCGTGATGACATGGGCGCGGGCGCCATTCTTGAGGAGCTTTACGGTGAGCTGGTTGAGGCGAAGACCGTGTTCCCCACGTTTTATACGGATTTTCCGGTGGAGACCTCTCCCCTGGCGGGTGCGCATCGCGCCAAGCCGCACCTGGTGGAACGCTGGGATCTAGTGATTAACGGTATGGAGATGGGAACCGCCTATTCCGAGATGACGGATGCTTTAGAACAGCGCCGCCGCCTGACCGAGCAGTCTCTCAAGGCTGCTGCGGGAGACCCGGAAGCCATGCAGATTGATGAGGATTTTCTGTACGCCCTTGAGACCGGGCTTGTCCCGACGGGCGGGTTGGGCATCGGCATTGACCGCTTGGCGATGCTCATGGCGCAGACCCAGATTCGTGGGGTTCTTTCTTTCCCGTTTGTTAAACCCGTGAAGTAGCATGTAGTCAAAGATTCATTTTCTCCACTGGAGAGTGTTTTTATGTCTATTAAACGATGTTTGATATGATTTGTGGTTCAGCCATAACTTTTTGATGTTTTTGCTTGTCAAACGGAGTATCACCCGTGTTCCGGCTATATTAATTATTCGTTACAAATGTGGACAAGACCCCCAATGAGATTGCCGTACACCCTCCATCAACGGAACAATAAGTACCTGTAATTTCTAAAGGGAATTTCTTTCCCTGGCGTGCGGTCTACCCGGTTTGCACCTTCGCGCCTTCATGCCCGCATAGTTGCTACCCCTATTACGCTTCTATGCCGTGACGAAAGAGAAAACCTGTGGACTCACTTGTGAATTATATTCAGGACATCAACGCCTCCACCGCTGGCGCCACCAGCGTAGTTGACAGCATTCAAAGCTGGATATGGGAAAACTTTCTGTTCGTTGCCTTGATTGTCGTGGGCTTGTTCTTGACGATCCGCACCCGTGCCGTGCAGTGGCGTTCCCTGCCCGAGATGCTGCGCGTGCTCACCGACCCGTCCGGCCACGAGGCCGATGGGCGCAAGAGCATTTCCTCATTCCGCGCGTTCACCGTTTCGGCGGCATCCCGCGTGGGCACCGGCAATATTGCTGGCGTGGCGATCGCTATTGCAATGGGTGGTCCCGGCGCGGTGTTCTGGATGTGGGTCATTGCTGCCGTGGGCGGCGCATCCGCTTTTGCCGAATCCCTGCTGGGTCAGCTGTATAAAGAACGCGGCAAGGATTCCTATATTGGCGGTCCTGCCTACTATATGCAGCGTGGCCTGAATGCACGCTGGCTGGGCCTGATTTTCGTGGGCTTTATTGTGCTCACCTATAGTTTTGTGTTCTGCGCGGTACAAACCAATGCGATCGTGGAAGCTAGCGCGAATTCCTTGGATATCGGTATTTCCGGTACCGAGGGTATGGCTTTCCGTATCGTGGTAGGCCTTTTCATTGCCGCACTGACGGCTGCGATTATCTTCGGCGGTATCCGCACCATTTCTACGGTCACCGAGTTTATGGTGCCGTTCATGGCGGTTCTGTACATGCTGCTGGGGCTGTTCGTGGTTGTGCTCAATGTGGGCGAAATTCCGAACGTTCTGCTCATGATTCTCCAGGGTGCTTTCGGTGTGCGCGAGTTCGTAGTGGGCGGCACGATGGGCGCCGTTATTTGGGGCATGAAGCGCGGTCTGCTCTCGAACGAGGCCGGCATGGGTACCGCCCCGAACGCGGGTGCAACCGCAACTATTTCGCACCCCGCAAAGCAGGGCTACGTACAGGCTTTGGGCGTATATTTCGATACGATGCTGGTCTGCTCGGTCACCGCGTTTATCGTGCTTTTGTCAAACCCAACCTATGGCAATAAGACCCGCGGTGCTGGACTGACTCAGGATGCGCTTGCCCACCAGCTCGGCACCTGGGCCACCCACTTCCTAACCATCGCGATTTTCCTCTTCGCCTTCTCCTCGGTCATCGGCAACTACTATTACGGCGAATCGAATATTCGCTTCGTGACCGAGAAGCCCGGGGCGTTGACGGCGTTCCGTCTGGTGGTGCTGGGCTTCGTATTCTTCGGGGCAATCGCATCACTAGAGCTGGTGTGGACCACAGCGGATATGCTCAACGCGGGCATGGTGATTGTGAACCTGACTGCGGTGGTGTGGCTTTCGCCGAAGGTCGTTGCGGTGCTCAAGAACTACGAGCGGCAGCGCAAATCCGGTGTGGAGCCTATTTTCAAGGCATCCGATATGCCTGAGATTAAGAATCTTGCGGCCTGGGACGGCACCGATGAGGTGACCACCCGCGAGTTCTGGGCTGAGCGTGATGCCGCGACTGCGGCCAAACGCGCCACAAAGGCTGCGAACGTATAACGTTTCACCTAGATAACTCTCCCCGCACAGCGCCCGAGGACATAAATTTTATGTTCTCGGGCGCTTGGCGTATCCTCTGGCATACTAAAGACGTGCTGACTTTAGGTTTTTCGGTATTTCCTCTTGTGCTTTTTCAGAATCCGACGGCGCAGGCACTCTACCAGTACACGCTGCTTGCCCTGATTTTTATCTGGATCGCTTCGGTGCTGTACTGCATTTTGACGGTGCATCGCAGCCCCTACTTCAACGAGATTCAGAAGCTCAAGTGGCTTCTGTTCATTCTGGTGCTCCCGTACTTTGGTGCGCTGGCATGGTTTTTGCGCGTGCATCGCGAGAAAAAGGATGCGGCCGCCGCGAACCAAACCGATACCGCCTCGAACCCTCACGACGGAGAAAAATAACATATCCTATGACAATTTCAACCTTCGGTGAGTAAGTTCACGAATACCGAAGTGGACGGTCTGTTACGGAGCCTGTATAGTTCTATATGTTGCCTGCGACTCTTTGAGTCGTATGACACTTGCGCGAGTGGCGGAATAGGCAGACGCGCACGGTTCAGGTCCGTGTGCCCGTGAGGGCGTGGGGGTTCAACTCCCCCCTCGCGCACCAGCAATCCCCGGCTCTGATGAGCCGGGGATTTTTTGTTGTGTCGGCAACATTTGGGGTTTTCGAGTCTATATTTTACGAGTAAAAAGTATATTATCGGCATGGTGGTCACACTATCCCCTAGAATAGAGTTGGGTGTGTGCACTCACACCTGACACAGCAAATGCACAGCTACAAAAGCTAGACTGAACCCTTCGGGTTCCCAACCACGGGATGCCAGGGGTGACATCCGGCCCGAGCCATAAAGGAGGAGGCAATGAAGTTATTTGATAAGTTGGAACGACTGGAGCAAGGCATCGGTCGTACCGTCGGCTTTTCTAAAGGCTTTGGCACCTTCGCAAAGGCTGATGTAGCTAACCGTATTCGCACGTCGATGGATGATGCCTCATATGTGGACCAGGGCGGTCACACGATGGCACCAAATATCTTCAACGTTCGCTTTTCGAGCGCCGATTTTTCGCGCGTGCGGGAGTGGGGCAACCCATTCGCGGTTGAGCTGTGCAATCTTGCTATTTCACATGCGCGTGCGCAGGGGTATTCGCTGATTGGGGCTGTACGTATTACCTTCAGTCCTATTGCCGATCTCGAAGCCGACGAGTTCGAGGTTGTGCCCAGTTTTGAGGCGTTCCAGGCCCCTCCCTCGGGTGCGACGAACTATGTTCCTCCCGCCGGTGCCGCCCACGGCGCCTCCGACTACGCCCCCGTTGCCCCGGCTCGTGATACCGGTCTGCCGACCAGAATTACAAAACCGCGGGCTACTCCGCCGCGCCGCACGGAACAGCCTCAGCAACAGCAACAGCAGGCACCTGCCGCGTCCGCGCCGAAACCGCGTTCCCCGCAGAATCCTCCGCAGCAGCAGCAACGTGCTGCGGCGCATCATGCTTTTGTGGATATTAACGGGCAGCGGTATGAGCTTTCTGGGGCACCTCTCGTCATCGGTCGCGGTTCCGATGCGTCCGTGCGGCTGGCTGACAAGGGTATTTCGCGCCGCCACCTACAGATTTCCCGCCAGGGAGGCAACTATGTTGCCACCGACTTGGGCTCAACCAATGGAACCCGGCTGAATGGTTTTCCGCTGAAAACCCCCACCGTTCTCCAAGATGGAGCGGTGCTACAGTTGGGCGGAGCCCGAGTTCTCTTCCGCTCAATTGCCTCTGGAGGTATACGTTAATGGCATCCGAGCTAACTGTAACCATACTGCGCTTTGCGTTTTTGGGGTTGCTCTGGTTCTTTGTGTTTTTCGTGGTGGCAGCCGCCCGCCGCGATTTGGGGCTGGGCAAGAACTTCCGCTCCGTACCCGTAGAATCTGCCGCAGACTCGCAGCCGCAACCGCAACATATTGCAGCTCCTCCTGCACGTCCTTCCCGCTTGGTGATCACCAAGGGAGTGCAGGCGGGAGCTATGATGCAGTTGGGTGACTCCCCGGTTACTATCGGTCGCGCCAATGATATTGAGGTTTCGTTGCAGGACGATTACGCCTCCGGTCGCCATGCCCGTCTGTTCCCACAGGGTTCTCGCTGGTTCTTGGAGGATTTGGGCTCAACCAACGGCACATTCGTAAACAACCAAAAGCTGACCCGCGCTACTGCTATTGAGCCGGGTGTCGATTTCCGTGTGGGCGGAACGACTATGCAGCTGAGGGGGTAATCGTTGAAGATAGCCTTTCGCTTTGAAGCCCGTTCCGATACGGGCGTGAAACGCAGCAAGAATGACGACTCCGGGTACGGTGGGCGTTATCTTGCTGTTGTTGCTGACGGCATGGGCGGGCACGTCGGTGGTGACGTCGCATCCGCTACCGCCGTTTTGAACCTGACCCCTTTGGACCACCCCGACTTTGACGGTACCGGCGGCATATACCTCGCCGACGAAATCCAAAGTGCCAACGCCATTATCAATGACCTGGCAGCCAGTGATCAGCGCCTTGCGGGCATGGGTACCACATGTACCGCTCTGCTGGTGGACGGCGAAAAGATCGAGATGGCCCATATTGGCGACTCGCGGGCCTATCGTTTACGCGCCGAAGAAGACGGCGGTTTCGAGCAGATTTCCACCGACCACACCTTCGTGCAGCGTCTTCTCAACGAGGGTCGCATCACTCCCGAAGAAGCGGAGAATCACCCGCACCGCAACGTGATTATGCGCGTGCTTGGCGACGTCGATGCCTCCCCCGAACTTGAACTGCAGACTTTAGAAGCCATTCCCGGTGAGCGCTGGGTGCTTGCTTCCGATGGTTTAGAAGCGGTGGTCTCTGATGAAGAGATCGAAGCCGTCATGCGTTCCACCGATGATCTGGGTGAGATCGCGGACGTTCTTATCCAGATGACTCTCGACGGCGGCGCACCCGATAACGTGACGGTCGTGGTTGTACAGGTTATCGATCGTGAGGAGCTTCCCGCCGATGAACCTGTAGGTCCTTCTGCTCTGCCGGAAACCGGCGAGATCGATACCTCACCGACGACCTCTGAGCTTGAGGAAATCACCGAAGAAGTAAACGCCGAAGAGGGTCTGTCCGATCACGATCGTGCGCTCAAGAAGTTCCGCCGCGCCCGTGACCTCACAGATTCCTTCCCCCACGACGGCGACGCGAGCGATCAGGATGCGGTGTACTTTGCCCGCACGAATGCCGCCATTTTGCGCCACGAGCTTGGCTCTCGCCCGCATCAGCTGGTGGGCAGCGCATCCGTAGCAACAGAGACCGGGCGTATTCCGGCGGTGACGAGCCGCACCCTGGAGCATCGGGCCTCATTGGCGCAGCGTGTGCCGATGAGCACCGAGGAACCCGCAAAGCTGCCGGATGAGCTTGAAGAGCTTCTGGCGGACCCGATTCGACGCCGTCGGCGCCCGATTCTGCTGGTGAGTGCAGCCGTAATCCTTGTGCTGGCCCTCATTGCGGGTTGGAGCGGGCTGAAATGGGTTGAGGGCCGCTACTACGTTGGCGAAAATAACGGTAAGGTCGCCGTCTATAACGGAGTTCCGCAGTCGTTGGGGCCAATCCATCTCTCCCATGTGGTCGAGGAAAGCGAAGTGGAAACTTCACAGCTGCCCGAACATACCCGCACGCTTTTGAAGAATACGATTCACGCGGATAATCTTGACGATGCACGGGTTATCGTAAACCGTATGCAGGCTCAGGTGAATCTGCAGGATGACCGGAATACACAGCCTTCCGGTGCGGCTTCGTCCGGCGCGCAGACAGGTCAAAAAACTTCAGCAACGGAAGGTGGTAATCGTGGCTAGGCTATTGCGTGATGCACACATACCCCGTTCGCGTCGCCTGATTGAGCTTGTTCTGCTCGTAGTTGCGGTCGGCATCGGCTCATTTTCCATGTACCTGATTGACCCCGAAACGGCGTGGGATATGGGGAAAAACCCGTGGATTCAAGGTACCGTGGTGCTGGGCGTGTGCGCGCTCATCGCGCATCTGGTGCTTCAATTCCGGGCGCGTTACGCCGATCCGTTTATTCTGCCGCTTGTTGTGGCGCTCAACGGAATCGGGCTGGCGATGATTTTCCGCATCGATAAGGATCCCGCCATGCAGAAGTCCCCAGTGGGCGAGTCCCAGCTGTTCTGGACAGGCTTCTCAATGATCCTCTGCTCCGTTGTACTGTACTTCCTGCGGGATCATCGAGTGCTGCGTAAGATCACCTATATTTCGCTGGTGCTCTCCTTCATCCTGCTTATCATGCCGCTTATCCCCGGCCTTGGTACCGAAATCAACGGCGCACGGATTTGGATCAGGCTCGGCGGGCGTACCTTCCAGCCCGGCGAAATTGCCAAGATTACTCTGGCAATCTTCTTTGCGGGCTACCTGTCCACACACCGCGATTTGATTCTCACAGCGGGTAAGCGTCTGGGGCCCATCAATCTGCCGCGTCTGCGCGATTTGACCCCAATTTTCTTGGCGTGGATGGTCAGCATCGGCGTGTTGGTTTTCCAGAAGGATCTGGGTTCTGCAATCCTGTTCTTCGGGCTGTTCATGGCGATGCTGTACCTCTCGACCGGCAAGATTTCCTGGCTTGTAGTCGGCGGTGTCGGCGTGGTGGTTGGCGGATACTTCGCCTACAACTCCATTTCTCACGTGCACGCCCGTATCTATGGCTGGATGCACGCCTTTGATCCCGAGGTCTATATGTCCTCCAGCGGTGGTTCCGGTCAGATCCTTCAGGGTATTTTCGGTCTGTCCTACGGCGGTCTCTTTGGCCGTGGATGGGGTCAGGGCCTTACCTCTTTGGTGCCGTTCGCTAACTCGGACATGATTATTACTTCTCTCGGTGAGGAACTCGGTCTGATCGGTCTGGGCGCTATTTTGATGATGTTCCTCATCCTCATCTCGCGTGGCTACCGCGCGGCGTTGGGCACTCGTGACGGTTTCGGCAAGCTCTTGGCGGCGGGCCTTTCCACGGTTATGGTGCTTCAGCTCTTCGTGGTGGTTGGCGGTGTAACCCGGTTAATTCCGCTGACCGGTTTGACCACACCGTTTATGTCTGCCGGTGGTTCATCCCTGGTGGCTAACTGGATTATCGTGGCGTTGTGGCTTTCGATTTCGCATACCGCGCGAGCGCCTCACGTCGTGGTCGGGTTCGACGTTCCCGAAAGTATCGACCACGAAGACTACAGCTATGAATCTGAGGGCGCAACCAGCGTTCTCGCCCGCATTTCAACTCAAGAAGCAGGAGGTGACCGCAATGGATAGGGCAATTCGCCGCATGTGGATGGCCGCAGGTTGCGTTTTTATCCTGCTCATGGGTACGTTGAGCTATATCCAATTCTTCGACACCGAATCTCTCAAAGATAACCCGTGGAACTCGCGTTCTCTGTACGATAACTACGGTGCCAACCGTGGCTCTATCGTGGTCGATGGAACCGAAATCGCCTCGTCGGTGAAATCGGATGATGAGTATAACTATCAGCGCGTGTACTCTGAGCCGGAAAAGTATGCGGCGCTGACGGGTTATTTCTCGTCAGTGTATGGTTCTACCGGTGTCGAGTCCGCTATGGACAAGGAGCTTTCGGGTACTTCCGACAGCCAGTTCTACGATCGTGTTGCTCAGCTCTTCTCGGGTTCTTCGGCACGCGGTGCGAGCGTCGAGCTCACCGTGGATTCTAAGCTTCAGGAGCTTGCTAACAACCTGCTTCAGGGCCGTAAGGGTTCTATTGTGGCGATTAACCCCAAGACTGGCGAAATCTTGGCGATGGCCTCGTCTCCCTCATATGACCCGAATACGCTCGCATCCCACGATGGGTCTACGGTAGTCAGCAACTATGAGGAACTGAACTCGAATCCGAATAACCCGCTTTACAACCGTGCTATTGCGGGTAACACCTATTCGCCCGGCTCGACCTTCAAGATTATTGATGCCGTCGCAGCTTTGGAGTCCGGCAAATATGATGCGAACTCCACGATCGATAACCCCGCACAGCTTCCCCTTCCGGGAACCAATGTGTCGCTTCCGAACTATGCGGGCGGTCAGTGTGGAGGACGCACCAAGGCTACGATTGAATGGGCTATGGCGCAGTCCTGCAACACTCCTTTTGCGCAGATCGCAATGGATTTGGGTGAAGATAGGATCTCCAGGACTGCCGAAAACTTTGGTTATGGTCAGGATTTGAAGATTCCGCTGGCGGTGGCTAAATCGAATTTTCCGAAGGGTATGTCGCAGAGCCAGCTGGCGCAGGCATCCGTGGGTCAGTACGATGTACGCACCACCCCGCTGCAGGTGGCAATGACTTCTGCCGCGATCGCTAACGGCGGTGTGCAGATGAAGCCCAATATGATTCGTTCTGTCAAAACCAGTAACTTGAGCGTGCTCTACGAGTTCTCACCCGAGAAGTTGCGCACCTCAACTTCTACTAAAGTCGCCGATCAGGTGAAACAATGGATGGTGAACTCTGTGGATAACGGTATTGCCCGTAACGCAGGCGTGCCCGGGTATAAGGTTGCTGGTAAGACCGGTACCGCAGAAACTACGGGTGGTTTGAATAACTCTTGGTTTACCGGGTTTGCACCCGCCGATGATCCTCAGATCGCCATTGCGGTGGTCTATGAGGATATGGATGCAACAACCGGTTCCCAGCTTTCGACAAATGCAGGTAAACAACTTTTTGAGGCGGTGTTGAACAAGTGAGGCCTTCGGCTGATATCACCTTGGGCGGGCGCTACACCCTAACCGAACGTATCGCTATCGGCGGTATGGGTGAGGTCTGGAAAGCTCGCGACAAGGTTCTCGGACGCACCGTCGCCGTTAAAATCCTGAAAGAGGAGTATACGGGTGACCCCGGGTTCTTGGAGCGTTTCCGTGCGGAGGCGCGCCATACTGCGCTTCTGAACCACCCCGGTGTTGCCAATATGTTCGATTACGGTGAAGAGGATAACTCTGCATACCTGGTGATGGAGCTGGTTCCGGGTGAGCCGCTGTCGAGCATCATCGAGCGCGACGGCACGCTGCCGCCGGATCGTATCCTGAACTTTATTGCGCAGACGGCTCGCGCGTTGGCTGCTGCACATGCTCAGGGCCTCGTGCACCGCGATGTGAAGCCCGGTAACCTAATGATCACCCCGGATGACCGGGTGAAGGTTACCGACTTCGGTATTGCTAGGCTTGCGAACCAGGTTCCGCTGACCGCTACTGGTCAGGTGATGGGTACAGCCCAGTATTTGGCGCCCGAACAGGCAACCGGTCAACCTGCAACCCCGTCCTCCGATATGTACTCGCTGGGTATTATCGGGTACGAGTGCCTGGTCGGTCACCGCCCGTTCACGGGTGAATCACAGATCGCGATTGCTCTAGCTCAGGTGAACGATCCGCCACCGCCGCTGCCGGAGAGCATCCCGGCACCTGCCCGCGCCTTGATTATGTGCCTGCTTGCTAAGGATCCTGCGGAGCGTCCTAAGGATGCTACCGCGCTGGCGTCTGCTATTGATGCTATTCGCCGTCGCGATATTCCTGCCGCGATTAAGGCCGTGCCCACGCTGGAGGCGTTCTTGCCGGAGAATCTGGATACCGCCCAGACCTCCCTGATCGCCGAGCCTATTTCGGCATCCGCCGCTCCGAAGTTCGGATCTGGGTCGCACTTCACGCCCGGTCCTTCGACCGCTCCGATTCCTGAGCCCGGGTCAAAGGCTGCGGCCGCACGTACGGCACAACAGGGTCCGAAGAAACGCAACTGGGTATGGATCGTCGCTATTGTGGCGGCACTTGTGCTTATTCTCGGTATCCTCTGGGCTGTCTGGGCGGCAAATAGCCGTGCAACCCCCACTCCGAATACCACCAGCTCGGCAGCACCCAGCTCTGCGGCAGGGACTGTCACGGTAGCCACCCCGAGCGAGGAGTCCTCGGCTGCAAGCAGTACTCAGAAGCAGAAAATTAACCTGCAGGCACGCAGCTACGAGGGTCGTCCCCTTCAGGATGTTGTCAATGACCTGAAGAACCTGGGTCTTTCGCCCAGGACTGAAAGTGTTGAGTCTGAAGAGCCCGCCAACACCGTTCTGTCGATTTCACCGGCTGGTTCGGTAGACGAAGGCAGCACCATTACCGTGCGTTATTCAAGCGGTTCCAGGGGCGCGACCCTACCTAATGTTGATGGGAAGAACTACGAAGAGGCTTCTCGGACGATTACCTCGCTTGGTGTTGACGTGAACCTTCACTTCGAGCATTCGGACACTGCACAGCCCGGTACGGTGCTGCGCACCAGCCCTTCTTCTGGCACTAAAGTGTCAGTTCCTAGTAAGGTAGAGATGTATGTAGCTAATGAGTCTTCAGGTACGAGGACGGATTCTGACTCGTCGCCATCCGCAGCTACGCCTTCAGGCGCGTCGACTTCTTCTAGTCCTCGTACTGGGCGTTAGTGTCTGAGTCCACTCACATCAAAAACTATTTTTACCCCAGGAGAACGTATGGACCTGTTGGTTCCTGAAACGGTAGATGGCCGTTATAAGGTACTCGATGTTATCGGTACCGGTGCGATGGCTACCGTATACGCGGCGGAGGATACTCGTCTCGGTCGTAAGGTCGCGATGAAGATCCTGCGCCCGGAGCAGGCCCAAGACAAAACCTTCCGTTCACGGTTTAAACGTGAGGCGGAGGCTGTCGCATCCCTGAACAACCCCGGTATCGTTGCGGTGTACGACACGGGCGCTTATTCCCCGTCAGATCCCAACAGCGGATATGGCGTTGATGATGCCGCCGACGATGACGAGGCTAAGATCCCGTACATCGTTATGGAATACGTTGATGGCAGGACGCTGCGCAGTGTCCTTTCGTCGGGCGGGTACATTCCTGTGCGTGATGCGGTGGGGTACGCAGAGCAGCTTTTGAGCGCTCTAAAATACAGTCATTCGATGGGTATTATCCACCGCGATATTAAGCCCGCGAATATTATGGTGCTTCCCCGAACCGAGGACGACGCCGCGAAGGGGCAGCCGGGTCAGATTAAGGTGATGGACTTCGGCATCGCCCGAGCTATTGAAGAGGCTGGCGAGGCTCTGACAAAGGCCAATGTGGTGATGGGTAGCGCACGTTACATGTCTCCCGAGCAGGTCAGTGGTAAAGAAGTCGACGCGAGAAGTGACCTTTATTCGGCAGCATGTGTGCTGTATGAAATGGTTGCTGGACGTTCCCCCTTCGACGCGGAAACTAACGTCGATTTGGCGGCAAAGCATCTCACCGAGACTCCCGCCGCACCGAGTACCTTTAGTCCGCTGAGCGTACCCCCTGAGCTTGATGAGGTTATTCTTCGAGGTCTTGCCAAGAACCCGGATGATCGTTACCAGACCGCCGATGAGTTTTCGCAGGCGATCCGTCAGGGAGCGGGTCTGCAGGTTGGCGGCGGTATGCCGCAACAGGTTCCCGATGACTCCATGACCACCGCTTTTGCGCCTCTTGAGGCTCCCGCGGCGGGTGCGGCAGGAACCAGTACGGGTGAGGTTGATTTCGATGCCTACACCACGACCATGCCGCAGGTTTCGACTCCTGTTGAAGATGCGAACCTCAACGGTTTCTTTGATGACGATGAGTACGGCGGAGAAGAATTTGTTGAAGAGGAAGAGTTCCTTCCCGCCGAGCAACCCCGTAAGCGAACCTGGGTTCGTTTCCTCGTTGGTCTTGCTATTGCAGCATCGCTTCTGCTGGGTATCGGCTCGTTCCTGTACTACCAGGGCAAGCTCAATGAAGTTCCGCAGGTCGCTATTCCTACCGTGATGAACCAGTCGAAGGACGATGCCGAGAACCAGCTGCGCAATGCTGGCTTTGCCGTGGAGAGCCGCGGGGCATACTCCGAGAACGTGAAGAAGGGCGATGTTATTAGCGTCAACCCTGGCGAGGGTACGAAGGCGGCTAAGGGTTCTACCGTATCGCTAACTTACTCGAATGGTCCCGAGCGCGTAACCCTGCCCGATAACCTGCAGGGTCAGAGCGAAGCCTATGTGCGCAACGCTCTGAAGGAGCTCGGCCTTAAGGATGGTCGCGTCAGCACCGTTGAGAGCGCATCCGTTCCCGCCGGTATGGTAGTTTCTCTGGAGCCTGAGAAGGCTGAAACCGATGCCAACGGTAAGACCACGATCGAGGCTGGCAGCAACGTAAACCTGGTGCTGTCCTCCGGTAAGGTCAAGGTTCCTTCGCTCGTGGGTCTGACGAAGGATCAGGCTATTGAAGCTCTGACTGCGTCCGATGTTCTGCTCAACACCAATATTGAGACCGTTCAGACAAGCTCTGCGGCACCGAATACGGTGATTTCTCAGAGCTCCGCTGCGGGTACTCTGGTGGCCCAGAACAGCACTGTTACTATTCGTGTAGCGGCTGCCCCGGCGGCGACCGCATCTGCCTCACCGCGTGCGACTACCCCGTCGACGAATAATAACAACAACACCCAGCGCCAGCAGGGCAATCAGCAGCAGAATCAACAACAGCAAGGTCAACAGGGCCAGCAAGGTAATCAGCAGCAGAATCAACAACAGCAAGGTCAACAGGGCCAGCAGGGCAACGCTCCTGTACCTTCTGCAACGCCGAGTGCCGCTGCTCCTTCATCCAAGGCCGTACAAAACGGCAAGGAGAATGAAGAGAAAGAAGAAAGGTAAGGCTGGTTTGCTCAGGTAAATCCTGGTCATATATGTGGGGCGTGCTTTAGAATTTGAATCTAAAGCACGCCCCACATATATTTCTTCGGCTGTACCGCACACATAGAGAAGGCGCCTGACAGACCTACTTGGGTCTGTCAGGCGCCTTTACCGCTGCCCGCTAGGCAATTAGTGGGGACAACGATTTGGCACGCTCAGCGGCTCCCTCAAGCCCCGTTTCTTCCAGCCAATTACCCAGCATCAGATAACCGCTCTCGGTAAGCACGGATTCCGGGTGGAACTGCACGCCATGCATGGGCGCATCCCGGTGCCGCAGGCCCATAATAATGCCGCTCTCAGTCGTCGAGGTGGTTTCCAAGACCTCAGGCATAGTCTCTGGGACGACCGCCAGCGAATGGTAGCGAGTCGCAGTGAAGGGGTTCGGTACGCCTTTGAACACCGAGTCATTCTCGTGAACCAAGGTTGAAGTCTTGCCGTGCATCAGCTCGGGGGCGTGCGTGACGGTGCCGCCAAACGCCTCCGCGATAGCTTGATGCCCCAGACACACGCCAAGCAGGGGTTTATGAGTCTGCGCAGCCCAGCGAATGGTATCGATAATGACCCCGGCTTCTGCGGGGGCACCGGGTCCCGGAGAGATGAGCAGGCCGTCGTACTCGGCAGCCATTGTGAGCACGGTATCAAGGTCATACTCGTCATTGCGGATTACGGTTGTCTCGGCTCCGAGCTGCTGCAGATATCCGACGAGAGTGAACACAAAACTATCGTAATTATCTATAACCAGGATGCGGGTCATGGCTTCTCCTTTGGCAAGCGCCGCTAATGGTTGATGGTAACGTCAAAGTTGAACGGACCGTACTCGG
Source organism: Rothia sp. HMSC067H10 (assembly GCF_001810635.1). Taxonomy (NCBI): domain Bacteria; kingdom Bacillati; phylum Actinomycetota; class Actinomycetes; order Micrococcales; family Micrococcaceae; genus Rothia; species Rothia sp. HMSC067H10. Next base: position 78,499 of record NZ_KV802315.1, read on the forward strand.
CAAAATTCGGAAACACGAATTCCATGAGGGCGTATACGATCACGGCGATAAGCAGAATAGCAATGATAATGCGAACCCATAGAGGTCCGGGAAGATGACGAAAAATCCAACCGTACATGTTATATCCTCTCGGGTTAGGCGGGGTTCTGGGCTGCTTGGGCAATTTCCGCAGGCGCGCCAGCAGAGTTAGGCTGCCAGGATTCAAAACGGGCGTGCACAATATAACGTTCTGTGTCACCGTAACGCGGGTGGCAGGTCGTGAGCGTCATAATACGCTCCGTGGGCTCTTGTCCGGGTTTACTCGGAACCGGCTCGATCACCTCAATATTGTCAGGCTGCACAATCACATGCTCGTACACGGTGTAGGTGTAGTAGCCGTCTTTGGTGCGCACATAAATGTGATCGCCCACCTGCAGCTGGTCGATATAGTCGAGCACTGCGCCGCGTGTCTGTCGGTGCCCTGCGAGCGCGAAGTTGCCCACGCCGCCCGGCATGGCGGTTCCGTCGTAGTGTCCCAAACCGAGGGTATCGATCACGTCTGCGCTGGTACCCTGCGCGGCGGGGCGCTGGTAGTCTGCACCAAACCGGGGAATGTAGACAACCCCGAATCCTTTTCCGTGCTCAGGTTCGGCTTCAGGCTCCGGTGGATTTTGGGGATCCCACTGTTCGACTGGCGCGGCAGAGCTGAACTCGTGCGTCAGGGAATCGACGGCTTGGGACTGTGAACGGTTTGCGTCTATATTGGTCCACCAGAGCTGCCACACGACAAAGAGCAGCAGCACAAGACCAACGGTGATCAGAAGCTCACCCGTGATTTGGATGGTCCACCGCAGAATAGATTTATGAGGCTGAACTGCCTGATGCGCTTTCGCGGATGCATGCGCCATAGTTTTGGGTGTCCTCCATAGCGGGATGTTACCATCCCAGTCATTACACTTTCTTTAATGACAACGCCGGTGAAAGGTGAAATCATCCCGCGAGTCTGCAAAGATAGTTTTTAACGTACTACATAAGGTTACCCATACATCTGAGGCGGAGGAAAATATGTCCCCTAAGTCGGCTGCGAAAAAGTCGAAAAAGACTGCCAATACTAAGTCAAAGAAGTCACAAGACAAGAAATCGGCTAAGGCCGTTGAAGAAGATGCGAGCGAGCTCCGTCTGTTGGAGGTCGCTCGCGAGATGGAAACGAGCGGAACACAGAGAGAGGGTACTCCCCTGTGGTATCGAGTAGTGATGTTTTCGCTCGTTGCGCTGGGTATTCTCTGGATTATTGCGTATTACATTTTTGAGGGTCGACTTCCTGTGCCCGGTATTGGCATGTGGAATGTGACTATTGGCGTGGGTGCCATGATGGTGGGTATGGTCATGATGACTCGGTGGCGTTAGGTTAGGGCTATGTCCGAATCAGATGGGTCTCCTTCGCCTCAAGAATCTCAGGATGCCCCGCATGGCTCTACCTCCGATCCCATGCGGAGTACCGAGGATATTTCAAAACGTGCGGATATTCGTGCCGCCCGCGTGGAGACAAGGCTGCGCCGCTGGGCGTTGATCGGGTTTATCGTCGCTGCGGCGTTATTCTGGTTGGCGTCTCTTTTCTTCCGTTAGATCACGTATAAACGAGGCGGTGCCGTATCCTTGGGATGCGCCCGCCGCGTTCTTCTTGCTTTTAATCATGCTGAGGCTCTGCGACTGGTTCTTCGCGCAGGGGCTGCAGAATCCGCACGAATACGATCATGACGATCAGCTCCACCTCGTCTGGGTCAGCGCTGTGTGCTGCATGGGTCGGTCTGCGGCATGCACTTTCTTTGAGTCGTTCCACATGCTGTGTCATATACGGGGGTATACACCCGAGAATCCCTATACAGAGCGCAAAGATGACGTAGAACAGTACCCAGCGAACAAGATTCTAGGGCGCTTCGTCGATGCGACGTGCAGCAGAAAACACTGCCAAGATCTATATATGCAAATATTCCGATATAAGCATATATACTAGTCGATTTAGGTTTTAAAGAGCTGGTAAAAACAATGGTTTGTGTAGCAGCAATGTACTGTCATCAGCGTAGCAAATAAATGCCGCAACATAATCTGCAACAGCGCCAACACCACCAGGAATGCTGCCAAGGCGATCGTGGAAGTAAAGTCATAACCAGTAGAATACCGCCACGAAGTTGAGCGTTATCAGCCACAGGGTGAATCCGTGCGATGCAGCAGTGGGTGCGGTGCGTTTGATGTCGTTCACCCCTAGCTGTCCGTCATGAGTTCAAGAGCCCCTGATGAGCCGCATCAGCAACTCGACGACTAACTTTTTCCAGAACGGGCGAGTTGATATTCCAGTGCTGCCAGTACAGTGGGAACTCCACGGGCTTCTGAGCAAGTTTCACAAGTGTTTGGGCGGCGAAATATTCGCTACACTGTGCCTCCGGAAGCAGACCCCACGCAATACCCTCATAGACCGCCTGCGCATAGTCCGGTGACGAAGGAATATAGAGCGTTGGGCTCTGTTCGAATTCGGCTCTGGACAGTTTTAGGTCTTCCTCAATCAGAGCGCGTGCAGCATCCTGCACAAAGTCTTTACGATCGTATTCCACCACGGGTGCCCGGTTCAGGTCATCACGGGTAGTCTTCGCGGGGAACCCCGGAAGGTAACGATCCACATACGCTGGCGATGCCACGCACCAGTAACGCGCCACGCCCAGGTAATCTACCGAGCATCCGGGGATTTTTCCGGGCTGTGAGGTTATGGCAGCCATAACTTCCCCGGTACGCAGAAGGGCTGAGGAATGAAATTCGCCTTCACGCCGCAGGTCACAGAAAATTTCGTCCTCCTGAGCGAGCGTGCGTATAGCTTCCAAAAACCACGTTGCTAAAGAATCGGCGTTCAAAGCTATAGAGACTGTCTGGAATCCGCCCTCGCCCATGAGTTCTCGTTCCAGCTCAAGCTGCAGAAATTCACTTTGCCGGGCAATACGTAACACGCTCTGCCCGGAGGCTGTTGGGGTAACCGGGTTGGTGCGCTGCAGCAGAACTTTACCGGCCAGCTGTTCCATTGTTTTTACACGCTGTGATATTGCGGAGGGGCTAACCCCAAGAACGTCGGCAGCAGCGTCGAAGGTGCCGTATTCGATGACCGTGACGAATGTTTTGAGGTGGTCGGTCGTAAAACGTGTCATAAGAACATCTTACGTACATTGAAATAACTTAGCTAGGTTTACGGGGTTTTCAGACTTTTGATGTTCATCATCGCCCTGCGCATGTCCTATTTGGCGTACACCATTTTCACCCTGGATACACACCTCTAAGATAAAAGCAGTGGGACTGTTCCCCTTCAACGTGTCTACGCTGTCATTTAACCACCCGAAGGATATCCTCCATGGTCAAGCCACCATTCATGGAAATTGCATGCCCCGTTTGTTCCAAGCCCGTGAAGACTTTAGAATATTATCCTCGCTCGCTCTGTCCCGAATGTTCTGCACGGGTGACTGACCGGTCTGGCCGCCCGGTCGTTTTCTACGATATACAGGCGCTGCCGACTCCCAATAGCTCGGGTATAACGCTACTTGGCGGATTTTACGGATATTACGCCAATACCGGGCTGCAAGAAACCTACTCCAGTTCAACCTGCTACGTTGATGGAATAACCTGCGAGGCAAAGAATGCCCGTTTTGGCGGCATTGTGATCGAGGCGCTGTGAACCTATCTTCACCTCCGGATGAGTCTGTACTCCCGGATTCAGTGGCTTCTTCGAGTCCATTATCCTTCACCGTCTCCTTATCGGTAGAGTCAACGGACTCTGTACTATCTTCTTGCGCCGATGCGGACCACAGTTCATAGCTCTCCAGTGTCTCTTCGGCGCCCATACCTGAAAATGGAGAGGTATATATCTCGAATATCAGGATTTTTCGCAGACGCAGCACCATCGGTTCCAAGAAGTCACGCGCATGCCGATCGTCGCTGCTGGTCGTTGCCACAAAGCTCAGCCCAGAGAATACCGCAACGATCATCGTCACTTTAAGCACAACCGCGTTGTAGCTGACTTCAAGGTCTAAAATTTTCAGATGGTCGGGCTTGGTTCCTACTCACAGCTCGATGGTTTGGTCGGTAGCCGCCACAGAAGCAAACCATAAGAAGAAACCGAACACCAGCAGAACGAAGAAAACAGTTTGAATCAGCTGCCCCAAAATCGGGATTGCTGGCAGGTTCAGCCACTGCACAACCATCAGAGGGCGACGAACGATAATGTCGTGTTCGGCCTCTTGTACTGTACTGTCTGCGGTGCCTCGTTCCGATACGGCATGCCTAGCGCTCATAGCTGTCAAGCATACCCGATACAAGAGACTCTGCTTGAAGCTCAGCGCCAAAGAATCGTGCGCACGCCTTCAAAATAAGTTCTGTGCCATAACGTTGGATCGTATAAACACCCAGCTCGTCGTACTCAGCCGCAAGTTCACGGGGTTTCGCTAAACCAGAGGTGATTTCCATAAGCGAAGATTCTGCGCCGTCTTCGTCGAAAAGTAGGCTAAACCCGCTGTCATCACGTAGAAGCTGATGCAGTTTAGTGTCGGGCAGAGGCAAAAAGCCCAGCACGTCCTCGGGCTCATAGTAGATTACCTCAGCAAGGGTTGTTACATACCCCTGCGAGTCTTCTTCAGTAAGAACTGTATCGGTAAGCTCCAGATAGCTTTCTTCGTCCCGCAGAAGCTCCCGCGGCCACCACAGATGGATATACTCGGTGCACGCCAGCCATAGTTCCGCTAAAGGCAGCTTAACCTCAGCGGTGAGCGCCACCGTCCGGTATTTTGAGGTGTCCTCTCCCGTATACGGTTCCTGCTGTCGGTCTGAAAAAAGCGGGTACTCCATACATTCACTCTAACTCGGGAATAGGTTATTCGTCGGTACTTGATGCAGTAAACGTTCCAGAAACTCGTTCAGAAGAATGTGCAAACGATTGGTATTAGTATTCCCGTCATGAAGCCTCAGGCACGCTATCACAGACCGGTAAAAAGGACTTCTCTGGCTTCTGAAATTCTACGTATGGGTATACGCTGCTTAGCGCGTGAAAACATAGCTGAAGAATCGAGCAGGAATATGTGCCCGTTGCCATTCGAGCTCTTCGGTCAGAGATTTTCCCGAAAGCACTTTGCGAGTATATCGCTCAATATTGCGTGCATGGGCACCCATATGGGCTATGGCAATCGCATGTCCGCAGGCTCTAGCTACGGCTTGCGCAGACGGGGTCTCACAGTCCCGGGCCGTAGCATGGCAGAGCAAAGCGTGCTGACGCATAGTTCCCAACAGATAATGCACCGCGGTTGAACTCAGCGACCGCAGCAAGCCCCTGCCGAAGCCGAGGATCAGCAGGATATTGTTCCTCAAAAATGGGCAGTATCCGATACATACAATCTGCCGCCCAGACGATAAGTTCACGCCTCTCATCTATCGATAGCGTCAAATCCTTCGGGTCTGGGGCAGATTGTAAAGTCTCCATGCTCCTAAGATAACAAGAAAGCATATGCGCTCTCACAGATTTTCAACACCCCTGATGCGCCGATTATATTTCATGAGGTCTTCTTAGCCTTTAGAGCATTCACCAACGCGCGCCATAAGAACACAGCAGAGCCGATAGCTATCAAGAAGAATGCAAATCAATGGTTAAAACAAAAGAGACCCCTCACGGGGGTCTCTTCCATACATATGTAATTAACTAACAAACCCTCAGGCTTGTTGTTTCAAAACTATACAGCGAACGC
>NZ_KV802316.1:0-202 GCF_001810635.1 Rothia sp. HMSC067H10
GCGGGGGCGTGGCGCAATTGGTAGCGCATCTGCTTTGCAAGCAGAGGGTTAGGGGTTCGAGTCCCCTCGCCTCCACGTTTCGGTGATTATAGTGAGAGGGAAACGCCTGGTTCCATTCCGAACCCAGTAGCTAAGCCTCTTTGCGCTGATGGTACTGCACTTTGATGGGTGTGGGAGAGTAGGTTGTCGCCGGACTAGTTTT
>NZ_KV802317.1:0-347653 GCF_001810635.1 Rothia sp. HMSC067H10
AACGGTGGTTTTACTAAACAACCCCAACCCGGTGGTAGCCCGCCTTCTACGAGTAGATGCAGAAGACAAAGCTATCTTGTGATCTAGTATCTCTAGGGTATCGGTCTATGCCAACCTGTACTAGAATATAAAAGGTGCATTTAGCACCCTGAGATTATCTTCCATAATTTGTAGCGAAGATTCTGTGTCTGATCCCGCCTTCCCCTTTGAGGAGATTCATGTCTGAGACCCCCCAGTCTAAAAATAAGCAGGGTGCTATTGGTGCTTCCACTGCGAAAAACTCCCAGAAGAGCAACTACCACAGTAACGCTCAACATTCTGATGGGGCTGGGGCAAATCATAAGGATAGCGATGGAGGACGCCGAAACGACTTGAAAAACCCGCATAAATCGCATCGTTTCGGTTTTCGGAGTAAGTCACCTAGGCAGCACGTGTATAAGGCAGAGTCTCAGGAGAACGTGCGATCTGTTGACGGTCGGGCGGGTTATCGTCCTGCCAAGCCAAAGGCGCCTGAGATTGACAGTGATGTAACAGGTCGTGAATTAGACAGTGCTACAAGCCGTCAGCTTCGCGCGCTTGAGTCTAGGAATGCCGCTACCGTTGCAAAACATCTTGTTATGACTGGACGATATCTGGAGCTTGATCCCCAGTTCGCGCTTGAGCATGCTGTTGCTGCGTCTCGAAGCGCAGGACGTATTTCTGCGGTACGTGAAGCTGTAGGTGTCGCCGCATATGTCGCTGAAGATTACGAACTAGCATTACGCGAATTACGTACGCATCGTCGCATAAGCGGCTCTCTGGATCATCTTGCGCTCCTCGTAGACTGTGAGCGCGCTCTTAACCGTATTTCTAAAGCTCTTGACATGATAGAGGAAGCTAAACGCGAAGAGCTTCCTGCCCAGGTTCGCGTTGAACTCGCCATTGTTGAATCTGGGATATATGCAGATCAGGGCAAAAAATCGCAAGCGATATCGGCCCTTCAAATTCCGCAGCTAAACCCAAAACGTGCTTTCGAATACAGCCCTCGACTCTTCACAGCATATTCCGAGGCTCTAGATAATGCAGGACGAAGTCAGGAAGCAGAGCAGTGGGCACGCCTCGCGTTCAGGGCCGAAGCCGCTTTGGGACAGGGTGAGTTCGCTGAGCCTGAGATTTTCGATATTTATGGTGAATCCGAGCTCTTTGAACCTGAGGAACCTGTGCTTGAAGACCTCGAACAACAAAGCAATACTGACGAGGGAACACAGCCAGAGAAGGAAGAGGCATATAGTTCTGACAAGTCAAAGAACTTGGCGGTTGCATCTTCTGAATATGAAACGAAGCCTTCCCAAAATGAAACAGAGCAGTAGAAACTATCTGTTCCTCGACTGAGGCTACTTGCTTTGTCTATAACCAGAAAGAATTGAACATTATGACGAGCGAACCCCTACTAGCTCAGTACGATGCCTTACTTTCAGATCTCGACGGGGTAGTATACGCTGGACCCTACGCTATTGAGGGAGCGCCAGAAGCCTTAAACCGCGCTGAAAGCAGTGGGGTTCCCGTCGTCTTTGTGACTAATAATGCCTCGCGCTCCGTAGAATCTGTAGCGACTCACCTGCAAGATTTAGGCGTGCGCACCCAGGCGGAACGTGTTGTCAGTTCTGCCCAGGCTGGCGCGTCTTTATTGGCTCAATATGTGCCCGCCGGGTCTAAAATTCTGGTTACCGGTACTGAAGCTTTAGCAGATTGTCTGCGGGCTGTCGGGTTGGAGCCTGTATCATCACAGTCCGACAACCCTGTTGCCGTGGTTCAGGGTTTTAACCCGCAACTCAGCTGGGAAGATTTGGCAGAGGCAGCGTACACTCTCGCTGATCAGAACATCTTATGGGTTGCCACGAACACAGACCAAACTATTCCTAAGGAACGAGGGCAAGCACCCGGTAACGGTTCTTTAGTAGCGGCGGTGGGTATTGCGGCACGTCGTACTCCGATGGTAGCCGGAAAACCTGAAGCCGCTATTTTTGAGACTGCGGCTCAATCAGTAAAAGCCTCAAAGCCCGTTATTGTAGGGGACCGCCTTGACACCGATATTCTGGGAGCCAACAAAGCTCATATGGCGGGTGCACTTGTGCTGACCGGCGTGCAGACATATCAGGATGTTATATCGGTGGTCCCTGAACAACGTCCCACATATATTTTGCGCACTCTTGATGATTTCTTCGAACCATATCCGCAGATCGAAATTCTCCATGAGGACCACGCGATTACAGCGCATGGACCATCATGGACTGCCAAGGTACAGGGAAATAATATCTATTTAACCGTCCAAGGCTCTTTCGCGCCAGAGGGTTTTTCCGGCAGCGATGCGGAAGCAGAAGCCTGGCGCGTAGCCTGCGCTGCCTGGTGGGCGGCGCATCCGGAGCAGGCTGTGACCCCGAATATTCAAGGCCTTCCCGAGGTTTAACTTATGGGTAAGAAACAACAAAACTCTACAGAAAATGCTGATAGCCATGAGTCCCTTGAAGAAGCTGATTACCAGGAGTTTGAAACACAGCTGCAGGCTGTTTTAGCGATGGATCCTGTAGAGCGTATTCGGGCCTATGGAACCTTAGTTGATAACCTCGAAGATAATGTACGTTTCTCCCGAGAACCCGGGGAGAACTCCTAGGTGCGGCTCGATAAATTTCTTGCCGAGCATGGGCTTGCTGCATCTCGTACTTTAGCGGCAAAACTTATTGATGCCGGGTGCGTGAGTGTTAATGGGAAAATTGTGTATAAGGCATCGCAGCCTGTACATCGTGACGATGATGTACTGGTACAAGAAAGCCCTCTTACAGAATATGTGAGTCGTGCCGGGCATAAACTTGCTGGTGCCTTAGATATTTTTACGCACATAACTGTAGCCGGTCGTCGTTGTCTGGACGCAGGTGCCTCTACCGGAGGATTTACCGACGTACTCTTGCGCCGTGGAGCTTCACATATTGCAGCAGTTGACGTGGGTCACGGTCAACTTGTTGAGTCTTTGCGCATGGATCCTCGAGTTGATGCTTATGAAGGTCTTAACGTGCGTTATCTAACTCCAGAGGATATTGGGGGCTTAGTTTCCCTAGTTGTCTCTGACCTATCATTTATCTCGTTAACGTTAGTCATAGATGCTCTTGCGCAGGTGACCGAGGAAGATGGGGACATAGTGCTCATGGTGAAACCACAATTTGAAGTAGGAAAACATCAAATCGGGCGTGCAGGAGTGGTTACAGATCCTCAAGCACATGCTTTCGCCGTGCGTAAGGTGCAAGACTCGGCTCAATCATGTGGTCTTCGCGTGATAGATACTGTGCAAAGCCCCTTACCCGGGCAAGATGGTAACGTCGAATTTTTCTTATGGTGCAAGAAGCAGAAATAGCAAACAAATCTTTTTATCGAAATAATATTCTAGAAAATATGTTCCAGTATAATGGGAAATTCGGCTATACTAAAGAAGTAGTCGTGGGATAATCCGCAAATAATGCCTGCTGTGAGGAGGGTAGAACGTGTCAATAACAGAAAATCGTAAAATTCTAGTCTTTGCGCATACTGGACGCAAAGAAGCACGGGATGCAACCCGCCAGGCGTGTAAACAGCTGCATCGTGCAGGTCTAGTGCCCGTGATGAACCGTTCTGATCTGGAAGCCTTGACGGAAAATTGGGACGATCCGGTGCCTGTGCAGGTGGTGCATGAGAGTGTTGCGCTTATTGATATTGAGCTTGGTATGGTCCTCGGCGGTGACGGTTCTATCCTGCGTGCTGCAGAAATGGTGCGACATACAAGCATTCCGTTGATCGGCGTGAATCTGGGACACGTAGGATTCTTAGCGGAATCGGAAGAAAGTGATCTGCAAGAAACTGTAAACCGCATCGTCAAGAGCGAGTATGCGGTCGAAGAGCGTATGGCAATCGACATTGAAGTATGGCACGAGGAGAAACGTGTTCATACGGATTGGGCGCTTAATGAAGTAAGCGTTGAAAAAGGCAACCGCGAGAAGATGATTGAGGTCATCATTGAGGTAGATCGTAAGCCAATAAGCACATTTGGCTGTGATGGTGTGGTGATAGGTACGCCCACGGGATCCACCGCATACGCATTTTCAGGTGGGGGACCGGTAGTCTGGCCTGAGGTAGAAGCTATATTATTGGTGCCGCTTTCAGCACATGCCCTTTTTGCACGACCGCTAGTAGCATCTCCGTCTTCTATGGTAGCTGTTGAAATGATGGCTCATGGTGCATCCGGTGTGTTGTGGTGCGATGGACGACGTATGAATGATCTGCTGCCCGGTTCCCGCATTGAGGTGCGTAAATCTGAAAAACCAGTGCTTTTGGCACGTATCCACCCCGCCCCGTTCTCTGAACGGCTGGTTCGTAAGTTTGCTCTGCCTATTCGAGGATGGCGAGGCCCAACCTCTGAGGAGGAGCGTGAGGTGTGCGATGCCGGTGAAAAAAACAGCTCGCAAGATCCTCATTGATTTATATCTGGTACTCACACGGAAACCGAATGTTTGGGGTGCTCCAACAGGAAGTCGGTCAGTGCAATAGAGCCGCACATAGCTCGCGTATGTGGCACGACTCCAGCCCCTATGCGGTAAGGACTTTAAGGTAGACGCATCGTGATTGAAGAAATCCATATTCGGGACTTGGGCATTATTACTGATGCTCGATTACCTTTGCAGCCCGGGCTGTCGGTTCTAACAGGTGAAACTGGTGCCGGTAAAACTATGGTCGTTACGGCACTTGGTATGCTTCTCGGGGCGCGTAGTGATGCTGCAAGTGTGCGTCAAGGGGCAAAGAGCGCTTTAGCGGAAGCCAGCGTGCGCCTACCTCAAGAACATAAGGCTTTGACCCTTGCGGAAGAAGTGGGCGGAACAGCTGACCCGGTAGATGAAAAAACAAGCGAACTTCTCTTAGCTCGCACCGTTAATGCTTCTGGGCGTTCTCGGGCACACGTAGGAGGATGCACCGCGCCTGTCGGTAAGCTTTCAGATATTGGGCAAACTCTTGTAGCTGTGCACGGTCAGTCAGATCAATTGCGTCTCAAGTCTGCCAGCGAGCAACGTCGTGCACTAGACCTTTATGCCGGCGAAAAGCTTTTTGACCTGTTGGAGAAGTACCAGCATACCTATGAGCGGTACCGAGTCGCAGCCGCTGAATATAAAGAGGTTCGTGAGAATTCTCGTGCACGAGCATTAGAGGCGCAAAGCTTGCAGGGGGCGCTTGAAGAAATAGACTCTGTAAACCCGCAAATAGGCGAGGATGAAGCACTCAAGAACGAAAGCATCAAACTGATGAATGTTGAGGCGCTTCGTACCGCAACCGACGTTGCAGCGGCGGCGCTGTCTGGCAGCGAATATACGGAAGACACAGAGGCAAATGTACTGAGTCTTCTGGACGCGGCACATACATCTCTTTTGGGGCAAGCCGATGCCGATAGCGATATAGAGAATTTAGCTCAACGGGTTAACGAACTTTTAGTTCTGGCGACTGATGTTGCCACCGATATTTCTACCTATTCGACCTCGTTAGATTCTGAAGGGCCTGAACGCCTAGCGCAGGTACAGGAGCGTCGTGCGCAGCTGAAAAATTTGACGCGAAAATATGGTGCAGATATTGCGGAAGTCCTTGAGTGGGCTGAAGAATCTCGTGAACGCCTGACTCACCTTGTTGATGATCCAGCGCGACAGGAATCTCTGGAACAAGAACTCACCGACCTGCGTCAGGCTTTAGGAGAGCAGGCAGCTCAGCTTATGAAAGCGCGTCAAGAAGCCGCTTCGCGTTTGGCGGATTCTGTCAGTGAAGAACTAACCGCGCTTGCCATGCCGAATGCTTCTCTTGTTGTTGAAGTTGCCGAGGCAGATAAATTTTCAATTCATGGTCGTGACACAGTGACCTTTATGCTTGCTCCGCATCGTGAGGCAACCCCTCGTCCACTTGGGAAAGGTGCCTCTGGAGGTGAGCTTTCACGCGTAATGCTTGCGTTGGAGGTTGTGTTGGCGGAGGTGGATCCGGTACCCACCTTTATCTTTGACGAAGTAGATTCGGGCGTTGGCGGTAAGGCTGCTATTGAGATTGGTCGCAGGCTTGCAATGCTTGCCCAGCATGTACAAGTTTTGGTGGTAACTCACCTACCACAGGTTGCGGCTTTCGCGGATCAGCATATTTTGGTTCTTAAAAATGATGACGCATCGTTATCGAAAGTACAGGTGCTTTCTGATCAAGAGCGTGTTGTGGAACTCGCTCGCATGCTCGCCGGACACGATCAGTCGGAAGCAGCCCAGGAACACGCTCGAGAGCTTTTACGCGCAGGGGGCCAGCTTGAGTAAATAGGTGCTGAAAAGACAACGATCATAGCTGATATACCTGAGGAGTATTCCAAGGATATTCGGTAGTATTGGGTCGCAGATATTTCTAGAGGTCGTTGTGGTTTAACACGGTATTCAGCGGTAGATAGAAGCGTTTATTATGGCGTAAAAACTGCGCGAAATACGGGAAAGAGCTCATTAAATCTAGGGAAGAGAAAAGCTCTCGTCCGCTAGTGTTCTATTGGATAGGGGAGAAGAAAATGGTAAGCTTAAATTCCGTGGTGAATGAAAATAATAACGCTCTTAACGCGTCCGCTAACGGTAAGGTGACCCGCCAAATCTTTGTTACGGGTGGTGTTGCTTCTTCTCTCGGTAAAGGTCTTTCAGCTTCTTCTCTCGGTCAGATTCTACGTTCTCGTGGTCTATCGGTTACGATGCAGAAATTTGACCCATACCTTAACGTAGACCCCGGTACCATGAACCCTTTCCAGCACGGCGAAGTCTTTGTAACTGACGATGGTGCTGAAACAGACCTTGATATTGGGCATTACGAACGCTTTCTTGATGAGAACCTTGACCAATCCGCTAACGTTACAACCGGTCAGGTGTACTCGACCGTTATCGCAAAAGAACGTCGCGGAGAATATTTGGGCGATACCGTGCAGGTTATTCCTCATATCACTGATGAAATCAAAGCCCGTATGCGTTACGCCGCCGAAATCGAGAATGCGCCCGATATTATCATCACCGAAATCGGTGGTACGGTAGGCGATATTGAATCGCTGCCCTTTATGGAAGCGGCACGCCAAGTACGCCGTGACGTTGGACGTCAGAACGTGTTTTTCCTCCATGTATCTTTGGTGCCCTTTATCGGCCCTTCCGGCGAACTCAAAACGAAGCCTACTCAGCATTCCGTTGCAGCATTACGTGGTTTGGGTATCCTGCCCGATGGCTTGATTCTGCGTTGTGAGCGTGATGTTCCGGAATCGCATCGCGCCAAAATCGGTAACGCCTGCGATGTTGATACTGCAGCCGTTATCTCATGCCCTGATGCCCCCAGCATCTACGATATTCCCAAAACCCTTCATTCCCAGAAGCTTGACGATTATATTCTGGAATACTTCGGCATGACTGCCCCTGAGCCCGATTTCACGCAGTGGGATCGTTTGTTGGATGCGGTGCACCGCCCCTCCGCCGACGTTAAAATTGCCCTCGTGGGTAAGTATATTGATCTTCCCGATGCATACCTCTCGGTTTCCGAGGCTCTGCGTGCTGGAGGCTTTGCGAATAATGCAAAGGTCAATATCAAATGGGTCGCCGCAGACCTATGCGCCACTGATGAAGACGCAGACCATCAGCTGCACGATATGGATGCCATTTTGGTACCTGGCGGTTTCGGTATTCGCGGTCTAGACGGCAAGATCGGCGCATTGAAATATGCTCGTGAACATAAGATTCCTACTCTGGGCATTTGCCTGGGGCTGCAGTCCATGGTGATTGAGTACGCTCGAAACGTTTTGAACCTCTCTGATGCATCCTCAACCGAGTTTGACCCGGAGACAACAATGCCGGTCATTGCCACGATTGAAGAACAAAAGCAGTTTGTGGAAGGTGCAGGTGATTTGGGCGGAACCATGCGTTTGGGCCTGTACACAGCTAATCTGGTTCCCGGTTCACAGGTTGCTCAGGCCTATGGCGAGACCGAAGTGGCGGAACGGCATCGTCACCGGTACGAAGTTAATAACGAGTACCGTGAACAGTTTGAGAAGGCTGGTCTGGTCATCTCCGGTACTTCGCCGGATTCCTCGCTCGTGGAGTATGTTGAGCTCCCCGCTGATGTGCATCCTTACTATGTGGCGACTCAGGCGCATCCGGAGTACCGTTCGCGTCCTACGCGGCCGCATCCGCTTTTTGCGGGGCTGGTGAAAGCAGCTCTCAAACGTAGCGGTAAAGAGTAAGAACTTTCTTCATAAGAAGTCGCGGACTGATTGCCGATGTAGTCCGCGACTTTGCTCTACCAAAGGAAAATAGAAACGTCAGCGCTGTCAGCTGATATCTCTGTCCTTAAGGTTCTGACTCTGGCGACCGCACGTATGCAAATTAGAATAGGGATATGAACACTTCAGAGAACAAGAATCCGCATCGAATAGATCCTATGTATGCTGATGTGATCGATGCTCCCTCAACGCGAGAAATCCTAAGCCGTGAGGTGCAGTATAGCGGATATGTTCTCCAAGCAGCCGTGGAACACTATGATCTCGACGGGCACGGTACCACTTTAACGCGGGATGTTATCGACATGCCCGGTTCCGTTGCGGTTGCCGCGTTGAACAACCGGAATGAGATTCTGCTTCTGCGTCAGTATCGGCATCCCGTGCGTATGAACCTCTGGGAGGTTCCCGCAGGACTTCTTGATATTACTGGTGAAGACCCTCTTCATGCAGCCCAGCGCGAACTCGCGGAAGAAACCGACTTTGGAGCTCATCACTGGCGCAGCTTGGTCGATTATTACACGACTCCGGGAGCCGCTTCGGAAGCAGGTCGTATATACCTTGCCCAAGACCTGTACGAGATTCCTGAAGCAAACCGTATAGTACGCAGGGGCGAAGAAGCGGAGATTACCTACCGGTGGGTTCCGCTTGAACAGGCCGTACGCCTTGTGCTCGCGGGCCAACTACATAACGGTTTGGCTATTCAGGCTATTCTTGCGGCATATTGCGCAGTCGAGGCTCAGCAAGAGCAACTGCCCCTGCGAGAAGCCGCCGATACTTGGGATTTTCATCCTTACTTGGGAGGGCGCCGTATCCGACCTGAAACTTTTAAACACGAGGAATAATTCGCTATGGTTTCTCAGCACCTGAGCGAAGGAATACATCGTATAAGTCCGCTTGAGCGAGATATTGATCAGTACCTTATTCACCTGCGAGTTGAAAAAGGCAGCAGCGAGAATACGATAGCTTCGTATGCACGCGATTTAAAGCGGTATGTGGAATTTATGGCGTCACGCGGTATCATTGATGCCCACCGAATTCGCACTGCCGATGTGCGTGCCTTTATGCGTGAACTTGCCCAACCGACACTGCCGCGTGCGGAGGAGAACAGAGATTCGGGGTATCCCAGCAAGAGCCAGGGAGAAAAACTATCTGAATCTGATACCCGAGCAGAGGAACTCGAAGATACCCTGGAGTCTTTGGCGGTTTCCCTCTACACCTCGGATCAGACAAAGGCTCCTTCAACGAGTACGCGTGATGTCACACTGCCTCTGCCGCTGGGTTCTAATTCGATTGCACGCACCATGGCTGCAGTTCGTGGCGCGCATAGTTTCTGGCATGCTTCGCGCATCCTGGAGACCGATCCCGCCGCTGCCGTGAAACCGCCTAAAAATGTGAAGCGATTGCCCAAAGCCGTGTCCGTGGAGCAAATGCAAAAGCTCCTTGCCATACCCAGTCTTAAGACTCCTACCGGCCTGCGTAATCGAGCGATACTTGAGTTCTTATATGCTACCGGCGCGCGCGTGAGCGAGATGCTGGCAACAGACCTGGACGATATACACCTGGGCGAAAAACCCCGCGATGAAAACGGGGAATCTATTGCACTTCCCGGGTATGTGCGCCTTTTTGGAAAGGGAGGTAAAGAGCGTTTAGTACCTTTGGGATCCTACGCGCAGAGGGCGTTGGAAGACTATATTGTGCGCGCTCGCCCCATGTTTGCTTCACATGGTAAAGGCACCGCTGCGCTTTTTCTCAACGGGCGGGGGAGTCGGCTGGGTCGACAGGGAGCATGGCTTATCCTCAAAGAAACAGCTGAGGAGGCGGGGCTGAGCTCTGATTTTTCGCCCCACTCTATTCGACACTCGTTTGCGACGCATCTTGTACAGGGCGGAGCCGATATTCGCGTGGTTCAGGAACTATTGGGACACGCCTCGATTGCGACTACGCAGGTGTATACCAAGGTTACTCCGGAAGGGATGCTGGAGGTTTACCGGATGGCGCATCCTCGTGCACATGAGCGTACTTAGTAGGTGATTAGTAGAAGTAGACTGTGGGGAATAGCTGCGCGGAAGAACGACGACACTATGTCTGTATAGCTATGCCGACAAATATGCGTTTAAAGAGAAAATACGCCAATAAGATACTATAATTTAGCTTATTTATACGATTTACACTCTAAAGATGTAATATTTATGCTGTTTGTAACAGACATGTAAATATTCTGTTGCAATGGCATATTTTAGTCAGAAAACACCCGCGTTAATGTTGCTGTAGGTGTAGCCTGTATAACATCCTGAATCCGGAACAATAAAGTTCTGGTCGGTATAGACACACAGCACCGTGCGTCCCCGGCGCGAAAGGAAAGAATTAATGAGTACGGAATCCGCAAAGAAACCGTTCTACAAAGACCCAACCCATATGCTCTACCTCTCGGTCATTGCCGCTGTGATCCTTGGGTGTATCTTGGGAATGACCGTTCCCGATTTTGCAAAAGAGCTGCAGCCCATCGGTACTGGTTTTATCGCTCTCATCAAGATGATGATCGCCCCTGTAATTTTCTGTACGATTGTGCTGGGTGTAGGGTCTATTGCTAAGGCAGCAACCGTCGGCAAGGTCGGTGGATTGGCGCTGCTGTACTTCGTACTCATGTCAACCTTTGCCTTAGGAATTGGCCTGGTTGTAGGTAATATTATCGAGCCGGGAAGCTCGCTGCACTATGACCCGGCAACAACGAAATACACGCTTCCGAATTCGTCTGAAGGACATGGCGGTGACAGCACTGTCTCGTTCCTGCTCAACATCGTGCCGACTTCTTTGCTTTCGGCATTGACAAGCGGTAATATTCTGCAAACCCTTTTCGTGGCGCTTTTGACCGGCTTTGCCCTGCAGAAGATGGGACCGGTTGGCGCTCCCATTCTCAAATTTCTGACCTACTGTCAGGCGCTCGTATTCCGTCTGCTCATGATGATTATGTGGTTAGCGCCTGCTGGTGCGCTTGGTGCGATTGCAGCTGTTGTAGGTTCTACGGGTTCCCGTGCGATCTCCTCAATGTTTATTTTGATGGTGGCATTCTATATCACTTGTATTCTCTTTGTCGTAATCGTTCTGGGCACTATTCTCAAGCTCGTAACCGGTGTGAATATCTTTACCCTGTTGAAATATCTGGCACGCGAATATCTCCTCATCTTCTCAACATCCTCGTCGGAGGCAGCGCTGCCGCGTCTTATCGCCAAAATGGAACACTTAGGTGTTTCGAAGCCTGTTGTAGGCGTTGTGGTTCCTACGGGGTATTCCTTTAACCTGGATGGCACCGCAATTTACCTGACGATGAGCGCCCTCTTTGTTGCGGAGGCTATGGGGACTCCACTTGCGTTAGGCGAGCAGATTTCTCTGCTGGTCTTCATGATCATTGCTTCGAAAGGAGCTGCCGGTGTTTCGGGCGCGGGGTTGGCGACCCTGGCAGGCGGTTTGCAGTCGCACCGCCCCGACCTTGTTAATGGTGTAGGTTTGATCGTGGGAATCGATCGCTTCATGTCTGAAGCACGTGCGGTCACTAACTTCACAGGCAACGCAGTGGCGACGTTACTCATGGGGAAGATTGTTAAAGAGGTAGATATGGATCGTGTTCATGCGGTGCTGAAAGGGGAGATCCCCTTTGACGAATCCACCATGGGCGGCGAACTACACGGTGACCAATACGTGGATAATGCGGTAAGTCAAAAATCTCCCACCAAACAGATGTCCGTTGTGGCTGAACCAAAGATTAAAAATACTGTGACGCTACCGGAAGATCAATAAGTTAAAAAGTATGCGGGGAGGTGTATCTGTTTCTAGGAGGAAAGCGCCTTCCCGCATATTGCAAGGTCTGATTTAGCATGAGAATTACATAATGCTGTGGCTTATGGTGATCGGGGCCTCTAGAATTCCCGAATTATTTGGTTTATAGACCTGAACAGAGCGCGATGTAACATAATTCGTACGTAAAGCGAACTCACAAACCTGCTGAGCGGGCGTGTGTGGGGTAACCTTATACATGAAGAGAAAATTCGTTGACGAAGGTGAAGATAAGTTGACCGAAGCACCGGCACAAGAACTCGGACCAACCGGCCGACCCCTACGTGAATATCCCGATCCTGCGCCTATAAGCCAACATGGTCCCGCCCGCATCATCTCAATGGTGAATCAGAAGGGTGGCGTAGGAAAGACGACCTCAACCATAAACCTTGGTGCTGCACTTGCGGAGTGTGGTCGTAAAGTGCTCCTTGTAGACTTTGACCCTCAGGGTGCCCTATCCGCTGGTTTCGGTACAAATCCGCATGAGCTTGAGCTGACCGTGTACAACGTGATGATGGATCGTAAGGTCGATATTAACGACGTTATTCTACCGACCGATATCGAGAACATCGACCTTCTTCCCGCAAACATCGACCTTTCTGCGGCTGAAGTTCAGCTAGTAAACGAAGTTGCTCGCGAGCAGGTACTCGCCTCAGCCCTACGTAAGGTACAGAATGAGTACGATGTTATTCTGATTGACTGTCAGCCCTCGCTCGGCCTGCTAACCGTAAACGCATTGACAGCATCGCATGGCGTTATCATCCCGCTTATCTGCGAATTCTTTGCCCTACGAGCTGTGGCGCTTCTCGTGGACTCTATCGAGAAAGTGCAGGATCGCCTAAACCCCGATCTAGAAATTACCGGCGTTCTTGCGACCATGTTTGACGCCCGCACCATCCATTCTAAAGAAGTGCTTGCACGTATTATTGACGCTTTCGGAGATAAAGTCTTTGACACCGTGATTAAGCGAACCGTTAAATTCCCGGATGCTACAGTATCGGCAGAGCCTATCCTCTCATATGCCAGCAACCACACTGGGGCTCAAGCTTACCGGCAGGTAGCCCGCGAACTTATTTACAAGGGCGGAGCCCGATAAGATCCTGGATCCCGTGTGCCTTGACACCACCTATAAACCTTGAAGGTATGGTGTCAAGGCACGTATAATATGGGCGGTACATCCTGTATCTTTCATGATCTCGCAGGTTATCCTGCAATCCCCAGTAAAGGAAATCGGTCACCTATGACCAAAAATGTCGCTGCCGTGAGGGTACCGACACCGCATGAGACGCCTGATGCCTCCAATTCGGTGAACGGTGCCGGATTCACGCTTAATTTACCGAATTTTGAGGGTCCATTCGACCTTCTCCTAACACTGATCACACGTCGTAAGCTCGATATTACAGACATTGCGCTTGCTGAAGTAACCGACGAGTTCCTGGAGTATCTGCATGCCTTATATTCACAGGGCACTGAACGCGCATTAGATGAGGCAAGCGATTTTTTGGTAACGGCCGCG
This sequence comes from Rothia sp. HMSC067H10, assembly GCF_001810635.1. Classification (NCBI taxonomy): domain Bacteria; kingdom Bacillati; phylum Actinomycetota; class Actinomycetes; order Micrococcales; family Micrococcaceae; genus Rothia; species Rothia sp. HMSC067H10. Next base: position 13,653 of record NZ_KV802317.1, read on the forward strand.
ACTCTGCTAGAGCTTAAAGCCGCCCGGCTACTCCCGCAGAATCATGAACCGCTAGATCAGGATGTGGCTCTTCTAGAAGCGCGTGATTTGCTTTTTGCTCGGTTGCTTCAGTATCGCGCCTACCGTGAGGTAGCCGCTATTTTCGCTGATCGTTGGCGCGAAGAGACCCAGCGCTTTCCGCGGACCGTGGCGCTGGAACCTGTATTTGTGAAGGCCCTTCCAGAGCTTGTTTTCAAAGGGGGAGTAGAGGAATTTGCGCGTATTGCAGCGCAAGCATTTGCCCCGAAACCTTCGACTAATCTAGAACCGAATCCGGCTGATGTTGCTGAGGAACTGAATGAGCACCTTCACGGCGCCTCAACAACGATTGCACACGAAGAACAATATATTCTGGATGCACTTCTTGCGTGTAAACCGACGGTATCATCGGTAACATTTTCGGCACTGGTGTATGATGCTCAGGGACTTGACATCGCAGTTGTGCGTTTCTTGGCGCTCTTAGAACTGTATAAAGAGGGCGCGGTAGACGTACATCAGGATGCGCCGCTTGCCGAGATTTCGGTACGTGCTACCGAATATGCGCGTGCTTTTGTTCCTGCTGAACCGGCAGTTTCAGCACATGATACAGGGCGGGGCTACAGCCCAGAACATCGCGATAGCCCGGATGATCTTACCTTTTCAGAGAGCGTTAAAAACGCAGGGGAGGAGACCGCATGAGCGAAGAATCCTTCAACTCTGCTGGTAAGACAGCCGCGCAGCAGCAGGGGAGCCGATTTGAGGATGAATTCACCGAGAATGATTTAGCGATGGTGAACCTAGGCTACTGGGACCCTAGTGCCGATACTGAGACAGACAGTGAATCCGGAGAAGAATCTCATCGCGAAAATGCCTCGGTACCCGAGCAGACTTCTACTGACCAGGAACACAAAGCCGAAACTGAGCGCGATTCTGACAAAAATATAACGTCTTCGGATGCTCGGCATCCCGCGAAGATAACCCGAGCGGTCGCCGCTGATGTAGAGGAATTCTCGCGCGTTGAGCTTATTCCTGGGGGCGTGAAAAGCGCTATTGAAGCTATTCTTGCTGTTGCTGATACTCCTGTAAGTGTGCGCGAACTCTCTGCCGCCCTGATTGTCAATGAGCGCAGTATTGAGCACGCTCTTGACGAGCTTTATCGTGAATATAACGGTGACGATTCGGAATATGGTGAAGACACTCCCGCCCACGAGCCGCGTGGTTTTGAGCTTCGCCAAGTTGCCGGTGGCTGGCGGTTGTATTCTCGCGCCGATTTTGCTCCCTGGGTAGCGAGGTTTGTGACCCGTTCACAGAGCGCTACCCTGAGCAAAAGCGCATATGAAACCCTGGCAGTTATCGCTTACCGGCAGCCGGTTACGCGTGCCGCAATAGCCGCAGTCCGAGGAACAAACGCGGATGCATCGGTACGTCAGCTGCTACAGCGCCAGCTCGTGCGCGCGGCCGGTAAAGAGGAGGGAACCGGCGCGGTTCTTTACGAGACCACGGAACTTTTCTTGACAAAATTAGGTCTCAACTCTCTGGAAGAGCTTCCCGCGCTTGCGCCTCTTTTACCTGATGAAACCGAGGCAGCAGTACTTTCTGACAGCCCCTCTGAACACGGTAATCGTAACTAACCTATCCGCCCGCGGACTAAATCTAGGAAGCGGTGGGCATCAAAATCTTGTGAAAACTTCAAACGAACGACATAAGGAATAAGACTATGGCATATGGAAACTCTCGCGGTAAAAACCCCGGGTCGCGGAAACCTCGACCCGGCGCGAAACGTAATGGCGTGGGCGCTAGCTCCTCAACCCGAGTCGGTAAATTTAGTGGCAAAACTTCAGGCGGCGCAAAGCCTAAATCCGGTACATCAGGGTCTCCACGCGCCGCGCGTAGCCACGGCGCGGGTGCTTCCAAGCGGGATAGGCGGGCACCGCATCGCCCCTATCGTTCCGGCGAAGCTTTCCCACATGAGCGCGGCGAATACAGGGTAAATAACTACTCTGGGCCACATCGCCCGCGCCGTCCCCGTAATGCGCCTGTGGATCATTTTGATTTCTATGATCACGACGGTGTACGTCTGCAAAAATTGATGGCGCAGGCAGGTGTTGCATCGCGTCGTGTATGTGAAGAGATGATCACGGAAGGACGAGTGACCGTTAACGGTGAGGTCGTGACCGAGCTGGGGGTGCGTGTTAATCCTGCCGATGTGATTGTGCAGGTTGATGGTATGACCGTGCAGACTAACGAAAAGCTCATCTACATGGCGTTCAATAAACCTGCTGGCGTCGTTTCCACGATGGAAGACCCCGATGGCCGCTCCTGCATTAAAGATTTTCTACGTGACTCTATGAATGAGCGTGTTTTCCATGTGGGACGATTAGACGTGGAAACCGAGGGTCTGCTGCTTCTTACTAACGACGGCGAGCTCGCAAACCGTTTAACACATCCTTCGTATGAGGTACCCAAAACGTATCTGGTGCAGGTGCGCGGTCCAGTAGAATCAGGTATTGGCGCTGAGCTGAAGAAAGGTATTCGCCTTGAAGACGGCGTATCGAGGGTGGACTCCTTTAAACTTGTGGATTCGGCGCCCGGCCATGTGCTGATTGAAGTGACCATTCACTCGGGTAAGAACCGTATTGTGCGCCGCCTCTTTGAAGCCGTGGGGTATCCTGTGGAGAAACTTGTTCGTGTACAGATGGGTCCCATTCGTATCGGATCGCAGAAGCAAGGGACCATTCGTAATCTTTCTAAAGTCGAAATTGGGCATCTGCTTGCTTCGGTGGAGATGTAATGACAGAAACAACTATGACCCCCATGCTGGAAGGACCGGTCCTCGTGGTAGGGGCTGGCCTATTGGGTGCATCTATCGGGCTAGGTTTGCGTGCTGCGGGGCTTGAAGTTTATCTGCAGGATATTTCGCCCACCGTTGAAGCCGTCGCCGAAGATATTGGAGCAGGAACCCGGCTCGATACCCTTGAGCCCGATGAGCGTGAGTCATTCACCCCGCAGCTGGTAGTTGTGGCTTCTCCGCCGGATATAGCCGGAAAACTTTGCATACAGGCATTGCGGGAGTATGCGCCTAGCCCCGGATATGCGGGCGCTACCGTGACCGACATTGCCTCCGTTAAAGTACAGCCTTTAGAACAGGTACTCGCCTCTGATGCTGATGCTTCACGATACGTTGGTTCGCACCCGATGGCTGGGCGTGAAAAGACCGGCCCGGTTGCGGCGCGTGGGGAGCTTTTTCAGGCGCGTCCCTGGATTATCTGCGAACATGACGATGCACGTATCGAGTGCGTGCGATTAGTGCGCGCCCTTGCGGTAGAGCTTGGCTCTTTTGTGACGACTCTTAGCGCTGAAGAACACGACGAAACGGTTGCGTTGATTTCCCATCTGCCGCAGGCTATGAGCTCCCTGCTAGCGACTCGGCTGCAGGAAACTCCCTTATATGCGCTTGGTTTAGCGGGGCAAGGGCTTCGCGATACGGTTCGCATTGCTGCTTCCGACCCTGCACTCTGGGTGCAGATTTTTGCGGCGAACGCAGCGCCTATCGTGAAAAGCCTCTATGGTGTGCGAGAAGATTTAAACCGTCTGATTGAAACATTGGAAGATCCTTTGGCATCGGGCGCCAGGCTTGATCTTGCGCAGCTGATGAGCGAAGGCAACGCTGGTGTGGCGCGCATCCCCGGTAAACACGGCGGAGTTCCGACGGCTTTTGCGACCCTCGCCGTTTTGGTTGATGATGAGCCCGGAACTTTGGCACGGATGCTGGCAGATATTGGCGACTTGGGGATTAACCTTGAAGATTTGCGGCTGGAGCACTCCACAGGCGCGCCCGTCGGCATGGCTGAGGTCTCGGTAAACCCGGCAAAACACGACTATTTGGTAGACGGGCTTACGGAACGAGGCTGGAAAGTCGTAAAATAGCTGGCGTTCCTCAGCAGTTACCCCTCCCGTAAGCCTGGATATTCAAGATTATTTTGACACTCAACATGCGGGACCCCTCGCAGACAGAAAGTAATGTTATGCATGAGAACCCTAAACTTACGATCGCGATTGATGGACCGTCAGGTTCTGGAAAATCATCGGTCTCAAAAGAAGTCGCACGCCATTTTGGGTTAGCGTACCTAGATACAGGCGCTATGTATCGTGCCGCAACCTATCGTGTGCTTCAACTCGATATTGATCTTGCTGACCAAGATGCTATCGGGAAAGCTGTGCAAGAGATGCCGCTCGTCTTCGGAACCAATATCAAAGAAGAAGAAATTTTGATGGGCACCACCGATATTCGCGAGGAAATCCGCACTGAACGAATTTCTGGTGCGGTCTCTGCCGTAGCCTCTGTGCCTGCCGTTCGTGAATACCTCATCGAGCTACAACGCTGGACGATCAATCAGGCGGTCAACGGTATTGTGGCGGAGGGGCGAGATATTACAACCGTGGTGGCACCGGATGCAGATGCACGCATACTGCTAACCGCATCGGAAAAGGTGCGCATGGCACGCCGTGGACTAGAGAACACCGAAAAATCAGGAGAGTCCGGCGACCTTACGCAGCAGATCTCTGAACGCGATACCCAGGATTCTAAGGTAAACAATTTTATGGAAGCCGCCCCCGGTGTAACCCTGGTAGACAGCTCGGATCTGGATTTTAACGAGACCGTATCAGCAGTTATTAATGCTGTTAATGCACAGGTGAAGGCGAAACGAAAGGCATCACGGGATGCCTCTGCAGGGACCGAGACCGCATAAAATACTTGAAAAGACAGCGAACATACTAGTGAGAAATTAAAGCTGCTAGGACAAGCCTTAAGCTGGCGTTCGCGCAGAAGAAAGGACGGCGCATGGTTGAGAACGACGCTACCCGCAACGACTACGAAGACAAATACCTAGGCGGCGGAGAAGATGACCTCACCGAACGTTTAGCCGATATTGACGACGAAACCGCAGAAGCGCGTGCGCAGGCTCTTCTGGAAGGACTCGACGACTATGACCTTGATGAAGAAGACCGTGCCCTTCTTGGCGCTTGGGGCTTCGACTTTGACGAAGAAGACGAACAATTCGCCGATCCTGTAGTAGCTATCGTGGGGCGCCCCAACGTGGGAAAATCCACCATTATTAACCGCATTCTGGGGCGTCGGGAAGCCGTGGTAGAAGATAAGCCGGGCGTGACTCGCGACCGCGTCTCCTATAAAGCCGAATGGGTTGGCAAACGCTTTACCCTCGTCGATACCGGCGGCTGGGAGTCCGATGCTCGTGGTATTGATGCTCAGGTAGCGGATCAGGCGGAGATTGCGGTTGAGCAGGCCGATGTTGTCATCCTCGTTGTGGACGCACGCGTGGGAATTACCGCCTCAGACGAACAGATCGTGCGTATGCTTCGCCGTGTCAAGAAGCCCATCATTCTGATGGCAAATAAGATCGACGATTCCCACTTGGAACCGGAAATTTACAGCCTGTGGTCGCTGGGCATGGGACAGCCCTTCCCGGTTTCGGGCTTGCACGGTCGTGGTCTGGCGGATGCCCTCGATGAGCTTCTAGAGGTTATGCCCGAACACTCCCAGTATGCGCAGCCGGAGGTACCGGGCGGACCTCGCCGTGTGGCACTTATCGGCCGTCCCAACGTGGGTAAATCCTCGCTGCTGAACAAATTAGCGGGTTCCGAACGTGCCGTCGTGAACGATCTCGCGGGTACTACACGCGATCCTATTGATGAGGTTATTGAGTTGGGCGGCTACCCGTGGCGATTCATCGATACGGCGGGCATTCGCCGTCGCCAGCATATGGCGAAAGGCGCCGAATTTTATTCCTCACTCCGCACCCAGACAGCCCTGGAACGTTCCGAAGTCGCAGTCGTACTTCTGGATGTTTCTGAACCACTGAGCGAGCAGGATGTGCGCATCATTCAGACCACGATCGACTCCGGTCGCGCTATGGTGCTGGCTTTCAACAAATGGGATACCCTCGATGAGGAACGCCGCGACATGCTCGAACGCGAAATTGACCGCGACCTGGCACATGTGAAATGGGCTCCGCGCGTGAATATCTCGGCAAAAACCGGCTGGCATAAAGATAAGCTGGTTCCCGCCCTGGAACGCTCGCTGGAATCCTGGGATTCGCGTATTCCAACCGGGCGACTGAACGCTTTCTTAGGCGAATTGGCGGCGGCGCATCCCCATCCGCTGCGTGGTGGTAAGCAGCCGCGCATTCTCTTCGGCACACAGGTGTCATCACGCCCGCCGAAGTTTGTGCTCTTTACAACCGGGTTCTTAGACCCGGGGTATCGGCGTTTTATCACGCGCCGCCTGCGTGAAACCTTTGATTTCACGGGCACGCCGATCGAAATTTCGATGCGCGTGCGCGAACGCCGCTCTCTCGGGGATCGTCAGGGGAGCAAAGCGAAAAAGGGTGGCAAGGGCTCACGCAAACGCTAACGTGCTACCCAAACGTGAACGAGCATAACTACCCCACCCTTTATATCTTTGGTGGGGTGCTTATGCTTCCCTTGGCTAATTCGTCGCGCTCATCTAAAAAGGTACGTTTGCGAGTAACTGGGCGCGTTGCTCAGCCGTCATTTTGTCTACCCGCGCATAAGGAAGCCACCGGAAATTTTTGATCCCGGTCTTCCGGAAAATACTTTGTTTGAAAATTCTGACGGCGGGCGCTCGCATGATGTATTTGTATATGGGTAAGGGCATACCGAGCGGGGTTACAAGAACGATTTCGGTATCGTGATTCAACGTAGTAACAAGCCGGTATTCGCTGGGCTGTGTGTACAGTAAATCTTTGGCGTAGACTTTATCGATAAAGCCCTTGGTCATGGCTGGCATAGAATCCCACCAGATAGGGAAGATAAAGATCAAGCGGTCTGCGGATTTTATGTGCGCCTGATAGTCTGCTATCTGGTCATTGATGGGATTACCGCGACGCCAGTTAGCAAGGTCTTCTGCTCGCATGACCGGGTCGAAACCATCGGCATGTAGATCAAGAAGATCGACCTCGTCGCCGCGTGCCTCAAGCTTGTCGGTTATATTCTTGCATAGGGCAGCGCAAAAAGACCGCTGATGGGGGATATTACGCCAAGCCTCGGCAGTGTAGGGATGATCGAAAATAATGAGGTTTTTCATGATGCCCTCTCTAAAAATCTGTAGCGTCTGTGAAGAGTCAGTGTGTTTTAACACTGTCATCGCAGTAGCCTACATGCAAGCAGGGCTTTGGCAGGAATCCAAGCATTCTGAAGAGACGCTATGTTCTCAAAGTTCCCTTAGTCGTCTGCGTGGAATATATATTGAGCGGCAGCGAAAAATCCAGTATTTTCACGTTTTCTAAGTTGCACGGGGTGAGAACCTGGGGTATAGTTATTCGAGTGTCCGCAGGGATTTCCTGGAAACACGGTACATAATAGTGGTGATGTACATCGGGTTGTGGCGCAGCTTGGTAGCGCACTTGACTGGGGGTCAAGGGGTCGCAGGTTCAAATCCTGTCAACCCGACGCAGGAAAAGCTCTAATCGGTAAAACTATCGATTGGAGCGTTTTTCTATTGGGTTTATCGTATATTGCTGTTTTCCGTCTACAACGCCGTTTTTTGTTAAGCTCTGCCGTGGTACGGGTAATCCCCGTCTTGGTTATTGAGCTGCTACTCTCGTATTTTTTTACCGCATCTGAACATTCTTTAGATCTGTGAGGGCGATGTCGCTGCAAGATCCTTCTTGGATAGATTATTTCGCGAATTAATATCGTTTTTTCTCTCGATTCGTATGCTTTGCGTATTATGGTTTTCACTAGGCAAGAATACGCTTTAGGTGAAAGTACAACTATGATGTTCCTGTCTTTGAGTGGGAATACTTGCGAATTATTCTGTCGATAGTGGTATATTTTGGAGTGGATGAGGTGTCTACAGCTGGTCTGCCAAGGTAAATTCCTTGAACCTACAAAGAGGTACTGGTAGCGCAGTGTGGAAGCAACATCCGCACACACTGGCTTTCGTAGCCAAAAACCACAGAATCGCAACCGTGGATCTTGGGTAAAAGTTCATGAACCCACGTTAATCCACATTAGCGGTACGCAGTGACCACTAAGAACCGCGTATGTCGCGGAAAGGAAAAACCATGTGGCAGCAGGTATATGACCCGCTCAATTCCACTATGCTCTCAGCACTAGTAGCGGTAATCCCCATTGTCTTCTTCCTCCTTGGACTAACCATTCTCAAACTCAGCGGTATCAAAGCGGCGATTATTTCTCTCGCACTCGCACTCGGTATCGGAATCTTCGTATTTGGGCTGCCACCCGGCGCTGGAGCGGGCTCAATCCTTTATGGTTTCTTGGCTGGCCTATGGCCTATCGGCTGGATCGTGCTCATGGCGGTGTGGCTATACCGTATTACAGTGCGTTCCGGTCACTTCGACATTGTTCGCTCCTCTATCTCGGCCATCTCCACTGACCAGCGTATCCAGATGCTGCTGATCGCATTCTGTTTCGGTGGATTTCTCGAAGGCGCGGCAGGGTTCGGTATTCCGATCGCAATTTGTGCGGCTTTGCTGGTCAGCCTCGGGTTTAACCCGCTCAAGGCCGCAATGTTCGCGCTGGTTGCTAACGTTTCATCCGGTGCATACGGTGCTATCGGTATTCCGGTCAGCACCGGCGCCGAGAAAGGTGGTATTCCTCTGGCCGAATTATCGGCAAATATGGTTCCTGTGTTGCAGATTTTTGCGATGCTTATCCCAGTGCTCATGGTCGTTATCCAAGACGGGATACGCGGGTTACGCGAAACCGGCTTGGTGGCTCTGATCGTTGGTGCCGTTTACTCTGGCGGACAATCCCTGCTGCTACTGACCTTGGGAAACCCTGAGCTGGTTGATATTATTCCGCCGCTTCTATCATTGATCGTTTTGGCTCTCATCATGCGCGCATGGCAACCCAAGCATATTTTCCGTGAGCCTACCGCTCCCTCCCTGGAGGAAGTGCAAGCACAAGGCGAGACCAAGCATACCTCCGGTGAAATATTCAAGGCTTGGAGCCCATTCATCTACCTGTCCGTCGCAATTCTGCTCTGGTCTACGGTCCTAAAACCGGTATTCGCTAAAGCAGCTAAAGCAGGGGAGAGTGATGGTCCCCTAGGTTTCACTAATATCCTTGTCAATGTTCCTGGTATTCATGGGGCGATCGAGCAGGTGGCTCCTATCGCTAAAAACCCGACCCCTGTGAAAGCCGTCTTCACCTGGAATATTCTGGGAGCCTCGGGTACCGCTATCCTTGTGGCTGTTATTATTACCGTGCTGTTCTCCTCCATCAGCTGGAAGGCCGCTTTCGAAGAGCTGGGCGGTGCTTGGAAACAGCTGCAGACGCCCATCATTATGATCTGCCTTGTGATGTCAGTTGCTAACGTGATGAACTATGCGGGGATGATCTCTTCCATCGCACTGGCCGTTGCGACGGTAGGGACGTTCTTCCCACTCTTCTCGCCGATCATCGGGTGGATCGGTGTGTTTGTGACCGGTTCGGTGGTTAACAACAATATTCTCTTCGCGGGTCTGCAATCGACCACCGCGCACCAGATCAGCGTGAACCCAACCCTGCTGGTGGCATCAAATACCGCCGGCGGTGTGATGGCGAAGATCGTCTCGCCGCAGTCTATCGCTATTGCGGCCGCAGCTGTGGAAAGCTCTGGGCAGGAGTCGAAGATCACCTCAATGGCGATCAAGTACAGTGCTATTTTGCTGGTGCTGACCTGCGTGTGGGTATACCTGCTGTCGCTCGTTGTCCACTAGCACATACCCCCCCGAATGCGCCAGTCTTGTGCCTCAAACGAGGTACGAGCTGGCGCATTCTGTATGTAAGTGGGAGGAGGTTCCTCTTGTTCATTCTTGAGCCTTGGCTGTCTTACGGATTATGACGATGAGATAGTAAAATTGGTGCTTGATTTACCGAACTACCTTCGAGAAAGAGGAAATAACAATGTCTACCTTGGCAAGCGTCGTCACGGTCTTCGCATTCGTGTCCATCGCTATTCACGTGTATATCTGGATTCTTGAGACTTTCCTGTGGACTAAGCCTCGGGGTCGGAATACCTTCGGTACCACGGAAGAATTTGCCGAAGCCACCAAAGAAATGGCTGCAAATCAAGGGCTCTACAATCTCATGCTGGCCTGGATTGCAGCAACCGGCCTGTTAGCGTTCTGGGTTGGTGGTCTGCCGCAAGTTGGCATCGCCCTCATGTTTGCCGGTCTAGGTTCGATGGCCGTCGCGGGAATTTATCTCTTCGCGACCTCACCGGATAAGCGTAAACCCGCGCTTATCCAGTGTGTGCCACCAATCCTATCTCTCATATTGCTTTTCACTATGGTGTCATAACGCAGGACTTTAAAAACAAGACCCAACTAGCCACACAGTAGAGGTTTCTGCTTTCGCCTTTCAGCAGGCGAGGCAGGAATCTCTTCATTTTAACCAAAACTCTTTATATCTATGAGCCCCGGCGCAATTCTCCCTCGGGAGTAAATAAGCCTGATGACCCACGCCGGTGTGAGTCCAGTAGGTGCGCATCCACCATACCAATGGCACTCATTAAGGCGTAACAGCTGGTTGGACCCAAAAATTTGCCTCCGAGCTTCTTGAATGCTTTCGACATAGCTGCAGAGACATCATTTTGCGTAGGAACCTCCTCAAGAGTTTTCGGAGTAATAGTGCTTTCGGGAAGGAAAGACCAGATAAAAGCGGGTAAACCAGGTTCAACCCATAACCCGTTCGGAAGGTGAAATCCCGCTAATGACTCGTCTCCAGCAGCTGCACGCTTGCGTAGGTCAAGAGTTAGGCGCGTATTTGAGATAGTGGCACGAATCTTGAGGTTATTCCGAATGATACGTTTATCGTGGAGCAATCGTTCAACATCATCGTCTGTAAATGCTGCAAGCTTTTCAGGAAGAAAGTTGGCAAAGACTTCCCGAAACACTGGCCTTTTGACTAAGACCGTATACCATGAAAGACCGGCCTGAAACCCTTCGAGACAAACCCGTTCAAGCATCCCGGTTTCATGGGTGATAGGTATGCCCCACTCCTTATCGTAGTAGTCGCGTTCAAGATCATGACGTACCCAAGCAGGATATTTTCGGTCTGCGCTCGTTTCGACTTTGCCAGAAGCGACAGCGTTCGCAGAATCATCTGACGACATGGCTACCTCCTAATATCGTAAATATGTACTAGTATAGTATATAGAGATTCAGTTGGAAGGCAACTATAGAATATTATTTCGATAAAATAGTCGAGAGCCTAAAAGAGTCGACCCTCGCGAATTTCTGCAGGTTCTTCGAGGTCGAGAAGGAACTGTTTGCGGTCGAGCCCGCCTGCATAGCCGGTGAGCTTGCCATTAGACCCCAAAACGCGATGGCAAGGGATGATGATTGAAATTTTATTGCGCCCAACAGCTTGTCCGACCGCCTGTGCGGGTGCGCCTGGTCCCACGGCATGTGAGATGGTTCCGTAGGTTGTGGTGTATCCGTAGGGGACTGAACATAAATATTCCCATACCATGAGCTGAAAATCTGTTCCCTCAGGCGCTAAAGGAATTGTGAAGGTTGTACGTTTGCCGGCGAAATACTCCTGCAGTTCGCGAGTGGTGTGCTTAAGGATGCTCGCTGCAGGCGCTGGCTCGCTGTTTGCAGCGATTGCCGAGGGGTCTGGAATAAACTCACCGAGCTCGTCTGGTATAGGAAAATGTGTCTGTTCCTCATACCAGAGCCCGGTAAGAGCTTTGGTGCTTGCTGCAAGATAAAGGCGTCCTACTGGGCTGTCGATGAGGCTGTGCCAGCGTTTTGCTGTGTTGTTAATGAGTTCTTGTGGTGCTTTAAGTTTCTTCTCGCTCATGACAGCTCCTTTGCGTTTTTACTTCCTTAATCATAAACTCTGCCGCGAAAACATGACGTAGAAAAACTTTACATTGCATATTATTATATAAAAATATGATATAAAATACATAGTCATTTTTAAATTTTTTAGTTATTTTGGGTAAAATAAAACTTACATACTCACTCTTTCACTCATATATTCGGGACCCAAAGATGACTTCCTTGACTTACCCGCAAAAAACTGTGGGCGCGCATACCGTACATTCGGTGCCAAACCTAGATTACTGGCGTAATTTAGTTCTTGACTATCTTGATGATAGTGATGACATAAATCTTTATTTCGCTGCGCAAAAACTCAACGTTTTAGCACCTGAAGACCCTGTAGGTTTATATGGACTAGCTTGCGCTCAACGGTATAGAGGGGAACTTAATACCGCATATTTTAATGTTATCCAAGCACGTCGACGATTGGCATACAATTCCGGGTTTCCCGTAACCTACGAGGAAGCTCTAGAACTTGAAGCAGCTATTGCCGTCGATCTGGGACATATTGCAACTGCGATCGATCGTTATGGGGAACTCATTGAGTTGAACCCCTTAGAACCTAACTATGTATCGGCTCGCGCAAAGTTATTCGATACCGCTGAGAACATGACGGTTAGCGCGCATAAGCGACGGCAGGGACAGGACGATTCCTCTCTGGCTGATGCGCAGACCAGCCTGTTTTTGCGCGCTGCTGAGGCACACGCAATTGAGCTTGAGGGTAAGCCGGTTTTCGTTTCCTACGAAGCCGCTCTTGAAGCATCCAAGGCACTAAGGCGCATTCGGGATATTCAGAAGGCGTCGCAAAGTCTCAGAAAGCGATATGCCGAATTGCAATCCGCTGTTACCTATGCTCTCTGTAGAAATTTTGTGCGTTACCAATGGTGGCAATTTTGTCTTTACGTTCTGTGCGGAATGACTCTGCCAGGATCGGTCATGAACAATATTGCAAAAGATATTGCAGAAAAGGGGAGCGCCGGAGTTTTCTCTGGAATATTCACGAGTATTATGATGATTTCTCTCTTTATTCTTGTGGGACTTTATTTTTTCTACCCCGTAGGGCATAAATACAATGCTCGTCGCGTGCGTAAACGTGATGCAAAACTACGTGCAGAGATGCTTGAAGAACCTGAGGGCATCTCTAGTTAACCCTGCGAATCCTGCGATGATAGACTCGTATCCCGTACACTTTCCTGCATATCGTACGCTTTTACCCTACGAAGATGCGGCAAAGTGTACGGGATACTTCTCTGTCCGAAACCAGTGACCTAAAGTCAAGCAGAGCTTTCTAAAACAAGTAATATTAGATATGGTCCCTCTGCGTCGAGGGAAGGCTTCTGGAAAGAAAGACATCAATGACAACCGTTGGCACTCACATTCAAAGTTGTATGGGGTATTTGAGCAGGGAACTCAACCCGGTGATTCTCCGCCAAGTACTCGCTAAAGGTATAGCCCGACCTGAGGTATTGCACAATAACGATTGGAGTATCGTGCTGCGCCTTATGGATGAGAATAAAGGGCGACGCCGTGATCCAAAAGTTTATAAACCTACGGATGTACAGTGTCAATTACGTATGCTGACTGAGCGGCTTGGTTCAGCGGGGTACCCTTTCGACAATGCTAATCGCGAGGTCAGTACATACGCCGCTGAGCTACGTATTTTTCGAAATCGATGGGCACATAATGAAGATTTTGACCGTGATGACGCTGTGCGCATCTACGGTACGACAGCGCGCCTTTTTACTGCTTTGGGCGAGCACACACATGCTTCTCAGCTGGAGCGGGTACGCGATGACCTGCGTGTGAAACTTTTTGGGCTTAAAACTCCAGTTCCGGTAGCACCGCAAATTACCGAGGAAGTACGCCAGGCAATCGCCAGAACCGAGATGCGTAAGAGCGATGTACAGGCACCTGTGGGAGCTTTTGCTAAGAGAACAGCCCCGAAGAGAACTGCCGTACCGCGGATGCCCTCGCAAAGACCAATGGTTCCGCAGAGATCCCAAGAACCTGTGACGGTGACTCAAACAACCCCGAAATCTTATCCAGCTTCAGATAAGGAAATACCTAAACAAGAGTCTGAAACCTCTCGCCCAGTTCTTGCGCTTGAGAGTAAACGTTACCCATTCGAACCTTGGCAGACCATACCTATGGGTGAACCTAGCGTTTTTGAAAGCATGCGTAATAAAGCGAACGCGGCGAGTGTACGCTCAACGGCGAGCGAAATTGCTGAATTCGAAGGGCCCATCGAACTTAACCGACTGTGCCGCCTCGTGACTTACTGTTTTGGGCTGGGACGCGCCTATAAGAACCGTCTGAACCAGGTATCACATCAAGTGCGTAATAACTCTGAAGACTTGACAGTTGATGAGCACGGATTTGTATGGCCTGAGAGTATCGACCGCGAAACCTGGGCTGAATTTCGCCCGCATGCAGAAATCTCAGGACGGGCATTTGAAGAGATTGGCCCCGTCGAAATTGCCAATGCCTGGCGATATTTTGACGCAAACCCAGAACTTTTGGATGACGGGCAGGATGTGCAAAGCGCCGTTTTGGCGACTTTCGGGCGTAAGCGCTGCACCGCCGTGGTTAAGAAACATCTGGAACTTGCAAAAACACTTATCTGATCCAATACTGGGGCACAAAGGTACGCAGTCGTAACGTGCAAACCTTACAGAGCCTTCAAAGCGGACTCACTAAACACTACTTCAAGAAAGCTTATGGCACTATGCCGAAAATTTTCGATAACCAGCCAGTACGCCGAGGAACACAGGAGCGTAACTCTTTGGCGATGGGTGTGCACAATGTTTTTCGTAAATTCCGTCACCTGGATATTGCCACGGGGTATATCAATTTGAGTGCGTGGGACGAATTTGCACATGAAATTGCCGCAAAACCATATGACGGGGAAGAGCCGGTGGCGCGCATCCTTGTAGGTATGGTTACTCGTTCGACAAGCGAACAGATGCGTCAGTACCAGCAGCGTGAACTACGTGGAGAATGTGCTAAGTCAAAAGTGCTTCGAGAGCAGCAACCGCAAATTCGTGATGAGTTAGTGGCTCATTTACGGGAACAACTTATGTCTGGAGCCTCTAGCTCCATCCGTGCACAAGCCCTGCGCACTCTCAAAGAGCAGCTACGTGAGGGGCGCGTGCAAATCAAGGTTTTCACCTCGGAACCTCTGCACGGTAAGACTTATATAGCCCGTCAACACCTTGACGTGCACGATCATGTTCAGGCTATAGGCTTTGTGGGGTCATCGAACTTTACTCACGCGGGGTTGCATACGAATCGCGAACTCAACATTGATGTGCTCGACAGCAACGGTACCGAAGAGCTTCAAAAATGGTTCAATAAACTCTGGAAAAGCAGATCCTCATATTTAATAAATGATGAGATTATTGACCTGATCGAACAGTCTTGGGCCGTGAAACAACCGAGCCCGTATGACGTGTATTTGAAGGTCTGCTACGAGCTTTCTGCAGATATGCGCGAGGGAGGTGAATATACACTCCCTAGTTCATTAGAGAATATCCTTTTGGACTATCAGAAATCAGCAGTGAAGGTCCTGGCACGCCGCATTATGCGCCGTGGCGGCACCATGCTGGGCGATGTGGTGGGTCTAGGAAAAACTCTGACTGCCGTAGCGACCGCCTCCATGCTGCAAAACGCGGAGAATTTTCGCACGCTGGTATTGTGCCCACCCAACCTAGTACAGATGTGGGAAGAACACCTTGACGCTTATGAAGTCAACGGTAGAGTTATTCCGTACTCAATGGCGCATAAGAAATTACCAGAAACCCGTCGATTCGGTTTGGTGATCTGCGATGAATCCCATAACTTGCGTCACGAAGGTACACTTGCTCACGGTGCTATTCGGGACTATATGCGTGAAAATGATGCGCGCGTACTCCTTCTTACAGCGACCCCTTTCAACCTTTCATTCAAGGACGTTAAGGCTCAGCTTTCCCTCTATATTGATGATGACGATGATTTAGGTATTGCTCCTGTAGAAGCGTTAAAGAAGAACCCCAAAATTTCCGAGTTGGTGGATGGCAAGGTAACGACTCTACGTGCCTTTGAGCTCTCTGAGGAGGTAGAGGATTGGCGCCGCCTTATGAGCGACCATCTGGTACGCCGCACCCGTTCTTACGCACGCCGCAGTGCGCCAGTAGAAATGTATAAAATGCCTGATGGGCGCATAATTGAACGTTCTTATGTGCTCTTGAGCGACGGCAGGAAATTCTATTATCCTGATCGGGTATCAAAGGCAATCAGCCACGACTTTGCTGCAGATGATCCGGCGCGGCTTATGGAGAGCGAACAAACGCTTGACGACATTAAAAATTTGAATCTGCCTCGGTATAATATCTCTGCCTTTGACGACCCTTCACATGCACACGATAAGAATGACCTCGAAATTATTGAGAATGCGAAGTCTGGTCGAGGTAATGTTCGTGGCTTCGTGCAGGCAGGTTTGTACAAACGCCTAAGTTCTTCGGGCGATGCTTTTATCAAGTCCCTCAAGCGTCAGTTACGCCGCAATGAATTATGGTTGTATGCGATTGAGAATAAGCTGCCAGTACCTACGGGAAGCTACTCTGAGAAACAACTGGGTACAACCGGGGACGGTGATTTTGACACCTTCTACGGCAGCGATTCCGCACGCAGCGACAACCAAAATGTCTCAAATGCGGCGGCATACGAATCTTTACGGCAAAACGCCCCGGCACAGCTGCGCTGGGTAAATTCAACAATTTTTCGCAATACCTTACGCCAACAGTTAGAACACGATAACGATATTCTGCGTTCTATGCTGGCACGCTTTGGGAGTTGGACGGTTCAGCGTGATTCTAAGCTGAAAGCTCTCAAAGATCTGATTGAGAATACTCATGCGGGCGATAAAGTTCTCGTATTCACCGAGTACAAGGACACCGCACATTACGTTGCTCAAGGTTTACGAGAGTTGGGCGTTGAACGTGTTGCGGCGGTCTCGGGCGATTCTGAGAACCCTACAGATTTAGCGCGTCGTTTTTCACCCGAGTCAAACCGACTGCCGGGAGAAGAACAAGAGCACTCATTGGCCCCTGAAGATGAGCTTAACGTATTGATTGCTACCGATGTTCTGTCTGAGGGCCAAAACCTTCAAGACAGCCATGTGGTGGTGAATTACGACCTTCCGTGGGCGATTATTCGCCTGATTCAGCGTGCCGGGCGCGTAGATCGTGTGGGGCAGACCTCCGATATTGTGAATGTGTACCTGATTTCACATGAGAACGTTGAAGAAACGTTGAACCTGCGCTCGCGCATTAAGGCGCGCTTGGATTCTTCTGCTCTAGCGTTTGGATCTGACGAGAAATTTTTCGACTCGGAACTCAGCAACGAAGCCGAAACACGGATTTTGCAAGATTTCTATGCCGGTCGAATGGAAGACCCTGAAGAAGACGATCCTTTTGCAGATGCGGTCTCCGAGGCTGGGCTGGTATGGTTCGACCTGCTGAAAAAAGACCCTGGTAAAGCATCTGAGATTGCCAATGCGCAGGATAAACTTATGGCAACACGAGCGGTTCGGGCTGGTGACGTTAATGCCTCATTCGTGAACTACGTGGCGACCGCATCCGGCGTCGATCTATTTACAGTACTTCGCGAAGACCCTGCCACGGCTGAAATCAAACCCGCTTTGGTAAGTGCGGCGGAAGCCCTAAGGCTTTTCTACGCTGAACCTAGCACTCCCACTGCAGAACCTTTAGACAACGGGTGGGATATGCAGCGACAACTTACCGAGTTTTCGTTTACTCAGGATGCTATCTCGAACGGCAATTTGAAGGGTACCCGTAAACGCTTATTCCAGCGTTTTCATGATAGAACAAATACCCGCTCTCTACTGCACAATAATACGGCGGCTGAGCAGCTTCTTGACAGGATCTTTCACTATCCGCTCCAGCGCGATGCCGAAATTTCATTACGCCGAGCTATGCGCCACCTAAACGATGAGGAATTGTTGGCTGAGCTTAAGCGTATGGATGATTCCGGCAAGCTTGTGCTGTCATCTTTGGCTGAAGATGATGTGCGCGTAGTCTGTTCATTGGGCATTGCACCTAGGGGGTTCGAGCACTAGAGCATTCGTAACTATAAATATCTAAACCAGTAACGCAAGATCACTCAACATATGCATAACTGAATACGTGCATAACTGAATATGAGAGGAAAGCCGGTGGCTTTTACTGATGAGCGCGATGAAGCGCTTGAACTGCTCAAAACAGGCGAAATTGAGCCCTTATTTGAGCTTTTGGGGTGGGACGAACCGACCCATGCTGACCTTACGTACGATAACGGCTCTACAGTTTTTATCGTGCAAAATATTGCTGAGCTCAAGGGCGTGCGCGTGTGGCTGTGCCGCAGCGAAACCTTGCCCAGTAACGAGGACCAGTTAGGTATTGACCGTGAACTAGCGAAAACGAATACGCATCGGCTATGTGTGTACGTGAGCGAGGGCGCGGGTGGTCGCCAAATGTGGCGGTGGCCGTCAGCATCCTCTAGCCGTCTGACTCGTCACGAATACACGCCTGGGAACAGCAAAGACGACGAAGCACTCTTAAGCCGTCTTGCCCTGCTGTACCTGGAACAGGAAGACTTTGAGAATCTGACGGTTTTGCGCGTGCTCGACCGTATACGCCAGGGATTCGACATTGAGGCTAGGCATGAAAGCCGCGTGGCATCTAAGCAGATGGCGCGCCTCTTCGGAGCACTAGAGAAAGCGAGCATGGCGGAGTCCGATATTTCGCAGACTATGGCTCGGCTGCTTTTCGTGATGTTCGGTGACGATACCAATATGTGGGGTGAAGGCGTAGGTGCCTCCTTCGAGCGGTATCTGAACCGGCATACAAGCCCCGATGGCAGCGATATTGCCGAAAAATTAGATGTGCTTTTCGAGCACCTGGATAAGAAACCCGAAGCCGGTCAGCAGGCCGCCACCTCCAGTTACGAGTTGGAGGGGTTTGCCTATGTGAACGGCGGTATTTTTGCGAATCCGGTGAGCATTCCTGCTTCCGTGGGTAAAGATTTTCGAGACGGTCTCTTGGAAGCCTCGGCGACGGATTGGTCGAAGGTTTCTCCCGCTATCTTCGGTTCGATGTTCCAATCGGTACGTAATGAAGTAACCCGCAGACAGTTAGGAGAACATTACACATCAGAAGAAGACATACTTAAAACTCTAAATCCTCTATTCTTAGATGAGTTGCGTGATGAGCTTGAGCGTGCAGGGAAGAACAAGCAGAAAGAGCTTTCACGTCTTAAGGGTCTTAGGGCACGTCTAGCCAATATTCGTTTTATGGATCCTGCCTGCGGGTGCGGAAATTTCATTATTATTGCTTATCGTGAGCTTCGCAAGCTTGAAATTGATGTGATGCTTCGTCTGCGTGATTTGGGTAAGTTGAATCCTGACGCTTTGGTTATGGGTAACAATGCTGGTGTACACACAGACGATAAGCGTCTTGTAGCGATAGAACCGTTGGTGACCATTGACTCTTTCTATGGAATTGAATGCGAATCATGGCCCGCAGCCATTGCGCGTACCGCCATGTTCCTGGTGGAACGCCAGATTGACCAGAAGATGAGTGACGAACTGGGGTACGCGCCGGTACGGTTACCGCTGCGGCAGAGTGCGCATATTTATGAGGGTGATGCGCTGCGCACCGATTGGCGGCAGGTTCTTCCGGTTACGCCGGAAGATACCGCGCGAGGTGTGGTGACCTATATTGCCGGGAACCCGCCGTTTAGTGGGCAGGGGAAGAAAGATCCGGAGAAGACTGAATCTCTGAAGATCGTATGGGGAACCGACTATACGGGATACTTGGATTTTGCAACGGGCTGGTACCGCAAGGCCTCACGGTTCTTCACACCGGAGTCTGGAACAGGATACACTGAAGTACCGGGGGAATTTGCTTTTGTGTCCACCAACTCGATTACGCAGGGACAGCCTGTTCCCGATCTGTTTGTACCGTTATTCCGTGATGGATGGAAGATCCGTTTTGCGTACCGTACCTTCCCGTGGCAGTCGGAGGCGAGCGGTAAGGCTGCGGTACACTGCGTGATTATTGGCTTTGCCCGGAGTATTCCGGGCGAGGATTTTAAAAAACGGCAGAGGATCTTTGAATACTCGTGGCAGACCAAAACTACGGAAGAGCTGACGGTAACAACAGGAATTAATGCATACCTATTAGATGCTCCGCAAGTTTTTGTGACAAAGCGGATGAGGGTTCTTTCTCCGGAATTATCCGAAGTCTCTCGTGGCAGTCAGCCTACTGATGGGGGAAACCTGATTGTAGAACCGGAAGACTACGATGAGGTCATGAGCGACCCCGTTGCTGCGAAGTATGTTCGTCCTTACCGTCAAGCTAAAGAGCTTATTAGCGGTGCAGACCGCTGGTGTTTGTGGCTCATAGGAATTACAGATAATGAAGTTTTTCAGAGTCCACTTCTTCTTAAACGTCTTGAATCTGTATCAGAAATGCGTTTAAAAAGCCCCAAAAGAGCAACCCAAAAGCTAGCAGAATCTCCTCATCTTTTTGGGGAGATACACCAGCCTCTAGAAAATTACGTTGGGATTCCCCGTGTAGTATCAGAACGACGTCCTTGGTTTACCGCTAGACATTTAAACTCTGATGTTATTGCGGGAGATGCGAACTTTATGGCGGTTGATCCAGATGGCTTTTTATTCTCCGTCATTAGTTCGTCCATGTTTATCACATGGCAAAAGGTATTTGGCGGGTATTTAAAATCTGACCTTCGTTTTTCAAATACTGTCGTCTGGAATAACTTGCCCCTCCCATCCGTTTCAGAGGATCTTCGTGCTCGCATCATTGCCGCCGGGAAGAAAATCCTTGCGGCGCGTGAAGCGACTGAGGAACGCGCGGGGGAGCGCGTAGGCCTGGATAAAATGTATGCTTCGCTCAACGATATGGATCCGGCGCTGCGTAAGGCTCACGAAGAGCTGGATTTGGTAGTTGATGTTGCTTTCGGCGCCTCGCGTCCTTGTACTTCCAACGACCAGCGCATCAGCATCCTCATTGACCGTTACCTCGGACTCACAGGTGCTGCCCCGAGCACGCCACCGGTGAACGAGTCTCCCGCATCCACTCCGCCGCTTGCGGCGTAACCGGTGCGTATCCCGTACACTTTCCTGCATATCGTACGCTTTTACCCTACGAAGATGCGGCAAAGTGTACGGGATATTTCTATCCTTCTAGGCGTATCACCTAATCATCTGAGACGCTGACTGCTTTTTCGATAGGTTTGATACCCTAGACATGCGCAGTGCTGAAGGGAGTGCGTAGATGCCCATACGTTTTTCTAGCGAGCAGGAAGCCAGAGACTATTCTCAGAGCGTGCCGGTTCTCCCGCTTTCGACGATGCGCGTGAGTATCAGTCCTGATGCTCGTAAACACAAGCGGCTATTTTTTGCCCCGGTTTATTATATAGATATACAGTTTGAGACCAGCCAAGAGACCGTTGTTATTGGTGGGTATGAGTTCTATGACCGTGCGTTGACCATGTTAGACACTGATCCTGATCACGTGCTTATTGGTGATAATGGGCCACCTTTTCTGATGGGCGGTGGTTTCCCAGGTGTGTATGCAGGAGAACTCAGAGATGCATATCATGTCCCAGAAGATTATTTAGCTTTAACCAGCGCAGATTGTGAACGTATTATCGCGACCGTTGCTCCGAACGAAATTCCTATGCTTCGTACTTGGATGGCTAGAGTTGTCTCTTAAAACTCGAATAGCATTTATCTTGTCTTGGGTCGCTCAACTACTCGACGGCGTAGTCTGCCAACGCTGTAAAAAGAGAGAGCTCAGATTCCGAATAGAGATTGCCGGTTTTCAATCCATATCAAGTGTGAAGGTGCTGAAATTGAACTCTGTCAAGATTTCAGGTGCACTATGCGATGACGTGAAAACCTATTGGAGGGGTCTGTTATGGAATCGATGCGCCAGATGATGACGGTGCTCCAGCGCGCGATTCCTGATGTGGGCGTGTGGTGGCCAGCCGAAACAAAATTTGAGATCCTGGTAGGCGCAGTATTGGTGCAAAACACCACGTGGACGAACACCGAAACCGCATTGGCAAACCTGCGTACCCTCAACCTCCTCACTCCTGAAACACTCGCTGCAGCTGATTCGGCTGTGGTGCAAGACGCGATCCGACCCTCAGGATATTGGCGCACTAAAACCATCTATCTGCAAACCATCACCGATTGGTTCCTCACTACTGATACCCTCGCTGAATCTATGAGTGATACACAGTTGAGAGCATCGCTGCTTGGGGTGAAGGGCGTAGGCGAGGAAACCGCTGACGACATTTTGCTGTATGCCTACCACCGAGGTGTGTTTATTTACGATGCTTATGCGCGCAGGCTTCTCGCCGCGGCTGGATGGGGAGACTACGCTACCTATGTGAAAGCACGCAAAGCGTGCGATGAACGCATCCGTTCTGAAGTATTGAGCGTTGAAGAGTATGCACTGTTACATGGGTTAATCGTCCAAGCAGGCAAAGCGGCCCGAACCGCGGGAGGATGGCAAACCTATTGGCCTGCTATTGCTGGTAACTAGGGTTGTTCTCATACCTGATATAGACACGTGCTGTAATTACCCCGTACATTTTCCTGCAATTTCGTAGGGTAGAAGCGTACGATATGCGGCAAAATGTACAGGATACAGTAAGAATATAAAGCCCGCACTCTTTTGCATGTCTCGAACAGCGGTGCTGTGCGTTTTACGCAAAAGAGTGCGGGCTTTATGTACGAAGAAAATTCTTAGGAAGTCGGCACGTCCTCATCCACCCAGTCGAGGGTACGTGCCACGGCTTTCTTCCAGAGGCGGTACTGGCGGTCTACCTCGGACTGCTCCATGGCAGGCAGCCACCGCTTATCCTCAGCCCAGTTTTCGACAACGTCTTTCTCGCCGTCCCAGAAACCGACCGCAATACCGGCTGCGTAGGCGGCACCCAACGCAGTAGTCTCAATAACCTTCGGACGGATCACCGGAACCCCTAGAATATCTGCCTGGAACTGCATCAG
This sequence comes from Rothia sp. HMSC067H10, assembly GCF_001810635.1. Taxonomy (NCBI): domain Bacteria; kingdom Bacillati; phylum Actinomycetota; class Actinomycetes; order Micrococcales; family Micrococcaceae; genus Rothia; species Rothia sp. HMSC067H10. Next base: position 36,627 of record NZ_KV802317.1, read on the forward strand.
GAACTCATTTGCGGTCATACCGCCATCCACACGCAGCTCGGAAAGCTTCACACCGGAATCGGCGTTCATCGCGTCCAACACCTCGCGGGTCTGGAAAGCGGTTGCCTCCAACGCCGCGCGCACAATATGCGCCTTGTTTACATAGCGGGTTAAGCCCACGATCACGCCGCGTGCGTCCGAACGCCAGTGCGGTGCAAACAGGCCCGAGAATGCAGGAACCACATAGCAGCCACCCGAATCCTCAACCGAAGTTGCTAGTGCTTCGGAATCGGAGGCGTTGGTGAGCATGCCCAGGTTATCGCGGAGCCACTGAATCAGCGAACCGCTCATCGCAACCGAACCCTCTAGGGCATAAACGGGGTCAGCGTCACCAATCTTGTACGCCACGGTCGTAAGAAGGCCGTTATCTGAGAACACGGGCTCATTTCCGGTGTTCATCAGCATGAAGTTACCGGTGCCGTAGGTGTTCTTCGCCATGCCCTTCTCGAAACAAGCCTGCCCGAAGGTTGCCGCCTGCTGATCGCCCAGAATACCAGCAATGGGTGTGCCGCGCATCAGACCGGTGGGGCGACCATAGCCGTAGACCTCAGATGAAGACTTGATTTCGGGGAGCATACTCATGGGAATGCCCATATCGGCAGCGATCTGCGGATCCCACTCAAGAGTACGAATGTTCATGAGCAAAGTGCGGGATGCATTCGTAACGTCGGTTACATGTACACCGCCATCAACGCCGCCGGTCAGGTTCCACACTACCCAGCTGTCGGTGTTGCCAAAAAGCAGATCACCACGTTCGGCACGCTCACGAGCGCCGGGAACGTTATCAAGAATCCACTTAATCTTGGGTCCTGAGAAGTAGGTTGAAAGATTCAAACCCACAATGTCATGGTATTTACCCACGCCGTCATCGCCAGCGAGCTCATCAACAACTTCTTGGGTGCGAGTATCCTGCCAGACAATTGCGTTATAGACCGGCTCACCAGTGTTCTTATCCCACACCACCGTGGTCTCACGTTGATTGGTGATGCCCACTGCGGCAATCTCGTGATGGTTTACCTCACCGTTTGCCATCGCCATTGCAGTGGCTTTACGCACGTTATCCCAAATCTCAACGGGGTTGTGTTCAACCCAGCCTGCCTTGGGGAAAATCTGCTCGTGCTCAAGCTGACCCACAGAAACGATCTTGCCCGCCTTATCGAAAAGGATAGCTCGGGAACTGGTGGTGCCCTGGTCGATAGACATAATGTATTTACGTTCAACATCCAAAGTTGCCGAATGCAAGGAAGTAGTCATGAGTAACCTCACTTAAATGGTTGGGGGGGGGCGCATGACCGCGCCATAACAAGGAATAATGGGTGATGCCCACTCACCAAAATATCTTTAAACCGTGTAGTGGTTTCTAAAATCCCAAGACTGCAGGCACAATCAAGCCAGCCAATACGCCACCGATGATAGGGCCCAGAATCGGAACCCAAGAATATGCCCAATTCGAGCCGCCCTTACCGCGAATAGGCAGAACAGCATGGGCCATACGAGGGCCAAGATCACGTGCAGGGTTAATAGCGTACCCGGTAGGTCCACCTAGACTCATGCCGACAGCTACTACAATAAGTGCCACGGCCAGTGGACCCAAGCCGGAAGGAGTCTGTCCGGAGGCAACAACCCAGCCAACAAGTACGAATGTACCCAGAATCTCCGTCACCAGGTTCCAACCATAAGACTTGATCGCGGGACCGGTCGCAAAGATACCCAGACGATTACCGGGCTCTTCATCAAAGTGCTTCTTGTAGGCCAAGAACGCGGCAACAGCACCTAGGAAAGCACCAAGAATCTGCGCCACAATATAGATCGCAATGTTTTCCGGAGTTGCTGGAACACCCTTGGCCAAATCTTTACCGGCCGCCGCTAAGCCAAGGGTAACCGCCGGGTTAAGATGCGCACCCGAAGGCCCGGAAAGATAAACGGCCGCAAAAACCGCAAATCCCCAAGCAAAAGTAATGACAACCCATCCGGCGTCCTTCGCATATGATTTGGGGAGTGAGACACCGGCGACCACGCCAGCGCCCAGAAGAATCAAAATGAACGTTCCAAAGAGCTCAGAAGCAAAAAGCCCAAGATGGGTAGCAACACCATTATCTCCCACCAGCAGGCTTACCGCCTGTACGGGAATGGTTGCAGCCAAGAGAGACATATTTTTCCTTTCGTTGCCGTACAAGACATCCGCATTAGGGCACGTTACCGGGTAGCCCGGTCGTGCCATTGCGGATGCGCCATGACGGTGCGTTTGTGAGGTAGAGGAATCTCACGGAATACAACATATCGTAGGATTCCAAAATTATGGGTGGTGTGCCTGCTGGAAAAATACTAAATCAAACAGGCATACCATGCAGGATACGGCAACTATAAATGCCGTATCCTGCGGCAGTATTGAGCGAAACTCTGAGCTTCGCACAAGTTTTAGTGGTGCTGCACGTTGAGCTTCCTGCGGGGAGCCACCGGGTCTACAGCCACAATCTTGGCAGACGCCTCAGCATCGGTAGAAGTGGACTCTGCCTCGCGAATAGCTTTCACCCGTTCGGTGTAGAGTGCAAGTTCGCGCGCGACCTTCGCATCATCCCAGTTGAGTTCGGATCGCATAATCTCAAGGATCTCAGGGGCCGCAGCCAACCCGCGATCACGTTGTTCAAGGTCAAGACGCACGCGGCGAACCAGTACATCCTCGAGGTGCAGGACACCCTCGTAGCGAAGAGCGAACACGACATCGGCGCGTAAGAACTGCGGTGCATGTTTAAGAGGTTTGCCAAGATCCGGGTCAGCATCAATAAGTGCACCAAGATCTTCAATCTGTGCGCCATAGCGTTCCAGCAGATGGGTAATACGGTCTTCATCCCAACCATAGCGTTGTGCGTAACGGTCACGGCCCGCCTCAATAGCGCGATACCCCTCGGCACCCACCAGCGCGATTGTTTCCGTCACCGATGGACGTTCCTGCGCACGATCACCGAGCGCAAAATCAACCGCATCCGCTGCCATTACGCGGTAGGTAGTCAGCTTGCCGCCAGCAATGGCACTCATACCGGGGGCAACCTCCGTGACAGTATGTTCACGAGACACCTTGGTGGACTGTGCACCATCACCCTTAACCTTCGGCTGCAAGAGGGGGCGCAGCCCCGAATAGGTACCGATGATGTCGTCGTGGGTCAGCGGATTAGCAATCAGCTTATTCGCCTGCTCCAGCACATAGTCAATATCCTGACGCGTTGCCACAGGACGCTCGCGATCCTCGGTATACGGGGTATCGGTCGTACCAATAATCCAGTAGCGCTGCCACGGGATAATGAAAAGCACTGATTTTTCGGTCTTCGTGAAAATACCACTGGTAGCCTGGATACGATCACGCGGCACGACAATGTGAATACCCTTAGAAGCGAGTACTTCAAGGCCAGCATCCGGGTTTGCCAGAGATTCGGATTCTTCGGTCCAGACTCCGGTGGCGTTAATAATGTGCTTGGCTTTGACCGTGAGTTCCTGTCCGCTTTCAAGATCGGCCAGTCGCGCACCTACCACCTTGCCAGAGGTGTCTTTATCAATACCCACCACCTGGGTACGTGAGGCAGCCAGGGCACCATAACCGCTGGCGGTGCGAACAACATCAACGACCAAGCGGGCATCATCTACACGGGCATCGTAGAACTGAATAGCGCCGGTAAAAGCGGAGTCTTTGATATCTGGGAAGACTGTTTTGGTGCCCTTTTTTGTAAAGTGACGTTGCGAAGGAACTCCCTTTTTACCACGCGAACCGATATATGCGAGAGAATCGTACATGCCAATGCCGATAGCGGAATAGGAGCGCTCAATGACCGGTGTCTTCAATGGCCACAAAAAGGGCTGCGCGTGTACAAGGTGAGGTGCAATTTTTTCGAGTAACAGACCGCGTTCCTTGAGAGCCTCGGTTACGAGTTTGAAATCTAGGTTATAGAGGTAACGTAGGCCACCGTGAATAAGTTTTGAGGACCAAGCGCTGGTGCCCGCAGCCCAGTCTCCGGCCTCCACAATACCTGTACGTAGGCCGCGAGTCGCCGCATCAAGGGCAATACCGGCACCAGTAATGCCGCCGCCAATTACCAGAACATCAAGTTCAGTACCGCTGCTCATCTCAGCTAGGGCACGTGCACGGGAATCTGTTGTTAGGTGCGAGAGTTGCGCAAATTGTTGAGAGCTCATAGGTATCTTTCTTCTTGTGAGTATGGAGGCCGGACTACATGCCGAACCGAGGACGTATTGCTCTCAAGTAAAACTTAGTGGTGAAATAATTACCAAGTGGAGTGAACGGATTTTCACTTAAGGTTAGGAACGAATGAACGAACGACTCAGCCAAACCTACGAGGTTGCGCAGCTGTATTACATCCAAAATCTCACAATGGATACTATTGCATCCCGCCTAGGAGTTTCACGCGCAACTATCTCGCGTTTACTCAAAAATGCGCGCGAGACAGGCATGGTGCAAATTCGCCTCGACGACTCGTATAGAACCCGACATGAGCTCGAAAAACGGTTGGGGGAGCGGTACAAAGTTCGCGTTACTCTTGTGAATACCAAGCAGGACGCTACCCCAATCGCTAGGATGAGCCAGGTTGCGCGTTCTGCCGCGCAACTTCTTGATTCGCTAGTCGATAACGGCACAAGCATCGGGGTGGCCTGGGGGGCAACTCTCACAGAGGTTTCGCGGCATCTGCCTAAACGACCACTAGAGGGGGTGAGCGTGGTGCAATTAAATGGGGCAGGGAATGCGCATCATTCTGGAATACCATATTTAGGCACGCTATTGGGACGCATGGTAAGCGCCTACGATGCTTATATGATTCATTTTCCGGTGCCCGCATTCTTTGACTTTGCCGATACCAAAGCTGCGATGTGGCGCGAGCGGAGCATCCAGGCAACACTGCAGGTGCAAAGCCGGGTCGATGTAGCAGTTTTCGGTATTGGTGCTTTCGGAGGGGCTATTCCCTCTCATGTGTACTCGGGTGGGTACTTTGATGTGACAGAACAGCGCCTACTGCGTGAGCAGGGAGTGGTTGGCGATATATGTACGGTGCTTCTGCGGGAGGACGGAAGCTGGAATGACCTTGAGATTAACCGTCGGGCATCCGGCCCCAGCCCTCAAGAGCTTTCCCGCATTCCTCGTCGTATATGCGTAGCCTCCGGAACGCACCGTGCGGCAGCGCTAAGAGGAGCGCTGCGTACGGGCGCTATTACAGACTTGGTGCTCGACGAAAAACTCGCCCGAGCCGTGATAGAGAAATAAGTGTTTAGTTTTCTTGTTATGAGCCGAATGCTTCTTTAACGGCATGCTGAAGTGCATCACGAACCATTACTAGAGCCGGATTCTTCGCCGACTCTGTGCGGACTGCGGTAAAGATCTTGCGTGAAGGCTTACCCGGAAGATCTACTGTGCGAATACCCTTTGTGTTAGAGAGGCTTGAGAGTACGAATCCAGGCACTATAGTGGTTGCGCAGCCTGAACGCACCAGGTTTGCATTAGTGATCATATCATTTGCGCTGTACCGAATATCTGGTTCGAACCCTACAGTGCGGCACTGATTGATAGCCCACTGACGTGATGTATTCTGCTCCATCTCAAGAACCCAAGGCAATTCGTTGGCTTCTTTGAGAGATTTGATGCTGGATTCTTCGGGGACGATAAGACTCAGGGGATCCTCTACCAAAAGCTCAGAGTGCAGGTCTGGATACTCGGGGATAGGGTGGTGCGGATAAGCCTCTGAAAGAACCATGTCGTACTCGCGGCTTCGAGTGAGTGAAGTTCCCGTCTCTGGGTCGATCTGTAGAACGTGCAGAATTAGACGCGGTGCATGTTCTTCGAGGTATTTGATAGCGCGGGGCAGAAGCGCAAAGGAAGCGGATTGGAAGATCGCCAAGCGCACGGTTCCTGCTGGTTCTCCTGCAAGGTTTGCTACTGCTGTCTGCATGCGGTCTATCTCGCGCAATATAGTACGAGCACTATCGACCATGACAAGACCGGCGTTCGTGAGCTGAACGCGCCGCCCAACACGTTGTAATAATGCTGTACCTGTATCTTTTTCGAGGTTTGCAATTTGCTGTGACACAGCAGATGGGGTCAAGCTAAGAGCATCCGCAGCAGCGATAATGGTGCCGCGTTCGTGAATCTCCAGAAGCATTTGCATACGCCGGATATCAGATACAGACATAAAGTCTCCTTAAATTAGCGCGGTCGTGGTTGGTTTAGTGGAGTAAGGGTGCGCTGTTCGCATCGGTCTTGCTGCCCCTCATTTTGCGGAGTACTAGGCTGCCTGATGCGGTATCTTAAACCACCTTAAGCTTTTCTTCATGGTATCGAAATAGGTACTTTCTGTGTCGCAGAAACGACGGACGCAACGATAAAGTTTTCATAAACATTTTGGGATGTCATTCTCTTGTAATAAATGAACTCTGTTCGTTTTGTCCGGCATTAAGTACTGTATTTTGATTGCAAACAAGTCGGGCTTAAGGCCGTAAGTCTTTAAGGTTTAAAGTGCTTGTTGAACGTTGGATGAGGTGGGGTTGGATGGTAGTTGTTTGGCTTGTAGTGCGCTCAGGCCCTTCCGCCTATTTCATGGGGCTTAGTGGGGATTTGTGGCCGCCAAAAATATTTAGATATTCTAAAATATTATTGGCAAAAACATTCAGTTTTTCTAATGAGGTATTCAATACCCTTTTGTGGTGAAATAGAGACATCAATACGCTTCGTGTGCTTATAGCACACCGTAGTTAGTTAGGAGTCAAGGATGACGCATCCTTTCGCATCTGAGCATTACCAGAAATTGGCTCAGGACGCTCGTGCACTCGTTCGTCAATGGGTGACTGAGTCTCAGTCCATTAAGCCAACTTATGCTGCCAAGCAACTGGCTGGTGTTTTGAAAGACCCAAAGGGTCTGCCCTTTACCGTTGGATTTGTCGATGGCGTCATTCGCCCTGAGGACGACAACGTTTCGGGTCGTAACCTATCTCGTATTTCTGGTCTAGCTCCTTCCTTCTTGCCGTGGTACATGAAGTCCGCCGTTGGCTTCGGCGGCAAGCTGGCAGGTAAGGTGTCGTGGCCTACCGTTCCTGTGGCGCGTCGAGTATTGCGCGAAATGGTGGGTCACCTGATCGTCGATGCTTCCGAAGAGAAACTGGGAGATGCCATCGCAGAACTTACCAAGAGTGGTAACCGTTTGAACGTTAACCTGCTGGGTGAGGCAGTGCTGGGTGATAATGAAGCCGAGCATCGTCTCTCTGAGACTAAGCGTCTGCTCGCTCGTGACGACGTTGATTATGTTTCTATTAAGGTATCTGCTGTCTCTGGCCCTCATCAGCACTGGGCATTTGACGAAGTTGTCGAAGAAGCAGTTCGACGTTTGACTCCGCTGTATGAGCTGGCCGCATCCTCTTCCCCCAAGAAGTTCATTAACCTGGACATGGAAGAGTACAAAGATCTCGATATGACTATTGAGGTCTTTACCAAGATCCTGGATCAGCCTCATCTGAAGGATCTTGAAGCAGGCATCGTGCTTCAGGCATACCTGCCCGATACTCTCGCCGCAATGCAGCGGTTGCAGACATGGGCAGCGGAGCGCGTTGCTAACGGCGGTTCTTCCATTAAGGTTCGTCTGGTTAAAGGCGCCAACCTCTCCATGGAAATCGTGGAAGGTGTTATGCATGGTTGGCCTGTTACCACCTGGGACACCAAGCAGGCTGCAGACACCAACTACAAGCGCATCCTCGATTACGCACTGCGTCCCGAGCATGCGAAGAACATCCGCCTAGGCGTTGCCGGGCACAACCTCTTTGACGTTGCGTTTGCGTTGCTTTTGGCTGAAGACCGCGGCGTTAAGGATCGCGTGGAGTTCGAGATGCTGATCGGCATGGCCGAGCAGCAGGCAGAAATCATTCGCCGTCGTGTGGGACACCTGCTTCTGTATGTGCCCGTGGTGAACCCCAAGGAATTCGACGTTGCTATTGCATACCTGATTCGTCGCCTAGAAGAGAACGCATCTTCCGAAAACTTCATGTCGGGTATTTTTGATCTCGCAACTGACGAAGAAATCTTCAAGCGCGAAGAAGACCGCTTTATGCGCTCACTGAACTCGGTCACTGATGAGGTTCCGGAAGGCAAACGCCATCAAAACCGTCAGACTGAGAATGCAGATAACGTCTTCGTGCCCGCAGGTCGTTTTGAGAACACACCCGATACCGACCCATCGCTGTCTGGCAACCGTGAGTGGGGCCGAGCAATCCTTGAGCGTTCCAAGACCACTCAAATCGGTATTGCTACTTTGAAGGAAAACGAGCTAACTTCTGCCGCTGAGACTGAACAGCTTGTTGCTGATGCTGAAGCATCGGGTAAGGTTTGGGGTCGTCTCTCCGGCGCTGAGCGTGCTGCCGTACTGCGTAACGTTGGTAAGGAAATCGCCCTGCACCGTGCCGAGCTTCTGGAAGTTATGGCTGCTGAGGCTGGTAAAACTCTGGATCAGGGTGATACCGAGGTTTCTGAAGCTATCGACTTTGCCTACTACTACGCAATGCTTGCTGAAGACTTGGAAAAGATTGACGGTGCTCAGGTACAGTCGGTTGATTTGACTGTGGTTGTTCCGCCGTGGAACTTCCCGACGGCTATTCCCGCCGGTGGTGTTCTTGCCGGTCTGGCTGCAGGTTCGGCTGTTATCTTCAAGCCTGCAACTATTACCGCACGTACTGGTGCTCTGATTGCTGAGATCATGTGGAAAGCAGGTGTTCCCAAGGACGTTCTGAAGCTCGTCAAGGTTGTTGACCGTGAGGCTGGCAAGGTTTTGATCTCTCACCCCGAGGTTGATCGTCTGATCCTCACCGGTGGTTACGAGACGGCAGAGCTCTTCCGCTCCTGGCGCGATGATCTTCCGCTATTTGGTGAGACCTCCGGTAAAAACTCTATCATCGTGACCCCCAACGCTGACATCGATCTTGCTGTCAAGGATGTTGTATACTCGGCATTTGGACACGCAGGTCAGAAGTGCTCCGCAGGCTCTACTGTCATTTTGGTAGGCGCTGCCGCACAGTCCGAGCGTTTCCGTCGTCAGCTTCTTGACTCCGTCAACTCTCTGCACGTGGCACATCCGCAGGATATTGAAGCTCAGATGGGGCCCGTTGCACAGAAGCCTGAAGAGAAGCTTCTGCGTGGTTTGACTACTCTAGGGCCGGGGGAGCGCTGGCTCATTCAGCCTAAGGAACTTGACGATACCGGTCGCCTATGGAGCCCTGGTGTTCGTGAAGGTGTTAAGCCTGGATCTGAGTACCATATGACCGAGTATTTTGGTCCGATCCTGGGCATCATGACCGCGGATACTTTGGAAGAAGCTATTGAGCTTCAGAACGCACCGGATTACGGCCTCACCGCTGGTCTGCATTCGCTGGATGCAGAGGAGCTTGAGCTCTGGCTCTCCAAGGTGCAGGCAGGTAACGTCTATGTGAACCGTGGTATTACCGGTGCTATCGTCCGTCGTCAGCCCTTTGGCGGATGGAAGAAGTCCACTGTTGGTTCTGGTACCAAGGCAGGCGGTCCCAGCTACCTTATTGCATTGTCCGATTGGGAGCGCGCCAAGGCTACCGCAACCGCTGTTCCTCAGTCAGTTGCTGTACGTGAAGTTCTGGCAACAGCAGATAATGCCGATTTGTGCACCGCAGAAGATTTCGCCTTCCTGACCCGTTCGGCGTCCTCGGATGCTGAAGCTTGGGAGAGCGAGTTTGGTTACGGCTACGATCCCTCGAAGCTTGGCGTTGAGCGTAACATTCTGCGTTATGTTCCCACTCAGGTTCTGGTACGTGCTGACGAATCCGCCTCTGTGGCAGATGCTGTTCGTGTGGTTCTTGCCGGCTTGGCTGCGGGTGCGCCGATGGCTCTGTCTGTGGGCAAGGATCTGCCGGTCGCTGTACGCGGTATTCTTGAAAACAAAGGCATTAAGTACCTGGTGGAGTCCGATGAAGCATGGCGCACATACTTGGCTTCTAACGCTAAGACTCCGGTTCGCGCTCTGGCTGGTACTCCGCTTGAAGGTACTCGTATCCGTTACATCGGTGATGACGTCAAGTCTGTGTACACGGCGCTGGGTGGTCGTCCTGACGTTGCTGTGTACTTCCACCCCGTGACCGAGGCTGGTCGTATCGAGATGCTCCCCTTTCTGCGTGAACAGGCCGTTTCGATTACCGCACACCGCTTCGGTAACCCGAACCCCTTCTCAGAGAGTGTTATCTCCTCTCGATAAGTGAGGTTCTAGCCTGAGTTGGGCTAAATAGAATGAGATGCCTCGTCTCTGCTATATGTAGAGGCGAGGCATCTCACTATATTCTGTCTGGTTTTCAAAGTGTGAAGTTTTAATGAGGTACGTTTTCAACCTTATAGAAATTGCTTCTAAGAACCCATGACACGATTCGGAAAAAACGTGCTCAACATTACGTATCTATGAGATAATTTGTGTATTGCCTCTCGTATCCCACACCGTGAGAGGTTCGCACAGAACCGTGCGTAGCAAGAACACACTGAAAGGAAATCGCTGCTATGAGCAACGTTCCCGCAGAACTTCTGTACACATCTGATCATGAGTGGGTTTCCCCCCTTTCGGCTGAAGGTACTGTTCGCGTCGGTATTACCGATCATGCGCAGGATGCGCTGGGTGACGTGGTTTATGTAGACCTGCCCTCTGTCGGTGACTCCCTCGATGCTGAGGGTAGCTTTGGCGAGATTGAGTCCACTAAGTCCGTATCCGATCTTCTGTCACCAGTTGCTGGTGAGGTTGTCGCCGTCAACGAGGCGCTGGCTGATGACCCCGCACAGGTGAACTCCGATCCTTACGGTGAGGGCTGGCTTATCGAACTTCGTCCTGAAAATGCTGATGATGTGGCAAAGCTTCTTTCAGCGGAGGCCTATCAGGCTGAGTTGGACTAATTACCGGTACCTAGGCGTAGATATATATCCGGTGATTACCGTCTTTTTGGCGGTAATCACCGGATGATTTTGTAAAATGTGACGAAAAATAAATACAAATAATTCTAAAAATTTATCAATACCTATACTTATATATCGCGTGGAAAAATAAGGGTTTTTGAATAAATTGGTATTGTTTTACTACTTGATGGTTAAAGTTTTGTAATCTTTCGGCATTGAAAATGCCGTTATTCGGCGGTTTTCTAATGGAATTCTGAGACGGAACACTATAAGATTGACTCAAAGGTTCAGTGTTTATCATTTTGTGATAAATTATCTGAACCTCACTCACTCACAATACAAAAGAACAAGTAACGCCGTCTGCGAAGAAGCCGATTAGGTACTATGCAGCACGCCGAGGCGGTCTGCGCATCGGCGTAACTTTGATGAGCACAATTTCTCAAAGGAATACTATGAACTCCCGCATTGATGACAATCTCGCTCGGGCAGAGGCTCTAGTAGAGAGCGCTGAACGTGGCAAAGATAGTCGTGACCCCCGAGATATTAAGAGCCGCACTATAGGACAGGTTTTAAGTCAACTGGATCTTGATTTTCCGGGAATCAGCGCCTCTAAGATTCGTTTTTTGGAGGAGCGTGGTTTGGTCCACCCCAAACGTACCGATACTGGGTATCGAAAGTACTCACAAACCGACATCGAGCGCCTGCGGTATATCTTGACGATGCAACGCGACTACTACATGCCGCTCAAGGTTATTCGTCAGCATCTTGACGATCTTGAGGCGGGTCGCGCCATTAACTCTGTACCTGCACCCGTTTCGGACGAGATGTTGGACCAGGTTTTGGGATCCACTAACGTTGCGGAAGGGCGTACATACAGTATTCGTGAACTCGCAGAGTACTCAGGTGCGCCTGTTGAGCTTATTCGTGAGCTTATTGACTTCGGCCTTCTGGATGACGAGGCAAATGCGAAATACACTGAATATGATGTGCTTATTGCCCGAGCTAGCGCTGAACTTATGGGACATGGCATTCAGCCCCGTCATCTGAGAGCTTTCAAATCTGCAGCAGACCGTGAAATCTCTCTTGTTGAGATCGCGGTAGCTCCTTTAGCTTCGCGCCGTGACGCAGCTTCTCAGACGCAGGCTCAAGAGCGAGCCGATAAGATTCGCAAACTTTGTCTGCAGTTGCATGCAACCCTTGTAGAGTCTGCAATGCCGACGTATAACTAGGGCTTTCTGTACGCATGTAGTTAGAAACTTACGCTGGCTTCTGCGTCTGTCTACGAAGCAGGGGCTAGTCCTGCCAAGAAAAATATCACTCAATCTCAGTGTTGGATGCGTGAAAGTTTGATCGCTTTTGCGCATCCATTTTTTAAGGTTTGTTGCAGATATGGTGCTCAATATGAGTAGGGTTTACATGTTTCCATGACCGCATTCTAGGCGCGCTTAGACGTTGTATGGGCGGAGAATAATCTACTAAAGCTCAACTCCCACCCTGAAGATGTGCAAGTTTTATGCTAAAGGGAGAGATAGGTTAAACTATAAAGGCTGCCGTAGCTTTCAGAAGGCGCGGTTCCCCTTTTTATCCCGTAATGTATTTGCTCTCTAAACGTGTAAAAACTGCTGGAGCTTAGTGCCCGGTATTTCCGTGCATTTGAACGGGTAACAAGGTAGGATAACAAACAGAAGTAACCCGTTCGGCTACGGACATCGGATAAGAAGGAGGTATTGCCAATGGCGCGATATAGCGTCGGTGACAAGACCACACCAGGGAATACCTCAAAAACTGGATCTCGTTCTTCTGAAGCTTACCATGATATGCATGGTACAGCCGAGCAGTTAGAAGGGTTTGAAGTTCTTCTTCCGATGGCACCACCTCCGCGTGGTGAACAGGGGGTTCTTTTTAAAGATCCTGTATCAATCGTCGACGAGAACCTAGGGTACCGCGGATCTGTTGCCAGGAAAGCTGCCGGGATTAGCTATCGGCAGCTTGACTACTGGGCTCGTACGGAGCTTGTGGTGCCTACTGTGCGCTCCGCCTCAGGGTCTGGGACTCAACGGCTCTATAGTTTCCGCGATGTATTGGTTCTCAAGATCGTTAAGCGCCTTCTCGATACCGGAGTATCTTTACAACAGATTCGTACCTCTATTGACCATCTTCATACTCGGGGGATCGAGGACCTTGCAGGAATCACCCTGATGAGCGATGGAACCACCGTTTATGAGTGTACGTCGCCGAGCGAAGTTATTGATCTCGTACAGGCTGGCCAAGGTGTCTTCGGAATTGCTATTGGGCGAGTCTGGCGTGAGATCGAAGCGAATCTGAATGGGCAACCTGGTGAAGAGATGCAGACGGTATCGGACGCGGAAGATGAACTTGCCGCACGCCGCGCCCGTAAAGCCTGACGTGCACTAAAACCTCAATACTCTAGTAGAGTGGTCTTAAAGACATACGCTGTGGTACCACATATGCGTGATATACACGAGTGTAAAGATTATTGGGAAAAATTGCGATCGAGAGTTATCGAACGCAAGTAATTTCGATAAAATAAGAGTGCACTCGTTCAATTGTTGAACTTATAACTTCGGAGCGCCATGCCTAGAATTGTCAGTGTTAGTAGCCTCAAAGGTGGCGTGGGTAAGACCTCCATTGTGTTAGGTCTTGCATCAGCAGCGTTGCACGGTGGGCTCAAAACCCTTGTCATAGATCTCGATCCCCACGGGGATGCTAGTACCGGACTTGCCGCAGAAGGTGGGTGCCCGGACATTGCTTCTATCCTGCTTACCCATGACACCGATGCGCTCACCCGCCTTGTGAGCCCGTCAGCTTGGAATAACCTGGTGGGTACACCTACGCTGCTCACGAGCAATCCTATAGAGGGCGGCGAAATTCATGTAGCTCGTGGTTCGGCGCGTTCGGCTCTTCTCGATACGAAAGAGCCCGCGCCCTTCATTGAACGGTTGCAGAACCTTATCGAAAATACTGGGAGCACATACGACCTAGTCCTCATCGACTGCCCACCGTTTTTAGGGACCCTTACAGCAACTGGATGGGGCGCAAGTCAGCGAGTGCTTTCGATTGCGGAGCCTTCACTTTTCTCCGTGGCGGGTACTGAGCGTACCCTCCGTGCGATTGTTAGGTTCCAGAAGGACGAGAATAGTTCTGTTGAGGCTGCTGCCGTTGTCGTGAATAAATTACGTGCCGACGACCCTGAGCACAGCTATCGGTACGAAGAGTTGAAGGCACTCTTTGGGCAGCTTGTTGCTGAGCCTACGTTCAACGAAGAAGCTGTTATTCAGCGTGCTCTTGGGGCAGCACATCCGATTCACTTCTGGCCCGACGAAGAAGCTGTGGAGCCCTCCATACGATTTACACGTCTGCTTGCCGGACTCATGGCAGCACTGTAGAGCCTAGAGATGGATGTCCTGTGCCCCGGAATAAAACCCGGGGTATAGCGTTGTAACGTACGTATTAAGACTCAGTAATCTTTATTGCAGGTGAGGGACTATGAGTATCAAAGAGCTCGAAATTATTGATGGCGTAGCACAGTACGACCTTATCGTCATCGGCTCGGGATCGGGGAACACCCTGATAGGACCGGAATGGGATAACAAAAAAGTAGCGCTTATAGACGGCGGTACTTTCGGCGGAACATGCCTGAACGTTGGGTGTATCCCTACGAAAATGTTTGTGTACCCGGCAACTACTGCGCAGAAAGCACGTGAGCTCAATAAGTTGGGTATTGAGGCTGAAATTACTGCAATTAACTGGGCACAGATACGCGATCGTATTTTCCCTCAGCGCATCGATAAGATTTCTGCTGGTGGGCGTGACTGGCGCGCTGGTCTACCTAATGTGGATTACTACCCCGAATACGCTCATTTTGTTGATGCTCACACAGTGCAGACAGAGTCCGGGCAGAAACTTTATGGTCGCCAGGTTGTAATTGCTGCGGGTTCGCGGGCGGTTCTTCCTGCGGTTCCCGGTATTGACTTACCACAGGTTCATACAAACGACACGATTATGCGTTTGGAAGAGTTCCCTCAACGTCTTGTGGTGCTTGGCGGCGGGGTTGTCGCCGCCGAGTTTTCGCATGTATTCTCTGCTTTGGGGGCACAGGTTTATCAGGTTGTTCGTTCTAACCGTATTCTCCGTGAGGTAGATAAAGAAGTTGTAGACCGGTTCATAGAAGCTGCCTCTCACCAGTGGAATATTCTCCTAGAGCGCTCCCTTGTTGAGATACGCGAGAACGGCGATGGAACCGTTACCGTCGTAGTTGAACACGATGGTGAGGTAGAGGAGATTGTTGCGGATGCCGTACTTGCCGCAACTGGTCGTCGTTCCAATAGCGATACTCTTAAAGCATCCAGTTTCTTTGACGTCGATAGCCGCGGGTTTATTGGAACTGATAAATACCAGCGCGTACTGTATAACGGTTCTCCCGTACCTGGAGTATTCGCGCTAGGTGATGTCTCCTCGTCGTTCCAACTCAAGCATGTGGCAAACCATGAGGCACGGACCGTTCAACATAACCTTAGCCATCCCGATAGCTTCGTTGCCAGCGATCATCGTTTTGTTCCTGCTGCGGTTTTCAGTAATCCGCAGATAGCAACTGTAGGGCTCTCGGAAGAGAACGCCCGGAAGCTGGGGGAGCGTGAGGGCTTCGAAGTTACGGTGAAGAGCCAGAACTACGGCGATACCGCTTATGGATGGGCTATGGAAGATTCCGTGGGACTGGCGAAACTTATTGCCCGCAAAGACACGGGACAGCTCTTAGGCGCCCACCTTGTAGGGGAAGAAGCCTCAGTACTGATTCAGCCGCTTATTCAAGCCATGAGCTTCGGATTGGGTGTGAAAGACATGGCTCGTGGTCAGTATTGGATTCACCCTGCTTTGACTGAAGTTATAGAAAATGCTCTTCTCGGGCTAGATGTAGATAACTAGTTTTCATATATAAAGCTGTGGAGGCTCTCACCAATCTTGTTGAGAGCCCCCACAGCTTTTAGCCTCTTTTCGCGTTCAAGAGCTACGATTCTTCCGAAGAGATTCGTGGAGCTTTTTTGTCGTTTTCTAAATCTCCGCGCACGTGCTCTTTACCATCAGGGTATGTACGCTCTTCATCTGAAGGTGTGGCTCGGACTGGCTGATGCTGAGATAACTTTTCTGCCGCCTGTCCTTTAAACTCTTCAAGGCGTTCAGTCGCTTCGACCTTTAGATCATGAAGTTTTTCTGTCTTCTCTGTTTTGAACTCTTGGAGCCTATCAGAAGCTTGCTCGGCGTAGCTTTGCAGACGTTCGAGTTTATTATTAGCGCTTTCCGAAACACGGCTATAGATGTCATCCACATAAGCAGAAAAATCCTGCAGAATCTTAGCCCGTTTGAGCTTTTGAGAAGGTGTTAAATAGCCGTTCGCCTCCGTCAAATCCTTACCCATAATGCGGAATTCGCGAATAGCTTCTGCGCGAGATACCAGTTGATTAGCCTCGTCAATAATGCGCTGGATCGCGGCACGCACGGCAGGATGCACGGCGGCCTCCGGTATGGAAAGGGAACGCGGAAGCCCCAAATGTTCAAGCTGATCGGGGAGAGTATCGGGATCGAGAGTAACTAAAGCCGCAATAAAGGGTTTCTGGTCTCCCACGAGCATAGCCTGAGATACTAAGGGAGAAGTTCGTAGATGGTTCTCCGCAGTGCCGGGAATAACATTCTTGCCCCCGGCCGTCACGATGATTTCTTTTTTGCGCCCCACAATTTTGAGGAGCCCTTGATCATCGAAACGGGCTAGGTCACCGCTCTTGAACCATCCATCGTCAGTGAAAGACTGGGCATTTTCAGCGGGATTTTTGTAGTATTCCTTCATCACGCCGATTCCACGCAGTTCAAGCTCGCCATCTTCGGCAAGACGGCCTTGAGAACCTGGCAGGAGCGGACCAATAGCCCCGATCTGAAAATTGCTGATGCGCCCGGCAGCAATTGGCGCACATGTTTCCGTGAGACCATAACCCTCAACCACTCGGACTCCTACCGCATGGTAGAAATGATTCAACCGTGGAGAGAGAGGCCCGCCTCCGCAGACTGCGTAACGTAATTTACCGCCCATAGCGGCACGCAATTTTGTGTAAACTAGCTTATCGTAGAGTGCGTATTGTGCCGCCAACTTGAGGGGGAGTCGTCCAGAAACTTTAGCCTCAGACCAAGCGATGGCAACCTTAACCGCTCGCTTAAAAAGATTTTCGTTTATGGTTCCGCCATGAGCCGCCTTAGCCAATGCTCCCTCATAAATCTTTTCAAAGACACGCGGTACCACCAGCAACATGGTGGGCTTAAAACTATCCAGATCAGCCGCAAGATTCTTGATGGTAGGGGAGTGTCCAACAACAACCCCGGAATCCAAAGCAAGAACCTGAATAAACCTTGCCAGAACATGCGCTAAAGGTAAGAAAATAAGAGAAGAACTACGCGGATTAGCGATCTCCGGCTCTGCGATGCGCGTATTAAGACTCAAATTAAGAAAGTTTCCGTGCGTGAGCGCACATCCTTTAGGCTTACCTGTTGTTCCAGACGTGTAGACGATGGTTGCAAGCGAATCGGCATGGGCATGCGTGCGGGCCGCTTCAAGTTCGGCATCGGAGACATCTAGACCTGCCGTGATGAGTGTATCCAGATCTCCATTTTCAATAACCCAACGATTTTTAATATTGAGAGGCTGAAATTTATGCGCTTTATCAGTAATCTGAACCAGATTATCGTTCTCCACAAAAATTGCTTGTGCCTCAGAATGCGATAAGGCCCAGGCAACTTGTGCGGGTGCGTTCGTCTCGTAGATAGGTACCGATATGGCACCGGCATACCAGATAGCAAAATCTATTAAAGCCCACTCAAAGCGGGTGCGGCTCATAATACCTATGCGATCACCAGGTTTAACGCCATGCGCAATGAGTCCCTTGGCTACGGAAACCACCATGTCATGGAACTGATGTGCGTGAATGTCCTGCCAATTGCCAGGCGACATCTGCCACCGATACAGCACGGGATTTGAGGTGTCGGAGGCATGGCGTTCCACAATACTGGTGAGATTCAACGCTGGATCTACCATAGCTTCTGCGGGTACGGAGACAATTTGCATACAAGGCCTTTCAACGCTGTAGCTTGGATTATGCTTCACAGTCAACGACAAAATCTTGTATCACGGATAAGACAAGTTCCGCGTCGTAGTCTAGAGTCGGCACATGGTAACTGTGAGTCAACCATTTAAAGTTTACCGGTGCTGAGCAGTGTTCCAGAAAATAGCGGTGCGAACTATCTGAAACAACATGATCATGAAGGGAACGCAGGTAAAGCACCGGAGCTCGTAGCAAGGGTATCAGCTCACGAGTCTCTCGGCCCAAAAGGTGAAGCTGCCGTACAGAAACGGTAGGAGTTCGCGGATATGCACCTTCATCAACTCCAGGACGGGCAATGTCAGATCCTACAGATTTGAGCGAAGGAAATATAGGGGCAACTCGGTGTGCCACTTTCATCATGGGGTTTACATCCACAAAATAGGGGTTAATGAGCACCATGCCTAGAACATCATGCCGAGCCGCTAAATTGGTAGCAATGCACCCGCCCATAGAAATACCGATTATGATAACTCGATAGCCTGCATTGAGGAGTTTCCAATATCCTTCTTCGACACCATCAACCCACTCTTTATACTCGGTCGCCACCATATCTCGCCAGTGTGTGCCATGCCCAGCAAGACGAGGCATCTCAACAGGGTAGCCGAGCTTAATAAAGTGATCTGCTATAGGTCGCATACTGTGCGGGGATCCTGTGAAGCCATGAATGATGAGAAGGCCAACATCACCCTCATAGAGTTCATGGTCAGCCGGATGGGAAATAGGATCGTGGTTGAACTCCGACTCTAAAGAGTTTTGCACACGCATTGTCGAGGGCTGGATGGCAAGCTCACGACGCTGATGCGCCTGACGGCGGATGCGGCGAAACGGTTCACCTGCATTCTCGAAAATACTCATGGCATCCTTTCAACAGTACACTCTCACTTTGAGACTTGGAACCGTTCAAGAGTTGAAATAGGTTCGTGGTCAATTATTACCTACAGCTCTGGGATAACTGGGATAACACCGTCTGAGCTACGCTAAGAGCGCGAAAACGATAATATTCACAGATAACTATCAGACAAAAGTCACCTCGGTGTCGGGAAAGAGGGGATTTAGGCACGGTACTGCTAAACCCGTTACAATCTAATCACGTAGAGGTTTCGCATTGTTGCCGTCCTCTTGTGATATGTGCTCGCTAACCACATCCGTCATATACGGGTACGCGTGCCTATCCCACATTTATTGTTTTATGACGGAAGAGTTATGACCCTCGCCTACAGCACCCTCAAATTTCTTAGTACGCCCATTCTGCATAGTCTCTATCGGCATGAAATTATCGGGCTTGAGAACATACCCCAGGGACCGGTCATTATTGCAAGTAACCACCTAGCATTTTGCGATTCAGTTTTTATACCTCTTGCACTCGATCGCCCTATTAATTTCTTGGCGAAAAGTGATTACTTCACAACATCCGGTGTCAAAGGTCGCGCTATGGCTAAATTTTTTACAAGCATGGGCCAGCTTCCGATGGATCGTTCCGGTGGGGTCAAAAGTCAAGAATCTCTTGCCAGAGGCCTTCGGGTGCTAGAATCAGGCGGCATACTGGGGATCTATCCCGAAGGCACCCGCAGTCCTGACGGGCGTGGCTACCGTCCCAAAGTTGGAGTAGCAAGATTAGCCCTTGAATCTGGAGTTTTCGTCGTACCAGTAGGGCAGATTGGTACGGACCTGGTGCAGCCGCTGGGAACAAATAGGCCGCACCTGCGCAATCGCGGACAAAAGATAACGATCCGTACAATTTTTGGAAAGCCGCTAGATTTCTCCAGCAGAAGTCACGAAGCGCATCTTTTCTCCGTACAGCGTGAGATTGCGGATCGTGTAGGTGTAGCTATTCGTGAGCTTAGCGGGCAAGAATATGTTGATGTGTACGCGGATGCGGTGAAAAAACTCATGGCATCCGACAGTTTAACCGCCGAACAGGCTGTAAACCGTCTATGTGCAGAGTGCCCATAAACTTATCTAAGACTGCGCCATATGCTCAGATACGGCATTTTAGGAAGGTACAATAATCTTTATCCTTGTAACGCCGCGTCAGCGTGCTGAACCATACAGAAATTCTGGAGTACACACCCATGAGCAACGCGAACCATAACCATCAGCTTGGCGCAGATTACGGGTTGGATACCTGGCGGAATCTGCACATAGATCAGCAGCCTACATGGGCAAATCACGCTGATTTTGACGCAACTGTTGCCGAGCTGAGCTCTCTGCCCCCGCTAGTTTTTGCTGGTGAGGTAGATTCTATGCGCGAACAGCTGGCGGAGGTAGCCGAAGGACGTGCGTTCTTGCTACAGGGCGGTGACTGTGCCGAAACTTTTGAAGGTGCCACAGCCTACAAAATCTCTGGGCGCATCAAAACTCTTCTCCAGATGGCGGCGGTTCTTACCTACGGCGCTTCGATGCCTGTGGTGAAGATGGGTCGTATGGCTGGCCAGTTCTCAAAGCCACGTTCCTCGGATACGGAAACACGCGGCGATGTTACTTTGCCTTCCTTTCGGGGCGAAACCGTCAACGGTTTTGAGTTCACGCCTGAAGCTCGTGAGCATGATCCTAAACGTATGCTGCGCGGCTACCACACCAGTTCCGCCACCCTTAACCTTGTGCGTGCTTTTACAAAAGGTGGCTTTGCAGATCTACGCGCAGTACATCAATGGAACCGCGGGTTTACTTCAAACCCAGCGCATGAGCGATACGAACAAACAGCTGATGAAATCGGTCGCGCCCTCAAATTCATGGAAGCCTGTGGAGTTGATTTTGATGCGCTCAAAACTACCGATATGTATGTGGGACACGAGGCATTAGTCCTTGACTATGAAAGGTCCCTCACCCGCATCGATTCACGAACCGACTTGCCCTATGACACCTCAGCCCATTTCTTGTGGATTGGTGAGCGAACTCGTGGGATTGATGATGCGCACGTGGATTTCCTCTCTAAGGTGCGTAACCCCATCGGCGTAAAACTCGGTCCCACAACCACCGCCGAAGATGCACTGGCCCTTATCGATAAACTTGACCCGAATCGTGAACCCGGTCGCCTCACTTTTATTACCCGTATGGGGGCTAAGAATATTCGAGAGAAGCTGCCTCCTATCGTCGCAGGGGTACAAGCTGCTGGTGCACAGGTTATCTGGGTAACCGATCCTATGCACGGTAACACAATTTCCGTTCCTTCCGGCTATAAGACCCGCCGTTTTGACGATGTACTCGATGAAGTTCGCGGTTTCTTCGAGGTACATGATGCTCTCGGCTCATTTCCTGGCGGTATTCACGTTGAGATGACCGGGGATGACGTTACTGAATGCCTAGGTGGCTCAGACGCTATTGATGAAGAAGCCCTGGCTGATCGTTATGAATCTCTTTGCGATCCCCGGCTGAATCACTCGCAGTCGCTTGAAATCGCGTTCTTGGTATCCGAGTATCTCAGGAACCGATAAGCAATCTAGTTTTAGCTTTATGCTGAAGGTCGCATAGAACTCTGTAGAGTTCTATGCGACCTTCAGCATATGGGATTACTCTATAATCCGCCGAAAAGCCTGGAAAAATCTTGCCACCAGGCGGCCTGCAGCACTGATGTGGCGAGCATCCAGCCCGTAAAACCAGCCGCCATAAAGAGAACGACCACCACTAATGCGGCGAGACTCCACGCTGTAGCTGAAGGTGGCTCGGCAAGAGACTCGGTAGGGAATCGAGGATCAAGAATGTGCCGACGTTCGCGCTCCTGCGTTTGAGAATCCCAGCTTTGTTTAGAGTCTAGAGAGGAATTTTGCTCTTGGTTTGCTTGAACAGGAACACTTGAATTCCGGCGATCATATATTCGTTGCGGATCTGCATAAGCAGAGAACGATTCATTGTCCAGCTGCTCTTTGGACATAGACTTTTCTTGCTGAGGAACGTGCTGAGTGGAAGGTGATTCTGATCGTGGTACTGGCGATGGCTCTGGTCGTAGCGCGTTATGGAGATTCGCTGGTGCACTAGGGGTTGAAGATGGGGGAGATATTAGGCTCTCGTCGGGACCATGTGGTTCTGGGCCAATACCTATATGCCCTTGTTCATGGACAGCAGGGGAGAGAGGGACACCAAAATCGTCAATTACCGAATTCTCTGCATCTACGTCGAGAATCAAATCTACCGCGCTGCCGTACGCGCTAATAGGAGTATCACGCACCATTTGCGCCATGCCGCTGCGCTCAGCAATATCACCCACCTCATCCCAAAGTGCAAGCTCTGGAGGTTCAAGATGCGGGGAACGCCATGCACGATCTTTAGGATTCATCCGCTGGGCTATCTCGGATAAAGCAGTGAAAAGTTCCGTGGCGTCCTCGGGGCGTGCATCCGCTTGTTTACGTGTGCACCACCTGATAATCCCCGCTATATCGGGGTCGATTCCCGGAGCTACTTCCGTAATTGGAAGCATCTCAATATTGGCGTTGTGGTAGAGAACCTGTTGATCGTTGTGTAAACCGGTAAATGGTAAACGACCGGAGAAAATACGGTACATCATAACGCCCAGCGCAAAAATATCCGCTGGAGCACCAACACGTCCTTGCGGGTCTAAGATTTCAGGCGCCACATAGGCGGGGGTACCCATAAGAACCCCAGAGTCATATTGGTCATTGCGGCGCGTAAGACCAAAATCTGCTAACTTAATGCGCCGCTGAGTATCTAAAAGAATATTCCCCGGCTTCATATCGAGGTGAACATACCGATGCGCATGCACCTCTGAAAGCCCCTCAACAACGGGAAGCAAAATTTCAAGACCTTCCCCCATAGACAGCGCTTGGCGAGAGCGAAGGAGCTGGCTGAGCGTACACCCATAAACGTACTCCAAAGCGATATACATAATGCGCTGCCCCTGAAGATACTCGGTACCTGAAGACAACACACCTACTGTGTGACCCCCGCCAATTTTACGCAGAGAGCTTTCCTCACGATGGAATTTTTGCCTGTTCTCCGCTTGTTCGGCAAGTTCGGGCGTAAGCACTTTAATAGCTACGGGATTATTCGACCACAAGTCAGAAGCGTAATAGACTTCACTCATGCCTCCGCGGGCTATCATTCGTCCCATGAGGTAGTGCTTTTCGAGCACTTGACCGGTTAACCGCAGCGGCTGCTTATGATTCGTCTGGGGAGCAGGACCGGGCACAGAGGAACCGGAATTAGGCTGTGGAGTATGACTCATAGTGATAAAAATTTTAGGCGATGCATTTGAATGATGCGACCCTATTCGTCATGTCGGAACCTAACCCTCAGCAGATTTTCAGGAAAGGTGCATACCTGTGATTTAGTCGTAGGCTAGATGAGCACGCTACTTGCAACACACCAGCTTGCGGTACGGAATAAGTGGTAATTGATTAGGCTCTCTGGCACTCTTAAAGGGTGACTAACGAAAATATTGCTCAGACCTTTGCCCTTGTAGGCGAGTGGGTCACTATTCCAGAGATCTCTGAGATCCTCGATCTGAAGATCACTCGCATACATAATCTTCTTTCTGACGGGTCTTTGATAGCCTTGCGCGATCCCGAAACCAACGTGCGTAAAGTCCCCGCACTCTTTTTGAACGGGAACCGCGTCTTGGAATCTTTAAAGGGAACTCTAGTCGTACTCAAAGACTCAGGGTTCAGCGATGAAGAAGCAATCGTCTGGCTATACACGGATGATGACTCTCTTCCTGGGCGCCCTATTGATGCTTTGAAAGACGGACGCAAGACAGAGATCCGCCGTCGCGCACAGGCGCTTGCCTGGTAGAACAAAACTAAGAAGAGTTTTTATCAAGATCGAGTTCCAACGGTACCCGAAAAATATATAGTTATGCGGCGCATCTAACAGCTTGGATGCGCCGCATCACCATTCTCTCTAAGCTTTACGGTGCAGCGCCTTAGCCGCTATCGCGCTGAGCGCGCAGCGTATCGGCTCGGATACCGGCAGCGCATGAAGAGCAGTATCTACAGCTTCTGACTTCTGAGCGATAAGCTCTTCGACATGCTCTAGAGCCCCAGAGCCTATCATAAGCTCTCGGATTTTAGAGATTTGCTGGTTCGTGAGTTCCGGGTTCCCTAAGGCGCCTTCAAGCATCCTGCGGTCTTCAGCAGAGATATTTTGTGTTGTTAGCGCTATGAGAACGGTGCGTTTTCCCTCACGAATATCATCTCCGGCGGGTTTGCCTGTGGCGCTAGGTTCTCCAAAGACACCAAGTTCATCATCACGAAGCTGAAATCCTTCTCCCAGCGGAAGTCCGAAAGCACGATATTTCCCAAGAATCGGGTGGTCTTGATGCGCGATTGCGGTGAGTGCTAAAGCCCCTCCTAAGGCGAGTGGGTGCTCACAGGAGTACTTTGCGGATTTGTATTGAATAACACGGTGAGCACGAGCGAGGGCGTTCTCAGGAGTCTCTGCTGGAATAACTTCGGAAAGCACATCAAGGTATTGGCCAGCCATAACTTCGGTACGCATAGTATCGAAGATATTTCGCGCTTCGGTGCCGGATAAAGCACCTTCTCCGATGGATGAGAACATCTGTTCCGACCACGAAAGGCACAGATCACCCGCAATGATTCCACCGGTTAGTCCGTAGTTGAAAGTATCGCCCACCCATGAGTTCTGGATGTGCTGCGTTTCAAACTTTTTATGTACTGAGGGCTTTCCGCGGCGTGTATCAGAGCGATCGATAATATCGTCGTGAATAAGAGCCGCTGATTGAAAGAGCTCAAGGGCAGCCCCTGCTCGAATAATAGGGGTAGGAGCCGACCTTTCGAGTATGGAGTCTCCTCCAGCACCTCGCCATCCCCAATAGCTCAGAAGAGCCCGGAGACGTTTCCCCCCGGAAGAGAGCGACTCGATAGCTTCAAGAAGGGGCAGCGCATCGTGAGATATAGCGGTCAGCAGGGTGCGTTGTTGTGCGAAAAATTCTGACATAGTAGCTTCGACTGCGCGTAGGTAAGCTTCTTGCTCAGACTTAACGCCGTCGCTGAGATTTTCAGGTTTCGGCTGTTCTGTCATGTTTGTGTTCCTTAGGGGAGTGCGCGCGAATACTCCTCTAGAGTAAAGCACCGGTTGATATTTGCGAATATTATAACCTTCCTGAGGTCTGAGGTTTCTATGATGTAGAATACAAGTACTAATTATAGAATATATATGCTATTATATTGTGAATTGGGAAGGAGGGGTATGAACCAACAACAGGGGCGCGTTGTTATGCATCTTGATATGGACGCTTTTTTCGTTAATGTGGAGCTTCTGGAGAGCCCCGAATTACAGGGTGTACCTATCATCGTTGCTCCACAGGGGCCTCGCGCCGTAGTGTGTTCTTCCTCGTATGAGGCTCGCATATATGGAGTTCGTTCTGGCATGCCCCTTTCACGAGCTCTTTCTCTATGTCCTGCTGCTGTGGTCATGCCTCTTCGCGGTAACTATAGGTATTATTCGCAGGCTGTTATGGATATTTTGCGTGCAGAAAGCCCGTTGGTAGAACAGGTAAGCGTGGACGAAGCTTTTGTGGATCTCACGGGTGCAGTTATCCATGGAACGAGTCCTGTAGATATCGCTCAGCGTGTGCGTTCACGAATTGCGGAGGAGCTTCATCTACCAAGCTCGGCAGGCATTTCCGTCAATAAACTTATTGCCAAGATGGCTTCGACCGGTAGTAAACCTAATGGGCTATGGGTGGTTCCTCCCGCAAAAGTCCGTGAGTTTTTAGATCCACTTCCTGTCTCAAAACTCTGGGGTGTAGGGTCTAAAAGTACTGCAGCCCTCGGTAAATACGGTATTACAACAATTGCTGGTTTACGCGAACTCGACATAAGCTGGCTGCGTGCACGGTTCGGACGAGCTGCTGGAGAACACCTTTGGGCTACATCTCGTGGGCTCGATAGCCGTGATGTTGTGCCCTATCGTGAAGAGAAAAGTATAGGCGCTGAGCACACATTCGGGACTGATACTACGGCGGGGTATGAGATTACGGATGCTTTGCGCTCGCTTTCGTTTAAAGTGGGTATACGTTTGCGCCGTGCACGTAAGCTGGCAGGTTCTCTCAGCCTCAAAATTCGGTATGAAGGATTTGAGACTCATACGAAATCTGTGCCGTTGTCGGTTTCTTGCGATTCAGGTATGGAAATTTATCGGGCATCTCATGCTGCACTGCGCGGGATGGGGCTTTTGGCCTTTTCTGCTGAGCAGTCTCAGGAGTATGCGACACGCGCTATTCGCCTCATTGGTGTTCGCGCCGAAAAACTTGAACGTAGTGAGCTCGGAGTGCAGTATCCACTCTTCGACGATGCAATACTGTTAGATTTAGAGGCAGGTTCTAAACATCTTGAAGATACTGTGGGTGATGATAGGTTCAGGGTCGGTGCTTGGAATGGAATCCGCAGTGCTCCTGACTGGAGCGCAGTGGAACATGCTCTCGATAGTATTCGTCAGAAGTTTACTGATGCAGCCGTTTCTAGTGCTTCTGATCTTTCATATATTCACAAGAGCAGCCCAGAAAAAACAGAAAACTTCTTAGGGGAGCGCTCTGGAGTATAGGGGAGTAAAAAGTGGAGGGAATCGAAGAATCTGGGGTAGAAAAATCTGTCCTGAGGTGAATCTTCCCATAAAGAGCGTAAACAAGACCATATTTGGTTAGAGAAGAAAATTTTCACGCGAGCGAACGGTAGGTATCTTAAAAAAGGATTGCGGGGTAGTATAAAAGCAACGGAGTGTTATAGGTTTAGGATAGACGAATAAGCACTCATGTCACCGGTTCGTTCAAGGAGAATGAAATGGCACTTTCTGAGCGTGAACAGAAGGTTCTCGACCAGCTCGAAGAACTGATGAGCGCTGAGGACCCACATTTTGCGTCATCAATGTCATCAACGGGTAATACAGCTCCCGTATTTAGTGCCCGACACATGGCTCTCGGCATTTTGGGCGTGTTAGCTGGGTTGGGTATTATTATCGGTGCCGTTGCCTCAAAGATGATATGGCTGGGCATTATTGGATTTATTATTGCTGCCGGTGGTGTTTATTTGGCGACAACGAGTAAGAAGACTCCGGTGGATTCGTTCTTAGGAGACAAGGCGCAGGGAACAACCCAAGCTCGCCGGGAAGGTGCGGGTTCTTCTGAAAAATCTACAAAGCAGTCGAAGTTCATGTCTCGCCTCGAAGAGCGTTGGGACGATCGTAACCGTGGTGAAAACTAACTTTTGATGATTTAAATTTTACTAATAAGTTTAAAGAAACGTCCGAGAGGGCGAGTGGTTTTTGATAAACCACTCGCCCTTTTTGGTGCTTAAAACTAAGGAAAAGCTGTGTTCTTTCTGAGAAAAATCCTCATGAGGTAGGAATAGTGGAGCAAAATGGAGTAAAGTGGAGGGGAAGATAGTTTCAGGGGTAGACATGCCTAATTGGAGTCGCGGGTATTCCGCTTGTCAGGAAAGGGGTGCCGCATGTTTCTTGGAACATATACACCCCGCCTGGACACCAAGGGGCGCATCATCTTGCCAGCGAAATTTCGCGATGAGCTATCAGCTGGTCTCGTGCTAACACGCGGTCAGGAACGCTGCCTATACGTGTTTCCTGTCGCCGAGTTTGAGCGTATCCACGAAACGATGCGAAGCTCTCCGCTTCCTGGGCGGCAAGCACGTGACTTTATGCGTATGTTCCTTTCGGGAGCTTCTGATGAGGTGCCTGATAAGCAGGGACGTGTAACGATCCCGCCTGTGCTGCGTGAGTATGCAGGTCTGTCGCAAGAGCTGACTGTGATTGGTTCAGGAAGCCGTGCGGAAATCTGGGACTCCAAAGCATGGGAAGAATATATGACACAGACAGAAGCAGAATTTGCGTCGTTAGACGAAGACCCTTTCGCCCCGATTCTGTAATGACTATGTCACCACACAGTTTTTTGCCCAAAACGTAACCTGTGATCCGCTGTGAACGACCGCTAGAGCTATGGGAAGGAGCATTATGATCGCCGAGTCTCACTCACTTACCGGCGTGGTTGCCCCAACGCACGATGTTTTGGCATCCCCCAATGCTTTATCTGGCGACCCTGGATATCGGAAAGGGCTTTTGGGACAGCTTTCACAACGACAGGCACAGGAACGCCATGTTCCGGTTATGCTCGATCGTTGCCTGGAGCTGTTGGAGCCCGCTATTTCGCGTCAGGATGCGGTTGTCATTGACGGGACTTTGGGTATGGGGGGTCATACAGAAGCAATGCTTGAAAGGTTCTCCAACCTAACGGTTATCGGCATAGACCGTGACGCACAGGCACATGCTATTGCTGCCGAACGTCTGGCGCGTTTTGGAGATCGCTTCGTGCCTGTGCACACCGTATATGACCATATAGAAGATGCGATGTCTGCGGCGGGAGCCACCTCTGTAGATGGCGTTCTTCTGGATCTAGGTGTGTCTTCGATGCAGCTGGACGAGCGTTCCCGTGGGTTCGCGTATTCCTATGATGCACCTTTGGACATGCGCATGAACGGTGATGATGAGCTAACTGCCCGCATCGTTGTCAATGAGTACAGCGAGAATCAGCTGCGTCGCATCATCAAAAACTGGGGTGAGGAGAAATTCGCTGCCCGTATTGCCCAGCATATTGTGGAACAGCGAAAACACACACCCTTCACCACCACTGGGGAACTGGTAGCTGCCATTCAGAAGGCTGTACCCGCTGCAGCACAGCGCAAGGGCGGTCATCCGGCTAAGAGAACTTTCCAGGCTTTGCGTATCGAGGTTAATCATGAGCTAGAAGCTCTTGAACG
The DNA here is from genome assembly GCF_001810635.1 of Rothia sp. HMSC067H10. Lineage (NCBI taxonomy): Bacteria > Bacillati > Actinomycetota > Actinomycetes > Micrococcales > Micrococcaceae > Rothia > Rothia sp. HMSC067H10. The sequence goes on from NZ_KV802317.1 coordinate 65,507, forward strand.
GGCGGTTCCTGCGGCTTTGGATGCTCTGAGACTCGGCGGTCGTTTTGTCGCTATGAGCTATCACAGCCTTGAAGACAAAATCGTCAAACGTGCTTTGACCGAGGCTGCTACGTCGAAGGCCCCTAAAGGCTTTCCCGTGGAGCTCGACGAACATCAGCCGACGATAAGAGTTATCACCCGCGGTGCAGAGCCGCCTACAGAGGCTGAAATCGCCGAAAACCCGCGTGCAGCAAGCGCTAAACTGCGTGCCGGAGAAAAAATCAAAGTATCCAGCTGAATCTCTAAGACAGCTTAACTCTCCCGGCACATCTACCTAATTGGTATAACAACAGATACAGACTTGAAAGAGCAGGATATGACCCCTCCGCAACACTCTCCGAGCGTTACCACTCCCGAAGCGCCGACTGTAACCGGCGTAGAGGAGACGCCCCGCGCTGCCACTCAGCGCAGGGGAACTCGGAACGCTAATTTGCGTATTATTCCTGAGCATAAACCTGCTCAGAAACACCCAACGCGCCGGGGTGTACCGGGGCGGAATAAACCTGCGTCAAACGTGAAAAGCCGTGTTTCTCAAATCCAGGTTCCACGTACTTCTGTAACTTCTAATACGCACGTTCGAATTGCTCATCGTGCACAGAACCGGTTGTCGGAACATGTAACCGCATACGCTGGTCCGCGCACTGGCGGTGCTCAGCATCCGCGTACTATCGGATACCCGGCGAAATCTGCATACCCAGCTCGTTCGATTGCGGCTAAGAGTTCACGAGTAAAAGCCCAGGCTCGGGAGACTCGTCGTGTACCGCTTGCCCTGTCACTGGTACGTCCGCGAAGCTGGAGTCCTGTGGCGTTGGTGGGTGTATTTGTTGCTATCCCGTTGACCTTGGTCTTTATCTTGATGCTCAATATCTTGATCGCAACCCGTCAATACGACCTTGTGGACTTGCGTACCCAAGAGCAAACACTGACCCAAGAGAACCAAGCCCTGCAACAAGAAATTGGGTACCAACAGGCACCTCAAAACCTGGCGAATCGTGCAAGTTCGCTGGGCATGCACGCGACGAATATTCCGGCAACTTTGGATATCAACAGCGGGCAGATTAACGGCACGGCTACCCCTGTAGCGAAGCCTAAAGATGATGCCCCGGGCGCTCGCAACCTCGTGGATGCCCCCGCCGTTCCCGGTCAGGGGAGTCGCGCTTCGACATCTGCAACGCCGAGTGCAGCACCGTCTGCATCGGCGGATAAACAGCAACCGGCTTCGAGTGCGTCTGCTTCATCGTCGGCGTCTGCAAAACCCTCGGCATCCACTAACCCTTCAGCATCTCAACGATAGTATATTGGTGGGGACTGGAACGAACTGTTTAAGAGTTTGAAAGGACACCTTTGAGCTTTCATGAGAATGCGCCCGTGCCGCCCGAGCCTCAACAGCTTGGGCGTCGCGGGTTTGTAGTGGGTGCTTTGGCTACTGGCGGCTTGGCGGCCGTGGGTGCACGGCTTCTCTATCTACAGGGGTTTGATCCACAGCATACTGCCGAGAAATCGCGTGAGAAACGCATGCGCTCTCAGACTGTTCCAGCGGTTCGAGGTCAGATTCTCGATATTAACGGAGTGGTACTTGCTCGAAGCGTGCAGCGGTACAACATCATTGCGGATCAGACTATTGTTGCTTCGTATAAGCGCTACGATAATGACCGCGATACTAAGAGTGAAATCACTCCAGAACAGTTGGTGTATGAGCTAACCGACATTCTGCATACCGTTGACCCTACGGTTACCGACGAGTTTATCAAGTCTAAGCTTGACGGAGACTCAAAATATGCCGTCGTGAAATCAAATGTCACCCCTGAGATATTTCGCCGTATTGATGCTCTAGGAGCCCCGTTCCTTTATGGGGAAGCCATCTCTGAGCGCCTGTACCCAAACGGACCCGTGGGCGGCTCTGTTGTGGGTCGTTACCGTATTGTTGATGAGGCAACCGGTAACGAGAACGAGACGATCAAGAAGAATTTATCTGTAGGTATTGAGCGCGTCTTTGAAAAAGATCTTGCGGGCGTGGACGGTCAGCGTACCTACGAAATTAGTGCCGATGGTGTGCGTATTCCTGTTACTAAAGAAGAGGCGACCGATGTAGAAAATGGGAAGAACGTACGTTTGACCATTAACCAGGATATCCAGTATTTCGCGCAGCAGATTGTCAAAGCGCGTGTGGACGAGCTCAAAGCGGAATGGGGAACCGTTATCGTTATGGATGTGCGGGATGCCTCGATTTTGGCAATGGCCGATTCTACGATGATGGATCCCGGCGCTGAGAAAGTTAAGAACGAGCAGGATACAAGCCCACGTGCTATTTCCCAGGTTGTTGAGCCTGGCTCGACTGAGAAGATTCTGACTGCATCAGCTTTGATCGAAAGCGGCATTACGACCCCTACCTCGGCGTATGATGTTCCGGAACGTTTGGTGATCAACGGGCAAACATTCACGGACGCCTTTGACCACCCCGCACAGCGCCGGACTTTTTCAGGTATTATTACCGATTCAATGAATACCGGAACGGTACTTGTCGGGCAGAAACTCCCCAAGGAAGATCGCTATAACTGGCTCAAAAAATACGGTATGGGGGATTATACGGGTATTGAGCTGACTGGCGAACAGCAGGGGCTAGTAACTGATTGGCATGAGTGGGACGGTCGTCAGGAATACACAGTTTTCTTCGGGCAGGGTATTGCCCAGACCCCTCTACAAACCGCCATGATTTTTCAGGCACTCGGTAATAACGGTGTGAAACTTAAACCGCGCATCGTTGACGCTTTGATTGATGCCGATGGTACGGTGCATAAACGCGATGTGGAACCCGGCACCAGGATGGTGAGCGAAAAAACTGCTGAACAATGTCGAGAACTAATGGAGAATGTTGTACTTCAAAGCCATGCGAAAACAGCCTCTGTCGAAGGGTACCGGGTCGGCGGTAAGACGGGTACAGCTGAAGCTCCCAGCGATAAAGGCGGATATGACGGATACACCACATCCTTTATAGGTCTTGCGCCTATAGACAACCCGCAGTTTCTCGTAAGCGTTACTCTGCAGCGCCCTCAGGGTGATGTGCGTAGTGTGGGAGCAACAAGCCAGTTCTCACAGATTATGGAGAAAGTACTGCACACGTATAACGTGCCTAAATCCACCACAGATCCAGTAAAAATTCCTATTTTTGCGGATGGAAAATCTAACGGGTAAGTCACATGCGGTCACCCGACCGTGTAGAACTTATTACAATAGGAACGTACCTTGGCGTTGATCGAGGACGATAACAATAAAAATCTCGGCGGCAAGAAATGCGTATGACCGTCAGGAAAGAAGGATAATGGACAGCGAAACGCGCTTGGCTCAAGATGCTCGTCGCACCTCGCACTTGGGAGGCGATGTGCAGAGTCTGCGACCTCGGAATCCACGAGGGAGCACGGTTACTGAGCTCGTGGAGCATCTAGAGGCTTTAGGTGCGCATCCTGTTCTAGAACATCAAAGCTCTGAAGAAGATGTGCGAGGGATCAGCATGGATTCTCATGCAGTTCGTCCTGCAGACCTATATGTTGCTCTTCCAGGCGCGAAAGCTCATGGTGCACAATTCGCGCAAAAAGCGCTGGAGGCCCAGGCTCACGCTATCCTCACGGATACTGCAGGCGTTCGGATGATTCGGGAGGCAAATCTTTCTTTAGATAGGTGCTCCCTGCTGGTCTGTGACTCTTTACGTCCTGTTATAGGATCACTCGCCGCTTTGATCTATGGGTCACAAGATTACAAGGGTCTGAATCGCTACGCTGTCACAGGAACCAATGGAAAAACGACGACTACCTACATGCTGGAGTCGGTATTCCGAACTGCTCTCAAGGCTAAGACCGGTCTTATCGGTACTATCCAAATTCTTGTTGATGGTGTGAGCGTTCCTTCAGCTCTAACCACCCCAGAGTCTGTTCACGTTCATTCTCTCCTTGCGATTATGGGGGAGTGCGGCGTGTCTCATGCAGCAATGGAAGTTTCCTCGCATGCTATCGACTATCACCGTGTAGATGGTGTAGTTTATAAGGTCTCTGGGTTTACAAACCTCACCCAGGATCATTTAGATTTGCATGGCACCATGCAGAATTATTTTGATTCTAAAGCACAGCTTTTTACACCCGAGCGGACTGAGCGCGCTGTCATCACTGCCGATGACGAGTGGGGCGAGAAGATGCTTCGCCACGCCCAGATTCAGCTGGGGACAGGTAATGCTGTTCGGCTTGTTACTGAATACGGCGTGGGTCTAGCCGAGGTTCCAGCTGAGTTCGGTCCGCTTGATTGGGCGGTAATCAACGTTGAACGTGATGGGTTAGGGCATCGTTTCACGTTGGCTAACGGCGCGGGAGACACCATTCCCTGTTGTACCCATCTTCCGGCAGATTTCAATGTTTCAAACGCCGCGCTCGCCGCGCTGATGGTATATATTGGTGCTTCTGAGGAAGAACGCATTATCCTACGACCTGCCCTAGCTGATGGCACGGCATTAACCCCTATAGTGCCCGGGCGTATGCAGCTGATTTCTCTGGCACCGCATACTATTGTCGATTTTGCCCACAACCCTGACGGGCTCACTCGGGCGCTTGAAGCCATGGACCGACCAGGTGGTGGGCGAGTCATCATTGTTTTCGGGGCAACAGGCGAGCGCGATCATCTCAAACGTCCCCTAATGGGAGAAATTGCTGCGCAGCACGCCGATATTGTGATTGTGACCGATGACGATCCGCACGGTGAAGACCCCGCCCCAATTCGCGAGGCTGTTGTTGTCGGGGCTGAACGAGCTAATGCCGAAGGTGCGCGAGCATCCCAAATCCTTAATCTTGCTCCGCGAGAAGTGGCGATTGCTCGGGCAATTGAACTCGCAGATGCGAGAGATGCTATTCTTATCGCCGGTCGTGGACATGAAACGGCGCAGGATGTTGCCGGTACCGATGTGCAACTTGACGACCGCGTGGAGACCGCGAAAGCGCTTGTCTTTAACAACTTCGAAATTCTTCCGGATTATCGACGCATGCTTGAAGAAGCATAAGGAGCATAGATGATTAAGCTTTCCGCCGCCGAAATTATTACGGCAACAGGCGGCTCACCGCTCGGCTTAGCCAGGCGTGAGAGCGAGCTAGGTGCTACCTTCGCGACCACCGATTCGCGTGAGGTTATACCAGGCACCCTATTTGTTGCTAAGCCAGGTGAGGTGACCGACGGACACAACTTCGTGTCGGGAGCCTTCGACAAAGGTGCTGTCTTAGCGCTTGTCGAACGCCCTGTTAAAGATGAGCGGGGTATTCTGTACCCCAGCATCCAGGTTGATGATGTGGTTCTCGCCATGGGTAAGATCGCACAGTATGCTGTTGAAAAGATGCGGTCTCTAGGCGATCTTACGGTTATTGGTATTACCGGTTCTGCGGGGAAGACCACCACAAAAGATTTATTAGCAGCGATCCTAAGTTCTCAGGGCGAAACTATAGCCCCTGTAGGTTCGTACAACGGCGAAGTTGGCGTACCTTTGACTGTATTCCGCGCTGACGAAAGTACTCGCTACCTTGTGATTGAGATGGGTGCCGATCATGTGGGGAATATCGAATACCTGGCAAATATTGTGCACCCTGACCATGGTGTGATTCTTAAAGTTGGCACCGCACATGCTGGCGAGTTTGGCGGGGTCGACAACATTGAACGTACTAAAGGGGAGCTTGCCGAAGGTATTCATACTGGCGGAACCTTGATCCTCAATGCTGATGATGAGCGTGTTGCACGCATGTCAGCTCGCGCAAGTGTGCCGGTAACCTACTTTGGGGTGGGGGAGAAACCGCAGTACGAACGCTATACTGCCGCTTTGGGGCTGCATACTAATGATGCTGGTTGTCCGGAATTTACTCTTCGCCTTCCCGACGCCAGCGAATATGAGATTTCCTCCAAACTCATTGGTGAGCATCATGTATGCAATATTCTGGCGGCTGCTACGGTAGCCTATAACGCTGGTGTTCCTGGAGACGCTATTGCCCATGCCCTCAATAACACCGGTGCACTGTCTAAATGGAGGATGGCTCGTACAGACCGCGCAGACGGTGTGACTGTCATCAACGATGCGTATAATGCTAATCCCGAGTCAATGACAGCCGCTTTACGCACTTTGGCCCAACTGGGACGAGGCGCGAAGCCACGACGGACTTGGGCAGTTTTGGGGGCTATGCTCGAACTGGGCGAGGCCTCTTTGGAGGAGCACGATCGACTCGGTCGTCTGGTGGTACGCATGAATATATCAAAGCTTATTGCGGTTGGGAATGAGGCGAAACCAGCCTACAACGCCGCGCATCTTGAAGGTTCATGGGGTAACGAAGCTACCTGGGTAGAGACACCGCAAGAAGCACTAAATATTTTGCGTGCAGAGTTACGTTCTGGCGATATTGTGCTGTTTAAATCTTCAAATGGCGCTAAACTAGGTTCTTTGGGCGATGAGGTTGCCTTCTGCACCGAGACCTTTGGCGAGGCTCAAGAACAGGCTCCAGCTTGGCTGAGTGCTGGCGATTTTGTTGAGGTGACGGATTTAACGGGCGCCGCTCTGAGCACGGTATCAGCTGGTAGTTCTGCAGCGCAAACCTCGACGACCGCCCTAGACCGTAGCCATCTTCACGAAGGAACACATTAACCATGATTACTGTGCTTATTGCTGGAATCCTAGGGTTTATTATCTCCTTCTCAGCAATACCGCTCTTCATCAAGCAGATGCAGAAGCTCAAGTTGGGGCAGCTGATTCGTGAAGAAGGCCCCGCCGCGCATCAGCATAAGGCGGGGACGCCCACGATGGCAGGTCTTATTTTTATCCCAGCCGCCGTTGTTGCCTACTTGCTTGCGTTGATGATTAACGCTGCGGTTTTTGGAACCTCGCCGGTTCCTAGTGCGACGGCTTTATTGACCCTCGGGTTTACACTAGGAATGCTCGGAGTCGGTGCCGCCGACGATATTATGAAGTTCCGCAACCAGGGGAACGAAGGACTTACCGAGAACCAGAAGACTATTGGTCTGCTGGCGGTGACTCTTCCTTTTGCGTATTTGGTGTTTCAATTTCCTAATGCGGCGGGAGTGACCCCCGCCTCGACGGCGATTTCGTTTGTGCGTGATCTTCCGTTCGACTTCATGGCTGCTGGGGCTATAGGCGGTACTATCCTCATGGTGTTGTGGATTACCCTGATTTCTCTTTCGGGCACTAACGCCGTGAATTTCACTGATGGTCTCGATGGACTTGCGGGTGGCGCAACGATGACCATCTTTACTGGATACCTTGCCATGACTATCTGGCAATACGTACATGCCTGCAGCGGTGGGGCGGGAAATGCATGCTATGATGTGCGGGATCCAGGGTCGCTGGCACTTATTGCAGCCGCACTTGTTGGTTCCCTCGCCGGGTTCCTATGGTGGAACGTTTCTAAGGCACAAATCTTTATGGGAGACTCTGGTTCTCTTGCTTTGGGGGGTGCACTGGTCTCCTTCGCTATTTTCACCCGTACCGAGCTCCTGCTTCCCATTATCGCGCTTGTGCCGGTTCTGGAAGTGTTTTCGGTGATTGTGCAGAAAGTTGTCTTCAAAGTTAGCCGTAAACGTTCTGTATCTGTTGGCGATAAAATTCCTCATGCCTACCGTTTCTTCCGCATGACTCCTTTCCACCATCATCTTGAGAAAACCGGTGCAAACGGAAGATACTCCATAGATAAGAAGGGTCTTGTCCCCGGCTCTGTCAGCAGTGGTGAAGTGAACTCGGTATTCCGTCTGTGGATTGCAAATGCGCTTTGTGTGCTGGTTGCTCTTGCAATTTTCTTTGGAGATTGGTTCTCACAGACGTCTGGAGTGATTCACTAATGCCTGACGCTAAGAACTCGCAGCGGGCCTCCAAGTATCAGGCACAGCGTGCCCAATATGCAGATGTTATCGCTGTCAATCCAGTCGTCAATAATCCTCGGCTTGCTGAGCTCACTACCTGGGACGGGCCTTGGGCGGGGCTGAAGGTTGTCGTGATAGGCCTCGGCACCAGCGGCGATGCTGCAGTGGATGTGCTGGCCCAGAAAGGTGCCCACATTACCGCTATTGATGCGCAGGATACGCAAGAAAAGCGAGAGCGCATCCGAATTTACCAAGAGGCCTATGGAAGCGTGGCGGGTTTATTTGGTGAGGAATACATGGAATGTGTGCCTCGTGTCGATGATCAAGACCCGGATGTTATCGTGACTTCGCCAGGAATTCGTCCAGATAGCCTGGTCATGCTCGATGCTTATGAACGGGGTATCCAAATTTGGAGTGAAATCGAACTGGCATGGCGTCTGAATCAACGTCAAGGTCGGGTTACTCCAAAGTGGCTGTGCCTGACGGGAACCAATGGGAAAACTACGACCGTGGGCATGGTCGATTCGATTCTTAAAGCAGCCGGTAAAAAATCTCTGCAGGTTGGGAACGTGGGCATGCCAGCAGTCTACGCTGTTGCCGACGATGAACCCTATGAATTTTTTGCGGTAGAGCTTTCGAGCTTTCAGCTGCATTGGACTTCTTCACTGTCGCCATACGCTTCCGTGGTGCTTAACGTAGCGGAAGATCACGTCGATTGGCACGGTTCCTTTGAGGCTTACAAGGCCGATAAAGCACGTGTGTACGAAAATACTCAGGCAGCGTGTATTTTCAATACCGATCATGCTGATACTTTGCGTATGGTCGAAGAAGCAGACGTTATAGAAGGTGCCCGTGCCATCGGTATTAGCTCAACCGAGATCCCCTCAGTCTCCATGTTGGGCTTGGCGGAAAACATTATTGTTGACCGTGCGTTTTTGAAGAATCGATACAGCGAGGCACTTGAGCTTGGTGTTCTTGAAGATTTAGCGCCCGTTCCCGGTCAAGCTCCCGCACAGCACACTGTGGAGAATGCGCTAGCCGCTGCCGCATTATGTCGTGCTGCAAATATTGCTCCTGAGGCTGTGCGGGATGGACTGCGTTCTTATAAGCCTGGTGCGCATCGTAATCAGACGGTGCTTTACCGCGATGGAATCCAGTGGGTCAACGATTCTAAGGCTACTAACCCACACGCCGCTAACGCTTCAATGAGCGCTTATCCTTCGCTGATTTGGATTGCTGGAGGTCTTTCTAAAGGGGTGGAGTATGATGATCTTATAGATCAGCATGCTTCACGTTTGAAAGCAGTATTAATCATTGGCACTGATACGGCGGGACTTAAAACATCTTTGGCGAAGTATGCAAGCCATGTTCCTACCTATAATATGACGGCTTCGGCGAATGATCCCTCTGACGGGGTTACTGTTATGGAAGCTGCCGTAGTCAAAGCAGAAGAGCTAGCCGCTGAGGGTGATACAGTACTCATGGCGCCTGCCGCTGCTTCGATGGATCAATTTAACAATTATGCCGTTCGTGGTAACGCTTTTGTGGATGCGGTCAAATCTCATATTGTCGGTATCTGAAGGCATATTGATTGCTCTGAAACGATAAACGCCGTGTAGACTTTTCTGCTGTAGGAAAAATCTATTGAGTTTGTCGTGTTAAGACACAGAAGAGGAGAACGCATGAGTAATGCACCCGGTCAGACTCACTCGTCGGCCCGTGGAGGCGTAAGTCATGCACAGCGCCAGGGCAGGAACGGCTCAACGAGGCTCGGTTCTTTTCTGCATAACGCTATCTCGTCTCTTTATAAGCGTTCCGCATCGCGCGATTTAGCGGATGTGCCGCGACTGATTCTTTTAGCATGCGCTGGTCTCACAGTTTTTGGCGTGATCATGGTACTGTCTGCATCATCTGTGAGCATGATTTCACAGGGAATGTCCCCTTTCTCACAGGTAACCCGTCAGGTAATGTTTGCCGCTCTAGGCGCCGCTGCATTAGGGGCTATAGCAGTATTGAAAGTACAGCGGTACCGCAAAATGTGGGTCGTTAATATCCTCTTAACCCTGGCGATTCTTGCCCAGATTGCCGTTCTTGCTATTGGTACCGATATTAATGGCAACCGTAACTGGATTAGGTTCAGCGGCATTCAGATTCAGCCTTCGGAGTTCTCTAAACTCGCTATTGTGCTGTGGATGGCGATGGTCATGACTCGGCAGGGCAGTAAACTCAAAGAGAAGACATCTCGTGCAATTTTTCCCGCACTTTTTGGACTCTTGCCTTTGATGCTGCTTATTCTGGCAGGTAAAGATCTCGGTACCATGATCGTCTACGCCTTTATCTTCTTGGGCATGGTATATATTGCGGGTGCAAACCGTAAGACTATGGTATGGCTTTCGATTATTCTGATCGTGAGTGCCATAGTGGGGTCAATTTCGAGTTCAAACCGTCGTGAACGACTGATGAGTGTTCTCGGTGTGTGCACCGGTTCTGTCTGTGATCAATCTCAGGCTGGCGGGGTTGCGTTGGCAACCGGTGGGTTCTGGGGCGTTGGTCTAGGACAATCCCGCCAGAAGTATAACTATTTGCCCGAAGCACATAACGATTACATTTTCGCCATTATCGGCGAGGAACTGGGGCTTTTGGGCACGCTTACCGTAGTGCTTTTGTACCTGGGCCTGATCTATTGTGCGTTACGCATTATCGCCCGAACTGCAGACCCGTTTATTCGTATTGCAACGGGCGGTATTATCGCATGGCTTTCCACTCAGGCTATTGTGAATATGGCGATGGTTTCCGGTATTCTTCCCGTGATTGGTGTGCCGCTTCCCTTTATTTCATACGGCGGTTCATCCTTGATTTCATCAATGCTTGCCGCAGGTATGCTCTATGCTTTTGCGCGGCAAACTCCACTTGTAGGTGGGCCCATACCGGCCGCCGATTTAACGAAACAGACACCTCGCGAAGTGCGACGCGCTAATGAAGACTGGAAGCGACGACTGTCTCTTCAAGCCATCGTTGAAGATGAGCGGCTTCAACTGCAAGAAGCCGGTGGAGCTCTTGGTAAAGATTACTGGGGTGGGGGCTTACTGCGTAGAGTCAAAGAACTGCCATCCTGGTTGGGAATAACCCAGCGACAGCGTGAGCATACTCGCAAGACGTATGAGCAGCGCGCTCAAGCACGTGCCGATCGTGCTGCTGAGCGTCGCCGTGAGGCGGAGCATCAGGAAGCTCTCGCTCATGAAGAGCAGCGTATTCAGCGTGAACGGCAGCGACTTCGTGAGCAGCGGTTCCAAGAGGAACATCCAAATGGATTGCATACCCATGAACGGGTTCCTCAATTGCGCCGTAAGGGAGATGCGCATCCTGCATCTCGCCCCTCGCAGGGCAAGCAACGGTCAACCCCTGCAGACCATGAAGACACAATTCCTCTGCAGAACCTGCAAAAGCGCACAAACGCCAATCGAGCGCGTCACCGTTCTTCGTCATCGGGACGTTTGCCAGCCGGGTTGCGACCTTTGCACCCTCAACCGGGTTCCCAAACATCTTCTTCAGGGCAGCCTTCTGCGGGAACATCACGTCAGATACGTCGGCAGCAGCCTTCACAGAGTCAGCAGAACCCGCGAGGCCGTAAACCTGGCCAGGGTGGTTCACGCTCATAGCCTCTGAAATAGGGAAAGGAGGAATACCAGGCTCGGGACGTGGGTATATACCCGACTTCATATTCTTTCACTACGGGGTTAGTCCTGCTATGTCGTAAAATGAGGTGAATGTATTTGTTGGGAGTTATTATCTATGTCTAAGGCACCCTCTGTGGTTCTCGCTGGCGGCGGCACCGCTGGTCATATTAACCCGATGCTTGCTATAGCACGCGAAATCCGCCGGATTGAGCCGGAAGCTAATATTCTGACTCTTGGCACCAAGGATAAGATGGAAGCTCAATTAGTTCCTGAAGCTGGATTTGATATTGAGTTTATTCCGCGTGTAGCTTTCCCCCGAAGCCTATCGCTTAACGCATTAACCTTTTTACCAAGATTCGCAAAAGCGATTTCGCAAACCCGTAAAATTCTCAAAGATGCGAATGCAGATGTTGTAGTAGGCGTAGGTGGTTATGTGTGTCCGCCAGCATATCTTGCCGCTTTTTTCTCCCGCATTCCTGTTGTTATTCACGAGGCTAATGCAAAGCCCGGTTTAGCAAATAAACTGGGTGGTCCTCTAGCGAAGTTTGTGGGTGTGGCTTTCTCCAACACCCCTTTCCCTCGCGCCAAACTTGTGGGTATGCCCATGAAAGATGAGATCGCGCATCTGAACCGTCGAGCGGCACGAGCACAGGCGAGGCATACTCTAGGTCTTGACCCCGATAAGCCTGTTCTGATTGTGACGGGCGGTTCCTTAGGCGCACAAAGCCTTAATAACGCCGTCGCTGAGAACATTACGAATTTTGAGGACTGGGGTTTTCAGGTTTTGCATATTACTGGTAAAGGCAAAGCTATTGTGGATGATTCAGGCGAGCCCGTTACAGCCCCAAATTATCGTCAGATTGAGTTTAGCCACGGCATGCAGGATGTTTATGCCGCAGCCGATCTTTTGATAGTCCGTGCTGGAGCCGCAACCGTAAGCGAAGTTGCTGCGGTGGGTGTACCCGCAATTTTTGTTCCGCTCCCGTTTGGTAATGGTGAACAAAGTCTCAATGCTCGTTCTCTGGTTATGGCAGAAGCCGCGCTTCTCATCGAAGATAAGAAAATGACCGGGGCGTGGTTTGACCGTGAAATTCCATCGTTGATGGCTGATGCTCAGAAGTTAAAAGAAATGGGTCGTCGAGCATATAAATTGGGCATTCGTGATGCCGCACATGTTATGGCTGAGGCAACCCTGAAGGTGGTTAAATAAATGTCCGAATTGATGAACCTTAACATGGTGCTTCCTGAGCCCCTGAACCCGCCGTTTCCCGCGCGCGCATCTCTGCAGGAGTTGGGACGTGTGCATTTTGTAGGGATCGGCGGTGCTGGTATGAGTGCTATTGCAACGTTGATGCTGAAAGCTGGTATTCCCGTAAGCGGCTCTGACCGAGCAGAAACGTCGACTATTCAGGCTTTACGTGAAGCGGGCGCTCGTGTTTATACTCCCCAAGATGCTGCGAATATTCACGATATTGATACCGTTGTTATCTCAACGGCCATTCACGAAGATAACCCCGAACTGATTGCGGCTCGTGCTCAGAACCTTCGGGTATTGCACCGCTCTGAGGCTTTGGCTGCCGCTATGGGAGCATCACAGGTTGTAGCGGTTGCTGGCACGCATGGTAAGAGCACAACCAGTTCCATGATTGCCGTCATGCTGGATAAGTTAGGGTTTCACCCGTCTTTCGCGGTAGGAACAGTTATTGCAGGATACGGCAGCAACGCGCGATTGGGGGCCACTGGTGAAGGCTCTTGGTTTGTAGCAGAGGCTGACGAATCCGATGGGTCTTTTGTGCGCTACCAGCCTGCGATCGCAGTGGTTACCAACGTTGAACCTGACCACTTGGATTTCTACGAAACTCCCGAACGCGTGTATGAGGCGTTTAACCGTTTTGTTGCCTCTATGGCCCCTGGGGGCGTCTTGGTGACATGCTGGGATGATGAAGGCGCTCGTGCGCTTGCAGAACGTGCGCGCGATGCTGGGATTGAAGCGGTAACTTACGGCCAGTCTACCGAGGCTGATCTACGGGTTTCACGCATTACGAGCCACGGCTCAGAGTCTTCGGCAACACTGCGCTGGTCTTTCGAGTGCGCGAGTAAACATTACGAAGGCGAACAGGATGCTCAGCTGCGGGTACCCGGTATTCACAATCAGTTGAACGCAGCGGCAGCTTTTATTACCGCTCTTCTCGCTGGAGCACAACCTGAGGGCGCGGCCGCCGCGTTATACGGCTACGGAGGAGCAGATCGACGTTTTACTCTGCGTGGTGACGTAGCGGGTATTAAAGTCTTTGACGATTATGCTCATCACCCAACAGAGGTATTCCGTGCACTTGAGACCGGCCGCACGGTTGCCGATGGGCATAACCTCTATGTGGTTTTCCAGCCGCATCTGTTTTCACGTACCCAAGAATTTGCCGCCGATTTCGCGCAGGCTCTTTCGAAGGCTGATCGTTCGTATGTACTGGATATTTATCCTGCCCGGGAACTTCCGATTGAGGGAGTCACGAGTGAACTTATCACCGGTGCTGGATTTTCTGAGGTGCATTATGCGTCGGATGCAGCTGCAGCCATTGAAGATATTGCTATGTGTGCTGTTCCAGGCGATATTATTATGACCATTGGTGCAGGTGATGTTACCGCATTAGGAGAGCGTATTCTGCATGAGCTACATGCCCGTTACCCTAAGGAGTAATAGTGGCTAAAGGACGTCAAGAGCGAAAACCGGGCACGGAAGCGTTTGCAACCTCGCCGATACGTACTCCGAAGTTACCGGTTGTTCGCGGCAAAAAGAAAGCTAAACCTGCTGAAGATACGTCAAAATCTTTTGAAGGTATGAGCCCTCAGAACCAGACGAATCCTGTTGAGCAAGAAACTCATACCGAAAGTAAGAGCCAGACGGGTTCTTCCCGTGCAACGTATTCTGAATCTTCAGAGCTCAAGGACCGTGATATACGTCTGGATGCAGGGGAATCTGAACCGGATGAGCTGGATTCACAATCGGCGAAATCTACCTCTAGTACCTTTGGCCGATGGCGTCGTGAACGTGAGAAGGAACGCCAAACCGAGATAGCGCGGGAACAGGAGATCCGCGAAGAGCAGGGGCGTATCGCCCAATTACGCAATGACCCCGGACTCGACGGGCTTTTGGCAGAAGACCAAAGTAAGAGTCAGACTTCGAAGCGCCGACGTCCGCTCACTCGCTTGCGGAAAATTCTTTATGGCGTTGGTGCGTTTATGCTTGCTGTGCTTCTATATATCGGTTTGGTCTTTTATTCTCCGCTGCTCTCTGTTCAGACTATTCGAGTTGAAGGCGCTTCGCTATTGGATAGCGTGCAGGTTGAGCAGAAACTGGAACCGCTCAAGGGCACGCCGCTGACTCGTATTAATGATCAGAAGGTGCGTGAACTTATCGACCAGGAGCATGTACTGCGCGGCGTGCAGATTGAGGCGCATCCTCCGCATGAACTAGTTGTAACCCTCAAAGAGCGTACCCCTGTTGCCGTTATTCATCAGGACGGGAAATATGTGGTTGTTGATAGTGAGGGAATCAAACTTCGTGAAGTTGAGAATGCTGATGGAATCAATGTTCCGCTTGTCGATGTTGGACAGGAAGCTCCCCAGGACTCTGCGGCCTTCCGCACGGTTGCAAATGTGCTCTCTGCTTTGCCCTCGTCAATCCTGACACAGGTGAAGGAGGCACGGGCAAGCTCAACCTCAAATATTAACTTAACCTTGAAGGATGGGGTTGTCGTACAGTGGGGTACAGCTGAAGAGAGTGACCTTAAAGCTAAGGTTTTAATCAAACTGATGGAGGCGGTACATGAGGACCAGTCAAAAACCGCACAACAAGGACAAGCTACTAATAAAGTAAACACTTATGATGTTTCTTCGCCGCGTGTTCCGGTTACTCGTTAGCCTTTAACCTTATGGTTAAGCATCGGGTAAAAAGATAGATTTTTTATAAAAATCTATAAATAATGCACGTCAAATACCTCAGGCAACTAGGAACCTGGTGAAACTGTTGGTATCCTTGCAGATAAAGTCACTATGAGGTTAGGAAGACTAAGGTTCTACTTGAACCTTTGGTTTTTTCTAGAGATTTACACGAAATAATCGAGGGATAAATGGACGCTGGAACTCCCCAGAACTACTTGGCAGTCATCAAAGTCGTCGGTATCGGTGGCGGTGGCGTCAACGCAGTCAACCGTATGATCGAGGTTGGCCTGCGAGGCGTAGAATTCATCGCTATTAACACAGATGCTCAGGCACTTTTGATGTCTGACGCTGACGTCAAACTTGATGTTGGTCGTGAGCTAACTCGCGGTCTCGGAGCGGGCGCAAACCCCGAGGTCGGTCGTCAGGCTGCTGAAGACCACGCCCAGGAAATCGAAGAGGTTATCAAGGGTGCAGACATGGTCTTCGTGACTGCAGGTGAAGGCGGCGGCACCGGTACCGGCGGTGCTCCCGTTGTAGCACGTATTGCACGCTCTTTGGGTGCCCTCACGATCGGCGTGGTAACTCGTCCCTTTACCTTTGAAGGTCGTCGCCGTTCGAACCAGGCGGAAACCGGCATTGCTGCACTTCGTGATGAAGTAGATACCCTCATTGTGATTCCGAACGATCGTTTGCTCTCTATCTCTGATCGCAACGTTTCGATGCTTGACGCCTTCAAATCGGCAGATCAGGTTCTTCTCTCCGGTGTGCAGGGTATTACCGACCTGATTACTACTCCGGGTCTGATCAACCTTGACTTTGCAGACGTTAAGTCTGTTATGCAGGGGGCTGGTTCGGCTCTGATGGGCATTGGCTCTGCCGCTGGTGAAGACCGCGCTGTTAAAGCCGCCGAGCTTGCTATCGCATCCCCACTTTTGGAAGCATCCATTGATGGGGCACACGGTGTACTTCTCTCCATTCAGGGCGGTTCCGATCTTGGTCTATTTGAGATTAATGAGGCTGCACGCCTGGTTCAGGAAGTCGCACATCCTGACGCAAATATTATCTTCGGTGCTGTGATTGATGACGCCTTGGGTGATGAAGCACGTGTGACCGTTATTGCCGCTGGATTTGACGCTGTCAATCCTGAGACTAACACCAACGCTAACAGTTCAGCTTCGGCAAATGCTCAGGCGCAGCGTACTCAGCAGGCATTCGGCGGCTCTGGGCAGGCCGCTCCTGCAGCTCCCGCATCAACCGGATATGGTTTCGGCGGTGCGCAGAATGGTACTCAGCAGAATGATGTTCCTGCCGCAGCTGGCTTTGATGTTGATCTACCGCCCGTCGTGGAAGAGTCCCCGGCGCGGCGCGATACCCTCGATGTGCCCGACTTCCTGAAGTAAGTCGCACACATCCTTTTTAGACATAAGGGAGCCAAGGACATATACGTCCTGGCTCCTTTGTGTATGCTTTGACCTTATGACAGCAGAAAGAACCATGAGTACCCTCAACCCGTTCTACTCCACAGGAACTTATACCAGCGGCCCATATACCGTGCATATCGGATTTACTTCACGGTCGGCCGGTAATTTGGGGCTTCATGTTAATGCGGGCGAGCCCCATACCGCAACGCTGAAAAACCGTGCTGATGTACAAAGTCTCTGCGGTTCAGCTCCTTTCCTCTACCTCAATCAAGTACACGGTGCAGATATTGTATGCGCCGATCATATTCTGAGTACACAGATTTCTCCGAATGACGAGCGTGGAGCATATACGTTGAAACGTGCCGATCAATTACGCGAGCAGGCTCCGCAAGCAGATGCTGCCTACAGTACAACAGGTCAGCCTCTAGCTATTATGGTTGCTGACTGCATTCCACTCGTGTTCGTGGGAGAGAAACCTACCCCACATGACGTGCCCATTATTGCTGTGGCACATGCAGGGCGTCCTGGGCTACTTGCAGGAGTTATTCAACGCACAGTTGCGACGATGCGAGAGCAGGGCGCAACACAGATTCACGCGTGGTTAGGGCCTAGTATATGCGGAAGCTGCTATGAGGTACCTGAAGATATGCGCGAACATGCGACACAGCAGATTCCTGAAACGTACGCTCAGACAAGCCAAGGAACACCGGCTTTAGATTTGCCAGCGGGAGCGATTGCTCTCTTGAATAAGCTGAAGATAGAGGTTTCTACCGACTTGGCAGCCTGCACTTATGAAAGCACCAGTCTTTTTTCACATCGAGGATTTATGAATCGAGGTGAAGCACCCGGACGTATCGCTGGGCTCGTATGGGTGACGAAACCTTCCTAAGATCTTAAAATCGAAGAAGAGCTGAGTATGAGGGTATATCGGTAAAGGGGACTGATGATGAGCGAAGAACAGACATTGACGTACACCTCGGAACGCGCGCAGCAGCTTGCGGATAACTACGCACGGGTTATGGCGCGCGTCCGCGATGCTGAAGCCGATACCAGTGGTGTGCGCACCGAGCATAGCCCTACAGTTCGCCTTGTTACCGTGACCAAGTTTTTCCCTGCCTCTGATGTAGCAGCGCTTTACACCCAGGGAGTACGTATTTTTGGTGAGAATCGTGATCAAGAGGCGGCTCCTAAAGCTCGTGCTCTTCGAGCCATCGAAAAACCTGCCGACCCCGCTTACTGGGCGTTTATTGGGCAGTTGCAAACAAATAAGGCAAAGTCCGTCGTAAAATATGCCCATCAGGTACAGTCCGTAGATCGTGCGTCTCTGATTGATTCTTTAGCAAAAGCCTATCGCAACCAAGTAGCTCGCTATGAGGCGGGGGAGCAGGACGCCCCAGTGGCTCTATCCCAAGGAGCTCTAGAATGTCTGATTCAGGTTTCGCTTGAAGCGCAGGCAACGGCCGGACATGCATCGGAAGGGGCGCGTGGTGGAACGGACCAAGACGAGATTTTAGAGCTTGCTGAGCGTATCGAAGCTCAAGAAGAATTACGCTGTGGGGGTATTATGGCGGTGGCGCCACTGGGTGCGAACCCCGACGAATCCTTTGAAAAACTCTGGGAATTGGCGCAGGGTCTGCGCGCCGAGTTTCCGCATGCAGATCAGATTTCGGCGGGTATGAGTGCAGATTTAGAAGCCGCTATTCGCTGGGGGTCTACGTGTGTGCGGGTAGGAAGTGACATCATGGGGAAGCGAGATTACCCCTAGATTTTTTACTAGGTTTTGTTGTGCAAGGCATGCAGCAGATGAGAAATACGCTGATAGGATTTTCAAGCGCTGGTAGAATGTACACCTGTGAGGGATGGTTGACGTCGTCTTTAAGAATATGCATCATCGTCAATAAAGCCCGTGGGAATACCCCCAAAATTCTCTGTGAACATATATAATCGGTGTCGAACCGACAGCGTGTGCGGTGCTATTTCCCACGTTAGAATCTCAGGTATCGGTGGAGCGAATCTCCCGCATATATGTGAATGTACGACTGCGAAACGAGAGTAAAGAATGGCGAAACAAGGCGGTGGCAAACTTGCCAATAGCCTCGGTTCTTTCTTCGGCGTGACTCGTTATGGGTCGGAAACTGAAGAATTATCGGAAGGTATGCAGGATGTCCATAGTCACGATTCGACGGATGAGGCATCTATTCCTTCTGCTGAAACTCCCGCTCCATCACCTGGAACCCGGCTGAATGCATTACCCACACCACCATCTGCTAACCCTGACACCGCAGCTATGCCGCAGGCAACGGGCGCTGCGGAGCCACTATCTGTAGAATCAGAAGCGATTATGGCATCGTCTGCTTATCAAACTTCAGCTCAGCGGCAAGAAACCAACCAGTTTGCCGCGACTTACACGCCAATCCCACACCGGGAACAGAAAACTAACCGAGAGGAATACCAGGTGCAAAATCACTACGAGACCGACGAGTACCCCTACCCTTCCTCCGGCTACGATCAAGTTCATGAGCTTGATGTGAATTCTTACGGCATTGACGAGGGTCTTGGTGCCGGATACCCCTACGAGGAAGATGAGGACGAATTGCGCCGCATTACAACAATCCACCCCCGCTCATACAATGACGCCAAAATTATTGGTGAAGCGTTTCGTGAGAATATTCCTGTGATTATGAATGTCGCTGAAATGAGCGATTCAGATGCTAAACGTCTTGTGGACTTTGCCTCCGGACTCGCATTCGGGCTCTCAGGTCGCATTGAACGTGTGACCGGGCAGGTATTCTTGCTAACCCCCGAAAATCTAGAGGTACTGGGGGCTGACACGACTCCGGCACCGGGCGCTTTTGAGGCTGAGGGCCCGTTTCCTTTTGACCAGGGGTAATGCATGGGGTACATCTTCGCCATCATTACCATAGCCCTGCATATTCTCTACATTGGGTTGCTCTTGCGGATGCTTCTGGACTGGGTGCGTGTCTTTGTGCCGGGGTGGCGTCCGCGAGGGATTGCCCTGCTGTGCGCCTCTGGAGTGTATGCTCTGACGGACTGGCCTATGAACCAGCTTCGCAAGGTTGTACCGCCACTGCGTATTGGTAATTTCGCCCTTGATACTGGGTTTCTGATTCTGATTTTAGGCGTGGGACTTTTATTGTCAGTGATGACCTCTTTGACACTAACTTTTTCACGCTAAATAACAGTTATATTTCCTGGTCAAAGCATAAATTTTTCTGATATGCATAAAGATGTATGAAGCAATAACGGCGAGGCAGACTTTCCGTCAGGAAATACATTTACTATGATGGTAAGAGGTTCTCTGCGCCGAATTCCTGGAAAATCGGGTCTTGAAGTGTAGAGAAGAGTAGAATAATGGGCGGTACCCTAGCCAGCACCGTAAGTTTATTTAATAAATTTATGGGCATCCCAAAACCTATTCACAGATAACTTTATTCTAAAGGAGATAAGCTGTGGCTATCACCCCCGAAGATCTGATTAACAAGAGCTTCAAAATTGTGAGAAACGAATCCGGGTACGACCGCGATGAGGTTGATAATTACCTTGATGAGCTTGTTGTTGAGCTCCGCGCGCTGTACACCGAAAACGAATCCCTCAAGCGTAAGCTTGCGGCCGCCCAGTCTGGTTCAGCAACTCCGGCGACCAACAATACGTCTTCTTCGTCTGCAACGGCTAAGTCCGCTACACAGGATAAGACCAGCACCCCAGCACCCGTTGCTGCTGGCGGCGCTCAGGATGCAGCAGGTCTGCTTGCCATGGCCCAGAAACTCCATGACGAATACGTCTCTCAGGGTGAAAAAACCCGTGCAGAACTCGTTGCTAAGGGTGAGAAAGAAGCTAAAGATCTGGTGGCAGCTGCACGTTCTCAGCGTGATGAGGTTCTTTCCAAGCTCACCGATGAGCGTGACAGCTTGGAAATCACCGTGGAGTCCCTGCGTGGTTTTGAGTCGCGTTACCGTTCGAAGTTGCAGGAACACCTCACCTCTCAGCTTGAAGAGCTGAAGACTCTTAAGTCTTTTGAAGCAGATGCTCGCTAAGCTCTAAGTTTCGATACCTTTTTATAAACACCGTCCGCACCCGTGGCAAGAAGAACTTTGCTACTGGCTTTGCGGGCGGTTGTTTATACCTGGCTTAAGATAAGCTAGAGGAGGGCGAATTCAGGTACAACATCCGCCGCCCCGCTCATTGCCCTTCACCGAGGAGATACATGGAATCTGAAGAGACCACTGCGTCTGCCGCTGGTTCAACAGCATCGCATAAATCTGTTACGCGTATACTCTCATCACGCGGCGCATGGGTAGTCGGGATTCTAACGGCTCTTACTATTTTTTTCATTGACCAGGGCACAAAACTTCTGGTGGTTACCAAGATGCAGATTGGGGAGCGCATCCCCGTAATCGATGGTCTTCTGTGGTGGTATTCCATCAGGAATTCTGGCGCTGCCTTTTCTCTCGGCGAGAATGCAACCTGGATATTTACGGTTATTATGGCGTTTGCCGCTGCAACCGTCCTTTACCTCTTCCGAAGGACGCGGGCTCTGAACTGGACCCTTGCCCTTGGAGGACTGCTGGGCGGTGTTCTCGGAAACCTTTTTGATCGTCTTTTCCGTGAGCCAGGATTCGGTATGGGACACGTGGTGGACTTTATTTCGGTGCCTAACTTTGCCATCTTTAATATTGCCGATTCGGCGATCTGCGTTTGTATGGCTTTAATCGTACTGCTTAACTTCCGTGGCATAACGCT
Organism: Rothia sp. HMSC067H10; assembly: GCF_001810635.1. Classification (NCBI taxonomy): domain Bacteria; kingdom Bacillati; phylum Actinomycetota; class Actinomycetes; order Micrococcales; family Micrococcaceae; genus Rothia; species Rothia sp. HMSC067H10. Next base: position 87,228 of record NZ_KV802317.1, read on the forward strand.
GCTTGGTACACGTGCTAAATCCTCTGCGAAGAAGGCTTCCGCACTATCTACCCACGTGAAAACTCAGAAGATCTCCGAAGGGGAATAATTGACCGATAATGTTGCGCCAGCAGGCATAACCGCCGAGTTCGATGTTTCTGAGGCTCTAGTAGGTATGCGATTGGACGCTGCTCTCGCCGGTGCCCTTGAGATACCGCGTACCCGCGCATCCAGCTGGATTCGCGACGGGCATGTGCGTGTGGTTCAGCGTGGAAATGAGCTGAAAATCGGTAAGTCGCATAAACTTTCTGCGGACGAAACTGTAATTGTGAATGCGCCTGCTCCGCGTGACCTTGCCGATATTCAGCCCGAAAAGGTAGATGGCTTCGACATAGTCTATTGCGATGACGATATTGTGGTGGTCGATAAACCTGCTGGCGTTGCCGCGCATCCTTCTCACGGGTGGCATGGGCCCACTGTTCTTTCGGCTCTTCTGGGAGAAGGCGTTACCGTAGCTACCTCCGGGGCGGCGGAGCGTCAGGGGATTGTGCACCGGCTGGACGTCGGCACTAGCGGGCTTATGGCGGTGGCGCGCAGCGAGCGGGCATATACCGAGCTTAAACGTGCCTTTAAAGACCGTACCGTTGAGAAGGTATATCATGCCCTGGTACAAGGACTGCCGGATCCTCTCATGGGGACTATTGATGCTCCTATCGGCAGGCATCCCGGGCATGAATGGAAATTCGCCATTATTGAAGATGGACGTTCTTCTGTTACCCACTATGAAACTTTGGAATCTTTCGGATCCGCCTCTCTTATTGAGGTGCATTTAGAGACAGGACGGACTCACCAGATCCGTGTGCATTTCTCGTCATTACGGCATCCCTGTTGCGGCGACCTCACTTATGGAGCTGACCCCCGGTTTAGTGCTGAACTTGGCCTGACTCGGCAGTGGCTGCATGCACATCGCCTAGGCTTTACCCATCCGGGAACTGGAGAGCACATTAAGTTTGAGAGTCCCTATTCGCAGGATTTAGACTATGCACTTGAGGCTCTCCGCACCGGGAACATTACTAGAGCATAACTAAAATTCAGTCAGCACACTAAGAGACCAACAACCACAGCTAACGAGGAGAAAACGTGGCTAAGAAGGGCTTCGCGCATCTGCACGTGCATACCGAATATTCCATGCTGGACGGCGCTGCCCGCCTAGGCGATCTCTTTCAATACGCACGGGAACTCGGAATGGACTCTATGGCCACTAGCGATCATGGGTTCCTTTTTGGTGCTTTCGACTTTTGGCGTCAAGCGAAGGCCAATGACATTAAACCCATTATCGGTGTGGAAGCGTACCTGACTCCCGGAACCCACCGTACCGACCGTTCACGTGTGCGCTGGGGCGATGGCTCTCGCGACGATGTTTCCGGTGGTGGTGCATACACCCATATGACTATGTGGGCGGAAACCACCGAGGGCATGCACAATCTTTTCCGCGCATCATCTGTTGCCTCACTGGAAGGTCAGCTGTACAAGCCGCGTATGGACCGCGAAGTACTGCAAACCTACTCTAAAGGGCTCATCGCCACGACCGGATGTCCTTCCGGAGAAATTCAGACTCGTCTGCGTTTGGGTCAGTACCAAGAGGCAGTCGCAGCGGCAGCAGAATTCCGTGACATTTTTGGCAAAGATAACTTCTATTGTGAGGTCATGGATCACGGGCTTGATATCGAGCGTAATGTGCAAGCAGATCTGCACCGTCTGGCCAAAGAGCTTAACCTGCCGTTTGTCGCGACGAACGATCTGCACTACACTCGCCAAGAAGATCACACCGCGCACGCTGCACTTTTGTGCGTGCAGTCCGGTTCGACCCTGACCGACCCTAAACGCTTTAAATTCGATGCGGACAACTTCTACTTGCGCTCGCCGGAAGAGATGTATCAGATATTCGGCGATGTTCCGGGTGCCTGCGAAAACACTCTTGAAATCGCCGAACGATGCAACGTCGAGTTCAATACCAAAGCGAACTATATGCCAAACTTCCCTGTACCCGAGGGAGAGAACGAAGAATCCTGGTTCGTGAAGGAAGTTGAACGAGGACTGCACTACCGATTCCCCAATGGCGTGCCCGATAAGGTACGTGAACAAGCGGAATATGAGGTAGGCGTTATTACCTCCATGGGGTTCCCCGGATACTTCCTTGTGGTGGCGGACTTTATCAACTGGGCGAAGAACAATGGTATCCGTGTGGGCCCAGGGCGTGGCTCCGGCGCAGGCTCGATGGTCGCCTACGCCATGCGTATTACCGATCTGAACCCGCTCAATCACGACCTGATTTTTGAGCGCTTCCTCAATCCCGACCGCGTGTCGATGCCCGACTTCGACGTGGACTTTGACGATCGCCGCCGTGCCGAAGTGATCGACTATGTGACCGAGAAATATGGCGAAGACAAAGTCGCACAGATCGTCACCTTCGGAACCATTAAAGCGAAGCAGGCGCTCAAAGATGCTTCTCGCGTGATGGATCAGCCCTACTCGGTAGGTGAGCGCCTCACGAAGGCGATGCCGCCGGACGTTATGGGTAAGAACATTGCACTTGCCAATGTGTATAACCCCGAAGATAAGCGCTACTCCGAAGCGGGCGATCTGCGTGCACTTATCGAGGATCCGGTCGATAAGATTTACGGCGAAGTCTTCGAGACCGCAAAAGGTCTGGAAGGTCTGAAACGTCAGTGGGGCGTGCACGCCGCGGGCGTTATCATGTCGAGCAAAAACCTGACTGACGTGATCCCTGTGATGCGCCGCGAGGCTGATGGGCAGGTTATTACCCAGTTTGATTACCCCACCTGTGAAGGTCTGGGTCTTATCAAAATGGACTTCTTGGGTCTTCGCAACTTGACGATTATTTCTGATGCGCTCGATAACGTCAAGATGAACCGTGGTATAGAGATAGACCTCGAAAACCTAGAGGTTGATGACAAAGAGTCCTACCGCCTACTGGCGCGTGGTGACACCTTAGGCGTATTCCAGCTTGATGGCGGTCCGATGCGCAGCCTACTCAAACTCATGGAGCCTGAAGAGTTCGAGCATATTTCCGCTGTGCTTGCCCTGTACCGTCCTGGACCTATGGGTGCGAACTCACACACGAACTATGCCCTTCGTAAGAACGGTAAGCAAGAGATTCAGCCGATTCACCCCGAGCTTGAAGAGCCTCTTGCCGAGATTCTTGATACTACCTATGGCCTGATTGTGTATCAGGAGCAGGTGATGGCGATCGCCCAGAAGGTTGCAAATTATACGCTGGGTGAAGCGGATCTGCTGCGTCGCGCGATGGGTAAGAAGAAGAAAGCTGAGCTGGATAAACAATATGAGGCTTTCCACGATGGCATGATTTCTAACGGGTACTCGGAGGGCGCAGTTAAGGCCCTGTGGGATATTCTGCTTCCGTTTTCCGATTACGCATTCAACAAAGCCCATACTGCGGCATACGGTTTGGTATCGTACTGGACCGCCTATTTGAAGGCGCATTATCCGCAGGAATATATGGCGGCTCTGCTAACGAGTGTGGGCGATAACAAGGATAAGCTGGCTCTATACCTCAACGAATGCCGTGCCATGGGTATTACCGTGCTGCCCCCGGATGTGAACGAATCCACCCTGACTTTTGCGCCTGTGGGGAAGGATATCCGTTTCGGCATGGGCGCTATTCGTAACGTGGGCGCAAACGTGGTCGACGGCATGATTGCAGCCCGCGAAGAGAAGGGACACTTTGAGTCTTTCAACGACTTCCTGAAGAAAGTTCCGCTGGTTGTGTGTAATAAACGCACCATAGAATCGCTGATTAAGGCGGGTGCTTTCGACGAGCTGAAACATACTCGCCGTTCGCTTTCGCTGGTACACGAGTCGGCAGTGGACGCGGCGGTCTCCGTAAAGCGCAAAGAAGCAGCAGGCCAGTTTGACCTCTTCGGTTCCCTGGGCATGGATGATGCGCTCGGTGACGATCTTTCGGTGACAGTTCCAGATATTCCCGACTGGGAACGCCGCGAGAAATTGAATTTCGAACGTGAAATGCTGGGCCTGTACGTTTCCGATCATCCGCTGCGCGGTCTGGAACGTGCGCTTTCGGACGCGGCAACCGCATCTGTGCACGATATTATCGACGAGGACTCGCATATTCGCGACGGCGAAGTGGTAACGATCGCGGGCATGCTCACGAGTGTTTCGCGGCGTATTGCCAAGTCGAGTGGTAATCAGTATGCCTCGGTAGAGCTTGAGGACTCATCGGGTGCTACCCTGACCGTCATGTTCTTCTCCCGTGCATATGAGACGATGGGCAACGCCCTGGCAGATGACCTGATTTGTTCTATTAAGGGCCGTATTCAGCGGCGTGATGACGGTAGCGTGAATATGAGCGCTCAGGAAATGCAGATTCTTGAGCTGAGCGATGATGGTCGCGGCGCCCCGATTACGATTTCGGTGCCCGAGTACCATGTGACGGAGGACCGTCTCAAGGAACTGAAGGACGTTCTGCGTGATCATCGCGGGAATGTGGATGTCCGGATGCTCCTGCGCACTCGTGATAAAGAGCAGCTGGTCCTTCTGGATTCGAGTGTGCGAGTTGATCCCAATCCCAGCCTCTTTGGTGAGATTAAGACGATTTTCGGTCCCAGCTGCATTCGCAGGTAGGGGAGAAGCCCTCAATATCTAGCGGTATAGGTAAGGCTTATTCAGGAGGGATAATTCCCCTGGATAATCCTTACCGAACCGTTAGGTCAGCTCTTCAGAGATCTACACAGCGGGCTAATGCTGGGTGTTAAACCATCGTGGGCGTGGCTGGATGAACACATGCCTCTGACGGTTCTCTTGACGGCATCTGTAAAATAAGAATGATGATGCTCGACGCGGGTGCTGCACAGTGCCCACCTGAGGAGACACCATGTATTGCCCGTACTGCAAACACACAGACTCTCGCGTAGTGGATTCGCGAACTACCGACGACGGCGCGGCCATCCGCCGCCGCCGCCAATGTACCGCGTGCAGTCGGCGTTTTACAACCGTCGAAACAACCACTATCTCCGTCATCAAACGCTCCGGTGTGACTGAGCCCTTCGACCGTTCCAAGATTGCTGCCGGTGTGCGTAAAGCCTGCCAGGGGCGTCCGGTGGGCGAAGACGATTTGGCAAAACTTGCTCAAGAAGTCGAAGAACTTATTCGGGCCCGCGGACTCGCCGAAATTAACGCGCACGAAGTGGGACTTACCATCCTTGAACCGCTCTCCAAACTGGATGCGGTAGCCTATCTGCGCTTTGCTAGCGTTTACCAAGCGTTCGAGAACCTTGAAGACTTTGAATCCGCGATCGCTCTTCTGCGTGAGGACCGCGTGGGAGATGCCGAGCCTCCAGAGGATGCGGTAGCCTCTTCGGATAAAACTTCCCAAGTCAAACGAAATAAAGACGCGAAGCTCGCGAAGAAAAATACCGCCAAAACTACCAAGGCTCGCTCCGGGAAATCAAACGAGAGCAACCCGCTTCAAGGTACATTCCTCTAAGCACCAGTTGTTTAACCCCGCGAACAGAGAATATTTTGACGAAACAGGGCTACCTGTTTCGTCAAAATATTCTCTGTTCGCGCTTTATGAAGTTTTACGGGCTTTAGAGTTCGCCGCGCCGCTGACGTTCGGAAGGCATTCCGCCAGCCCAAAGCGCAGCGCCCACGATGCCTGCATTATTGCGCAGAGTCGCCATCACCATAGGGGTACGAATCTCGTCCTCGAAGTAGGGCATAAATTTTTCGGGGTTCTTTGAGATGCCTCCACCAATAATGAAAAGGTCAGGGGAGAACAACGCTTCAACATGCTGGAAATACCGGCGCAGACGCTTTTTAGCGTACTTCTTCCACGAAAGATCATGAACTTCGCGTGCTCGCGCGGATGCGCGGGACTCCGCATCATACCCGTCAATTTCAAGGTGTCCGAGTTCGGTGTTCGGCACCAAAACCCCGTTGTTAATCAGGGCGGAACCAATACCGGTTCCTAAAGTGATAACGGCGATGAGCCCCGTCTTGTCTCGTCCTTGCCCGTAGGTGGCTTCGGCAAGACCTGCGGCATCAGCATCATTAATGCCGTAAACAGTCCTTGAATCCAGAGCGTCGCTGATGAGCTGCTCAAGGTTAGTGTTAATCCAGGCGGGATCAACATTTGCAGCTGAGAAAACCACACCATTCTTCACAACGGCGGGGAAATCGACGCCGATAGCAGAATAAGGCTCTGGCGCTATCTCACGTGATTGAAGCTCATCAACAATCTGGCGTGCCACCTGTGCGATAGCCTGTGGGGTTGCTGGCTGCGGGGTGGGAATACGAAAACGCTCGGATACCAGGTTACCGGTTCGCAGATCGACGATACCGCCTTTCATACCGGTACCGCCAATATCAATACCGATCATCAGGTCTTTGGGGGTGGGCGCCGGAACATCGACGTATTCTACCGAGTTTTCGACCGGAGGAATTGCAGCAGTAGTCTCGTTCATAGGTCTCTCTTTCGTCGTGTCTGTGTTATTGGGAGGAAACTAAGGCAGGGTGAGAACATCCACGCCGTCTGCTGTGACAACCATGGTGTGCTCAAATTGGGCGGTGCGTTTGCGATCGCGGGTGACCACAGTCCAATCGTCATCCCACAGATCCCATTCGATCGTGCCGAGGGTCAGCATGGGTTCGATGGTGAAGATCATGCCCTCTTTGATTTCCATATCATAGGCGGGTGCCGCATCGTAGTGCGGGATAATAAGGCCCGAGTGGAATTCGCGCCCCACGCCGTGCCCGGTATAGTCACGCACTACACCGTATCCAAAACGCGCCGCGTATTTTTCAATCACGCGACCGATAACGTTGATCTGACGGCCCGGTTTAACCGCCTTCATCGCACGGTTGAGGGCTTCTTCAGTACGTTCGACCAGCAGACGGGATTCTTCATCGACATTGCCCACCAACAAGGTTTTATTGGTGTCGCCGTGCATTCCACCAAGGTATGCGGTGACGTCAAGGTTCAGAATGTCGCCGTCCTCAAGTACCGTGGAGTCTGGAATGCCGTGGCAAATAACCTCATTCAGTGATGTGCATACCGATTTCGGGTAGCCGCGGTAATCCAGGGTGGAGGGGTAGGCACCGTGATCGCAAATATACTCGTGGATCAGCACATCGATCTGATCGGTTGTCGTGCCCGGGACGGCAATCTTTGCCGCTTCCACAATAGCGCCTGCAGCAACCTTACCCGCTGCACGTACTCTCTCAACCTCTTCAGGGGTGTACATATTTGAGTCGTTGCCCTCATTGGGGGTTTTCTTCCCCACGTATTCGGGGCGAACAATATCTGCCGGTACAGTGCGCATGGGGGTGACAACTCCGGGGGTCAGGCACCCTATGGGCGCGGCACCCGGTTCTGCGGGAAGATTATGAGAAGTAGCCATAAAATTATCTTACCGGCAGAACACAGGTGTATCGCTAGGTACCCCATACAAAACCCGAACCTTTTTCCATATATGCAGAATATTTTTCATCATGCGCGCACAAGCTCTAAAACGGCTATAGAGTAGTCCACGAAAAATAGTGAAACGGTACATGAGGATGTAAAAGATGTGTAAATACGTTACTGTAAAGGGCATAGAAAACCCGCATAGTTTTCTGCCACCAAAGCGCAAGCGTGGGCATGCTGAAGGAGAATAATGAGCATTACTGAAGACATCACCCCCGGCCCGCACCCGGTGCAGTACTGGTACAACACCTTTACTGGGCAGGTAGAAGAAGGGCAGCAGAGTAAGATTACCCACCTGTGGGGTCCTTATGCGACACGCGAAGAGGCCGAAAAGGCCATGGAAACAGCGCAGAAGCGTAATGAAGAATGGGATAACCAGGACTAGCCGATTTCCGCGCAAATCTATAAGAGCCAGACTCACCGCGTGTGAGGCTGGCTCTTGTGCTTTGTAGATTTTCCGCTGCCCCCTAAGACGGTTTTTCTGAGGAGATCCTACTCAAAAGTGTGTTCTTGGGCGGGGAACTCACCCGAGCGCACCTCGGCGCGGTAGGCACGTGCCGCATCTTCAAGAAGCGAACCGATCTGCGCGAATTGTTTGACGAACTTAGGGAGTTTGCCCTCGCGCATTCCCATAGCGTCTTGCCAGACAAGCACCTGACCGGTAGTGACGTTGCTTGCGCCAATACCGATAGTAGGAACTGCGCCCACCGCCTGATCAACGCGGCGCGCGGTCTCTGTAGTCACCATTTCAAGAAGCACACAGAATGCGCCAGCTTCGGCGAGGGCGCGTGCATCCGCAACAACGGCATCGCTTTTTTCGCCGCGGCCCTGCACCCGGAAACCCCCGAGAGCATGCTCCGACTGCGGGGTGAAACCGACGTGTGCGACAACCGGAATACCTGCACGAACTATGGCACGAACCCACTCGGTCATAGCGGCGTTGGCCTCGATTTTGATAGCGTGTGCCCCGCCTTCTTTCATGAGGCGCGCCGCCGAGGCGACTGCTTGTGCGGGAGACTGCTCATAGCTGCCGAAGGGGAGATCAGCAACCACCATAGCGCGGGATGCGCCGCGTGCTACTGAGGCTACGAGCGGAATCATCTCGTCAAGAGTAACGGTGAGAGTGGACTCATATCCGTAGACGACATTAGCGGCGGAGTCACCGATAAGAAGCATATCGATTCCCGAGCGGTCAAAAATCTGGGCTGTTAAGAAGTCATAGCAGGTGAGCATTGAGAACTTTTCGCCCGCAGCTTTGGCTTGCGCGAGGTGGAGGGTACGCACTTTCTTCACCGCTTCAAGGTTGAAAGGCTTATCCCCGGTTCCTGTGGGGGCGGCGCTCGTCGCGTTGTGCGGGTGCTGTGCAGATGCGGCAGACGCGGATGGTGCGTAAGGGGCGTTTTCGTTCTCGCTCATGGGGTCTATTTTATCGTGGTTGCTCCGGTAGTGCTGGGGAGCGGTTCGCTGATAGATAACGCCTGATGCTATGGCATACCAAAACACCCATCATCTGATTTAGTACAGGGCGCGTAATGGAGAGTAGTCGCCTCTGACAAGGGACTTTCGCCAGCCCCAGCGCCAACCGTGACGTTCTGCGTGGAAGAGGAAAATGGTATCTTGTGTGAGAGCAGGGGGCCAGTACACGAGAGGGTCGGTACCGGAGCCTCGTTTCTCAGCGGCGAGCGCATCACATTGGAATTGTTCAAGACAGCGTTGTGCTTGGGCTTGCAGTTCGGCTGAAGACTGGGTCAGAGCCTCCGTTACAGTCGAGAGAATTTCTTCATGCGTAAAGGCTGAGAATTTTTCGTGATATTCAGTGCGGGCGCGATGGTGCAGCGCAGATGCGGATTTCATGAGGTGTTCGCACTCGCGGACCATCTGGCTAAGCGACATCATCTCGTAGAGTTGGGGTACCTGAACATGTGCCTGAGAGAGGGCGGCGCGAAGCTCTGGGCTTATAGGCAGAAGGCGACCGAGCGTGTACACGTTGGTGCGGGCTAGATTAGCCGAGATAAGTGTTTCGGTAGTGGTGCTCAGGAGGGCGCGCGCATCGTTTTTAGTGTCTGCGGAAAATGCGTATCCGAAAGCTTTGACAATATCGAGAGTAAGCTGTGTTGCCTGTACTAGTACGGTGATGGGGTCTTGTGATGGCACCGCCGATTGTAGCTCGGTGAGCCTTGCACGATATTCGGTAAGTGTCTGAAAATGCTCTGATGCGTGGTCAATATCAATCTGCTGAAGCAGACGCTCAAGGGTTTTCAGCGTTGGGCTCAGCTGTGATTGTGCGGAGTCGAATGCATCCGTGAGCAGAGTGAGGTGTCGATAAATCGTCTGGGCACCTTGGAGATATCGTTCATGGTGTGTATTCTCGTGCAGCGTTTGGGCTAGGCGAAGGTGCCTATGTAGTACATCAAATGGGAATGAGGTAATGGCTGGATAGCGTGTCTCAAGATCGTGAATTTGGCGCGATAAAGCCTGTTGGTGCTCCCGAGCACAGTCGGCGATATGCGCGAGTTTTTCATCGGTGAGATAACTTTCGGGAACGGGCAAATAGGCAATGCTCAAGAGCACTCCGAAGGAACAGCTAAGAGACTGCGCTACAGCGGTTTTGAGGGCTTGATCGTCTCTGTGCACCGTAGTCGCGAAAGCATAATATGCAGCGTGCATATTCCGGATGAAACTATCGGTATCTTCCAGATAGTCACGACTGACGGCTTTGCTGACTCGAACTTGGGCTATCTGCGCCCGTTCTCGTAGCAGCTGAAAATATTGGGCGGCGTATACAGCTTCGCGGTACCATGCGGTGCATCTGTGCATGAGTTCCGCCTGCGATAGCTCGAAAATTGAGGGGTGAGCGTTGGCAGGGGCGAACCCTTGGGGAGAGAGTGCGACTGCCGAGAGCGCATACGGATCGGCCACGATAAACTCGGGCTCATAGACTCCATTGGGTAAAGGACAGGGTTCTTTGAAAGAAGAGATATAAGAAATAAGCCAGATGATACTGAACATAACGAGCATGAAGGCGCCGCTGAAAATAAGATACTCCACAATTATTCCTTCCTGGTTTTACGAAGGGCAGCTTCGCCACTTTATACGACGTGATGAACCGAGTATCAGACCTTCAGATAGTCCGGTCGTGGGCAGTCTGGCTCCTCCCACACCTTATGCCAGGGTACAAAAAAGTCATCCTTATACAGGGAATGATAAAACCAACTAGGATTTTGCAGCATCCAGTAATGATATTCCTCTGAATCGGGCTGCAGTCTGCTGCGCTTATCGCGTTCGAGCATACGCTGGCATTCGTCATATGTCGCATACATTTCGGTGTCAGATACAAGAAGCTCGTAGCTTAGCGCCGTCACAAACCGTTTTTGGCTTGGGGAATCTGGTGTCATATCGGGGAAGTAGCCGTCGTATGTTTGCAGCATTTCCTCTCGCGTATGCCGTAATTGTTTCACCAGATTAACCAGGTACTCTAAAGAGCCCGATAGATCATCTTTATTCTCTAGAAGTATTTGGCAAGCATACTGATTCAGCATAGCCGTGCAGAGCTCATGTGTATTCAGCGGCGCGTATTCCCCAGCAAGAAGGAGCTTTGTGTAACCGTATTCGCGTCGTATCTGCGTTATGCATAGGCGTTGAATAAGGCGCTCGCAGCGTGTATAAGACTCCTCTGAAAGTACCGGCTTCAACTCGGCAAGAAGATCTATGCAAAAGCTCGTTATACGGTCTCGAATCTCATGATTCTGCGGCAGGTCAGCGGGTGCTTTGCCAGTTGTTGCTAGGATTTCTTCGAGCTGTTCGGCACGGTGGCTAACAATTTGCCGATAAAAACGGTTGCGGCGTTCTTCGGCTCCGTACTGCGCCGCTTCAAGAAGTTCAACGGCAGTCTGCGCTTCGGGGGCGGCACGGCAGTACTCCTCGCATGCATCAAGGGCTTCTTGCAACGCCGTCAATATAGTCCTAACGCCGCATATTGCACGTTGAATTTCGTGGTGCAGGTAAGTTCGTGCCGCATCCCCGCGAATATGCGGATGTTCGGCGAGTTTATGCTGCGCTGCCTCTAGAACCTGTGTTGCGGCGGCAAGTACCGCACAAGCAATCTGGTGGGGAAAAACACTGTTCTTATGTTGCGATAGTGCGGTGGAAAGATGCTGTTCGGTTTCATCACGGATGCCGCAAAGTTCTTGTACCTTAGCTTCTTGCCCTTTAAAGATTTTTGCGGATATATTTCGCGGTTCTTTCCAATCTCCAAGTATCAAACCTGTCTGACGTATAACACCCCGAGAGTATCCGAGAGCGTCGGTACTCGCCTGACGGAGTTTCTGCGGTTGAGGAGATTTAGCATCTAGCGCGTATTCATATCTGTTCAAGGCCGTGTAGGCTCGCAGAATGTCAACACGGACAGCTTCAGAGTAGGCATCGTCCAACGCGGATTTTTTGAGGTTATCGGGGCGGATAGCGATATTGAGGTAAATACGATGCGCCCATCGTATATACAGTTCATGCCGGTCGCGCAGTTGGCGAGGCGATAGAGCCCAGGTAATTTCGTCGAGTTTAAACGGGTTTTTGGGAGTCTCTGGAACCGGGGTAGGATTTCGGTTCCGGAACTTGTCTATGACCCATAGGATTGGCGTGAGGGGTATAGCTAGAAGGGCGCATACGATAAATCCAGCGAAAATGAGAACGGGAATTCCTAAAACGATAAAACATACGATGTACATGAACGCTATAGCTATCAATCTGCATATTTCTGCAATGCTCATGTGTATTTCCTCTGGAACGTATTCAGTGATTTCGTGGTTGGGATGTCCGCAAAACTTTGAAGTGATGGAAGTCACCCAATAACTTCTATATTAGGCGACTTGCCGGACAGCTCAGCGCCCGTTAGCGTGAATTGAACGTGAATTTTGGGGGAATAAACTACTGTGTGCATATGAAGCGGGCTTTTTTGGTTGGGAACGAGAGAGGTCTACTTTCTCAGCCAAAAGCCCGCCTCTTGTGGTTCAGTATTTAAGGCTGGGTAAAACGCGGAACATACAACAACTGAGCTAAACCCGCCTACCTGACCCACAGAATTTACATAAACGAAACCTGAACATCAGGCGTTTGCGGGAAGAAACCGATAGTCTAGAAAGAGACATAAACCGTGCCAGCGCACTCGCGTCTTGCGGCACCAACATATGCGTGAGCACGGCATCACTCACCGCCGAGTCAGCTACCGCCCGGAATACAGGGAGATATCTATGGACCGTCAACAGGAATTTGTACTGCGCACCATCGAAGAGCGCGACATTCGCTTTATTCGGCTGTGGTTTACCGACGTGGTGGGAACCCTCAAATCCGTGGCATTAGCCCCAGCTGAGGTTGAAAGCGCCTTCGAGGAAGGACTCGGCTTTGACGGTTCCTCTATTGAGGGTCTTTCACGCGTGTACGAATCCGATATGTTGCTTCAACCCGATCCCTCCACATTCCAGATATTGCCTTGGCGCGGGATTGAAGACCATACCTCCCGCATGTTCTGCGATATTCTTACACCCGATGGTGAGGCGAGCGCATCCGACACTCGCGGCGTACTCAAGCGAACCCTCAACAAAGCTGCTGAAATGGGGTTCACTTGCTATACCTCGCCCGAAATTGAGTTTTATCTGCTCAAATCTGCCCAGCTGGGTGATGACGGTTTTCCGGTACCGGTAGACTATGAATCCTATTTTGATCACACGCCCGGCGGGATTGTACAGGATTTCCGTCGCAAAGCGGTGACCATGCTTGAAGAGGTTGGTATCTCGGTGGAGTTTAGCCACCATGAAACTGGTCCCGGGCAGAACGAGATCGACCTGCGCCATGCTGATGCCTTGCAGACCGCCGATAATGTAATGACGTTCCGTACCGTTATCAAAGAGGTTGCGTACACGCGGGATCTTTACGCAACGTTCATGCCCAAGCCTTTCACCAAATATGCCGGCAGCGGTATGCACACCCATTTCTCGCTTTTCGAGGGCGATACCAACGCTTTCTTTGAGGCCGGGGCTGAGTATCGTCTCTCAAAGACGGCACGGCACTTTATTGCCGGGGTACTCAAGCATGCCCCGGAGTTTACCTCGGTCACCAATCAGTTCATCAACTCATACAAGCGGCTGTGGGGCGGCGGGGAAGCACCCAGCTACGTGTCATGGGGACACAATAACAGGTCGGCGCTGGTGCGTGTACCGCTCTATAAGCCAAATAAGATGCAGGCGGCGCGCATCGAATACCGCGGGCTTGATTCGGCCTCGAACCCTTACCTGGCATATGCGGTAATTCTCGCCGCAGGGCTCAAAGGTATTGAGCACGAGTATGAGCTTATGCCTGCCGTGACTGAAGACCTTGCCGCTATGACAACTGCAGAACGCCGCGCTATGGGGTACAACCCGCTGCCTGCTTCTCTGCGTGAGGCTATTAACCGTACCGAGGACTCCGAATTTATGGCAGAGGCTCTGGGGGAGCAGGTTTTCGAACAATTCTTACGCAATAAGCGTGCCGATTGGGAGCAATACCAGGCGCAGGTCACCCCGTACGAGCTCAAGCATAATCTGGGTATTCTCTAGCGGATAGGCGAGTTTCGGGAGGGGACCATGCCAGAGCAGCAACCTACTGAAGGCACAACGGCGGCACCGGCGGATGCGGAACGTCAAGAACACGCACGCAGGCGCACGCGCATGGTCGCCGCTGGGTTCTACGATGCCGCAAAGAGCGAGCGCTGGCTTGATTCCCCCGAACTCGCCCAAGTTAATACGGATGCCCTCTTTGCCGGGCTGCGCTGGGCACCCTCGCCGGATATCGCGTTACCTTCGTTGGTGAGGCTTATCGAAAAGCACCCCGCAACGGCGGAGCGCGCGAACCGCGGGGATGCCGAATTTAGCATGTTCCGGCTTTTGGGCTCTTCGCAGGCATTGGGCGATTTTCTGTACCGCAACCCGCATTTAATCGACCATGTTCTCGACAGCCACGGGCTAGACTCTGAACCCGAGCTTATCGCCACTCAAGAGCCCAGCACCGTTCAGGCGGAGGATATTGAGCCGCAGATAGACCCGCACGATGTTGAAGAAACCCCGCATATTCGCGGGTACAGCGGTACTGCCGGGGGTAAAAAGCTCGACGATATTGATGAGCCTACGGCCCCGCTGGCAACCGCATACCGTACGGATCTGTTGGAAGCTGTGGGTGCAAATCCCGACGATGAGCGGCCGCGCGCATCACGTGAGATGACGGGTAAAGACGGGTATACGGCGCTGCGCGTGGCGTACCGTGCCGCACTCACGAAAATTGCGCTTGTTGATGTGTGTTCGCCCGATCCTGTGGAACTTATGCCCACGGTTGGACGGCATCTTGCTGATCTTGCCTCCGCCGCTCTGGAGGGGGCGCTCGCGATAGCCCGCACCGAAGTTGCTGAGGGTCTGGGCGGTGGACTGTGCGCGGCACCTGCTCGGGGCGCATCCGTAGAGGCCCTGGACTTGGCAATTATCGGTATGGGCAAATGCGGGGCGCGCGAGCTGAACTATATTTCTGATGTAGATGTGGTGTATGTGATAGCACCCGTTCCCGCCAGCGAACTGCCTGAGGGAGTAGAACCCCTCACCGAGCAGGACTGCGCCCAGATCGGTACTGAGCTGGTGCATGCGCTAACGAAGGCGATCATGGCGCCTGCCGCTGAGCCTCCACTGTGGGAGGTGGACGCGAATCTGCGCCCAGAAGGCAAGGACGGGCCGCTGGTGCGCACCGTCGAATCCTATGTGCGGTACTACAAGCGTTGGGCTGAGAACTGGGAGTTTCAGGCGCTTTTGAAAGCCCGACCGATCGCTGGGTCTGCGCATTTAGGTGAAAAATACGCGCGCGCAATCGAGCCGTTCGTGTGGGAATCAGCCGCTCGGGATTCCTTCGTGGAATCTGTGCAGGCTATGCGCGCTCGCGTGACCGATAATATTCCTGCCGCTCAGCTGGAACGTCAAATAAAACTCGGTCCCGGTGGTCTGCGCGATGTTGAGTTCACAGTTCAGCTTTTGCAGCTGGTGCACGGGCGAACCGACCCTGCGGTGCGTACCAAATCTACCCTGGATTCGCTTGCCGCACTTACCCGTGCCAGTTACATTAGTCGCGCCGATACCGAAGCGTTCTCACGCGACTACAAGAAATTGCGTCTGCTGGAGCACCGCATTCAGCTTATGCACTTGCGCCGCACCCACCTGATGCCCGACCGCGCCGGAGAACAGCGCGCTCTTGCCCGCTCCTTAGTGCCCGCTGAGCGTATGGGAACGCTCTCGGCTGAGCAGATGCTCAAAGCATGGCGGAAACTCAAACGCAATGTGCGTTCCCTGCACGAACGTATTTTCTTCCGCCCGCTGCTGGCCGCGGTTTCAACCCTGAGCCGCGATGAAGTGGCGCTTTCTGACCAGGCGGCGCAGGACCGTCTGGCTGCTCTCGGCTACCGCGACCCGCGCGGAGCCATGCGGCATATCGAAGCGCTCACCAACGGGGTCAGCCGCCGCGCCGAGATTCAACGGCATCTGATGCCTGTGCTCTTGGGCTGGTTTGCTGAGGGCGTGGATGCAGACGCCGGGCTGCTGGGGTTTCGCCTGGTCTCAGAGTCTTTGGGCACCACGAGCTGGTACCTGCGTATGCTTCGCGATTCACCCGCTGCAGCGGAGCGGCTATGCCACATACTCTCAAGCTCACGGTATATTACCGACCTGCTGGAAGACGCGCCCACCTCTATCACCTGGCTTGATAAGGTTGCCGACCTGCAGCCGCTGAGTGCGGGCGCGCTCAAGGCCGAAATTACCTCGCTCCTATCACGACATGAAGATTCTGCGGACGCTATGCGCGCAGTACGGTACCTGCGCCGCCGCGAGATTCTTCGTATTGCGATGGGGGACGCCCTGAACCTGCTGAGCGTGCAGCAGGTGTGCACCGGGCTGGCGACCGTGGACGAGTGCACCATCGGCGCGGCGCTAGCCCTGGCGGAACGTGAAGAGGTCAACGCAGGGGAGCGTGACGAGAAAACCACGCCCCAGAAGAGCGACGCACCGCAGCACGATTCTCAAGATGCGGCGGGGGAGAACCCCAAAGACGAACAGCGGAATCCGCTAATAACCGAGATCACGGTAATTGCGATGGGCCGCCTAGGCGGTGCAGAGAACGGCTTCGGTTCGGATGCGGACGTGATGTTTGTGCACCGGCCTGTGGAGGGGGCTGACGAGGGTGAAGCTCAGACGCAGGCGAACCGCATTGTGAACCGGCTAATGCAGCTGATTAAACAGCCGGTACGCCCGGCAATCCGTGCCGAACGCCCGCTTGAGGTGGACGCGGATTTGCGCCCGGAAGGTAAGCAGGGGGCGCTGGTGCGCTCGCTGGATTCGTACCGCGCCTACTATGAGCGCTGGGCTGAGACCTGGGAGTTTCAGGCGCTCTTGCGGGCGCGCCCGATCGCTGGTTCTGAGGACTTGGGGAGCGCGTTTGTCGAGCTGATTGACCCGTACCGGTACCCGCGTGAGTTCACGGTAGAACAGGCGCAGCAGGTGCGGCGCATGAAGGCGCGCGTGGAGCATGAGCGGATGCCGCACGGTGCGGACCGTACCCGGCAGTTGAAGCTGGGGCGCGGCGGGCTCTCGGATGTGGAGTGGCTGGTTCAGCTGATTCAGCTGCAGCACGCCCATAAGGTTGAGGGGCTTCGCACGACCTCGACTCTGGAAGCATTGGACGCCGCCGTGGAAGCTAACCTGGTGGCTGCCGAAGATGCTGAGGTTCTGCGGGATGCGTGGTTGCTGGCGACCAAGATTCGCGGCGGTAATGTGCTGCGTGGTGTGCGCCAGTCCGATCTGCTGCCGACTCTGCGCGATGCTTTGGAGGCGGTTGCCCGCTGGAGCGGCTACACCCCAGGCAGCGCCCGCCAGTTAGAAGAAGATTATTTACGAGTTACCCGAAATGCTAGGAAAGTTTATGAAAGGCTTTTCTTTGAGGGATAAATATTTATAGAATGTATTCACAATGTTAGTTGATTAATATCTCAACATGTGGTTAATGTATAATATAGTTAGAAAGTGGTATATAACCACAGAAAGGATGTTATGATGTCCTCGTTATGGAGGCAAAGTCGGTTTCTAAGAAACGAATCAAAACTATTTTCAGCCACCATAAATAAGTCTAAAGAACATAAAAGTCCCGTTGGTAATTTTTTTGACTTTATAAAACAATGGTGGTTGTTAATATCAGGGGGATCTTTTACTCTGACGATTGCGCTTTTGATTGGTGGGTACTCTTCTGTTTTCTCCGGGGATATTGGGGCTTCGATAGAGTATGTTCAAGCTTATATATTTTCAACGGGTATTATTAAGATTGTTGTAACCTTAGCGGTAGTCATATTATCTTTCACTGCCTTATTCTTTATACCAGCACATGCTTCTACGTGGCTACTCGAGAAAAAATGGCATGGGCAACCTGTACGAAAGAGAATTCTCTGGGTATTCACTGTTTTTGCTATATGTATAATAGGTTCTCTTTTTACTGTTTTTATACTCACTTTTCTATCGGGTGGGTATTTGACCAATCCGCGTATAGCATTCGATTATTTTATATATTATTCAGTGATGGTATGTATTTCGGTATTTTATTTTATTATTGTGCTACCAAGCCTTATGTGGCTCTTAAGGATGTTTGGGATTAGGGAAGAAAGGGACCGCCGCTCTTGGATTACCAGATTCCTTGTGGGTGTCATGATAATTGTTCTTTTATGGCAGCCAGAAAATATATTGTCAGTCATTAATAGCGGCAATAATGAGGGCTACGTGGCGTGTGTATACGGTGATAGGGTTATTAACGGAAAATCTGAATTTTTTGCGAAATCTGTATTTCCTGTATCCTATGATACTAAAGGTGTGCAAGTATTTGCAGGAGAGTATAATGATGAAACTAAGAGGTGGACTAATATTCGGCGAGAATATCTATATTTTAATGAAGGATACGAAGTAAAGCTTGGGGGAAAATGTCCTGAGTGAGCGAAATTGAAATAATTTATATATAAATATTATTATCAGATCCACAAATTAATTTTTGTGGATCTGATAATATCTATTTGCAGTACTATTGTGTTTTTCGTGTTTTATATAGACATTAGAAGGTTTTTATCTATCTTGTTTAAATATATATTTCTGTTCTAAATGTTCAAGGATTGTGCGATGAAAAACTTTTTCTATAACGGATCTGCCGAGCAATTGACCGAAATTCTCGACTACGGCGAAGTGCATCGTGAGGAAGCTACGATTACCCGTGCTGGACATGAATCCATTGTGGTTTTACCTCTTTCTGAATACGAATCACTTCGAGAAACTATGTATCTCATGAGCTCTCCGACGAATGCTCGTCGCCTCATAGATTCTATAGCCCGGCAGCAGCATATTCACAAAACAAGAGCGGTTTCTTTATCTGAGGGTATTTGAACCGCTCTTGGATAAAGAAACCGCTCCCGAAATGGGCGACGACTCTATGTATATGTCCCTGCTGAACGTTATACCTGTTGACCGCTTAGATTCTGACCGGTGGGGTTTTCCGTAAGATATTGCGGAGCGGCTGCCAATGAGGCTTCTTGCATCAAAACCTGCTGATCCTCGGGGCTCGTTGGGGAAGGCCAGCGACCATTAATCTGACGAAATACCAGTGCACACATAACCCGTTCGCCTCGCAGATACCGGGACGTAAATGCGATCTCGCGCTTATCTGCTGTCTTGAGAACTAGCCATCCACCAGGATGCCCCGAGCTATACGCATACGAATCAATCTCGTGAAAGGGGATACGGGTAACTTTGCCGTACCATGTGCACTGCTCAATATAATCTACGCCGGTTTCAACATACTGACGTTGACCCATGAGAATTGCCCAGGTGCCAAACACTAAGCAGATTCCAATAATCCCAAACGCCATATACGGAGGCATAGGATTACTGCCCGAGATCAAGGCTGGGGTGATAAGGGCAAAGAGCACTCCCACAGCAATAAGGAAGTAACCACAAAATCTGTACCAGCCGGGCAGCTTTGCCCTGATCGTTCCATCGGGTTGAGGTTTTACCTGTGCGGCATGTTTTCTATAGAAGTAGCCGCTAACCGCACCGATACACACCAGAAGAATCGCAGTAATAATAAAAGTCATATATCCATAATACGTGTTCAAAAACTGAGGAAGAGGAGACCAGATACTTGCGGGACCGACCTTAGAGCAAGGTTTTCTTGCCCACCTCCGAGTCTCTTGACGTTGTAGGCACCGTATCCGTCACCTCCGCAAACCCCGAGCTCTCGGAGTCTTCGCAAGGTACTGCTGAGCGGCTCTCAGGGATGATTCCTCTCCTAAGACTCGTTGTTCCTCCTGGTTATACGGGGAGGGCCAGCGACCATTAATCTGGCGAAACGCCAACGCAGCAATCACCCGTTCACCCCGTAGAAAACGAGAGTTAAACGCTATCCTACGTCTATCCGCCGTCTTAAGAACCAGCCAACCGCCAAGGCCCGCTGGACTATACGAGTACGAGTCAATCTCATGGAAGGGAATTCGGGTAACTTTGCCGTACCAAGCGCGGCGTTCGATATAGTCCACGCCGGTTTCAATGTATTGGCGCTGACCCATAAGAATCGTCACGATACCAAGACCGAAGGTCATAGCAGGAAAGCCAATCGCCATGTTTAGGGGCATAGGATTGCTGCCTGAACTTAAAATAAGTGAAGCAAAGGCTAAGAAGACTCCTGCTGCAATGAGAAAATAACCAAACGCGATGTACCAGCCGGGCAGCTTCGCTCGAACGGTTCCATCAGGCTGAGGTTTTATCCGCGCGGCATGTTGTCTGTAAAAATAGCTGCTTCCCGCACTAATACCTATCAGAAGAACCAACGTAGCGATAAAACTCATATCATCATCATACGTGTTCAAAACCTGCGGATTGGTGCAGAAATAACTGGAGAAACCGACCCAAGTGCATGGATACCTGAGCTTTATTGCTTTCCTATCAAGCTTTCTGTACATTATACCGTACAGGGAGGGAAGGTGTTTATGAAAACCATGTCTTACACCGAGTCGCGGGCTCGATATGCTGAAGTACTTGACCACGTTGAAGATCACCGTGAAGAGGTTATTATTACACGTGCCGGGCATGAACCGGCAGTCATTCTCTCATTGTCTGAGTACGAATCCCTTCAAGAGACTGCCTACCTCATGCGTTCCCCGGCTAATGCACGTCGTCTTATGGAATCCATCTCCCGTCTTGAAGCTGGTCTTGGGTCTGAGCATCAGCTGGTTGAGGAATAGTTGTGAGAATTATTTTTGACGATTCCGCTTGGAACGATTATCTCTGGTGGCAGATGCAAGATCGGAAGGTTCTCAAGCGCATTAATCCACTGATCAAAGATGTTGAGCGAAATGGTAATGAAGGTATAGGGAAGCCTGAAGCTCTCAGACATCAATTTTCAGGCTGGTGGTCACGCAGAATTACTGATGAACATCGTCTCGTATACAAGCTTACTGATGACTCTATTGCCATAGCTTCATGCCGATATCACTATGGCGCGTAGAAGGGTTGGTGTTGCCGCAAGATTCAGAATCTTGCGGCAACACCAACCCTTCGAGGAACGAAAACCTAGACAGAGCCTGCCGAAAACCTACCTTTTCACCTGTTCCAGCGCCTCACGCTGAGCCTTGGCGATGCGCTTCTCAGAGACCGTGTACGCCGTGCCGAGTTCCTGGGCGAAGAAGCTCACGCGCAGCTCCTCA
Source organism: Rothia sp. HMSC067H10 (assembly GCF_001810635.1). Classification (NCBI taxonomy): domain Bacteria; kingdom Bacillati; phylum Actinomycetota; class Actinomycetes; order Micrococcales; family Micrococcaceae; genus Rothia; species Rothia sp. HMSC067H10. The sequence goes on from NZ_KV802317.1 coordinate 108,518, forward strand.
AGCATCCAGTTCACGCGGGCGAGCGCATCGGGAATAAGAGTCCCCTCGGGCAGAGACTTGACGGCGGAATCGTAGGAGTCCTCCAAATCCTGCACCGTGAGCATGAGCTGATTATCTCGGTTTAGATTCGGTCCCAGCTTCGTCAAGCGTATCTGCGCGGCCTTCAGATAGCGCGGCAGGTGAACCAGCTGATCGTACCCGGTATTCGCCACGAATCCGGGGTACACCAGATTATCGAGCTGCCCCTTCACGTCTGAGACGGCGTGCATGGTGCTCAATGAGGTTGCTTTCTTAATGGCTTTGCGCAGCGCCGCCGCCTCTGAGAGGATTTCGGCAACCAGCTTGGTGACCTCAAAGACGGTATCGATCAGCTCGGCGCGCACATGCTCGAACAGCTCGCGGTATTCGGCGCGCGTGAACACGGGCGTATGCGGCACCAGCTTGTCGAGTGCGGCAACCGTGCAGTCCCGAATCAGTTCATCAATCGAGCCGTGCGGGTTCTGTGTGAACACAATCTTCTCTTTATTTGACAGGTGATCGCTCACGTACCGCTCAGGCGAGGGCACCTGCAGCTGCAGAAGACGAATAATACCGCGCCGCTGCGAATGCACCTGCTCGACCTCGGTGGGGAAAATGCGGATGCCCACGCTTGTTTTTTCGTCCACCAGTGCCGGGTATCCGCTGACCGCCTGGGTCGCAATAATGCGCTGCACCTTGCGTGGAATCTCCTCGCCAGGAAAATCGGTCAGACCCGTGGTCTCACGGATAGAATCTTGAGAGCCTGCGCCCTGAGCGGCGGCTTTCCCAGGTTTTGCGCCCGATCCTGTGCTGTTTTTCTTCGCACCCTGCTGCGCCGAACCGGTTCGCGATGAGGTACCCTGCGCGGAGTTCCCACCTGCGAGCGCCGCCATCTTCGCCACCGTATCTTCAGAAGCGCCCAGCGAATCTGCCAGGGCGGAGCGGATCTGCGCATGGAGTTTTTGCTGCAGTTCACGGATATCTTTGCTTTCGCCCAGAATCTTATTGCGGGCATCGCGCACCTGGAACGTGAACTTCAGATGATCCGGCACGGAGTCCCAGTCGAAGGCATCCGGCTCAACCACCACGCCGCGCAGACGGCGCAGCACCAGCGCGAACGAAGGCAAAAGCTCGTCAGTCGCGGGGGAGTAGTCCGCCTCTAAAGACTCCAGCGCCATGCGTGCAACATCCGGGGCGGGCACAAAATTACGGCGAATCGCCTTCGGCAGCGATTTAATGAGTGCCGTTAAAAGTTCATGGCGCATTCCCGGAATCTGCCAGCGGAACGGCTCGGGGGTCAGCTGGTTCAAGAACAGAATCGGTACCTGAACCGCCACGCCGTCGCGTTTTGCCGCATCCGTGCGGGCACCCCCCAACCCTGCACCCGGGGCGTATTCGTACCGCAGATCCAGAGTGAGTTCGCCGCCGTCGGTACGCTGCACCCACTGGCGCGGGAATTGCGAATCGTCATAATCGGCGGCATCCTCATTAATAAGGTTTTCCGGGTTGAAATCGAGTAGGTTATCGTTCTCTAAACGCGCGTGCTTCCACCATTTATCGAAGGACCGAACGTCCGTCACATGCTCGGGGATGCGCGCATTATAGAAATCGAAAAGCACGGCGTCATCCACTCGCAGATCGCGGCGGCGCAGGCGGGCCTCAAGCTCCTCAACCTCAGCCAGGGCACGCAGGTTGCGCTTGTAGAACTTGTGCTGGGTGCGCCAATCGCCCTCCACCAGGGCGGAACGAATAAAAATCTCACGTGCAGCGGCGGCATCTACCCGGGAATACTGCACTGGACGGTCAGCATAAATCGTCAGTCCGTACAGTGTGCCCTTCGTATACGCCACGGCGGCACCTCGGCTTGCCGACCAATGCGGCTCGGAATACTGCTTTTTCAGCAGGTGCCCGCCCACTTCTTCAACCCACTGCGGCTCAATCGCGGCGTTTGTGCGTGCCCACAGCCGGGAAGTCTCCACAAGCTCGGCAGAAAGCACCCAATCGGGGTTCTGTTTGAAAAGCCCGGAACCTGGGAAGATAGCGAATTTTGTGCCGCGTGCCCCTAGATATTCGCGCGGACCACGCGGGGCTTTGCCGTAGGTTTTCTCACGCTCCTCTTTAGCGCCCACATGCGAGAGCAGACCCGAAAGCAGGCTCTTATGAATCTCAACCTCACGCCCCGAAGCGTTAATATCGCGCCCGTTCGACACGCGGATATTCGCGGTGCGCCCCATCTCACGCAGCTGGGCGAAAAGATCCTGCCACTCACGAATACGCAAAAAGTTAATAAACTCGCGGTGGCACATTTTTCGCAGCTGCGAAGAGGAAAGCTCAGCCTGGCGCTCATTAATGTACTGCCACAGCAGCAGGAACGACGAAAAATCAGATTTATCGTCCGTGAAACGGGCGTGCATCTCATCGGCAGTGCCACGCACCTCAGCCGGGCGTTCGCGCGGATCCTGAATCGTCAAAGCAGCGGCAAGAACCATCATCTCTTTAGCACAGTCACGGCGCGAACCCTCAATAATCATGCGTGCCAAGCGCGGATCGACCGGGAACGCACTCATTGCACGCCCCGTAGCGGTCAGCGTCGAGGTAGTACGATGATGCTTCCCCCTTTTATCCGTGCGCGCCGGTTTTTCAGAAAGCGCCCCAAGCTCACGCAGCAGATTCACGCCGTCATTAATCGCGCGTGATGCGGGCGGCTGCACAAACGGGAAACGCGCAATATCGCCGGGCTCACGCACCACGCCGATCGCAATCATCTGCAAAATAACGGCCGCCAGGTTCGTGCGCAGAATCTCCGGGTCGGTAAACTCGCTGCGCGACGCGAAATCCTCCTCAGAATACAGCCGAATCGCAATACCATCGCTCACACGGCCGCACCGCCCCGAGCGCTGGTTCGCGCTTGCCTGCGAAATCCGTTCGATCGGCAGGCGCTGCACCTTCGTGCGCGCCGAATACCGCGAAATGCGGGCGGTACCGGTATCGATCACATACTTGATACCCGGCACTGTCAGCGAAGTTTCCGCAACGTTCGTCGCCAGCACGATGCGCGGCCGACTCCCCGGCGTAAACACACGATGCTGCTCCGCGAGAGACAGACGCGCATACAGCGGCAGAACCTCATAGTTCATACGTGGGGACTTGGCAACCAAAGACTCTAAAGCATCGTGAGCATCGCGAATTTCGCGCTCGCCCGAGAAGAAAATCAGGATATCGCCAGGTGCTTCCTTCGACAACTCCTCAACGGCGGCAAGGATTCCATCGGTTGGGTCACGGTCTTTGTCGCCTTCATCTTCATCAGCGTAGTCGTCCCCATCGAGCGGGCGGTAGCGAATCTCCACCGGGTAGGTGCGCCCCGAAACTTCAATAATCGGGGGAGCGTCATCGGGAAGAATCTGCTCGGCAAGCTCACGTTCCTCATCGCTGAGAGAATCGTCTACCGCACCCTTACCTGGCACGAAACTCGGTGCGAAATGCCTCGCGAATCGTTCAGGATCAATGGTTGCGGAGGTAATAATGACCTTCAAATCGGGGCGCTTCGGCAGAATCCGCTTCAGATACCCCAGAATAAAATCAATATTTAGGCTGCGCTCATGTGCCTCGTCAATAATGAGCGTGGAATACTTGCGCAGCAGCTTATCGTGCTGAATTTCGGCGAGCAGAATACCGTCCGTCATGAGTTTGATAGCGCTGTTCTCGCCCACCTCAGAGGTGAAACGCACCTGGTAACCCACGGTCTCACCAATTTTCTGCCCCAGTTCTTCGGCGATGCGCTCCGCCACCGAACGTGCGGCAAGGCGGCGCGGCTGGGTGTGCCCAATCATGCCTTTTTCAGCAAGACCGAGTTCCAGGCACATCTTGGGCAACTGCGTGGTCTTACCCGAGCCGGTCTCGCCAGCGACAATGATGACCTGGTGATCACGAATAGCCGTCTTAATGTCTTCGCGGCGCTCGCTGACGGGCAGTTCTTCGGGATAGGTAATCTCGGCGGGAATCAGCGGGTTGTAGGGACGCTGTTCGGGCCGGTCCCGGTGGTTCTTGTGATGCGCGCGTTTTTGCGGGTTTTTGGAGCGTGAAGCGTTATTTTTACGCGAGGAATTCTTGTGGGAAGTATCCCGCTTTGCACCTGGCTCTGCTGCGGAAGCATCGCCGGGTTTCTCATCGGATGTTTGGGATGTGCGCGCGGGCTTTTGAGGTGCGCGCACCGGCGCCGCATGAATGGCAGCCGCCATACTCGCCATACTGGGCGCGGTTCGAGTGGTCTTAGGAGTATCTGTGTGTTCGGTGGGTTTCTGCTCAGACATATCGTTACTAGTTTACTCTTCTGTATTTGGTGCCCAAGAAAGCCGTATTTTCGGCGAAGTCTTGTGTAATCTTGGAGCAGATACTAATAACCTCAAACGCGGAGGCGGATCATGAAAATAAAACTGCGGGCTTGGCGGGAAGATGACGCCTCAAGACTCTATGACATATACCGTGCAACGCCCGACCTTGTACATCAGATGCCAGCTCTCGGTAGTGTAGAAGATGCACGAACTCTCATCTGCGAAGAGCTTCTTCCGTCTTCTGAACACATAGCATGGTGTCTGGAAGCTGATAACCAAGCTGCCGGGTGCGTAGGTTTCAGATGTATGGGGCGCCAGCCTTCTGGAACCTGGGATAGAGCTTGGGTTTATTACTGGATGTCGGCAGAAACCCGTGGGCTCGGTATAACACGTCGATGCGTGAGTGCGGCGGGCGACTGGGCACAGAATATAGACGCGTCGGATAATAGCGCTGTATCACCTGGAAAACCCGCAGAACAAGCCAAGATCAGCTACGATTTCTCAGCTCTTACATCCGCGAGGTCCCCACGTGTTCGCCGTTTAGAGCTTGGGTACCGTACCAATAACCCGGCATCAGCGGCAGTGGCGCGCCATACGGGGTTCGTGGTTGAAGGCGTAGAACGTGAAAAGTTCTGCTACAACGGCGTGCTCTATGATGCCGCCATAGCCGCGCGTCTTCACAGAGACGTGGACCATATGCTGGCAGCACCTCATCGTCTGGAGCATCAGCAGCCCTATAAAGATTCAGGATCGTCTTCTTCCAGAGAACACGTAGAATCCTAAGGAACAAGCACCACTTTCCCGCGCACATGACGGGAGCCTACAAGCCCATGAGCCTTCGCTGCCTGCTCTAGTGGGAAAGTCTGATCCACGTGAACTTTCACAATCCCCAGCGACATGAGTCGGGCAATCTCACCCAGCTGATAACGGTCGGGGTGCACCGTCAGCCACTCTGCCGTAAACCCGCGCTCGCGTGCAGTCTCTAAAGGATCGGGGCTTGTGAGGGTCACGATTCGACCGCCCGGAACCAGTACATCCAAAGAATCTACGAAGGTTTGTGCACCCGTAGAATTCAGTACCACATCAAGGGTAGGACCTAGAACCTGCCGGAAATCTTGGGTTGTGTAGTCGATAAATTCTGCGCCCAAAGACTGTATAAACTCACGGTTTTTCTCAGAAGCCGTGGCGTAAACTGTAGCGCCAGCGTTGAGGGCAAGCTGAATCGCGAGATGACCAACACCGCCGGCGCCCGCATGGATTAGCACGCGCTCGCCGGCAGAAAGTTTCGCAACCTCAAAAAGTGCCTGGTATGCCGTCAAGGCTGCCAGGGGAGCGGCACCCAGCTGCTCATCGGGAATACCTGCAGGTGCGTGCACAAGCTGATGGGCAGGAGCCAAAACGTATTCGGCATATGCCTTACCCGGATGCGGAAACTGCACCAGCCCGAAAACCTTCTCGCCTGGCTGGAATCCAGTGTAATCGCCCGCCGTTTCACAAACTAAACCGGCAATATCCCATCCTAAAACGGCGGGTTCTTGGTCAAGATTAATCAATGATGCCGCAGGACCCAATCCCTTGCGCGTTGTAAGGTCTATAGGGTTAACACCAGCGGCGGTAACTTTGAGAAGAACATGCCCGCGAAGGGGTGAAGGCATAGGAGCCTCTGTAAAATGCAGATTCTCGGGCTCACCCCATACGGTGAGCTGTACCTGGTGCATGGTCATGATGAGCCCCTTCTGCCGTGACGATAACGGTTGGAAACATTCTCTCAAGCGCAAGTCACGGGGCAAAATAGCATGTCATAAAAGGCAACTCTCACACATTCCGTTTTTGTGGCGAGTGTGTGCATATCCTAGCTAAATTGAAGCCCTATAAGTTCCTGTAGCAGAGAGCTATCAGCGCCGTGAGGGCTTATTGTCTAACTATAGAAATCCGGGGTCCCTAGTATTACGCAATCTTCTGAATGAACGTTTCAATCTTTCCCGATAGTCGGTAAAGCATCTGGAGGTTAATAAGAACCACAGCGCTCAAGACCACGGTCAAAATAACTAATTTGAGGTAATCGATATGCTGGGTAGCAAAGATAGCGTATAAGGTAATAGCGTTAAGCGGCATCGTAAATACTGCGGTCCTGCTGCCCGGTGCCCATCCCGGAAAGATAAACGCCTCGCGGATATGAAGGATAAGATGCAGGATATAAGCGATAAAGATAGCTGTGACGGTCTCAATGGAATCAAATATGACCCCGCTAAAAAGGATCAGACAAGCAACAATAAATTCCTCACCGATCATGGCGGCAATAGCTGCGGTTGAGGGGTAATGGTCTTGCCCCGCTATAAACATTTCGTCGTGGTACCGGTTATCGCTGGAGTACTTCTCGATATAGCGGCGCACGAAGATGATCTCCTCAAATTCGTGCACCATGAAGAGAACGATCGTAATAAATGCAAAAGTGCCTATAGACATCCTAGCCTCCCAGGTTCCTGCATAGTTTCGTTTCTCCACGTCATTTCATGGTACGGCTCAGCGGGCTAATTGTCAGTGGTTTAAATAAAAATGGCCTGCCCCATCAAGAACGAGGGATAAGCCAATAAAAAGTGCCATTAAAGGCTGAGGGGAAGCGGGGTCGAGCGTGCGAGAACAGAGGAGCCGACCGAAAGCACGCAACGCTACCTTCGACTTTTGGGCGTATATAAAGCCTACCCGCTGAAGCAGATAGGCCCGTAAAAAGTGCCCTTGAAAGGATTCGAACCTTCGACTTCTTGCTCCGGAGGCAAGCGCTCTATCCACTGAGCTACAAGGGCTGACATATGAAATTTTGGTGACCGCCTTGGTGCCTCGACCGAAAACTAGGCGTTTCAGCCGCATACGGCGCACAAGCGAACCTCTATATCCTATCAGATGTTGCTAGAATATGTAGCTATGACTCCCGAAGAATTATCAGCAGCAATTGCTCAAGAACTCGATAAAACTATCGCATCCGGTCAGCTTACCCTCGCAGATAACGCAGAGCTTCCCCTCGCGCGCGTGGAACGCCCGAAATCTCGCGAACACGGTGACTGGGCGACTAATATTGCGCTGCAGCTCGCCAAGAAAGTTGGCAAGAATCCTCGCGAAGTAGCAGCCGTTCTTGCCGATAAAATTGCCTCAATTCCGGGAGTTTCAACGGTAGATATTGCCGGTCCAGGCTTCCTCAATATAACCCTGGATGCGGCTGCGGCAGGCACCCTCGCCGCCACCATCGTCGAAACTGGAAAAACATACGGAACCAGCGATAAATTCGCGGGAAAAACCATTAACCTTGAATTCGTCTCGGCTAACCCCACCGGCCCCATCCACTTGGGTGGAACCCGCTGGGCGGCCGTAGGTGATGCGCTCGCCAATATCCTCGAAGCCGAGGGCGCAAATGTGGTGCGCGAATACTACTTCAACGATCACGGCACTCAAATTGATCGGTTCGTAAACTCGCTTCTTGCTGCAGCCAAGGGAGAGCCTACCCCTGAAGACGGCTATGCGGGCGCCTATATTACCGATATCAAAGATCAGATTCTCGCCCAACGCCCAGACGCGCTCGACGCCGAAAACCCCGCAGAAGTTTTCCGTGAAATCGGAACCGAGCTTATGTTCACACAGATTAAAGAGTCTCTGCACCGTTTCGGTACCGACTTTGATGTCTTCTTCCACGAAAACTCGGTATTTGAATCTGGCGAGGCCGACCGCATCATTGAGCAGATGAAACAGGATGGTCAGCTTTTTGAATCCGAGGGCGCGTGGTGGATGCGCACCACCGATTACGGCGATGATAAAGACCGGGTGGTCATTAAATCGGATGGTAATCACGCCTATGTTGCTGGAGATATTGCGTATTTCCGCAATAAAATGACTCGTCCTGAGAACCCTGCGGACATAGCCATCTATATGCTTGGTGCAGACCATAGCGGCTACGTGGGACGACTCAAGGCTATCGCTCAAATCTTGGGGTACCGGACCGAGCAGATTGAGGTCATGATTGGGCAGCTGGTGAACCTTGTCAAGGACGGCAAACACGTGCGTATGTCGAAGCGCGCCGGTAATGTCGTCACCCTTGAAGACCTTGTAGAGGCTGTGGGTGTGGATGCGGCACGTTACGAACTGATCCGCTACTCGGTAGACAGCACAATTGATATCGATCTTGATCTGCTGGTGCAGAAGAGCAGCGATAACCCTGTCTATTATGTGCAGTATGCGCATGCCCGCACTGCGGCTGTAGAACGTAATGCCATTGATGCTGGCGTGCATCTTGCCGATGGTGTGGACACAGGGCTTCTGAATACGCCCGCAGATACTGAGCTTCTTGCAGTGCTGGGGCAATACCCGGCAACCGTGCGTACCGCAGCGGAATTCTACGAACCGCACCGCGTGAGCCGTTATCTGGAAAATCTTGCGGCGGCCTACCACAGCTGGTACGGCCTCTCGCGCGTGGCTCCGAAGGGCGATGAGCCAGTGACTGATCTGCACCGTACCCGTTTGCTTCTCAACAATGCAACACGTCAGGTACTCGCCAACGGATTGGGTCTGCTGGGGGTCACCGCCCCCGAGCGTATGTAACGCCGAACCGACCGGAAGCCGCGTACCCGCCAAGACGATGACGGGGTACGCGGCTTTTATTTATTGGTTTATCCGCTATCTGAACACCACCTATGAGCAGCATCGTGACGGCGAGGCGTTCCGATATAGTGGTGATGGGATCACGAATCTGTGACCGTGACACAAGACCCGAGGACTTCTGCATGAGCGACGCACAATCCCTGTACGCCCCCGAATGGCTTACCTGCCCCGAACATCCGGCTGAGCTGAACCGTACCATCTGGACGGACTCATTTCAGCGTAATCATGGGGGAGAGCTAACTATTGACGGCATTGCAGCGAGTGAGCTTGTCAAAAAGTTTGATACTCCGCAGTACGTATTTTCGGAAGATACATTCCGAGCTAGGGCACGCGGGTACCGCCAGGCATTCGAGGATGCTTTCGCCCGGCATGGCGCGCAGGTGAGTGTCTACTACGCGGGAAAATCATTCCTGTGCACGTCCGTGGCGCGGTGGGCGTATGAGGAAGGTTTGTGTCTTGATACGGCATCGGGTGGGGAACTGGCGATTGCCCTGCGGGCGCAGGTTCCCGGGCAAAATATTGCGCTGCACGGTAATAACAAGTCGTATGACGAGATTAAGCGCGCTATTAAACACGGGGTAGGGCGTGTTGCGGCAGATTCCGTTGACGAGCTTAAACTCATCGCGGATGTACACGCCGAACTGAACGCAGAACGCGCCGCAACGGGGCAGGAGCCGTATCCGGCGGTTCCCGTGCTCATCCGGATTACACCCGGTGTGCACGCCTCCACCCACGAATCTATTGCCACGGCGCATGAGGATCAGAAGTTTGGGATGTCGCTTCAGCCGGGAACTGCACGTCTTGCCGGGCTGGAGGCCGACGAACTTGAGTATTGGTCAACCACCGAGGATGAATCCTACGCGATGCTCGCCGCCGGTATTCTTGCCGCCACGGATTCCCTGGAATTTCGGGGTATTCACTGCCATATAGGGTCGCAGATTTTTGAGGCGCAGGGTTTTGAGCAGGCGGCAGATACTGCCCTCACTTTTATGCATGCTGTGAACCAGAAATACGGTCTTAGCCTGCCGGAGCTTGACCTGGGCGGCGGCTACGGTATCGGTTATACCGAGGCCGATACCCCGCGCAGTATTGAGCAGATTACTGTCTCGATTGCGGATGCAGTCGCGGCAACCTGCGTACGTCTTGGCCTGGCGATTCCGCATATGTCTTTTGAACCTGGCCGCTCGATTTCAGGCCCCTCAGGGGTGACGCTTTACACCGTCGGCACCATCAAAAACGTGAGTATTGAGGACGAGCATGGTCAGATTCGAGTGCGCCGGTATGTCTCGGTGGACGGCGGTATGAGCGATAATGCGCGCCCGGTGCTCTATGACGCCGACTACACGGTTACCCTGGCGAACCGCGCCCCGGCGGGAGAGCAGGTGCTTTCACGTGTGGTAGGTAAACACTGCGAATCGGGTGATATTGTGGTGCGGTATTGCTATCTTCCCGCCGATCTTTGTGCGGGGGATATTCTCGCGGTGCCAGCTACCGGTGCGTACTGTTATGTGCTGGGGTCGAACTATAACTACCTGAGCCGTCCGCCGGTTATTGCTACGTCGGCGGGGGAGGCGGCGTATCCTATTATTCGTCGACAAAGCGAAAATGAGATGCTTGCTCTAGACACGGGTTTCTAGTACGGGCACTGAATCTTTTCCGCATGATGACACCGCATGGCGCATGTTTGGGGAAGAAGCTGCACGTAATATAACGACACCCCCGTAAATGGCGGTAATGTTGGCGTCTTGACCGCGTCCAGGCGCCGCTCTCTTGATACAGTTGATGATGACGTCGCCCGTTCGTACAGGCGCGTTCACCACTCGGTCAAAATGTAGGAGATAACGTGACTGACACCATTAAGGTTGCTCTGCTCGGCGCTGGGAACGTTGGTTCTCAGGTAGCGCGTATTTTTAGTGAGGATAGCGCGGTTCTCAAAGAACGTATAGGGGCACCTGTTGAGCTGATCGGTATAGCCGTGCGTGATACTGCGGCTAAACGCCACTGGGATGCCGACCCAGGGCTGTATGCCACCGACGCAGACGCCTTGATTGACGCTGCCGACGTGGTGATCGAGCTGACCGGCGGTATTGAACCTGCACGAACCCGCATTCTGCGTGCTCTAGAATCTGGTAAATCGGTGGTTTCGGGCAATAAAGCGCTTCTGGCAAAACATGGTGTTGAGCTTCAGGCTGCTGCCGATAAGTCTGGCGCACAGCTTTCTTATGAGGCAGCGGTCGCCGGTGCAATTCCGATTTTGCGTCCCCTGCGTGATTCTTTGGCAGGCGATACCGTCACACGTGTGCTGGGCATTATGAACGGCACCACCAACTACATTCTGGATCAGATGGATACCACCGGCGCAACCTTTGCCGATGCACTCAAAGACGCCCAGGAACTCGGCTATGCCGAAGCAGACCCTACCGCTGACGTTGAAGGTCATGATGCCGCATCAAAGGCTGCTATTGTAGCCTCATTAGCGTTCCACTCTGATTTCACCATTGATGACGTTCACATAGAGGGTATTACCGCCGTAAGCGCCGATGACGTTGCCGCCGCAGATGCCGACGGCTACGTGATTAAACTCCTGGCCATTTGTGAGCGCGACGGTGACGGAGTCAATATCCGTGTGGCTCCTACGCTTATTCCGCGGCAGCATCCACTGGCAGGTGTTCATGGCGCATTTAATGCCGTGTTTGTACAGGCACAGAACGCAGGCGAGCTGATGTTCTATGGCCCTGGTGCTGGCGGAGCACCGACTGCTTCCGCCGTTCTGGGTGATTTTGTGTCGTTAGCGCGCCGTCTGGTATTGGGTGGTCCGGGTGTCCCCGAGTCCTCTTACGCGCAGCTGCCTGCTACCGGATTGGGCGACATTATCTCCCGCTACTCGGTAGGCATGCTGGTTGATGACAAATTGGGCGTGCTCGCAAATATTGCTCGTATTTTCGCCGAACACGGTATTTCGGTGGATTCTTTGCGTCAATCTACTCCGCGGGATGGCGCCGCACAGATTCGCCTGGTGACGCACTCTGCCAAAGACTCTGACTTGCGCCGCGCGATCGCGGTGATCGACGGTTTAGATACTGTGCGTGAGATTATTTCCGTGATTCGCGTCGAGTCCGGTAAATAGATCAGGAAGACTAGAATTTCAGCGCGGAAATTCTCAAGTCCGCGCGAGTAAAACCATCAGCAGAAAGTAGGAGAATCCCATGGCACATGTGTGGCAGGGCGTCATTAACGAATACCGCGATCGTCTTCCGTTCGGGGACGAGGTAAAACCGGTAACTCTAGGCGAAGGCGGAACCCCGCTGATTCACGCACCGGCGCTGTCAGCGCAGACTGGCAATACGGTATACCTCAAATTCGAGGGGATGAACCCCACCGGATCTTTCAAAGACCGTGGCATGACGAGCGCTATTACCGCCGCTAAACGCGAAGGTGCGAAGGCTGTTGTGTGCGCTTCGACCGGTAATACTTCAGCGTCGGCAGCGGCATATGCGCTTCAAGCGGGGATGCGTTGCGCGGTACTCGTGCCGGACGGTAAGATTTCGATGGGTAAACTATCGCAGGCCATCGCCCACGGTGCCGATATTATTCAGATTGACGGAAACTTCGATAACTGCCTCGAAATTGCCCGTAAACTCAGCGAGAATTACCCAGTATTCTTGGTGAACTCGGTGAACCCCTACCGCATTGAGGGGCAGAAGACCGGTTCTTTTGAGGTCGTCGACACTCTGGGAGACGCCCCCGATTACCACTTGCTCCCGGTAGGTAACGCGGGCAATATTACCGCTTATTGGAAGGGATACAAGGAGTATTCCGAGCCTTATACGAACCGTGACGGCAAGGTTCTAGAGCCGGTTACCACCAAGCGACCTATCATGTGGGGTTTCCAAGCAGCTGGCGCGGCTCCGATTGTTGCAGGGCACCCGATTGACACTCCCGAAACGATTGCGACCGCAATTCGCATCGGCAACCCTGCCTCGTGGGAGAAAGCTGAGGCGGCACGTGATGAATCCGGCGGCGTGATTGAAGCTGTCACCGATGAGGAGATTCTTGAGGCGCACCGCTGGCTCTCTTCCCGCGAGGGCGTTTTCGTTGAGCCCGCTTCAGCTGCTGGTGTTGCGGGTCTGCTCAAGAAACATCGCGCGGGTGAGGCTCCCGAGGGCAAGACCATTGTCATTACGGTTACGGGTCACGGTTTGAAGGACTCGCAGTGGGCGTTGGAACCGGTCAACGGTGCGAAGGTTGAACCGACTAAGGCAGCCTTCGATGTTGTGGCTGTGGCAGATATTCTTGACCTGAACTAACCACCCGATAGCCTGTTAACCGATAGGTCGATGCGCCCTTGTCCGAGAAAATTTTCTTGGGCAAGGGCGTCTTATTCTGTCCGTAACCCGCTCAATGCTAGGATAAATTCTCGTAAAGTAAGTGACATTAGTGTTGTTCCACCGATTGAACAGCACAGTATGCGCTCCTAACATCCACATGCACCCGAGGTTTCCATGTCGAATTCCGATACCCCTATCACATGCGCAGATATTCCTGTCGGTAAAACCGTCACCGTCAAGGTTCCGGCATCAAGTGCTAACCTCGGGCCCGGCTACGATACTTTAGGCTTGGCTTTAGGATTTTATGATGAACTTAGGGTTGAGCGTATTTCTGAAGGTTTAGAGTTTGAGCTTTCAGGCGAGGGCAGCGAGGCCGTACCGCGCGATGAAACCCATCTGGTGATTCAGGCGATGCGTTCCACTTTTGAGAAGGTCGGACTTCATGATTTCCCAGCCCTCAGGCTGACGGCACACAATCGTATTCCGCATTCACGTGGCATGGGCTCATCTGCCTCCGCTATTGTTGCGGGCGTTGCGGCGGCCTCCGGGCTGCTTCCCGAGCACGCTCAATTGAGTCGTGACCAGATTCTTCAAGTAGCTTCAGACCTTGAAGGACACCCCGATAATGTGGCGCCTTCGGTGTATGGTTCGCTGTCAATATCCTGGGGCGAACTGGGGAACTGGCGCTCGCTGGTCGTACCGGTTCATTCTGCCGTTGTACCTATCGTAGCGGTGCCCGATTATGAAGTTTCTACAAAACTTGCGCGTTCGCTTATTCCTGCCGAGATTCCGCATGAGCAGGCTGCGGCAAACTCAGGTCGTGCCGCTTTATTGATTCAAGCCCTTTCGCAGGCACCGGAGTATCTTATGGATGCAACCGTGGACTATCTGCATCAGGGCTACCGTATTCCTGCGATGCAGCCGAGTGCGGCGCTGGTCGCCTATCTGCGTGATCGGCAGCTTCCCGCCGTAATTTCGGGGGCCGGGCCTACCGTATTAACCTTCTCCCGTAGCTGTGAAGAAGTCGCAGCAGCACAGCGAGCGATCGCTGAGTTTGAGGCTACTCATGAGGGAAGCGAATATGAGGGGCGTCGCCTGTCATGGCGCGTCATGCCCCTTGAAATCGATGCAGAAGGTGTTATAGTTACACAGTAAGGTGTTTTTCACCTGACATGGTTTGTCGTGTTTATTTTATCTCCCGGTCGCACGAAGAACCGCCACATCCGGGAATGGAAAGTATTTTCTTTGAACCACGTCTTTTTGTGTGTTCGCGTATGCTTCTTCTTCCGTGGGGAGCTCGCGAGGAAATATTTTTCTGTGGTTATGTATTTTTTGCCTCACTTCGCAAGGACTTTGCCGTTTCTTGACCTCACGTAACGACGGTTCAAAAGTGAGTGCCTCGGATATATATGAGGCAGTATAGCGTAGCGCGATACCGCGCAGTATGTGGTATGTAGTTTCTACACTGTACGCATGATGAGAAAAACCCGATCCTCAATTCTGAGAGGATTTTCTGGGTGTCCCTGACTAAAAGGATAAATCGTTTGGCAAAGAACATTGTCGTGATCGAGGATAATGGCACCGGTTCCGGTGACGCTTTCTCCGAATTCAGCGGCTTGAAGGTCGCACAGCTTCGTACTCTCGCTCAGCAGCTCGGTATTCGTGGATACCTGAAAATGAAGAAGGCTGAGCTTGTGGAAGCGTTAACCCTGCATCAGCGCGGCGGCACCACCGAAGGTGCCGAGGCTGCCTCGACTCAAGAAAGCACGAAAACTTCTAAAAACACTCGCTCAAAGTCGCAAGATTCTCAAGCGCAGGATGAGACTCCGGCACAGAAGCGCGCGCGTAGTCGCAAGGCCGCTAAGGCAGCTTCTGAAGAAGCCGCTAAACCTGATGAGGCTTCCTTAACAAAGAAATCTTCCGAAGAAGCAGCATCTGGCGAGAGTACCGAGACCCCCGAGCACGAGGAACGTACCACTCGCCGCACTCGAAATTCACGATCTCGGAAAGACCGTGAAGCTAAGAACGGTCGCGGTCCCCAAGAGGGTAAGAATGCGGATTTGCCTCCCTTAGATGTGAAAGCAGAACTGGCTTCTGAAAGCATCGGTTCGCGTTCTGCACAGCGTGATCTTCCCGAGAATTCCGCCGATTTGAAAGCCACAACTTCGGACGGCTCTACTACCCTGGACTCCATTACGGCGGCTCTGGATATGACTTTCGGCTCTGAACCTGAGAAGCCGACTAAACGTACACGCACACGCGAGCGGAATAACCGTCGTAAGGGCGAAGAAGAGGCCGAAGAGCGCACTAGCCGCCGTAACAAGCGTGACCGTTCTGAGAAGAATGAGCGTTCCGAGAAAAACGATCAACGATTCGAAAAACAGAATCAGAATCGTGAGGAGCGCACTAGCCGCCGCAATAAGCGTGACCGCTATGAAAAGAACGATCGTCGTAACCGTCGTGGGGACTCCGATGAGCCTCAGGTGAATGAGGACGACGTACTGGCACCGATTTCCGGTGTCCTCGATATCCTCGATAATTATGCTTTTGTGCGCACCTCCGGCTATCTGCCTGGTCCGAACGATGTCTATGTATCCCTGGCTCAGGTTAAGCGTTACCACATGCGTAAGGGTGACCATATTCTGGGCGCTATTCGCGTGCCGCGCGAGGGAGAACAAAACTCGCGCCAGCGTTTCAACGCGCTTGTGAAAGTTGAGGCTATTAATGGGCAGCCTGTGGAAGAAGCTTCCAGCCGTCGTGAGTTCTCGAAACTTACCCCGCTGTATCCCAAGGAACGTCTGCGCCTAGAGACCACCCCGAAGAAACTGGGTACCCGTGTTGTTGATCTGGTATCTCCGATCGGTAAAGGTCAGCGCGGTCTGATCGTTTCGCCGCCAAAGGCCGGTAAAACCCTTATGCTGCAATCGATCGCGAACGCTATTACTGCCAACAACCCTGAGGTTTACCTCATGATGGTTTTGGTGGATGAACGCCCTGAAGAAGTAACCGACATGCAGCGCACGGTCTCCGGCGAGGTTATAGCTTCAACCTTCGACCGTCCTGCTGAGGATCACACCACCGTTGCTGAGTTGGCTATCGAACGCGCTAAGCGCATGGTTGAGCTGGGTTACGATGTGGTTGTGCTGCTGGATTCCATGACTCGCTTGGGGCGTGCCTACAACCTGGCGGCTCCCGCCTCCGGACGTATTCTCTCCGGCGGTGTTGATTCTGCCGCTCTGTACCCACCGAAGAAATTCTTCGGTGCCGCTCGTAACATCGAAGAAGGTGGCTCGCTTACTATTCTGGCGACGGCTCTGGTAGAGACCGGCTCGAAGATGGATGAAGTTATCTTCGAAGAGTTCAAGGGTACCGGTAATATGGAACTGCGTCTGTCACGTCAGCTCGCGGATAAGCGTATTTTCCCGGCGGTGGATATTAACGCCTCCGGCACACGCCGCGAAGAGAATCTGCTCTCTCCGGACGAAGTTAAGATTATGTGGGGTCTGCGCCGTGCTCTGGCTGGTATGGAACCCGAGCAGGCTCTAAATATTCTTACGAACCAGCTTCGGAAGACTGAGAGCAACGTTGAATTCTTGCTGACCGTTCAGAAGAATGGGCTGCGCCTTGTGGATTAGCAAGGTAACCGTCTCGTAGCGGTTATCGCACAGCATTGTTCGCCCCGTACCGCCCAAAAGATTGTGCGGTACGGGGTGTGCGGTGCCTAGACCCTGTAATAATGAGTGAAGATATACGCGAGTCCCGAAAATCGGCGCGTATACAAAGGTAAGAGAGCAAAAATGTTTGAGTCTATCCAGGTGCTCCTTGACGAGCACACTGAGCTTCAGGAGCAGCTGGCTGACCCCGCCGTTCAGGCAAATCAGGGGAAGGCTCGCCGCGTGGGGCGGCGTTATGCGGAACTCACCGGTATCGTGACCGCATATAACAAATACAAGTCCCTGGCGGATGACTTAGAAGCGGCGCGTGAAATGGCCTCAGAGGACCCTGATTTTGCGGCTGAGATTCCTACTCTTGAGGCCGAGCTTGAAGAAGCCCAAGAGAGGCTACGCCGTCTTTTGATCCCTCGTGATCCTGATGATGGTCGCAACGTTATTCTTGAGGTCAAAGCGGGCGCGGGCGGCGATGAGGCGGCTCTTTTCGCAGGTGATCTTTTGCGCATGTATCTGCGTTATGCCGAGCATAAGGGCTGGAAGACTGAGGTTATTTCCTCCACCAGTACCGATGTGGGTGGGTACAAGGATGCCCAGATAGCAATCAAGGGAGCCTCCAACGAACCTGCCGAAGGCGTATGGGCACACATGAAATATGAAGGCGGCGTGCACCGAGTTCAGCGTGTTCCCGCGACTGAATCGCAGGGGCGCATTCACACGTCGGCTGCGGGCGTGCTCGTATTTCCTGAGGTTGATGAACCCGAAGAGATCGAGATCAGTCAGAACGACCTGAAGATTGATGTTTACCGTTCTTCCGGTCCCGGCGGACAGTCTGTGAATACAACCGACTCTGCCGTGCGTATTACTCACCTTCCTACGGGCATTGTTGTGGCTATGCAGAATGAGAAATCACAGCTGCAGAACCGCGAAGCTGCAATGCGCGTGCTGCGTGCCCGTTTGCTGGCGCATCAGCAGGAGCAGATCGACGCTGAGAACGCCGCGCATCGTGCCTCTCAGGTGCGTACGATGGACCGTTCGGAACGCATACGTACCTACAACTTCCCCGAGAACCGTATTGCCGACCACCGTACCGGATACAAAGCATATAACTTAGACGCGGTTTTGGACGGCGACCTTGATCCAGTTGTGCAGTCTGCCATCGAAATGGATGAGGCTCACCGGCTGGAACAGGTTGGCCAAGAGCAGGAATAATCCGAGGCAACGCAGAAGTGACAGGATTACGGGTCACCCCAACAGCACACCGCGGCGAAGGGCTTGATGAAGCCTTGCGCCGCGGTGCTGACGTACTGCGTCGCGCTGGGATAGAACAATATCGGGCAGACGCCGAACTTCTTGCCGCATATCTGTTAGATACGGATTCTCAAGGTATTCAGGGCGGTAGCTACGGGAAAACCCATGTAACTCGTGCGGACGTGCAGCGGTTCGCCCTGATGGGGCGTAGGATTACGCCACAAGATTCAGTACGCTATATGGAACTGCTAGAGCGCAGAGCTCAGCGCGTTCCGCTGCAGCATATTACGGGGGTCGCACCTTTTTATCACCTGGAGATGAAGGTAGGTCCGGGCGTTTTTATCCCCCGTCCTGAAACTGAGCTTCTAGTGGAGGAAGCTCTGCGGGTCTTGGCGACATACGAGTCTAACGCTCGCCCTCGCGTCGTGGATTTATGCACGGGATCCGGGGCAATCGCCGCAGCGATTAAAGAAGAGAATCCTCAAGCGGAAGTTTTTGCGGTTGAACTTTCTGAGCAGGCTCTCCTTTGGGCACGCAAGAATCTTGATCCTCAGAACGTACATCTTATTCCGGGCGATATTCGTACCTCGCTTGAAGACCTGCCCGGATACTTTGACTTGGTGCTTTCAAACCCTCCGTATATTCCTTCCCACAGCAAACCCCAGGCTCCTGAAGTCGCCGAGTATGACCCGCAGATGGCGCTTTATGGCGGGGGAGAAGAGGGCATGGAAATTCCTCGGGAGGTAATCGCTCGGGCTCATTATCTTTTGCGTCCCGGCGGTTTCTTTATGATGGAGCATGATGATTCACAAGAGATCCGCGTGGCTGAGACATTGGCGGCACAGGGGTTTGTGAGCATATACTCAATCCAAGATTTGAACGGCAAACCCA
Organism: Rothia sp. HMSC067H10; assembly: GCF_001810635.1. NCBI lineage: Bacteria > Bacillati > Actinomycetota > Actinomycetes > Micrococcales > Micrococcaceae > Rothia > Rothia sp. HMSC067H10. The sequence goes on from NZ_KV802317.1 coordinate 127,652, forward strand.
GACACACTGCGGGATATAAACCCCGGTAGAGAGCGGTATATTCGGGCGTGACCACTCGCTTATTGCGTAACCTTGTCACACCATCCACCGCCTCGTACCAAAACATGAGAGAATAAGGCACGTGAACGCAAAGCTGTACCCAGTAACGACTGATACCGAGACCACGGAGGCCGTCGAAGCCGCTCGTGAGGCATTGAATGCCCACGAAACTATCGTGATTCCTACCGATACCGTCTACGGCATCGCCTGTGATGCTTTCTCGCATCAGGGCGTTTCGAAGCTTCTGGCTGATAAAGGCCGTTCCCGTACCATGCCTCCGCCTGTGCTGATATTCGACCTTGCAGCTCTTGCGGGCGTTGCTGACGAAATCCCCAACGATGTATATGATTTGGGCAATAAGTTTTGGCCCGGAGCTCTAACGATTATTCTGTATTCCTATCCATCGCTGACGTGGGATTTGGGCGAAACTCAAGGGACGGTTGCCGTACGTGTGCCCGACGATAAGTTTGCGCTCAAGCTTCTGACTGAGCACGGTCCATTGGCGGTGTCTTCGGCTAACAAGACAGGACAGCCTGCGGCAGCTAATGCCGAAGAAGCGCTTAATCAGCTGGGTGAGGACGTCACGCTTGTTGTGGACGATGGCCCTCGTCCTGCACCGCAGGAAGACGGAAGCGTTGGCGATAGCAAGCCGTCCACAATTCTGGACTGTACTTCGACCCCTTATGTTGTGGTTCGTGAAGGTGCTATTACCGTTGAAGAGCTTCGTGAGGTTGTGCCTTCAATCGTGACCCGTAGCGAGCTCAATGCTCGTAACGATGAGAAAGATAAGCAAGAAACCTCCACTCAAGAAGATACTGAGCAGAAACCTACCGGTCAGGAAGACCTTGATGAAGCATATGACCAGTGGGACGCAGAGCATTCCGGCAGCGGCAAAGAACCGGAACGGGCAGCATCACCAGTAGCCGGTTCCATTGCAGATATGTTGTTGGGCGCCGTTAATACCGCAACCTCGCTTGCTGCCGATAAAAAGCCTGAGGTTGATCAAAAACGTTCGCGCGGCTACCGCAACAACACACCTCAGCCGGTCAAGACAGCGCAGGCTCCGGTTAAGCCGGTATCGACGGATGCTGCTCGCGCCCTTGTGCACGGCGAGGCGAAATCAGAATCTTAGAGGGCAGATAATTCTCACAAAAAAAATACTGTTATTCAAAAATGGGTGAGGGAATCGAGATACTAACTCTCGAATCCCTCACCGTTGCTTATTCTGTGTAGAAAAGTGTAAGGGCCTGTAGCTAGGCGTTCTTAAACCGCTTATCTTTCTTTTTACCGAGTGCAGTATGGGCATTGCGCAGCACTTCACGCACTCGCGGCTCGGGTAGAAGACCATTTTCACGAGCCCAGGAATCGTCGAGTTCTTGTCCAAACCACATGAGCTCGATTTTGCGAACGGAACCTTGGAACCTATCATTCATCATTTCGGAGACCGTATACCCGGTCTTAACCGCCAGATGGCACAGCCATTCAGGCAGGTGCACGGGCTTGCGGCGACCGGCATCCGTCATGGTAGAGGCTACCGTCTCGCCTTCCCACGGCTGCAGCACAATAGAGGGCAGCTCACCCTTAAAGGAGCCGACTTTAACCACAAATTCAGCCAGTGCATATGAGCTCGATACGGGGGATTTGCGGGTTCCTGCACCTGCTACAGAAGCTAACGGGGAAGAGGCTATTTTGGCGAAGACCTCGGTAGTGCGGCGCCCGCGCCCCTGCACGCTGGTGGCACGCAGGATGCACAGCTCAACAGATTCAGAGGCTTCGCCATGCGAGGCCTCGTGGAACCTATCTTGCAAGTCTAAAAGGGCTTCTTCACCCAAGGCTTTTGAAAAGGAGTATGCGCTGAAGGGAGCTGTGTATTCGCTCGCATCAAGAACAGATTTTGCGCCCTGAACTGCTGCCGAACTGAGGTGAATAACTCGGCGTACTCCGGTACGGTGTGCTGCTATAGCGATAACCGCCGGTAACAGAGCATTAGCACCCACTAGCGCAGGTACGTCTTGCATATTGGGGGCAGCAAGACCTGCTGCGTTAACAACAACCTGAGCCCCGGCAAACGCATCCGCTAGGGAATCGATGATGCCTTCAAGGAGCTGAGCTTCTTCGATAATAGTTCTTGAGTCGAGTGTTCGGGTTGCTAAACGGGGTGCCTCAATGGGATCTACGCTGATTCCTTCGGCATTTAGTCGTGCCACGATGGACGACCCCACGAAGCCACTTGCACCGATAACTTTCCATTTAGACTCGGACACGTCTTTTCACCTTTCTCACCCCAAACTGTTACGGAGTGTGTATTTCAACTTTCGCATATTCGGTGGTGTTTAAGAAACAGAAATAACGTTTTAGAGTAGTACTTCAGGGCAGAAGAGAGCTAAAGCATAGTCGTGGCACAGGAGCACGTGGCGGAGCTAACTTTTTGGTCTCTAGTCGAAACTGAAGCTGGAACGTAATGTTTAGCTATAGAGCTTTCGACGGGTAGAATAGCTATCTTGGGATGTCTCATATATCCGTGTGTTTATAGGTCCGCCTGAAAAGTGCGTGCTGGGGGAGGAAGCGTCGATGCCTGATGAGAGCGAAAACTCGGTGAGTGCGCCTGTCTGCGGTGTGGCACAGCTCGGTAGGCCGCGTGTTGTAGCGGTTGTTGTGACCTATAATCGTCAAGATTTATTACCCATTACCCTTGCAGGTATCGCCGCAGGACAGGTTGTGCCGGACGCTGTTGTCGTGGTTGATAACGCCTCTACCGACGGCACGGCCGAGTATCTAAAAAATCTAAGCTATTCGCTTCCGCTCGATGTCATCACATTGTCTCAGAATATGGGAGGTGCGGGTGGATTCGCCGTTGGAATCGATCGAGCGTTAGCGCGCCACAATCCAGATCTTGTGTGGGTTATGGATGATGACACTGAACCAACCGAAAACACCCTGCATGAGTCTGTTCAAGCGTGGGAATCATATTCGCCGGACCGCAGCCGTCGTCCCGCCTTGATAGCTTCACGGGTTGTGTGGACCAATGGGGAAGACCATCCCATGAATACGATGCGCACTATGTTCGGTGCTGGCTCTGGGCGGCATCGTCGTGCACAAGCGGTGGGGGGTCGGCCTATACGCAGCGCCTCCTTTGTATCTTTGGTGATGGACGCTCAAGTTATTCGTCAGAATGGCGGCCTACCGATTGCGGATTTTTTTATCTGGAATGATGATTTTGAATTTTCGACCCGTCTTGCACATCATCGAGATGCCATTGCTGTACCCGCCTCGGTGGCTCGTCATCATACGAAAACTTTTGGGACGACGAATGCGAAGCCAGGTCCGCGGTTTTATAACGATGTTCGCAATAAATTGTGGGTTTTTACGCGAGCTCGTACTCTCAGCCCGCTTGAGAAGTTGTTATATGGCGGGTCGGTAGCAAGACTTTGGGCTTCGACAGTTCTGCGTACGGACGAAAAATCTATCTATTTGGGTTATTTCCTGGGGGGCATCAAGGATGCGCTGCATGCCCCTCGCCTTAATCGTGATGTGCTTCGTGGAGTTTATGACCTTGAATTTCCAGGGCATTATGGTACTCAAGAAAACCATGATTCCTTTGGTGCACCACATTCTCAGGCGGAGTTCTCTGTTCTGATGAGTGTTTACGCTCGGGAATCTGCTGATCATGTGGAGGCGGCTATTGCCTCGAACGCTCAGCATCAGACCCTTCGGCCTGCTGAACTGGTTTTGGTTCAGGATGGTCCGTTGCCTTCTGAAGTGCGCGAGGTCATTGACCGTTGGGTCGAACGTAGCAGGGCGGGGGAATGCGCTCCTATCGTCACAGTCAAACTGCCTCAGAATGTGGGTCTTGCCGCTGCACTCAACGAGGGGCTGAATGCTTGTTCTTACGGCATCGTTGCCCGAGCGGACTCTGACGATATTTCGGAGCCAGACCGATTTGCAACCCTAATTCCGGCGCTTATCGAGAGCGACTGTGCGGTGATGGGCTCTGCCATGTACGAAGTTGATGCGCAGAATACCACAGTAGAGGCTACCCGCCAGACGGTAACTGACGCATCTCGGTTGGCTGACATGATGCCTTCGCGCAATCCCCTGTACCACCCAACGGTGGCTTTCTACAAAGACGTTGTTCAACGTTTAGGCGGGTATGAATATGTACCAGGGGCCGAAGACTGGTGGCTGTGGTCGCGGGTTATCTCAGCCGGTTATAAGATTGGTAATGTGCCTGAGCCATTAGTCCGTTATCGTGTGGGTGCAGGTGCCTACACACGGCGGGGCGGACTTAACGCTTGGAAGCAGGATTGGGCGATTCAACGTCGACTATATACCGGGCACGCGATCTCAAAGCTCGGGTGGATTAAGAATATGAGCGTTCGAACGGCGTACCGGTTTATTCCGGAGAGTACGCGCCGTAAGGCATTTCGAGCGCTCACCGATATACGACCTAGTAGGAATGTAGAGAACAGTTTGCAGGGGAAGGACGCATAAGTGGAGAACTATCCCACGACTCAGCCGATTGCGGTGGTGGATCGCCAACGCCCCTACACCCCTAAAAGCTGGTGGCTTCTCGTTCAGATTGCATTAGATTCCGTAGCCTGGATTATAGGGCTTGTTATCGCGTTTATGCTACGATACAGCCTGCTTCTGAACCAGAATTCTGTCTTTGATGTGATTGATCTTCAAAGCGTGGCGCTCAGTATGGGGTTTGCGATTATTCTGCAGATTCTTGTGGGCTACGGTATGAAGGTGTACCGAGGTCTGTATTCTTACGGTTCTTTCGAGGAAGTCTGGCGTACGGGCGCAACCGTAGGTATCGTCTCGGTGGCGCTTTTCCTCTTCAGCTACGTAGATGAAACTCTAGGACTAGTACATGTGCCTCATGGTGTGCCGCCTATTTCGGTGGGTATTACATTGCTATTCATGGCGGCGATGCGCATGGTTAAGCGTATTTATGTTGAGCATAAGACTTTGCGTAATCTTGATGGTGAGCCTGTTATCGTCTATGGCGCCGGGTTTACGGGTCGCACAGTTATCGAAGCTCTTATGCATGATGACTCTGCATATATGCGGCCTGTTGCGGTGGTGGATGATAACCCTCAGCTACGCGGTATTAATATTCACAATGTGCCGGTTTATAACACCGGTAAAGAGCTGGATGCGGTCATCAGGCGCTATGCCCCTAAAAAAATGATCGTCGCTATCACCAACATGCCGCATGATCGTTTCGACCGGGTCTGGGCACGCATGCAAAAACATGGAGTCGAAGTAACTCGTGTAGCGAGCGCCAGCGAAAAGCTCTTCGGCAACAACGTGGTAGAAACCGACGATAACGAGCTCATGAAGCTTATCCGCGGTGAAATCAACTACGATGTCGATACTGAAGTTTTGCGCAGCTACCTTCAAGGTAAGCGGGTCTTGGTGACCGGTGCAGGAGGATCTATTGGTTCTGAGCTATGCCGTCAGATCCACGAATACGACCCTGAGCTGCTCATGATGCTCGATCGTGACGAAACCCTGCTGATGGAAACAAAGCTCTCGATCACTGGCGAGTCCAGCCTGGATGATGAGCGTATTATTCTCGCGGATATTCGTGAGGGGGAAAACCTGCGTAATATCTTCCTTGAACGAAAACCGCAAGTGGTTTTCCACGCCGCAGCTTTGAAGCATGTTTCTGCACTGGAGGCATACCCTGAGGAAGCATGGAAAACAAATTCGCTGGGCACCCTTAACGTTTTATATGCTGCACAAGCGGCGGATGTTGAAACGTTTGTGAATGTTTCAACAGATAAAGCTGCAGATCCTAAGACCGCTTTGGGGCAGTCAAAACGAACCGCTGAATGCTTAACCTCGTGGTTTGGACAGCAGACAGGGAAGACTTATGTATCGGTTCGATTCGGTAACGTTTTTGGCTCGCGCGGCTCTATCAAACCTCTGTTTACGCAGCAGATTCTCAACGGCGGTCCCATTACACTTACTGATGAGAACGCTACCCGATACTTTATGCTCATCACGGATGCTTGCCTGCTGGTGATGCTGGCAGGGGCTATTGGTCATCCGGGTGAAGTTATGGTGCTTGATATGGGTGAGCCTGTATTTATCTACGATGTTGCACATGAGATGCGTAAAGCCTATGAACGTTACGATGTTGATATTGTAGTGACCGGTCTGCGTCCTGGCGAAAAATTGGATGAAACCCTCTTTGGTGCTAATGAGCAACACACTCGAAGCACTCAAAACAAGTTTATTTCTCACTCGACGGCACCAGCTCTCAACCCTGAGGATTTGGATTATGATCAGTGGATTCAGAATTATGAAGCGCATCGTTCTTATGAGCGTCATGGATTTACCCGCGTAGTAGATCCGCGTCAGGGTCGTCTTCTGGAAGAACACAGGGACTGAATAGTGAACGATGAAATTTTGCCCCGTTAACGTCTACATAGGCGTGTACTACGTGATGAATTCGTCTTGTAGAACCAGCAGCGGGGAAGTAGAATCCCAAATTACACCCTGTTACGAGGTTTTACCGTCTAGAGGAGAGACATGAACCAGGCATCTCTGGTGCTTATACTAGCGTTTGTGTTGGGAGCGCTTCTGCCTTTTGCGGTACGCCCCCTGTTGCACGCGCTAAATATGGTTGATATACCCAATGAGCGTTCCTCGCATACGATTCCGACGTACCGGGGCATGGGGCTGGCAACCGCTAATGCTACCTGTTTGAGCTTCGCGGTCGCTACCCTCATGGGGTGGACTGTAAATCTCCCCATCTCGTTAACTTTTTTGGCAGGCGGCGGTCTTGCTTTGCTTTTGGGATGGACCGAAGATGTCTACGGAGTCAGCGTTGCCAAGCGTGCCGGGATGCAGCTTGTTATAGGACTCGGTATTGCGCTTTCTCTCGCTATTATTCAAGAGGCATCATTGCTGTGGGTTCCTGTAGCAGGGATCTTTATTGCGGGGTATATAAACGTTACAAACTTTATGGACGGCATCAACGGTATCTCCGGATGCCATGGGCTGGTTGCTGGGCTTGCCTACGCCTATATGGGTGGCGTAAGTAGTTTGCCGTGGATGACGATAGGCGGTCTGGCAATTGCAGGTGCCTATACGGCTTTCCTACCTTGGAATTTACGCACGGGTCACAATGTTTTCCTAGGTGATGCTGGGTCTTATTTCCTGGGTGCCTCTCTTGGAACAATTGCCGTTGGTGCTTTCTATGCTGGAATTCCGTTCCTTGCGTCGATAGCCCCGCTTCTGGTTTATCTTGCAGATTCTGCGATGACTCTTATACGTCGTATGGCTGCTGGGGAGCAGTGGTACAAACCGCATCGAACCCATGTGTATCAGCGTCTGACTGACGTCGGATTGGGACATATCAGCGCAACAATTATGGTGAGTTCTGCGACTGCGATTGTATGGGCTTTTGTACTCTTTGCCTCAGATCTTTTCCTAACAGGTGCCTTTTTCGCTGGTGTTGGCGTTCTTGCCCTTGCTGTAGCTGTCATTGTTTTATACCTGCGACTTCCCGAACTACTGGATACGCGTCTGCAGCCTGCCGAGCAGAGGCACGCTAATTCCAAGCAGAATATTGCAGATCTGAACGCAGAGACGCACTCTGTGAGCGAGCAGAAGTCTGAGGGTTCACAGGAGTGAAACAACGGCGGCTAAATTCGATTCGGAGGGCTCTGTGGAACCCAAAATTTATCTATGGTATAGGTAAGAAAGACAATAAGCAAAATAGGGTGCAAGGCTTTTCCTGGGGGCTTTTAGCCTATCGCGAGACCATAATGTCTGCACTGGTTTTAGTTCTTTGTTTACCGATTCTGGGAATCATATTGGGCATTCGCGGGTCGGCGGGATTTATGGTTGGGTTTCTGGTAGTCTATATATGTTTCACCATGGGCGTAGCAACTGCTTTGGGGGCACACCGTATAAAGATTGGGATTCCTCAGGCTTTGCTTGTAAGTTATGTGGTGAAGGTGTTACTCATGGCGATGGTGCTTTTACTAGTACCTATGCCAGAGGCACTTAAACACGGTTGGACGCTTGGTGGTGCCGTCATAGGAGCGGTACTGTGGTTAAGTGTCGAGGCTGTAACCATTATGAATTCAAGGATTTTGTACTTCGATCCTGAGTCTTAGCACACACAAAGGCTTACTCAGAAGTAGATAGGGAAATTTTTGACCGATTCTGAGAAGAAATGGTGGGACGGAGATAAGAAACTCCGTACCACAGGAGAACTGGTATCCGGCGGTGGATTATCCGGCGGCGTGATGTCTGTTTTGTATCTTATTATTGGCATGGCTTTTTGGGGATTGGTCGGCTTTGGAGCTGACTGGCTCCTCAATACCCGGTGGTTTGTATGGGTTGGTGTTCTGATAGGTGCTTGCGGAGGCATCTACCTGGTATATCTGCATACGAGTCGCTCTAAATAAATAGCCTAAAAATTTTAGGTTTTGCACACATTCCATCCAGTTAGTTGAGCATAGTTTTGCACCAGCAAGTAGCCAGCTAACGGCAAGAAAGGACTTGCTTTGAACGAGAACGGGTCTGTACTCGCAGAAGGCTATACGCCGCCGACACCGGCCGATATGCATCTGCCTGACTTCTTCCAGGTTGATTCTCTTGGGTTCGGCTTTGGTAAACAGATGCTGCTCGTCATCCTGTCTGTCGTAGTCGTTTCCCTATTCTTTATGATGGCTGCACGCAAGCGTGCAATGGTTCCGGGTAAAGCCCAGTTCATTGCAGAATCAGGCTATCTCTTCACCCGTAATTCACTTGGCAAAGACCTGATTGGCGCACAGCATTTCAAGCCTTTCGTGCCCCTGCTCTTTACTTCTTTCTTCTTTATTCTGATTAATAACCTTTACGGTTCAATTCCCCTTATTCAACTTCCTTCTTTTTCTCACCCAGGCAGTGCATATGCATTGGCTATCGTCGGCTACCTTACCTGGGTTGGCGTAGGTATCAAGCGCAAGGGACTGGTTGGATTTTTTAAAGATCTGACGATGCCCTCCGGAGTTCCGGGGTGGGTGTACGTTATTTTGGTGCCGATTGAGTTCCTCTCGAACCTTATTATTCGTCCCGTGACCCACGCGCTTCGTCTTTTCGCTACGATGTTCGGCGGTCACATGGCAATGATGGTGGCAGCATCCCTAACTCAGTTCCTAGTGATGAGCGTCGGCGGGGCTGCAGCTTTGGGCGGTATCGCCTCTGGGGCGTTGGGTCTATTCCTCTACTTCCTGGAACTGATGATTCAGGTAATCCAGGCTTATGTCTTCACACTGCTCCTCGCGGTATACCTGCAAGGGTCAGTTTCCGAAGGACATTAAAAATAATAGGTTTTCGTAACTGGCTATCCAGTTGCGAAGAAAGCAACCCGTTTTACGGGTCGAATACACATAAGTAGCTCTGTAACTTCGGTATTTTCACTGAAGCACACACTGTTGAAAGGAATCAACATGAACGTTATTGGTTACGGCCTCGCAGCTATTGGTGGCGGCATCGGCGTGGGTCTAATCTTCGCTGCCTACATGACGAGCGTTGCACGTCAGCCCGAGTCCCAGCGTACCCTGCAGCCAATGCTGTTCATGGGTTTTGCGGTGGTTGAGGCTCTGGCGATTCTGGGCCTCGTTCTGGCATTCATCATCTAAGCTCAGATATAGCTGTTAACGAACCAACCTAAAGAACAGGAAATCCCTCAATGACTTATCTGGCAGAAGGAGGGGGCGCAGAGCACAGCTCTAACCCTCTAATTCCCAATCTCTGGGAATTGGGCATCACCGTCGTTGGGTTCGTGATTCTCTATTTCATCGTTCATAAATACGTTGTCCCGGCGTTCGAGAAGATCTACCAGGACCGTAAAGAAGCAATCGAGGGTGGTCTTGCCAAAGCTGAGAAAGCTCAGGCGGAGGCCGCAGCGGCTCGCGAAGAGTACAACCAGCAGCTTGAAAACGCTCGTTTGGAAGCTCAGAAGATTCGCGAGGAAGCGCGTACCGAAGGCGAATCAATTATCGCAGCGGCTCGAGAACGCGCAACCGTTGAGGCTCAGCGTATTACTGATAATGCGCAGAAGACTATCGAGGCTGAGCGCCTAGCTGCTTCAGTATCTCTTCGTCATGAAGTTGGTACTTTGGCGACTACTCTTGCAGGAAAGATTGTGGGCGAAGCCCTTGACGATGATGAGCGATCGGCCCGCGTGGTAGATCGTTTTCTTGCTGACCTTGAAACCGAGCAACAGAACGCAGGTGCAACTCGGTAATGGCAGGAGTATCTACTGAATCACTGAGCAAGGTGGAAGCGGTTCTTGAAGCCAACGCTTCGTTGAACCCACTCAACCTAGCTAGCGAGCTTTTCGCCGTGGTCGATGTACTTGACCACGATGGCGGTTTACGCCGTGGTTTGACCGACTCTTCGCGTGAAGGGAAGGATCGAGAAAATATTGCACAGGCTATTTTTAGCGGCAAAATTTCTTCTCAAGCACTCAAGGTGCTGACTACGGCGGTAGCACTGCGTTGGTCTCAAGAGCGTGATCTTGCAGACGCGCTTGAGAAGGCTGCGGTACTCGCATCCATCGCATCCGCTCAGTCTCGTGGTGGTGCTGATGCCCTTGAAGAGGTTACCAACGAGTTGCTGACGTTTGTGCGCAACGTTGATGGTACCCCCGAAGCGCAAGCGGCGCTGTCCGACAATTTGGCAAGCAAAGAAGCAAAGAAGAAGCTCGCTGTAGCATTAGGCGGTCCAGCCGTCACTGCGGAAGGCGTACTTCTCTTGGAACGAATTGGTAGCGAATCCCGTGGTCACCATGCCGCTCGCCTCGCTGATGAATTCGTGGAAATCATCGTCACGCGACAGAACCGTTACATCGCAAAGGTGACTTCTGCAGTAGCGCTGTCGCAGGCACAGCTTGAACGCCTGAGCCGGACCTTGAACAAGATCTATAATCGTCAGCTTAAACTCGACGTATCTATAGATACAGCTGTTCTAGGCGGTATGCGCGTACAGATTGGAGATGAGGTTATCGACGGAACCGTTGGTACCCGTCTTGATGATCTTGAACGTGACCTTCAAGCATAGAGATTAGCTGAACATTTCTGCGATACGTCGCAACGGTGATTTAGAAGATACCTTGGGAAGCAGACAAATTTTTAGAATATTGTTCCTTCCCACGAAGCAAGTTTCGGTTGTTCCGAGAGGTGCAACCATAATTAGGAGAGCAGGGACATAAGATGGCCGATTTGACCATCAACGCCGATGATGTCCGTAACGCGCTGAACGAATTTGCAGCGTCTTACGAACCCGGCAACGTGGAACGTGTTGAAGTGGGGCGCGTTGTAGCAGCCTCCGATGGTATTGCGCGCGTCGAGGGTTTGCCCTCGGTGATGGCGAACGAACTACTTCGTTTTGAGGATGGCACCCTTGGCCTCGCGCAAAACCTTGATACCCGCGATATTGGCGTCATTATTCTGGGCGACTTTACCGGTATCGAAGAGGGACAGCCAGTTCACCGTACCGGTGAGGTGCTTTCGGTCCCGGTAGGCGATGCTTACCTCGGTCGTGTAGTCGACCCACTAGGTAATCCTATTGACGATCTGGGTCCTATTAAGGACGAAGGGCGCCGTGCTCTTGAACTGCAGGCACCTGGTGTAACGCAGCGTAAGTCTGTGCATGAGCCCCTACAGACCGGTCTGAAAGCTATTGACGCTATGATCCCGATCGGTCGAGGGCAGCGTCAGCTTATTATTGGTGACCGTCAGACCGGTAAAACCGCGATTGCAGTCGATACGATTCTGAACCAGAAGGCTAACTGGGAAACTGGTGACCCCAGTAAGCAGGTTCGTTGTGTTTACGTGGCAGTTGGACAGAAGGCCTCCACCATTGCTGCTGTTCGACACACCCTTGAAACCAGGGGAGCGTTGGAATACACCACGATCGTTGCTGCCCCCGCATCTGACGCAGCAGGCTTTAAATACTTGGCTCCCTACACCGGTTCTGCCATTGGTCAGCACTGGATGTATGGCGGAAAGCACGTCCTGATTATCTTTGATGATCTTTCAAAACAGGCAGAAGCATACCGCGCCGTGTCGCTATTGCTTCGCCGTCCGCCAGGGCGTGAAGCATACCCCGGTGACGTTTTCTACCTGCACTCTCGTCTATTGGAGCGTTGCGCTAAGCTCTCTGATGAGTTGGGCGCAGGGTCGATGACCGGTTTCCCCATTATCGAAACCAAGGCAAATGACGTTTCTGCCTTCATCCCGACCAACGTCATTTCTATCACTGACGGTCAGATCTTCCTACAGTCCGATCTGTTCAACGCTAACCAGCGCCCCGCCGTTGATGTTGGTATTTCCGTCTCTCGTGTGGGTGGTGCAGCGCAGACCAAGGCTATGAAGAAGGTCTCCGGTACTTTGAAACTGGACCTTGCTCAGTACCGTGCTATGGAAGCGTTCGCAATGTTCGCCTCCGATCTCGACGATGCTTCCAAGGCACAGCTGACTCGCGGCGCCCGTCTTACCGAGCTGCTTCGCCAGCCGCAGTACACCCCGTATGCGGTAGAAGAGCAGGTTGTCTCCATCTGGGCAGGTACCAATGGTTACCTTGATGATCTTGAGGTTTCTGACGTTCTCCGCTTCGAGGCAGAGTTCATTGACTATCTGCGTCACCGGACCTCGGTGTTGAGTGATATTGCCGCATCCGGCAAGCTTGAGGATGAAACCCTAGATGCCTTGAAAGCTGCCGTTGCAGATTTCAAGAAGGGATTCCGCTCGGAGGGTACAAGTCACCTTGTTGATGCAGGTCATGAGGAGCATAAAGCGGCTCAGGATCGTGACATCACTCAGGAAACCATCGGTTAGCGATTAGTCCTAGGTGTTAGCCCCGCTCTGAACTTTCAGAGTTATGGGCGGGGCAGATGTCCAGGAGAAAGGAAGCTCTATGGGAGCCCAGATTAGGGTTTACCGACAGAAAATTGCTTCGACATCGTCTATGCAGAAGATCTTCAAGGCGATGGAGATGATCGCGACCTCCCGTATTAACAAGGCGCGTCGGAGCGCTCAAACCACGGGTCCTTACGCAAACGCATTGACCCGCGTTGTGACTGCTTTGGCAACGCAACAGTCCGTGCAGCATCCTCTGATCCATCGTCCTGATACATTCGGCAAGCATGAGCATAAGCGCTCTGCAGTCTTGGTGATGACGAGTGATCGCGGTCTTGCAGGTTCGTATTCGTCGTCTGTGCTGAAGAAAACAGAGGAGCTTATCGAGAGGCTACGCGGCGAGGGGCGCGAAATACAGCTGTACTTGGTGGGGCGTAAAGCGAAGTCTTATTTTGAATTCCGGGAACGTCCCTATGAACGTGCTTGGGAAGGACACACCGATAATCCGCATATTGATACCGCAGTTGAGATTCGCGATGTGTTCTTGGAGGAGTACGAAAAGGGACATGAAAACGGCGGGGTAGACGATCTGCATATCGTATACACCGAATTCAAGTCCATGGTGACTCAAGAGACCAAGATTCTTCGTTTGCTTCCCATCCACGTGGCAGAAGCAACTAAATTGGGCGAGGAAATCGTACCTGACGAAGAACTGTCTTCGGCCGATTATCAGCAACCCGCATCCTTTGAATTTGAGCCTTCTCCTCAGGAAGTGTTGGATGCGCTGCTACCGCGTTATATCGCTTCTCGTATCTTCGCATGCCTGCTCCAAGCCGCTGCAAGTGAACTTGCGTCGCGTCAGCGTGCGATGAAGACTGCGGGCGATAACGCTGAGACTCTGATCAAGAAGTACACTCGACTGATGAACAACGCTCGTCAGGCCGAGATTACTCAGGAGCTCTCTGAGATTGTGGGCGGCGCAGACGCTCTCGCCTCCTCTTAAGAACACTGCTAACTCGAAGCTATCTACTTTCAACTTTTCAAGGTAAGTGAGAAACATGACTACTACCACCACCCAGGGCGCGACGGGTCGTATTGCCCGCGTGATTGGCCCCGTGGTTGACGTTGAGTTCCCCGCTGGTCAGGTGCCGGATATCTACAATGCGCTGACCACTGAACTCACCCTCGACGGGAAAACCTACACCATCACCTTTGAGACTGCTCAGCATTTGGGTGATTCGATTGTTCGTGCCATCTCTATGCAACAGACCGACGGTCTTGTGCGTGGGCAGGCTGTCCTAGATACCGGGGCTCCTATCGCTGTACCCGTGGGCGATGGCGTGAAGGGGCATCTCTTCAACGTTCTTGGTAACGCACTAGATGTACCGAACTCCGATATCGATGCTGACGCATACTGGCCTATTCACCGCGCCGCTCCCGGCTTCGCAGAGCTAGAGGGATCGACCGAGATGCTAGAGACTGGTATTAAATCTATCGACCTGCTCACCCCTTACATTAAGGGTGGTAAGATCGGTCTGTTCGGTGGTGCTGGCGTTGGTAAGACAGTGCTGATTCAGGAAATGATTACCCGTGTGGCGCGCAACTTCGGTGGTACCTCGGTGTTCACCGGCGTTGGTGAGCGTACCCGTGAAGGTAACGACCTGTGGGTTGAGATGGAAGAAGCAGGGGTTTTGAAAGATACTGCCCTTGTCTTCGGACAGATGGATGAACCCCCGGGAACTCGTCTGCGTGTGGCACTCACCGGCTTGACTATGGCGGAATACTTCCGCGATGTGAAGAACCAGGATGTGCTGCTCTTTATCGATAACATCTTCCGCTTTACTCAGGCAGGTTCTGAAGTTTCGACTTTGCTCGGCCGTATGCCCTCTGCTGTTGGCTACCAACCTAACCTGGCGGATGAAATGGGTCTGCTTCAGGAACGCATTACCTCGACTCGCGGTCACTCCATTACTTCAATGCAGGCAATCTACGTTCCTGCAGACGATTACACCGACCCTGCACCGGCGACAACCTTCGCACACTTGGACGCGACTACCGAGCTTTCGCGTGAGATTGCATCGCGCGGTCTGTACCCGGCAATTGACCCGTTGACCTCGACCTCTCGTATTCTTGATCCGCAGTACATTGGGCAGGAACATTACGACACGGCTATTCGCGTGAAGGCTATCCTGCAGGAAAACAAGGACCTTCAGGATATTATCGCGATTCTGGGTGTTGATGAGCTTTCTGAGGAGCAGAAGGTCGTTGTTTCACGTGCACGCCGCATTGAGCAATTCCTTTCACAGAACACCTATACCGCAAAGCAGTTCACTGGCGTTGAAGGATCCACTGTTCCGTTGAAGGATACCATCGAATCATTCCAGATGATCTGCAATGGCGATGTAGACCATATTCCTGAGCAGGCGTTCTACAACATCGGTGGCATGGATGACGTGATGCGTCAGTACGAGGAAATCAAGGCACAGACCGGAGCCAAGTAATTATGGCACTAACAGTTGAAGTTGTTTCTCGCGAAAACGTTGTGTGGACTGGTGAAGCCTCCTATGTACGGGTACGTACTATGAACGGCGATTTGGGCATTTATCCCGGACTCATCCCCACCTGTGCGCTTCTTGCGGAGGACGGAGAACTTCTGATTCGACCCGTCAATGGTGGTGAACTCACCACGCGTTTGCATGATGGGTTCTTGACCGTCTCAAACGATAAGGTAACGATCGCGGCAAAGCATGCCGAGATCGCTACCCCTACGACGGATAAGAAGTAAACCGTTAATAAGGTAAAAGCCGGTACAACCAATTGTTGGTTGCACCGGCTTTTACCTTCCCGAATACTTGAGTTTTAGAGTCGCGAAGATCTCTACAGCGCATAAATGTTGGCTTAGAAAAGCCGATCTGCAGCGTCGTCGATACCGCGCATCGCATCGTAATCGAGAGAGATGCAGCGAATACCGCGATCTTCGGCAAGAGTCCGTGCCTGGGGCTTGATCTTTTGTGCAGCAAAAACACCCTTGACGGGTGCCAGCCGCGGGTCGCGGTTGAGCAGATCGAGGTACCGAGTAAGCTGTTCAACCCCGTCAATATCACCCACGCGCTTGAGCTCTACAGCAATACTGATACCGTTGGAATCTTTCGCCATAATATCCACGGGCCCAATGGCCGTAGGGTATTCACGGCGTACTAGAGAGTAACCCTTGCCGAGTGTTTCAATCTGTTCTGCAAGAAGACGCTGCAGATCGGCCTCTACACCGTCTTTGATGAGTCCGGGATCGGATCCTAAATCATGGGCGTGTTCATGGATAACTTCGTACACGCATATGAGAAGGCGGTCATCACTTTTAGCGGCTTGTACCGTCCACAACTGCTGTACATCCGTATCAAGATCTTCACGGGTGCTTTCTGGAATTTCGTCATAGTCTGCGACAAGGAGAGAGCATGGCGGGCTCATCCAGTTTAGCGGCTTATAGGAACCACCATCGGAATGGATAAGCACAGAACCGTCATTCTTCACCATAAGTAAGCGGGTAGCACGGGGGAGATGGGCACGCAAACGCCCTTCGTAATCAACAGAACAGTCAGCTATAACGATACGCACCCCATCTACTCTACCGAGGAAGAGTATGACATGCCAGCTGTAGAAACCGCTGACTGACGCATCATAGCGGATAAAAGATGGGTAACCGCATTGCGCAGTCAGACTGAACGCTAGAATAGAAAGCATGGCACGCAAGAATCACCCCGGTAAACGTTCCTCGGGCACAACCTCCAACAAATGGACGCGGTCTGCACCCGGTGGACGTGATATATCTCGTATTCTTGACCCGGCGCCGCGTATTGAACGTGACCGTTTTGGTGATTGGCTGGTGCAATACGTTCCCGCCGTAAATGCTCTGAAAACCTATACGTGCCCGGAATGTAACTGTCCAATTCCGCCAAGAACAGCGCATCTTGTTGTATGGCAAGAAAGCCATACACTGGGGCGTTCTCGTGCTATTGATGAGCGCCGCCACTGGCACCAACATTGTTGGCGTACCAGACGCGCTTAGAACTATTACAAAATCGGAATACCTATCGTGGGCGCGAAGACCTGTTAGAACGAAGAAAGTGACACTATGGCGACTGAAGAGTCCTCTGGAAAACTCCGAGAGTTTGATCCCTCACGGTATGTTTTCACCCAATCTGATCAGCCTGTTCTCATTAAATCTCGCACAGTACTTCCTGCACGCCGTGAAAACTTTGAGGTTACAACTGCTGACGGAAAACGCCTTGTGGGTGAACTGGCACTTCCCGAAGGGGAAATTAAAGCTACTCTCGTGACTTTTCACCCGCTTCCAACGCACGGCGGATATATGGATTCGCATGTGTACAAGAAGGCTTCATTCCGTCTACCAGCGCTTGCAAATATTGCGGTTCTGCGGTTCAACACCCGTGGTACTTCTTCGATCCGCGGTACAAGTGAGGGCGTGTTTGACGGAGGATTTGCCGAGAAAAAAGATTTTGACGCGATCTTAAAATATGCCGTAGAACGCCAGCTGCCGAATATCTGGTTAATTGGGTGGTCTTTCGGTACAGAACTTGTGCTCAAGTATGCCCCAAAACATGCATCAGAATTTGTGGGGGCTATTCTGCTTTCTCCGCCTCTGCACCGAGTGCATCCCGCTGAACTGGACGAATGGAATAAAATCTCAAATCCGCTCTATGCCTTTATCCCGGAGTTTGACGATTATCTACGCCCCGCCGAAGCGCGCGAGCGTTTTAAATCAATAGCCCGCACTCAGGTCGTGCCTTTTGAGAACTGTAAACACCTTTGGGTGGGTGAAAAGTCGGTAAACAGCGTGATCAACGCCCTTGTCTCTGTGGTGACGGGTCAGCAGACCACACTTCCTACCGAATACAACGGCCCGGTCGCAGAAGAGATTACTGAACCATAATCTGTCTCTACTCCGTCTATACGAAGGATGCGCCTGCCGCTTTTCTCAACGGCGGGCGCATCCTTATATTTCTAAGAAAAGGGTTTTACCGATGGTCTTGGCGGGGAATAAAGACTTCCTTCACCAGAATCAGTAATGATGCGGCAACAGGAATCGCGATAAGCGCGCCCAAGACGCCCCACAGTGCACCGCCTGCAGCGACAGCGATAATAGCGAAACCGCCGGGAACCGAAACAGCCTTTGACATAATACGCGGCGAAATTACGTACGCCTCGATCTGCAGGTAAATGAAATAGGCGATCGCGAATGTGACAGACATTTGCCAGCCTTGCGTCAGAAGAATGAGAGACACCAGAACAAGCGCCGCTACGCCGCCAACCAATGGGATGAAGGCCAAAATCAAGACGAACACAGCCACAAGTTGAGGGAATGAGAACCCCAAGATAATCATGGTGATAAGCGCAAAGGTTGCGTTGAGAACAGCGACAACTCCCTGCCCCATCACATAGTTACCAACGGCACCCGTGATACGTTCGGTAAGTTCCTCAACACGTTCCCGCTTGGAAGCCGGAGCCAAACGCGACCCCCACGCCTTAATAGTGCGCATTGATGAGAGGAAATAGAGCGAGAGGAACAGCACAATAATAGTGCCGGTCAAAATCTGCGCAATTGTGGAACCCGCAGTAATTAGGTTGCTCATGAATCCGCCGACCGCAGAGCTTGATGTAAGAGACTCTAGGAACTTTGGAACGTTGTTATTAACCCAGTCGTTAACATGCAGAACGTCATCAATGCGTTTGAAAGTATCAGAATCGATGAAATCCTGATAAATAGCGGGTGCCCGATAGACAAAGCTGCTGGCCTGTGCGCTGATAATAGGCACAATCCACACCACAAGTCCGCTAATGATGGCTGCGAAGGAAAGAACCACAATCACCACACCGGCACCGCGTTTAACGCCGAAACTCTCAAGTTTACGAACAATGGGGTCAAGCCCAAGCGCGATGAAGATAGCGCCAGTGACCCAGCCGACAAGCGCGCCGACATTGGTAAAAGCGTAGTAAGCCAGCAGGGCCAGACCAACACCAACCGTCGTCAGGAAACCGAAAGATACAGGATTATGCAGCGGTGAGCTTTTCTCATAAATATGAAGTTCAGAAGCCTCATCGACTTTTGGAGCGATACGGGGAGGAAGAGAGGCTTTGCGGCGTTGTGAGCGTGCCTGACTGATGCTATCGGTCAAATCGCTGATGGTACCCGTAATATGTGAAGTCAGGGATTCGCGCTTTGTAGACGATGCGGAACCGTCCTGTTCAAACATGTGTTCTTCTTGCTCCGGCTTTTTCCGCGGAACCCGGGGAACTGGGGGAGGAGTCTGCTGGGCTTGCGGATTCGAGCTATCGGACATAGTCTGCCTTTCATAAAGCTTACCTGGCTATTCTACCGGGCATCTCTGAAAACTGTATGCGCTCGCAACATTCTTGAGGCAGAAAGCTACCGAGTAAGCCTATCTGAAATTTCGCGCACCTCGAACGATTGCCGAGAATCCTGTAAAACAGCGGGTCGCGCGGGATAATTAGGGAGTACGTTAAATTTCTCTGAGGCTCGCAAAGGATTCTCGATGACAATTCCTCCCACCCCGAACCAACTGCCAACAAACCCCCAAAGCTCAGCAGAACAAATTCCCGCGTCGGTACGTAGCGCTCCAGTGCTTGGCGGTCACGATATCAGTACTTCTACACCCACTGCAGCACAAAGCAATTCGGCGAAAAGCTGGCGTTTCGATGTTGCAACACCTGAAGATTTTCAGAAGTACGTACAACTGTCTACTCAAGGTGCCGTGATCTTTGGGCTATATGCCCCGCATTCTCCAGCGTCGCTTGAAATGCTAGACGCCGTCGAAAACCTAGTCAATGCGGCGGAAGGTGCGATGCTGCTTGCCGCCGTCGATATTACGAAACTTCCGGAGGCTGCCCAAGCGTTTGGCATGGACGGCGTACCGGCAAGTGTGGCCGTTATCGCCGGTCGCCCGGCCCCTCTTTATAACGGTCAGATTAGCCCGCAGGATCTTTCAGAAATGTTGAAACAGGTCTTGCAGCTTGCCGTGCAGTATCAGCTTCCCGGTGGGTTTGAACCTGCACCTTCAGAGGAAGAGAAGACGCTGCCGCCTCTGCACGCTAAAGCTTTGCAGGCCCTTGACGAACGCGACTATGAAGGAGCACGAGCCGCCTATCGCGAGGCTTTGACAGAGAACCCGGGTGACCATGATGCTAAAGTTGGGCTTGCTCAGGTTGATTTATTAGCTCGTGTGGCAGATTTGGATCTTGCCCAAGAGCGTGAAGCAGCTGCATCCGATGCTCTCAATATTGAGGCTGCCTTTAACGTTGCCGATCTTGACGTTATAGGCGGGCATGTTGAAGATGCCTACGCACGACTGTTGCGACTTTTTAAATCTGTTTCTCCGGAAGATAAGACCCGAGTACGTGAGCGTCTTGTGCAGCTCTTTGATGTTGTGGGTGCTACAGACCCGCGGACAGTTAAAGCACGAGCTGAGCTGACGACGGCAATTTTCTAGACCCCATAGAAGAGAAAATAAGGCGGGATGTGTGTATCTTATGGTGCATCCCGCCTTATCTACACCTTCAACGTGAGGTTCATAGAAAATACTCTAGTCATCCTTATAGTTCATGCTTTAAAAAGTTTTAGAGAATTATTGATGATATAAGCCCAAGATATGGTTCTGAAGTATTCCCAAACTGGTACCGTTGTGTGTATGAAAGAACACAATTCTGTGCCTGGGACGGCACCTGAGGACTACGGCTATTCACCAGAGAATACACAAGCTGGTACACCGGCGTATGATGCTGGGTGGTCAATGACCGAACAGAGTTATGTAAACGCGCAGCCGGGGAGCTTGCCTCAAGTCACCCGTGAGGCTCTTAGTCACCAACCTGGTGCGCACCTTGTTAATGCCATCGAAATTCATGGTTTGACGAAGGCGTTCGGCATGACTGTTGCCGTTAATCGCATTAATCTTTCCATTCCTACCGGCTCTTTTTACGGTCTGGTAGGGCGCAACGGTGCCGGTAAGACGACGACTATCTCAATGGTTTCGGGTATGCTGCAGCCCACCGAAGGCGTGGCATTGGTTAAGGGAACCGATATGTGGCAGAACCCTTTGGAAGCCAAAAAGCACTTGGGTGTTCTGCCGGATGGCGTGCACCTTTTCGATAAACTCACAGGTGAACAGCTTATTACCTATTCGGGGTACCTGCACGGTCTCGAACGTGACACTGTTGCCGAACGTACCAAGGATCTTCTGCAGGCTATGGATTTAACCGATGCAGCAGGTCGCGCGGTCGCCGACTATTCAGCAGGTATGACTAAGAAGATCGCCCTCGCAGCAGCGCTGATTCATGCCCCTTCAGTCTTGATCTTGGATGAGCCCTTTGAAGCGGTTGATCCGGTTTCAGCGGCTAATATTCAGGATATCCTCAAAGGATTCGTCGCCTCAGGCGGAACAGTTATTCTCTCATCGCATGTCATGGACTTGGTGCAGCGTTTATGCGATCACGTCGCCATTATGGATGAGGGACGGATTCTCGCTGCGGGTACGGTTGATGAGGTGCGTGGGGAATCTACTTTGGAAGAACGTTTCATACAGCTCGTGGGCGGACGCACCACCTCGGAAGGACTGTCATGGTTGCGCACCTCGTCTCACTAAAATGGCGGTATGTGCTTGCCTCGCTCAAACGTAGTGTGTGGGCGATTATTGGTATTGCTTTTGGCGCCCTGTACCTGCTTGGCGTACTGACTGGTTTGGGATTCACTTACGTTGGTTTAGGGATTGATGGTAGTTTAGATGGTCCTGCACTCGCCCTATTCCTCGGGTTTCTTGTATCTCTTGGCTGGGCTCTTATCCCCATTGTCTGGACTGGCCTAGACGGAACCCTTGATGAAAGCCGCTTCGTGTTATTCCCGCTAGAGGCTAAGACGCTGCAGAAGGGGCAATTTTTCGGTGGGTTTATAGGTCTTCCAGGTATAGCGACGATTATCCTAATCCTTCTGGGAACCCTTGGATTTATTGGTAATCCTGTGGGACTAGCAGCCTATCTGCTGAGCATAGTGTTGGGGCTGGCTTTGCTGATGACAGTGGCGCGCCTTGCCAATCAGCTTGGCGTTTATTTGAATGCTAACCCCCGTATTGATCTTATCTTCAAGATTATTCTGGGCGTGCTGTTGGTAAGCTCGGGCTTCATATTCAGTGGAGCTATGTTCTATGTGATAGATCATTTCCAGGAGATCACTCAGAAAGTTCAATGGTTGGGGTATACGCCTTTCGGGTCCGCTTTTGCGATTGCATACCATGTGGCGGCGGGTAACTGGGCTCTAGCAGGTCTAAGTCTGGTACTTTCCCTCATATACCTGGGTGGTGCTTGGGTATTGTGGGGTCGTAGCCTCGAACGCTCAATGCGTAATGTCAGCGGTGAACAAAAACGGGGCAAGGCTAAGAACCTGACGGCAGGAGATATTGGTATTTTTGCGAGGTTCCCAAACACTGGTTGGGGTGCTGTGGCTGCACGTACCATTCATAGCTACTTCAAAGATACGCGCATGACTTTGCTGATCGTCATGACTGCCATGCTCTATGTACTCTTTGCTCTCGTGATGCCGCTCTTCACGAGCAGCATGGGGTCTCGTGTTGCGACGACGGGAATCCAGCTCGCTAATTCCGGGGCTGGACCTGAAACGCTCTTTGGCTTCTGGGTTTATTTCTGCAATGTCTTCACAGGATTCTACATAGCGTATATGGTCTCGTACGATAACACGGCTTTTAGTCTGCACGTGCTCTCGCCTCTGTGTGGGCGTGATGATAGGCTCGGGCGTGCACTCGGACATTCCATCGTAATGCTGCCAATCGTCGTGGTGATGTCCTTTATTATGTGCGCTGTCCACGGGCTTATAGCCTATTACCCGGTCGTGCTTTTGCATCAGCTGGGAGTCTACGCAGGAACCGTAGGGTTCGGATTGATGCTTGATACAGTGCTTTCACCACCGGTCGCGCCTCCTGGAGCCAACCCCTTCAAAACGCCTAAACAGCCAGACGGCTTTGCGAAGCAGCTTTTGCTGATGGGCAGCATGATTATCTGCATGCTAATCGCTCTTCCCGGTGGGATTGGCTCGTTCATCTACATGGTCGGCGGCAAGGACGACATGGTGCTGATTATCTCTGGCGTTATCCAGCTGGTTATCGGTGCTGCACTATTCATTATCGGAGTTTCTGCAGGGGGTAAACTCTACGATCGCCATAGCTCGATGATGCTTCAGCGGGTTGCAAAGTTCAATACGAACTAGAACCTATAGAGAATATGGGGGGCGGCGTTATGGGACAGTTACACGTATGTTTCCAAGCGTCGCCCTTGTTCTCTATGGAATAACTCGGCATCCCTTCCCGTTGTTACACTAGTCTCTACAATAGAACTAATAGCACTAAGACGGCGAGAGCATACTTGGAGGAGAGAACATGAGCTCCATTGAAGGCGTTGAAGATCCCTTTGGCCCCGAGACGGCGGGCGGTACAGCACTACTTGAGCGGGAAGAAACCCAGCTTTCTGAGCCGGGCGACCATGAACGCTTCTCGCACTACGTGCGTAAGGAAAAAATCATGGAATCCGCCCTTACCGGTGAGCCCGTTCGCGCGCTGTGCGGTAAGGTGTGGACTCCTGGACGCGATCCCCAGAAATTCCCAGTCTGCCCAACCTGCAAAGAAATCTACGAGGGTCTTAAGCCTGGTAAAGATAATTCGGATAACGGCGACAAATAACCGAAGTTTCGCTCCGGAATCTGAAGAGTATGTGCCTGCATCCCCATCATGGGAGCGCAAGCACATACTCTATTTTTGGGCTCAAACAGACTTCGCGTCGGGCAAAATAATTGCGCGAACCCTCGCGGACGTATCACGACACGGTGGTAGAATTTATAATCTGTGTTTCTGTAGGGGCCTTTGTACACAGGAAATACTGAATCAAAGGTAAACCAGAGAAAATATGGGGGAGAAGAGCATGAGCGAGTACGAAGAACCTACATTATTTGACAGTATGGTTAAGCCAAAGCTCTCCCCGGCATACCCTGACCGTGCACCCTGGGGTACTTCCGTCAGTCTGCGTGCCTGGCAGGCCGAGGCGATGAAAAAATATTTTGAGACGAACCCTCGGGACTTTATGGCTGTAGCAACCCCTGGTGCGGGCAAGACAACCTTTGCTCTCACCTTGGCACGCGAACTCTTCGATCGCGGGGTTGTGCGAAAACTTACCGTGGTAGCACCCACCGACCACCTCAAGAAACAGTGGGCGGATGCCGCTGCTAAGGTCGGTATTCCGATCGATCCTAATTTCAAAAACGCCGATGTTCACGTTGGACGCCAATACAAAGGCGTAGCGCTCACATATTCGCAGGTTGCTAATAAGCCGCAGCTACACGCCCGAAATACCGAAAATGACAAGACTCTTGTTATTTTCGACGAAATCCACCATGCAGGTGATGCTTTATCTTGGGGCGATGGTCTGCGTGAAGCTTTCGATGAGGCCACACGTCGCCTTGCGCTGACCGGTACACCATTCCGATCTGATGCCTCACCTATTCCATTTGTTACCTATGAGCAAGACCATGAAGGTATTCGTCGATCGCGAGCCGATTACTCCTATGGTTATGGCCCCGCACTGAAAGACCACGTGGTGCGGCCAGTTATCTTCATGGCATATTCCGGACAAATGCGCTGGAGGACCTCTGCCGGAGAAGAAATGGCGGCGAATCTAGGGGAAGGATTCACTAAAGATATTACCGCCCAGGCATGGCGCACCGCACTTGATCCTCAGGGTGAGTGGATTCCCACTGTGCTCTCTGCGGCCGATAAACGACTCACCGAAGTGCGCCGCGCTGTTCCCGACGCGGGAGCGCTCGTCATCGCAACTGACCATGCCGACGCCAAAGCCTATGCCGAAAAACTGCACAAGATTACGGGGGAGAAGCCGACCGTAGTACTTTCTGACGATCGTGAAGCATCCGCTAAAATCGACGATTTTCGTGAAAGCAACAAGCGGTGGATGGTCGCGGTACGCATGGTGTCCGAAGGGGTGGACGTACCCCGCTTGGCGGTGGGTGTGTATGCTACCAGCACCAGCACACCTCTCTTCTTCGCACAGGCGATTGGCCGTTTTGTACGCGCCCGTAAACGTGGGGAAACCGCATCTGTCTTTCTGCCGTCTGTGCCGCAGCTGATGATGCTTGCCAACGATATGGAAGTTGAGCGTGACCACGCCCTCGACCGCCATACCACCGACGACGATATCGATCCAATGGCTGAAGGGCTGGACGATGAAGCGCTCGAAGAAGCAAACCGCGAGGAACGCGCTTCCGAACAACTAACGCGCGGTAAATTCGAGGCGATTGGTTCGCAAGCTTCCTTCCACGGCGTGCTCTTCGATGGCTCCGAATTTTCGTCAGGTGGTCTGGAGATCGGTTCGGAAGAAGAACAAGACTTCCTCGGTATTCCCGGTTTGCTGGACGCCGACCAGGTGGGTACTCTGCTTCGTGCACGCCAGCGTGAACACGCATCCCGCCGCCCAGCGACAGCAGCTCCCGCGATTGTGGACCACCGCCAGCTCAAAGAGATGCGCAATAAACTGGCGAAAAACGTGGCAGCCTGGTCTATCCGTTCAGGCAAACCACACGGCGTTATCCATAATGAGCTGCGTAAAATTTGCGGTGGTCCCGCAGTTGCACAGGCATCCGCGGAGCAAATTCAGGCTCGCCTGGATAAATTGGCGGATTGGTTCGTGGGCAGGAGCTTGTAGAATAATCTCTCCCCTGGCTAAAGCGCTTCTGTGACGGTAATACCGTCATCCTCCATGTCGGCGATAACATCATCCAGTTTGTCTTCATGAACCGGCGCCGTGAGGTCAATCAGAACGCGAGTTTCGTACCCGGCGTCTACTGCATCCTTTGCCGTCGCTAGTACACAGAAGTCGGTCGCGATCCCGACAATATCAACATCTTTAACATCATGTTCGTCGAGCCAATCGGCGAGCGGGGTGTTAGGTGCCTCATCTTCCAACGATGCTTCGGGATCGTGCTCACCGGTCATCACGGAATCTTCGGCAGCTTGAAGACCCTCGAAGCCCGAATATGCCGCCTCATACTTGCCTTTGCGGAAATATGCTTCGATATAGTCGGTATCAAGATTCGGGTGAATCTCTGCCCCTTCGGTGTTGGCGACGCAGTGTACGGGCCAGGAATTCACATAATCTGGATTTTCTGAGAAATGATCGCCCGGATCAATGTGCCAGTCTTGAGTTGCCACAATGGCATCGTACTGGTGGTGGTGTTCCTCAACGTATTCGCTAATTAGCGATGCCACGTTGGCGCCTTGCTGTGTTGCAAGGGCTCCGCCAGGGCAGAAATCATTTTGAACATCGACAATAATAAGCGCTTTTGCCATGTGTATAGTCCCTTTCTTGGCAATATCTGGATGGGCTGTGGCTAGATAAATTCGGTGGGAATAACGGGTTCGCCTTCTGAAAGGCGACGAGCGGATTCGGGAAGTTCCGCTAGGGATGCGCTATGTCGTTTGGTTGCGGTGCGTACCGCCTCCTCGCCAGTAAAACCGGGCAGGAGCTCGCCAGAAACCACAAAATCGCGAATAAGATCGCGAGTATTTTCGAGGGCAGCGGGATTGTTCCCCGTTCCGATAAGCTCAGCAGTAGCGATGCCCAAGGAATTGTGGCGGCGCGCAGCTTGCTTTGCACCACCTAGAGAACGTTTGCCAGCAGAGGTTTTAGCGACGGGTTCCAGCTCGCCAGCAGTATTTTCACGTTCCACCAGCTTGTACACCATTGCAGAGGTAGGGGCACCGGAACCGGTTACCAGCCTGGTGCCCACACCATAAGAATCTACCGGCGCGGCGGCTAAGGAAGCGATAGCATATTCATCAAGATCACTTGTCACTGTAATCTTGGTGTTGTGGTTGCCCAAAGAATCGAGAAGTTCACGCACGCGCTGCGCCGATGCTACCAGATCACCTGAGTCTAGGCGGATTCCGCCGAGCTCTTCGCCCGCGAGTTCCACGCCAAGGCGTACCGCATTCTCGACATCATAGGTATCAGCAAGAAGGGTCGTGCGTGCCCCTAACGATTGCAGTTGCGCTTCAAAGGCTTCACGCTCAGAGTCGTAAAGAAGGGTAAAGGCGTGGGCGCTGGTACCGAGAGTGTGAAGCCCATAGCGCCTGCCCGCTTCCAGGTTAGATGTTGCAGTGAAGCCTGCAATAGCAGCGGCACGTGCCGCCGATACAGCGGCACGTTCGTGCGCACGGCGCGAGCCCATCTCAATACAGGGACGGTGGCCCGCCGCCGCAGTCATACGTGATGCTGCAGAGGCAACAGCTGAATCATAGTTCAAGATAGACAACAGGTAGGTTTCTAAGACGCAGGCTTCTGCGAAAGTTGCTTCGACCTGTACAACGGGGGAGTGCGGAAAGAAAATCTCTCCCTCGACATAGCCTCGAATATTGCCGGTAAACCTAAAGTTCTCAAGGTATTTTAGGGTTTGCGCATTCACAACATTGCGAGAGGCTAGAAAAGATAGATCTTCGTCATCGAAGCGGAAAGACTGAAGCCCTTCGAGAAAGCGTCCTGTACCTGCGAGCACGCCGTAGCGGCGGCCCGCGGGCAAGCGACGTGTAAAGACTTCAAAGGTGCAGCGGCGATGCGCAGTTCCAGAGGCGAGCGCTGCCTGGAGCATCGTAAGTTCGTAATGGTCGGTTAGAAGCGAGGTAGTTGCCATATGTCTCATTTTAGTTGTCTGTTAGGCAGGTTACTACCTTTACGGGATGTGTTGTCCGCGACATAATGTAAATTTGACTTTAATATATTTATGATTATTTGAACGGAATCAATCCCGCAGGAACAAAGCCCCCACGAGTATAATCTTATGCATGACCAACAAGCTCACCCATCTTTCCAACCACACTGTGACGGCTGTTCTTGCGACCGATACTCTAGATGCCACTGAGCTTGATGCGACGATTGACGAAAATCTTGAAACGCAGACGCCGTGGCAGGTAATCGTCTGGAACGATCCCGTTAATCTTATGACCTATGTTTCCTATGTTTTTCGCGCTCATTTCGGGTTTAGCCGTCGTCGTGCCGAGAAACTGATGCTCCAGGTGCACAATAATGGCAAGGCTGTTGTGTTCACCGGTAGTCGTGAGGATGCGGAAAAGCATACCCAGGCCATGCACGCGTGGGGTTTGATGGCGAGCTTTGAAAAGGCGGAGAACTAATTTATGGCGCAGGGTTTTCGACATACACCGCATGGCTATGCCGCTCGATTTGAGAAGGCTGAATTTGATCTTATTCGAGATCTAGCTGAAGACGTGATTGCTCTTCTGGAATCTCCGGATTCGGAAAATCATGATCCTCTTGAAGCTCTCATCGGTATTGTCGAGAATCCCAGCATCCCAGACGATCCAGCGGTGGCACGAGTACTGCCGGCTGGAAGTAGCGATCCTGAGGCAGCGCTGGAATATCGCCGGTACACCGAACAGGATTTACGCGCCACGAAGGTGGCAAATCTGAGTCTCCTCGCTTTCGATATTGAAGCGGGAGACATTGTGCTTAGTGATGAGCACGCGCATGCGTGGGCGTCTGCACTTAACGATATCCGTTTAGTCTTGGGAAGCCGTTTAGACATTATCGATGAAGAACGTGCAGACCAGGTGCACCATCTCACGGACTGGTCAAAGGTTGAGAACGATGACGATTATTTGGCGGTCGTGTACAACTTCGTGACCTGGGTACAGGACTCGCTTATGGTTGCGATGCTCGATTCGATGGAAACCCCACAGTCTTAGAAACGTGCTGCTCAGAGGCAAGGTAAACGCATCGCACGATGCCCTCCAGATTAACGGATCCAGTACCGCATGCGATATGAAACATCACTGCCCGAACCTTGATGTGGCTCATCCTATAGGGTGGTTTAGGACTCAGAGACGGCTATCTAGAACAGGACAGTATCTGTAACACCTTAGAATGAAAATAAAGTACATCATATGCTGAAGGACAACAGGTAAAGTTCGTGAGTGATAACTTAGATACCTCAAATCCATATCGTACCCGCACCCCGTGGGGAACCCCCGCGCCACCGGCTGGTCCAACATCAAGCGCACCCATCGGAGTTTTTGACTCCGGGGTAGGTGGTCTGACCGTTGCGCGCGCTATTATGGATCAGTTGCCGCATGAGCGCATTATTTATGTAGGCGACACCGCTCATGGACCCTACGGCCCGCTCAAAATTGCTGAGGTTCGTGCCAATGCTCTGCGCATTATGGACGAGCTTGTTGATTCCGGTGTAAAAATGCTGGTTATTGCGTGCAATACTGCCTCTGCCGCCGTGCTTCGGGATGCGCGCGAACGCTACACCCGCCACTACGGTATTCCCGTGATTGAGGTAATTCAGCCCGCCGCGCGTCGAGCACTAGCCGCGACCCGCAACCGTAAGATCGGGGTTATCGCCACAGAGGCAACGGTAACCTCACGCGCTTACGAAGATACATTTGCGATTGCCCCGAACCTTATGGTGCAGTCTATCGCATGTCCTCGATTCGTCGAGTTCGTGGAGAAGGGCGTGACATCCGGACCCGAACTTTTGCGTACTGCCGAAGAATATCTGCAGCCCCTTAAAGGTTCGGGAGTAGACACGCTGGTACTTGGCTGCACTCACTACCCTTTGCTGACGGGCATTATTTCCTACATCATGGGGGAGGACGTAACTCTTGTTTCTTCGGCAGATGAGACTGCCAAAGACGTTTATCGGGCACTTCTTACCGAGAATATTGAGAACCCTGACCTTGAAACGAATCCGCATCATGAATTCTTAGCGACCGGCGAATCTGAGACTTTCGAGAACCTAGCGCGCAGGTTCTTGGGTCCAGAAGTTCACAATGTGCGGCACACGGCATCTGTGGCAGAACGATTCCCCACGGGCTCTTTGGCGGCTCTTCCCGCACCAGCAGGCAGCGAAAAGGCCACTACGAAAGACTCCAACTCCGAAGAAGCCTCAGGACTGCCTTCCGTCACGATCGACTCAAGTCTTGCTGCTTTCACACACACCGAATAGGAAACACCCCGTATGCGCTTGACGATTATCGGCTGTACCGGCTCGTTTCCCGGACCAAATTCTCCGGCGAGCTGTTATCTGCTCTCAGCAACCGACTATGCTGGGCGCACGTGGCGTGTGCTCATGGATATGGGCAACGGCTCCCTAGGCGTACTTCAACGGTATATTGACCTAGCTGAGATTGACGCTATCCTGATATCGCATCTTCACCCTGACCACTGTATTGACCTCTCCGGTTTGCATGTCGCCGTGAAATGGGATCCCCGAGGCTGGCCCAAAGGTAGGATTCCTCTCTACGGACCTGCCGCCATTAACGAATATCTTTCGGCAACGCACGGGCTTGACCCAGACCCGGGCATGAGTACCGAGTTTGAATATCATACTTGGGACGAAGGGCATAAAGTCGAAATTGGACCTTTCACGGTCGAGCCATTCAGGGTACTCCACCCCGCTAAAGACCCTTACGCCCTGCGTATTACCTGCAATAGCCGGGACGGCAGAACACTTTTTGCATACTCCGGTGATACCGATACATGCGATGGGCTCATCAAAGCTGCCCGCGGTGCCGATCTTTTCCTGTGCGAAGCGGCGTATCAAGAAGGACGTGACGATGCGTTGCGCGGTATTCACCTGACCGGTAAGCGCGCCGGTGAAGCAGCCCAAGAAGCCGGGGTACGCAACCTTTTGTTAACGCATCTGCCCGTGTGGAACGACCCCGATATCGCCCGTGCCGAGGCACAAAGTGCATTCGACGGGCCGGTAGGCGTCGCCGAGGTTGCAGCAAGCTATCGCGTGCATCCTAGGCCAGCACCCACGCATCCGCCAACCTCAACCCTGAACGTTATCGAACTGCTCGATCCACCTATGTCAAACATATCTCTTCCACCGGAAGAAGAGTAGGAGAACTATGACTTCTGTAGCCCGTGCCGACGGTCGTGCCCTCAACGAACTGCGCCCCATCACCATCACTCGCGGATGGTCAAACCAAGCCGAAGGTTCGGCGCTGATAGAGTTCGGCGATACCCGGGTGCTGTGCACCGCATCCTTTACGGAAGGGGTGCCGCGCTGGCTTAAAGGAGAAGGAAAAGGCTGGGTGACCGCAGAATACGCTATGCTTCCGCGCGCTACAGGAACCCGGTCTTCGCGCGAATCCGTCAAGGGGAAAATTGGCGGTCGTACACACGAAATTTCCCGTCTTATTGGGCGATCCCTACGTGCCGTTATCGATATGAACGCGCTGGGGGAGAACACTATCGTTCTGGATTGCGATGTGCTTCAGGCAGATGGCGGAACCCGTACCGCTTCGATCACGGGTGCCTATGTAGCGCTCGCCGATTCTATCGCGTGGGCACAGCGTAATGGTCTGCTTTCACTCGGTGCTACGCCTTTGAAAGACTCTGTGTCAGCTATTTCCGTGGGTATTATCGACGGTACTCCCATGCTTGATTTGCCCTATACCGAGGACGTGCGCGCTGAAACTGATATGAACGTGGTCGTGACCGGATCCGGGAAATTTGTGGAGGTTCAGGGTACGGCAGAAGGCGCACCGTTTGACCGTGATGAGCTGAATGCTTTGCTCGACCTTGCTTTAGAAGGCACCGCCGAACTTGCTCGGATACAGCGTGAATCTCTTGAAGAGGGGTAATACTTTTATGGTTAAGGTTGTCTTAGCGAGTCGCAATCAAGGTAAGCTGCGCGAACTTCGCGAAATTTTGCGTAACCGTATTGTTGGGCTGAACGTGGATACCGATGTGGTCGATGCCGCCAGCATCAATGCCCCCGATGTTCCAGAGACCGGGGTAACATTTGCCGAGAATTCATTGCTCAAGGCGCGTGCCGTGGCAGAATCTACAGGGTGTATCGCTATTGCCGATGATTCGGGTCTTTCCGTTGAGGTTCTTCACGGCGCTCCCGGCATTTTTTCGGCGCGCTGGGCGGGGGAGCATGGGGACGATACCGCGAACCTCACCCTTCTTTTGGAGCAACTTCGCGATATTAGCGATGAACATCGTGCCGCTAAATTCTGCTGTGCCGCCTCCCTCGCTGTTCCTTCAGCGCTCGGTGGGTATGAAGCAGTTGAGTACGGCGAGCTTCCTGGAACACTTTTGCATGCACCGCAGGGGGACGGCGGGTTTGGGTATGATCCTATTATGATGCCGGTGGAGCTTAACGGTGACAACGCGCTTTATGATGGAGCCTATGCGGACCAGTCGTGTGCCCAGATTCCGGCGGAGATCAAAAATTCAATAAGTCACCGGGCGCGTGCCTTTGAAGCATTAGTTCCGCATCTGCAGCAAGCTCTTGAGCATAAATAATCATGCGTCCTACGAGGTTCTTTCATAAAGACACATGATCGGAGTGTTTTAGCACATCAATCGGGTATGTACGACATCTTCTGAAGAAAGAACGTTGCGGTCATCTCTTTCTCAGCTTCGACCGTGAAGATCGTATAAAACGATTCTGGTACAAGGCACAATGGTAAGTAATATATACGGCAACAGATATGCTTTGAGGCCCTGATGATTGTTCTCTTTGCTGTAATGATTATTCTGCTGATTCCCGCGCTGTGGGCATACTCTTATATCTGGCGCGGGCTCAATCGGCGTGTTATCGCCGCTGTTAAAGTAGTTGATCCAGTGATAACTCTCGGGCCCTATGCCATGGGATGCTGGGGGTTCTTAACAGCATGGGTGGGCATCAATATCTGGGCGACAGGTACCGCAGCACTGGTTGGAAGTATCGTAACTCTGAGCGGCGCAGCTTTATGCTTTCTCTGGGCAGGGTTTTGGGTCTTGATGCACTGTTTGGGCGGGCAAACCCCCGGTAAACGGCCCCTTTGGTGGCGCGAAGCAGTTGCCGCAAAATACGCATGGCGCAATCTGGAAAGGATGCCCGCCTACTTCGGTGGACGCACCAGCATTCTTCCGGTGCAGAACCCGCGCATCGTCAAACCCTATTCAGGATCATGGACTCGACCGGTGGGAGCAACTCTGGAAGGTTATCTGCCGGATGGAAAATCCCGTGAGGGTTTTGACGAATATGGGCGGCCTATGCCCCGTATGTACCCTGTAGGACCGGAACCAACTATTTTTGAAGTTGCACGCTGGGGCAAATCGGTAAGCGCCGATAGGTTACTTTACACTTTTCTGCCTACAGCACCCTTTGAACGGTTACGTTTGGCCGGTACTATTCGCGGTCCGTTCACATTTGCGGGAGAAGTTCCTCATGGAGCCGTCACCAAATGGCCGCGTCGTTCCGGCGCAAACCGCGCTTTTGGGAACTACGCCAAGCTGGGGGACATCACGGAACGTCGGGTAGAGCTCTTGATTGACCACCGCCTTATCGCGGCTTTGCAGACAACCCGTGAATGCTATGAGCGCCGACATAGCTGGATGCTCGCGTTCACCGATATTATGCCCAATGATCTTCTTTATTCCACAACCGACGATGGGTTCTTGCAGATTACCTTCGGTACCGTTGCTGAGGGGTACGAAGAACCTTGGGTTTTTATCTCGACACAGAAAGATACCCCACGACTTCGCCGTCAAGTAGCGCGCGCCATGCGTGTGCGTAAGATCCTGAAGCAGACAAGCGCCGAGCTGATGGACTGGTACTTTGTGCCTAAGATCAGCGAATTTCCGCACGGTCCTGTGACTAACGAACTGCCGGAAGAGTTCTATTTCTCGTCTAATATTATGGTGACTAATAGGCATGAAAGCTCGGCGCGGGCGACCGGCGAAATGCATTAGAAACTTCAAGGGTACGACTTCCTTCGTGAAGAGGAAACCGTACCCTTGGTAATTTACTGGCGGATGTCACGCCCTCGGGAATCTCGCCCTAAAGTCGTGACGTCTGGTCGTCCCACAACAAGATGCCTTCAAGCCCTTTGAGTTTTTCTTCGTGGGCACGTCCGTGGTGACCGCAGAAGAACAGCTCGCCCCCGGAAGGCAAGACCGCACGAATATATGCCTGAGAACCACACACATCGCAACGATCGTGGGAATTCAACGTACGCGAATCAACAGATTCGAGAGTTGCATGAGCATTCACTGAAAATCTCCCTTACTGAAGTTCTCATAGGTTCCTAGAATTGTCGTAACTCTATCCAACCACATATACCCTCGGTGCCGTACTTTCGCCCTGACCCTTTCGCTCTCAGCGTCTAGGGTGGGCTACACATGAAATCGCTACATCGTTCGTAACGAGGGTAAACACAAGTTACCTGCGGTGCACGATAGAATAGACTTACGAAGAAAACCATTTCGAAAGGGAACATCTTGGCTGCATCGAACTATACTGCCCGACACCTCTCGGTTCTCGAAGGTCTTGAAGCGGTGCGTAAGCGCCCGGGCATGTATATTGGTTCGACCGATTCCCGCGGTCTTATGCACTGCCTCTGGGAGATTATTGATAACTCTGTTGATGAGGCTCTTGCCGGTTACGGACAGTCAATTCAGATCATTCTCTACCGAGACGGTTCTGTTGAAGTACAGGACGACGGTCGCGGTATCCCTACCGATGTTGAGCCTCGAACCGGGCTTTCCGGGCTAGAGGTGGTTTTCACGAAACTCCATGCTGGCGGCAAATTTGGCGGCGGATCGTACACGGCATCGGGCGGTCTGCACGGTGTGGGCGCCTCGGTGGTGAACGCGCTTTCATCACGTCTTGACGTTCAGGTAGATCGCGGGTCAAAAACCTATCAAATGTCCTTTCGACATGGGCTACCGGGCGTGTTCGATTCCGGGCGCACTCCTAAGCCTGAAGACTCTTTTACTCCTGCAGATGAGAAACATCCTGCGCTTCAGATCGTAGGGCGCGCCAAGCGTGGTGTAACTGGAACCAGAGTACGGTATTGGGCTGATCCGCAGATTTTTACCCCGGATGCGCGTTTTAGCTACGAGGATTTGGTGGCACGTGCCCGCCAAACTTCATTCCTTATTCCCGGGCTGCGCATTGCTATTCGAGACGAGCGGCGCATCCCTGGAACTCCGGGGGAGTTCGGCCCTTACGAAGAGGTCTTTCAGCATGACGGCGGCATTAGCGAATTTGTTGAATTCCTGGCCCATGACTCTGCCGTGACTGATATTTGGCGTTTTAGCGGCAGAGGCTCTTTTACGGAAACCGTACCCGTTCTAGGCTCGGATGGGCGCTCTAAGCTCACCGAAGTTGACCGTGAGTGCGAGGTTGATATTGCTCTGCGCTGGGGCATTGGTTACGAGACGACAATCCGCAGCTTCGTCAATATTATTGCCACGCCCAAAGGCGGCACCCACTCCACGGGGTTTGAACAAGGACTTCTCAAAACATTCCGCAAGCATCTTGCCGACAACGCTCGAAAGTTTAAGGTTGGCAACGACAAGATCGAGAAAGACGATGCGCTCGCCGGTCTTACCGCCGTGCTGACGGTGCGTCTTGCGGAGCCTCAATTCGAGGGGCAGACAAAGGAAATTCTGGGAACACCGGCTGTGCGGCAGATCGTCTCTAAAGTAGTTGGTGATCAGCTCAAGGCTCGGCTGAACTCTACGGCACGCGCCGAGAAAGCACAGGCTGCAGCTCTGTGTGAAAAAGTTGTGTCTGAGATGAAAACCCGCATCTCAGCACGTATTCACAAGGAAACTCAGAGGCGCAAAACTGCCTTGGAATCTTCCTCAATGCCAACAAAACTTGTGGACTGCCGGTCAACAAACGTAGAGCATTCTGAGCTGTTTATTGTGGAGGGTGACTCTGCACTGGGTACCGCCCGCTTGGCGCGATCCTCGGCCTATCAGGCGCTTCTACCGATTCGCGGCAAGATTCTGAACACTCAGCGTGCCTCGGTAACGGATATGCTGGCGAACGCCGAATGCGCGGCCCTAATCCAGGTAATTGGTGCCGGTTCTGGGCGTACATTCGAGCTGGAGGCGGCACGCTACAGCAAAGTCATCATGATGACCGATGCCGATGTTGACGGTGCTCATATTCGTACCCTGCTTCTTACTCTCATGTACCGGTATATGCGCCCGCTCATCGAAGACGGTCGTGTATATGCGGCTGTACCACCACTGCATCGTGTAGAGGTTATTAACCGAGGTAAACCGAACGAGATGGTGTATACCTATTCAGAACGTCAGCTGCATGAACTGCTGAGCCAGCTGCAGGCTGAGGGTAAGGGCTATAAAGAGCCCATTCAGCGCTATAAAGGTTTGGGTGAGATGGATGCCGACCAACTTGCCGAAACTACGATGGACCCCCGGCATCGTATGCTACGCCGCATCCGAATTGAAGACGCGGAGGCAGCTGAGAAGGCTTTCTCGCTCCTGATGGGAGCGGAGGTTGCTCCGCGTAAGGAATTTATTATTGCTGGTGCGCATCAGCTCGATCAGGACAATATTGATATTTAGTTTGCACCTGTGAACAATCTGACACAGGGGAGTTGAAACCTCTTTTTGACAGATTTTTGACGCTGCAAGTATTGGTGATTATACTCACTGTGTCCTTCTTCATAAATCATGCATGACTATAACAAAAAGGTGTCTCTCCTCATAATTTTTTTGGGGGGGGGGAGTCACCTAAGTGCGTGTAAACTGCTGACCCTAGATTTATTGGAAAGTTTTAGGAAAGGCATCACCAAGGCGTGATGCTTATCTTGAAGTTTCTCCCAATATCTACGGGTCAAAGCACATAAAAATCAATAATTGTGTTAACTACCTTTATAGGTTCGTCAAGCCATGCACACCTGAGTGTAAAACTTGCCTGGTTCATGCCGTTTTTAAAACGCGTTACCTTACCTATGTAAGACATCCTGAGATATGTGCACCTGACTTTCGGAGGTGTGCTACGCTCCCGGGCGTGTCTGCCAACAGTAGACTTTACACATTTTAGAAAAGGATCATGTACATGGATCCCCTTGACATTGGGCGGTGGCAGTTCGGTATCACGACCGTCTACCACTTCTTTATGGTGCCCCTAACCCTCGGCTTGGGTATGGTCGTCACCTTCCTGTACCTGCGCTATATCTTCACGAAAAAAGACGAATACAAACGTATGACGAAGTTCTGGGGAAAGCTCTACCTCATCAACTTCGCAATGGGTGTGGCAACCGGTTTAGTGCAGGAATTCCAGTTTGGTATGGCTTGGAGTGAATACTCGCGTTTTGTGGGTGACGTCTTTGGTGCGCCGCTAGCTATGGAAGGTCTTTTTGCCTTCTTTATCGAATCAACCTTCCTGGGGCTTTGGATCTTTGGATGGGACAAACTCAAGCCCAAAGTTCACGCCCTATGCCTCTTCATGGCGGTTCTCGG
Source organism: Rothia sp. HMSC067H10 (assembly GCF_001810635.1). Lineage (NCBI taxonomy): Bacteria > Bacillati > Actinomycetota > Actinomycetes > Micrococcales > Micrococcaceae > Rothia > Rothia sp. HMSC067H10. The sequence continues at coordinate 164,962 of NZ_KV802317.1, forward strand.
TTCTTGGGTATCCGCATACTTTATTCTGGTGGCAAACTCCTGGATGCAGCATCCGGTAGGCGTTGAAATGGTCGATGGCCGTCCCCGCATGACTGATATTTGGGCTGTTCTCACAAATAACACCGCGCTTCTTACCTTCCCCCACGTGATCTTTGGCGCCATTCAGGTCGCCGGTGGGTTCCTGGTCGGTATTTCCTGGTATAAGCTCTGGCGCCGACGCCGTGACGGCATTGACATTGTAGAGAATGGCAAGGTTGTAGTAGGAGATGCCGAAGTTGGCGGTCGTGATAAGACCGACTACAAGGTTTGGTTCCGTTCCCTGCGCATCGGCGCGATTGTGGGTCTCATCGGGTTCTCTGGTGTGGCTCTTAGCGGTCACGCTCAAGCTCAGCTCATGATTCATCAGCAGCCCCTTAAAATGGCGGCTGCCGAGGCGGCATGCCATGACGGCACCGGTTTCTCGGTTCTTTCTATATCTTCTCTGGGGTCTCAAGACTGCGATAAGGTGCAGGCAGTGCTTGAGGTTCCCGGTGCACTCTCATTCCTGGCCCACGAAGATTTCACCACCGAGGTCAAGGGTGTGAAAACCCTCATGCCTGAATACGAAGCTAAATACGGTACGCATCTGGCGGATAACCCCCTCTACGGTGAGCGTGCCGGGCAGAAGATCAACTATTTGCCCCTTATGGAAGTCACCTATTATGGATTCCGCGGCATGATCACGCTTGGTGGTATTGGTGCACTTTCGTACGTCTACGTACTATGGGTTACTCGTAAAAAAGGAACCGGTACTGTTCCCGAAGCCAAGTGGCTGAAAACCCTGGCTTTGTGGGGAATTTGGGCTCCCTTCTTCGGCAACGCCCTCGGTTGGATCTTCACTGAAATGGGACGCCAGCCCTTTGTGGTGGCGCCCAACCCTGAGGGTGACCCGTCCATCCTCATGTTCACGGCGGCAGCGGTTTCTCCGGGTGTGAGCGGCGAAGAGATACTATTCTCACTCATCGCCCTAGGAACGGTATATGGCATCCTGATGGTGGTCGAAATTTACCTGCTGACTAAATATATAAAGGCTGGCGTGGTAGCCGCTATGCCCGAACTCGTGCGTTCTGAACACGAGCAGGACGGTGAAAAGAGCGGTCACGATAAGCGCGATGTCTTGGAGTTCGCCTACTAGGCGGGTAAGGATTCTCAACGATGACCTTCGACTTTAATATCTTTGCCGGGCAGCCACTGCTGCCAACCATCTGGTTCGTCGCTATCGGTATTTTCTGGATTGGCTACCTTATCCTCGACAGTTTCGATTTGGGCGTAGGCATGCTCATGAGCGTCTTCGCCAAAAACGAGAAAGAGCGACGCCTGCTTCTGAACACGATCGGTCCCGTATGGGATGGTAACGAAGTCTGGCTCGTTACCGGTGGTGCTGCTACCTTCGCGGCGTTTCCGTTATGGTACGCATCCCTCTTCTCGGCACTATATATTCCGTTAACGTTCGTGTTGCTAGCACTGATCTTCCGCGTGATCGCTATTGAGTATCGCGGCAAGAAAAACGATGAACGATGGATTCGCGGTTGGACTATCGCTCTCTCGCTATCATCATTCTTTATCGCTTTACTGGTAGGTGCGCTTCTTGCGCTGACCTCCATTGGCTTACCAATTAATGCCAACGGTGACCGTGTAGGCGGTGCCTTCGCTTGGGCCTCCTGGCCCGTGCTTCTAGGCGGTCTCTCTCTTGTAGGGTTTGCCCTCGTGCAAGGACTTGCCTTTGTTGCCTTGAAAACCGATGGAGATATACGCCACCGCGCACGCACCGCCCTGGTGCGTTGGCTTCCGCTTCTGCTTTTGCCTATCGTGCTCTGGGTACTGTACATGCAGGTTACAACCGGTAACGGTATTTCCTGGCTATGCACTATTCTTGCCGTATTTGCAGTGCTCTTCGCGTGGATAAGCGCCCGAAGCTCACGCGAAGGCCGTGCCTTCGCAGGTCTGAGCTTCTTCATGGCTTTTGGTGCGCTGGCGATTTTCACCGCTCTTTTCCCCAACGTACTACCTTCAACCTTGGACGCGGCTCATTCGCTCACCATTGCAAACGCCTCAAGCTCGGAGTACACACTTGGAGTTATGAGCGTTGTGAGTGGATTTGGATTGCCCGTTATTATCGTGTACCAAATCTGGACATACTGGGTGTTCCGCAAGCGTTTGCGCGTTGAAAATATCCCTGATGCCCACGATGCTAGCGAGCTGGTGACGCACCCGAACAGGGTGTCATAGCCAAGAATGTACCCGGTAATCGGGAGGGTACAGAAGTATTTCCGGTGCTTTCAGCAACATATGAAGGCACCGAAAATACTTTAAAACCGAAAGCAGACAAGCCCGTCACCAGTGTCTAAACTAGGAAACACACCGGAGAAAATATCCACACTCACTTTAGCGGTAGGGAAGGAACGAGACGTGAGCCCACGCGCCAATAAAACACAGCGCAACAACGATAAACGTCCTCCGTTAGGACCAGACGCCCGTAAAAACCTAGGGGTTTTCGGGCTTATCACCGGGATACACACACTGGCAACCGTGATCTTCAGCGCGGCGCTCGCATCCCTCATTGCCCGGGCAGCCCACGCCGGATTTACCGCACTCACCGCCGAGCACGAGCATCTAAAGGCCGCCAGCGATCCAGAAACCTATCGCGCTCTCATCGAATTCTCGGGTGACTCACAAGCGAAACTCGACAGTACCAATGGATGGCTTCTAGGGCTAGGCAATCTTCTTGGCACTGGAAACGCCATAACATGGGGGCTAATCGTTACGGCGCTGATAGCGCTTGCTGTACGTGCAGGCGCCGATTACGCGCTGTCCGTAAGTGCTCAGCGTGCAGCCGTAGGAGCTAAAGCAAGTATCCGCCAAAAACTTGTGCACCGTGTCTTAGCCACAGGAGGGGCAGACACCCCTGAAGGTACAGGCGCAACCGCCGTTCTGCTGGCGCGGGGGCTGAACGCTCTCGATGATTACTACACTAAAACCCTAACCGCCTTTGTCTCGGTCGCCGTAGTGCCCGTTCTGCTGTGGTTTATTGTGCTCTCATTGGATATCACAAGTGCCCTCATCCTAGCGTGCACCCTGCCGCTTATTCCGATCTTCATGGTACTTATCGGTAAAACCACACGTGAAGATACCGCCGCTGCTCAAGCCGAGCTGCACCGTCTATCAGACCATATTCTTGAACTCATCCGTGGGCTGCCCGTATTGATCGGGCTGGGGCGTGAACGTGTACAAACTCGTGCTCTTAGGAAGCTGGGTGAACAATACCGCGAACGTACCATGCAGACGCTTCGCAGCGCATTTATGTCTTCGCTCGCTTTAGAACTTATCACGACCATCTCGGTGGCACTGATCGCCGTGCTTATTGGCGTGCGCCTGGTACAGGGCACACTCGGACTCGATACCGCAATCCTTGTACTCCTGCTGGCTCCTGAATGCTACCAGCCTTTGCGTGATGTCGGCGCAGCCTACCACCAGTCTGAAGACGGCATAGCCGCACTTCGGTCTGTACGTACAGTCCTTGATACTCCCGTACCAGAAGCCTCTGTGAGCGTATCCTGCGAGAAGACATCGGTGGATCTCAAGAATCTTGCGATTGAGAACCTCTCGGTCACATACCCCGGACGTACACAGATCTTAGACTCAGTAAACCTGAATATTCCACGTACTTCGAAGCGCCCAAGCGCGGCAGGAAAACAGCGCGGAGCGTTAGTAGGCATTCTGGGACCATCAGGAAGTGGTAAATCAACGCTCCTCGGAGTACTTTCCGGGAGCGTCCGCGACGGACTGGTACCAACCGGCGCATCCGAACCGATTAAAGTAACTGGCCGCATTATAGGTGCCGGAAACACCCTGAGTATTCCGCAGAATCCTATTTTCGCCGCCCCCACGGTCCTGCACGAGATGGCGCTCTATGCCTTCAGCACCGATCGTAGCGAAGAGGACTATGCGGCTAAACTTCTCACGGGGGAAACACAGATACGCCCCTCAGATCGTGAACGCCTAGAGAACTATCTGTGGAAGCTCGGGCTCGAAAACCTGAGCGAGCTCAGCCCCGAATCGCTCAGCGCGGGTCAAGCGCGCAGGTTGGCGTGCGCCCGCATCTTAGCTCGCATTGATGCCCTCCACCGTGCAGCCGATCACCATCAAAATCTCCAGATTACCGTTCTGGTAGATGAGCCTACCGCCCACCTGGATGCACACGCCGCCCACCTTGTAACTCAGTCCCTGGACGCGCTCGCAGAACGCGGAGTAACCGTTCTAATCGTGACCCATGAAACGGAACTTACCGAGTACTGCGATAGTGTGGTGCGGGCATCGGTGGTAGTCGAGGGAGCGCATGCGGAACCATCGCATGAGCAGACATATCGGTGGAATATCGCCCGGAACGAGGCACCTAAGATTATCCCGACTGCAGACCAGCAGAAGCAGGACTCAGCCGATACCTTTGCTGAGCATCGCCCAACGTTACACAACGCTCCTGAAAAGATGGTTCGAGAAAACACAGAACATGCTGTCGGAGTCGTGAAAACCCTCAAAACACTGCGGAATCTTACGGGACTAGGCATATTACAGGGACTGCCGCCGGTAATTCTTGCCGCTCTCACCTCCCTTGCCGCAATTTCTCTGACCGCGCTCTCAGGATGGCTTATCGTGCGTGCAGCCGAAGGCCCAGCCATGATGTTCCTTATGGTAGCTATCGTGGGCGTGCGCTTCTTTGGGCTAGGGCGTGCCTGTGCTCGATATGCCGAGCGTTTGCTCACACATGCCAAAGTCTTAACCGCAGCGAATACTCTGCGTGTACGCGCGTGGACCGGTGCCTATCTTGATATTGGCAGTGTGCGTGCCCTACTTCGCGGTGACGCCCTGCTGGAAAGGCTTATTGGCGGAATAGATGAGCTACGCGACAGCATTCCGCGTGTTCTTATTCCACCTGCCGCACATATACTTGTGATGGTAACAGCCCTAATAACCACAATTGTTGTGCTACCTCAGGCTATTGTTCCTGTAGCGCTCGCAGCCTTGACATCAACAATTCTTGTGCCATGGGTTGTTACGCGCGCGGACGCTCACGCTGAGGAAACCACACGGGAAAGTACTGCGGAGCTTCTGCGTTTAGGCACCGGTGTGCTGAGCGCCGCAGAAGATATTCGTGCTAACGGGGTTGCGCCGAGCATCGAGATTGCTACAACACATTTGAATGACCACAATGTCGTCGCATTGACTCGCACCTCGTATGCCCAAGGTCTTGGTAGGGCGCTTGTGACCCTGAGCTGGTTCGGAGCAGCACTGTGGTGCGCAATTATTGCGTATCCGTTAGCGATATCGGGAACGGTAGGTGCCCCAGAATCTGCCGCCGTAGTTCTCATGTGTACGGCAATGATAGAAAGTTCCGTGCAGCATATAGAAGCGGTGCGTTCCTGGTCTTCTTTCGCCACCCTGTTGGCACAGATTGCTCCCGGTATTGCGGACGAAAATAGTGTTTCAGACCTTGAGGAACAGGATACATCTCATGTTGGGTGTATTCGCGAACCTCAGGGGCAGGAACCTGCTCTTGAACTTGTTGATGCTGCCGCTCGGTGGCCGAGCATGGACAAGCCTGTTTTTGAGCATCTCAACGCTACGGCGCATAACGGAAAGTGGACGGGAATTACCGGTCCCTCAGGTTCGGGTAAGAGCACCGTGCTGGCGACTCTTTTGGGGTTCCTGCCGTTGGAAGCTGGCGAAATTCGCTCCTACGGAAAAGCGCTGGGGAACGATCAGCTTCGAGGGTATGCGGCATGGTGCCCGCAGGCTGCGCATATTTTTGAATCTACTCTTGAAGGCAATTTACTCTTGGCACGCGATCGTGCTGATCACCCGAGCGAAGAACAAATGATAAGGGTCCTGCAACGTGTAGGTTTGGGGGAGTGGTACAGCACCCTGCCGGAAGGTCTGCACACCCGTGTTGGTGCTGGTGGCGGGTTCCTGTCGGGAGGCCAGCGGCAGCGTCTTGCGGTGGCTCGTGCCCTGCTCGTGGAATCTCCGGTACTTTTGCTGGATGAGCCTACCGCGCATTTGGATTCTGAATCAGCTGCGGCGCTTATGGCTGATCTGGACACGGCAACTCGCACCGGTGGAACGGCAACGGTTTTGGTCTCGCACCGCCCTGAAGACATTGCCCGCTGCGATGCGGTTGTTACATTGGAATAGGTCTATACATGACGTTGTGAGGGGCTCAAGAAATGTTAGAACCCGTTTTAGACGTCTTGAGAAGCGTAAGCTTTTGGAAGGATGAAGCCTACGCTCTATGTACGTCAAGCCAGTTAGATTGCTTTTACCATAATCAGACAGGGAGTATCTTCGCCCCACAGGTCTGTCTCTTCAAGAGGCAAAAACCCTACAGCTTTATAGAAATTTCGGGTGCGTTGGTACGGTTCGTTGAAAAAAGATTCCCCAAGCGTCTTAACCTGTATCAGCCTGATACCACGGTTACGTGCCTCCTTTTGAAATGCACTTATTAGGGAAGTGCCAATTCCGTATCCGTGAAAGGCGGCATCTACTGCCAGCAAATGAATTTCTGCCTCAACCGGGTAGTGCTGGGTGATCAGCATGATACCCACAACTTCGTGGGTTTCCGGATGGGTTACCGTCCACGTTTCCAGTCGTTCAGCAGCATGTATGTATTCGGTATTGGACTCTTCACGTCCAAACCATTCAGGCAGGGTCTTGAGGATACGTGCCACCGCTTGAGGGTTGTGAGCGGTTTGAGCTGCAGGGGGCCAGGGGATAGTCATGACTTTTTCCTTTGCTAGGCTGAGCTTGTACGTATTTCCGCCTCAGATGATGGAGGGCATCATGATTGACGAAACGATGAAAACACTTACCGAAGAATTGATTTCGCGCGGTACCAGCTACGATATTGATTTTCTGAAGCGGGTGTATGCCGATGACCTAAAATTTGTGCGGATTCTACCGGATAATACCGTGCAGATTCTCTCGAAACAGGACAACATCGATTTCTTTCAAACCCTCAAAGACAGCGGCGCCGCTCCCCTGAACACAGCGCACACCATACTTTTTGCAGATTCTGACGGTGAAACTGGAACTATTGTGCTCAAACGCAGGATGAGTCAGGGAGCGCAGGAGCGGGATTTTCTATTCACTATCACCTGGAAAAAGCGCAGCGAAAACTGGCAGATTGTTCAAGAAATTGTGGCGGTACTGAGCGATTAAACAGCGTGCGCCTTAAAAGCAGGTTGCGGTGATAATACCTCACCGCAACCGTTGTTGAACTATTAGGAATCTTCGTCGTTCAGATACGACTGAGCCACCTCATAGAGCTCAGGAAAATCTGGGGAAACACGTTTCCAAGCCTCAAAAGCCTGGTCATTGTGCCCCATCTGCTGGTACAAAACGCCTAAATTCAGCTGTGCTCGCGCATACTGATCGGGAACACTGGCAGGTATTTTCTGATAGGTACTTAGAGCCGTGGTCAGGTTACCATGCAGGTGCAGGAGCACGGCGCTATTGAACTGTGCCATGGAATAGTGCAGAACATCTATTTTAGGAACTTTGCTGTATGCCGCTAAAGCAGACTCATCCTGCTCTAAAGCCTCGTGCACAGATCCGATATTGTACTGTGCTACGGCATAGGGCTGAGTCTCACTTTCGGGAACCTTCTGCCATGCCTTAATGGCCTGCTCATGCTGGCCTTGACCGTCGTAGACAATGCCTATATTCACATGCGCGATGGCGTATTGATCGGGAACACTTTCAGGTACTTTCTCCCACGCTTCACATGCCTGATCGAGCAGACCCTGTTCGTAGTATTGTGCGCCAAGATCTACCTGTTCCTGGGCGTAGCGTTGCATCTCTGCATGAGGCTGATCGACCATGATTTCCTTTCCTGCACCAGGTGTTGATAAGCACCTAATTTTGCCGGGGCTTACCCTCAAGCAAAAACTGTTTTCTCTAACTATACGGGAAGGAGTCTCAGCGCGAAGATAAGCGCATCCTTCATATCCTAACCGCCGAAGGGATTCAGGCTAGGCACAGCGTTCAGACGGCAACAGATTTCTGCATCAGGATATCCGTCTGCTGATCGTTACCCAGCTGAAAAATATGCGTACCGAAGGCGGTGAACCCGTTTTTCTCGTAGAAGCGCAGGGCTCGATGATTATGCTCCCACACCCCTAGCCACACATAGCTTGCCTTTCGGTCTTCTGCCACACTCATGGCGTGATGGTAGAGGGCCTGCCCAACACCGTTTCCGTGATAGTTGCTCAGCACGTAGATACGCTCAATTTCGAGCGCGTCCGCCGCCTGCGGTTCGGTTTGTGCGTGTGCAGTATTGAGCTTGAGGTAACCCACGACGTGCCCGTTTACCTCGGCAACGTAGAAGAACGAATCAGGGTTGCTGAGTTCCCGGGCGAGCTGATCTTCTGAGAACCGTTCCGCAAGGTAGCGATCCATATCTTCGGCTTTGTTAGCCTCTGAAAATGTTTCGGTAAACGTATCACGGGCAATGCCGCGCAAAATCGGAACATCGCTGATAGTGAGGGGAGTAATCCTCACGTTATCTTAGCCTTCCTGCTTTTGCCCGCTGTCCTGCTTCTTCTGTTCGGAGGGTTTTTCTTGGTGTTCGGCGCTCCCGTCCTGCTGCTCGGTTTCGCCGCTATCCTTGGCTTTTTCCTGGTTCTCGGCGATGATACTCAGGTTGGTTTGTGCCATCTCGTACTGCTCCGCAGCAGACTCGGGAATATTCTTCCAGACGGCAACTGCCTCGTCCGTTTCACCCAGTTTGTAGTAGGCACCGCCAATATTGAATTGGGCTTTGTAGAAGTGCTCAGAAGCATCCTTGGGAACACGTTCCCACGCCACTAGGGCATCGTCGATATTGCCCTGTTCTTCGTAGATAAGTCCGGTATTGTATTGGGCTACGGCGTAGGGCTCAGAGGCGCTCGCAGGAATACGTTCCCAAGCCTCGACTGCTTTCGTTGGTTTACCCTGCTCCACATAGGAAGTACCGATATTGTACTGTGCCGAAGCGTAACGTTCCGGTAAGCTCTCGGGTACACGCTCCCACGCGGCAATAGCCTGTTCTAGCTTTCCTTGGCTGTCGTACACCATGCCCAGATTCATCTGCGCGGTCGCGTACTGTTCGGGAATGTCGGCAGAAACGGTCTCCCAAAGTTCGAGAGCCTGCTCTGTCTTGCCTTGGTTGTAATAGGTTACGCCCAAGTTGTTGAGAGCCATCGCGTACTGGTCAGGAACGGTGCTGGGTACCTGCTGGTAGGCTTCAGAAGCCTGTTCGGCTTTACCCTGCCCTTCATAAAGCACGCCCAGGTTGTTGAGTGCTTTCGCGTATTTTGCCGGGGCTGCATCGGGGACGTTCTTGTAGGCTTCAGTGGCCTCATCCATTTTGCCCTGCTGTGCGTATGTGGCACCCAGGTTGTATTGCGCGTGCGCATAAAGATTAGTGACATCCTTGGGAACACGCTGGTAAGCTTCGACAGCTTCATCAACGTTGTTTTGCTGCGCGTAGGTTACACCCAGGTTGAACTGCGCCATTGCGTACTGCTTTGGGGCAGCAGAGGGAATGTTCTTCCACGCTTCAAGAGCCTTATCAGTTTCGCCCTGTTTAATATAGGCAGAGGCAAGGTTATTGTGCGCCTTGGCGTACAGTTCGGGAACATCTTTGGGAATGCGGTTCCAGGCTTCGACCGCCTGCTCTACCTTGCCCTGGTCTCGGTAAACGATACCGAGATTGTTTTGAGCTGTTGCGTAGGCTTGCGGATTCTCGTCGGCAGAAATCGTGCCCAGCACGTCGATAGCTTTATCGAAAGCACCAGCTTTGTAGTGCTCCTTGCTCAGGTTAAGACGCTCCTGCACGGTCATCTGCTCTAACGGGTTCTCTGCTTCGGTCACGGTGATCTCCATAGGCGGTGTCTGTGGAATTTCGGGCAGGGAACAAGACTCTGCCTGAAACGCATATATATAAGAGTAACGGTGTGCAACCTCTGTGTGAAGTTTGACGCCCCCGTAGAAAGATGAAGATTAGAATAAGTTTTTGCGGGTAGACATCATGTTTTCAGGTGGAGGAAGACCCCTTGTGCAGGCTCCCTACTCCTTTATCCCTTATTCCTAAACGGGTTCTGGGAGATACGAACCTTGTCGTCGTTGTCTTCTTTATCCAACAGGATGCGGAAGAAATCTTGGTCCTTCGCTGCACCAGGAGAGAGCCAAATTTTATCGATATGTTGTGGCAGTACATGCTCCTCATACTCGACGTACATTTTCTGTTCCTCACGGTTGCTGTGAATCTTCTCGTCACGGAACTGAGTAATATACATAATGCGGCATTCCTGCTCCTCCTGGAAAGCAATATGTTTCACCAGATACTGCAAGGGGAGAAGAATAAACCGGACGGCTTCAAGAATTTTCTGTTTCTCGTCTTTATCGCATTTATTGTATGGGTGATTTTTATCTGTAAATATTGAATTAAGTATTTGTGAGATAGATTTAATTTTATTATTTTCGTTGCTAACAGAGTTATTGTCATTATTTCCTTTGTTTAACAAGTGTGTTTCGACATCTTCCTCTTCGTTATTTCCTTTGTTAAATAAGTGTGTTTCGACATCTTCCTCTTTTGTTGAAATTGATTTATAATATTTTCCCCATTTCCCTTTTGCATCTGCGTCTTCATTGTGTTCGCGATAGAAAGTGGATTTATCGCGTTGAGCTAGAGTCCAATACCCGGTCTCAGGGTCTAGATAAATACAGCGGTAGAGTGTGGATTTACCTATTAATTGTTTCTTATTGTCACCCTCCGTTTTCCCTGTTTCATTGGACTTATTCTGTTCCGATTTACTAGATAGGTCTGTCGAAGGGCCAGCTATAAACTCTAATGTATCTGCCTGATTGCTAAAAAACCCTTTGTTGAATACCAAGCTAACGCCTGTTGCTTCCCGACCATTCTCTTTCCCGTAGAGACGAAACTGGTTAAGGTTGTCATGGTTAAAAGTGAAACAACTAATAAATGTTGCAGTATCATTTGTATGTATAGTTTCTCGGATACCTTGCTGATTCCAATAACCATTTAGAACTAGCCCTTCCATTGGGTCATTGACTCCACGGATGGTGCTGAACCGGAAATTTGACGGTTCTTTATCGTTATTGTTTTTCTTGTCTTCAAATAGATCAAAAGCTATTTGTGGTCGAGTATAGTGCGCAACTTTTGACTCAAATGCTGGGATTATCTGAAGATATTTTAGGACTTCGTCGGTATTGTCAGCTACGGTATGAAGATTTTTCCTTACTTCCACAGGGCATTTAAGAATCTTGAATCCGCGTTCAGATTTATAGTATGAGAAATCACACACATGATTGTACGCTTCGTGTGATTGTTCCTCTGTCTCTTTATCTAATGAGTAAACCTCCCCGAGACAGAGCTGTGCCCGTGCGTAGACTGTGAGACCGTTCTGGAGGCGAACCTTTGACCAGGCGTCAATGGCTTCAGCCAGTTTGTCTTGGATATGGTAGGCAAATCCAAGACCGATTTGTGCCCATGCATAGACTTCGCCGTTGCTGTCAGGACGGATCTTTGACCATACTTCGATAGCATCCTCAATCGGGTTTTCCCGATCTTTATCATAATAATAGGTTTTGCCAAGGTTGAACTGCGCCCGTGCGTAGATGTTGAGATTGTGCTCAGGGCCAATGTGTAACCACGTATTAATAGCCTTGTTGGAGTCCCCATTGGCCTTGTATGCGAGTCCTAGACCGTATTGCGCCTCTGCGTATGTAAGTGAGTATTCAGCGGGATCAATCGTTTGTAGAAGGGCAATTGCCTCATCAAATTTGCCCTCATTGTAGTAGCTTCTTCCAAGTTCAAGCCGTTCTTGGGCGGTCATCTGTTCTAGAGACTTATTTGGTTCGGTCATGCCTGTTTCTCCTTGACGCCTTAGTGGGAAAAATTCTAGGTCTCGCCTAAAACTTCACATTAAAAGGTAGCAGCGTTGCCCCTTGTCTGCGCAGGAGCAACGCTGTGGGCAGCTAGTGTTTATTCACCAGAGCAAGGTTACGTTGTGCTTCGGCGTAGGACTGCGGGTCGTCCTCTTCAAGAACACGGTTCCACGCGGTCACGGCCTCATCAAGAGACCCGTTGTTATAGTGGGCGATGCCCATGTTGAGCTGTGCCACAGCATATATGTAAGGGCTGTCGCTGCGCAGAACCCTGTTCCGGGCGGCAAAAGAATCGTCAAATAGCTCTTTGTCTTCGTATGCGCTGCCCAGGTTGTTTTGTGCTGCGGCGTACGCTTCGGGGTTGTCCTCCCGGCGCACGTTACGCCACACGGCGATCGCCTCATCAAGCTGCCCTAGCGGGGCGTAGGTGAGGCCCATGCTCAGCTGTGCCCGAGCGTAAACTGAGGGGTTGTCATCATGGCGCACCCTTCCCCACGCGGCGATCGCCTCATCTATCCGCCCTTGATTCTTGCACGTAGAACCAATGTTGAACTGCGCCTGGGCGTAGGTTTCTGCGTCTACCTCGCGAAGCACACCTTCCCACCCTTGAAGGGCATCATCGATCTTGCCCATAAGCTTATAGGTGTTGCCAAGGTTGAACTGTGCGTTAGTGTACGCTTCGGGGCTGTCGTTAAGCTGCACATTCCCGAACGCGGCGGCGGCATCATCAAGACGCCTCATAGTTTGATAGACGGTGCCAAGGTTGTTCTGCGCCCACGCGTAGGATTCCGGGTTGTCTTCACGAACAACACGGCTGAACGCGGCAACAGCATCGTCAAGCCGCCCCATGTTCTTATAGAGAATACCTGCGCTGTTCTGCGCCGAAGCGTAGGCTACAGGGTTATCGTGGCGATGGACATTGTTGTAGGCGGTCATCGCTTCACGAAGATTTCCCGCATCCTCGTAGACGTCACCTAGAAAGTACTGCGCCCAAGAGTACGCCCCAGGATTTTCACTTGCTGAAACCGTAGCGAGGATATGAACGGCGTCATTCAGCCTGCCCGCGTCGAGGTATTCTACACCAAGGTCAAGCCGTTCTTGGGCGGTCATCTGCTCCAGGGGCTTATTCGGTTCGGTCATGCCTGCCTATCCTTAATGCTGCGGTAGAAAAAATCCAGGTTTCACCTAAAACTTCACATTAAAAGGTAGCAGCGTTGCCTTAACTTGCATGGAAGCAACACTGCTACCTGCAACAACGGATGAAAATAGCAGCGACCCAACTAAAAAGGCTAGAACAACTTTTCCCCGTCAGACGCCATTTTTGCTTGCTCGGTGATAGCCGCATAGTTGGGGCCTACCGCGCCGATCGCCTGGGTAAGGGGCACACCCGAGCCGTCACGTGAACCGTGCTCGGTTGGCAAGGAGCGTGCCACACCGCCCGGCGTGCCAGCCTTTGCGGGGCCAACGCCAACCCACGCCAGTGCCAGCTTCGATTCTCCCGTCAAGAAACGATGCGCCCGCACGCCACCGGTCGCGCGACCCTTCTGTGGGTACTCCGCTAGGGGAGTGACCTTCGCGCTTGCCATACCGTCCTGACCATTCGTGACGGTCACAACCTCTGCGGCAGAATCCGGGGCGGTCACGCCGAGCGCAATTACCGCATCCTGCGCGCCCAACTTAATACCGGCGATACCGCCGCCCGCGCGGCCCTGCGGGCGAACCTTAGCCGCATCGAAGGTCAGGAGTTTCGCTTCCTGGGTGACTAACGTTAGGGCATTATCGTCGGAAGAGCACACGGTTGCGGCAATAATCGTATCCTTTGGTTTGAGCTTGATAACATCCCACTCCGTCTGGTTCAGCGGATACTCCGGGTTCACGCGCTTAATCACGCCGTTCGCCGTTGCCAGTGCAAGTACCTCATTCAACGGCACAAGCCCCACCAGCTTCTCGCCCTTTGCTAGGGCAACAACCTCGGTAGCTTTGACGCCCGTGGTCAATACGGGAGTTCCCGAAGAATCATCGAACACCACCAAATCCATGACCGACAGGCGCACCATGCGCCCCGTAGAGGTCACCGCACCAATCTCGCCCCGCGCCGTCGTAGGAACAATAGAGGTGAAGACGTCATGTTTAATACGTTTGCCCGGATCAACCAGAGCCTCACGCATTGGTTTACCCACCGTGCGCCCCATTATGCCGGATGCCGTCAGCAGCACCCAACAGGGCTCATCGGCAATTTCAAGTGCCAACCCGAGGCTCTTCTTCGCCTTTGAGGCCCCGTTTGAGACAGCCTCAATCGCGGACTGCATATCGTCTTTCGTCTTCAAAACAGTACGGCGATCGTTGCCGTATTTCTCGGCAACCTCGGCAAGCTCGTCAGATACCAGCTCACGCAGCGCAGAATCGGAACCCAAAATACGTTCCAGTTCAGCAATCTCCTGGCGCAACTTATCACGCTCAGCCTCAAGCTCAATGCGGGAATACTTCGTAAGCTGGCGCAGGCGCAGCTCAAGAATATAGTTCGCCTGAACCTCCGTCAGATCGAAGACCGCCATCAGCTTCTCGCGAGCCTGCGCGGTTTCATCCGAAGACCGAATAATCTCAATAACTTCGTCAATATCGACAATGGCAATCAACAGACCATCCACCAAGTGCAGACGATCCTTATGCTTACCCAGACGGAATTCGGTGCGGCGGCGCACCACCGACAGACGATGATCGATATACACCCGCAGAAGATCAAGCAGCCCCAAGGTCTGCGGCTGCCCATTCACCAGCGCCACATTATTAATGCCGAAGGAATCCTCCAACGGCGTGTGCTTATATAGTGAAGCCAGCACAGCCTGCGGATTAAAACCGTTCTTAATCTCAATAACAAGGCGCAACCCGTGTTTGCGGTCGGTCAAATCGACCACATCAGAAATACCGGTCAGTTTCTTGGCGTTAACGCCGTCCTTGATCTTTTCAATAACCTTTTCGGGGCCCACCATATACGGCAGTTCAGTCACCACAATGCCCTGTTTACGGGGGGTCACCTGCTCAATAGAGACCTTGGCACGGGTCTTGAATGTGCCGCGCCCGCTTTCGTAGGCATCCTTAATACCGCTCAATCCCACAATCGTGCCGCCGCTGGGCAGATCGGGGCCGGGAATGAACTTCATAACCTCTTTGAGCGTGGCATCAGGATGCGCAATCAAATGCCGCGTACCCGCAATAACCTCGCGCAGGTTATGCGGAGCCATGTTCGTTGCCATACCCACCGCGATGCCGGTCGTACCATTGACCAACAGGTTAGGGAACGCCGCTGGCAGCACGCCCGGCTGCATGAATTGGTTATCGTAGTTCGGCACAAAATCTACAACGTCTTCGTCAAGATCCGCAGTCAGCGCCGTCGCTGCGGGGGCCATACGTGCCTCTGTATAGCGGGCAGCCGCCGGGCCGTCGTCAAGCGAACCAAAGTTACCGTGCCCATCCACCAATGGCAGGCGCATCGCAAAAGACTGCGCCAAACGCACCATCGCATCGTAAATAGCGGCATCGCCGTGCGGGTGCAGCTTACCCATGACCTCGCCGGTCACACGGGCGCTCTTCACATGCCCCTTATCCGGGCGCAGCCCCATCTGCTGCATCATGTAGAGGATGCGCCGCTGCACCGGTTTCAGCCCGTCGCGCGCATCTGGCAGAGCACGCGAATAAATAACCGAGTAGGAGTACTCCAAAAAGCTGGATTCCATCTCGGCAGAGACATCAATATCGACAATATTTTCGACAATATCAACCGGGTAATCTTCAACGGCGGACTTGCTGCGGCGTGCCATTTCTCTCCTTGAGGCGCACAATAATGCGCCCAATGTGGGGTGGGCGTATTCGTAATTCTATTCTACAGGTAGCTTAGAAAAATCCGCCCAAATGCCCGTCAAAGTAGCACAGGCGGTATGTAAAGCACTAAGGTATAAACTACAGTGTCTAACAACGGCACCACACATGCGCACACGAACCTGCCTTATTACCTATGACCCTAAGGAGTCTTCATGACAGCGACCGCATATGATCCGCGGGAAAAGCTCACGGCCGATATCGAGCGTGCAGGTTTCTACCCAGATCTAGTGCGTGACATCGTTGATGAAGCCCTTGCCGGTTTAGAACCAGAATCCCATTTTGTGCAGGTTGAAACGCATTTCAGCCATAATAATTTGCATCGCCATATCACGGTTTTAGTTGTTAGTGGATCTTTGCTGATTCTAGCGCATTTAGACGACCAGCACCTTGAAGAAGAAGGGCAGCAGACCGTAGCACATGTGGGCGTTGAAGCGGTTAAGCTGAGTTCTCTGCGTGCCGTCACTATTAATTACGGGTACGATAATCCGCAGGCATATAAGCCCGGAACGGTCCCCACCGAACTTTCGATGCAGATAGCATGGACGGGTTCGCTACACCTGGAACTGGCACCCGCTACCTGCCCCGATCCGCACTGCACCGCAGATCACGGGTACAGTGGTGACGCCAGCCGAGAAGATTTAGCATTGCGCGTCTCGGCAACAGCGGACGGCCCCGAAGCTATCCTTCAAGCGCAGCAGTTTGCCCGCGCCCTACACCGTGCACATATTCAGGTGAGCGAAAGCCGCTGATATGTCTGAATACTTCGATTACGCTGGAAATCCGGTGCCCCCGCCACCCGCCTATGGAAGCAACAGCGTGGCAGATGTTTTTGAATCGGCAGCATCATTGGTAGCGCAAAGAAGCTTACCGCGTGCTCAGCACCCATTAGATGATGAACCAGGTTTCAGCCTGGACGCAGACCCGCTCAACCTGGCACAACGACTAACTGAAGCTGGGGCTGACCCAAACGGATTCCGTAATATCTGCCTGATTATGGTCGATGGTTTGGGAGAACAACTGCTGCAAAGCTACGGATCTTATGCGCCTTATCTAAAGAAAACAGTCTTTTTAGGGGCATTGGATGCGGCATTCCCCACCACGACTGCAGCGTCGTTGGGTTCGCTGGGCACCGCCTCCGCGCCGGGGGCTCATGGGATTGCTGGCTATGAGGTTCGCAACCCCACGACGAATACCGTGATGAACCATCTTTCGGGGTGGGATAAGAATGTTGATCCGCACGCCTGGCAACCCCTGCCCACCGTGTTCGAGCGGTACTGTACCGATAGGCGCGTGGTGACGATTTCACTGGAGAAATACCGGGGGAGCGGACTCACCGAAGCAAACTTGCGCGGCGGCGAATTTGTGGGCGCAGCCGACTATAACGCTCGTATCACTTATGCCTGCGAACTTCTGGCCTCGCGCACACCGACCTTGATATACCTTTACTGGGGAGAGCTTGATCAAGCGGGGCATCGCTACGGTGCGGGAAGTAACGAATGGCTTGAACAACTTGAAGAACTTAACCTGGCACTGCGTCGCCTTGCCGAACGTTCCCCGGCGTGGGCTGGTATTTTCCTCACGGCCGATCACGGCATGGTAAATGTTCCGCAGGAAAACCGCATCGACTATTCGGCGACCAAAGAACTACTGGAAAATGTCGCTATGACGGCAGGGGAACCGCGAGCAGTGCAGCTCTATCTGCACGATACTTCACCGGATGCCCGTCGCCAGAGCGCACAATGTTGGGTTCGGCACTGGGGTGAGCATGCTTGGGTGCTAGATTCGCATGACCTGTATGAGCGGGTCTACTACGGCACGGTAATTCGTGATGCAGCGCGAGAACGAATTGGCGATCTGATCGTTTGCGCTCGTGATGATTATGCGCTCTACGATATGCGCCGCCAGAAGGAACGCGCACTTGCCATGGTGGGGCAGCACGGTTCGCTGACCGATGCGGAGCGTCTTATTCCTCTGCGGTATCTGCCGACCTCGTAACGTCAAGGACGACAGACTAACTTGTCTGTGTCTTCAGGAATCCTAGTAAGAAATTACTACTATTTACGCCCGCCGAAAAGGATATCGTCCCATGCAGGAATGCTTCGGCGCTGCTTCTTCGAAGAACTGGTCTTGTTCCCATCACGATTGTTTTGGTGATGCTCACCTTTGGGCTCCGAAGTGTGATGAGCATGCTCGGGCGTCGAAGGAGCAGAGTCGTCGCTGTCATGCTCATCAACGGGTTCAACTGACTGCGGGGTATCCGGTTCAGGCTCATACACTTCCGGCTCTTCCACCACGGGAGTAACCGGGCGTACCGAGCGGGCGCGTTCGAGAAGCTCATTGAGTTTACGTTCGTCACGGCTTTCGCCCTTCAAAGAAGAGGTAGGCGCATTAACGTGTACCGGAGTCGTATGAGTAGTCACAAGCCGCTGCTGCACCGGGGCGGTTGCCTCCGAATGCTCTTCGTGCTCTTCATCTTCGCCGTCCAAAGAAGTTTTCTTAGCCGCGGCCGCCACCGCAGCCGGGCTTCCCATCAGGAAGTATGCTGCCTCATTTGATGCGTACAACCCTTGATTAGCCGGATTGTAGGTCCAACGAGCGGGGAACCGCACCTTCTCAGACAAGTTCGCGCGTGCCTCGTCGGAGAGCGCAAAGTCGGCTTCAACCCGCCACTGCCCGTTTTCTTTCTGCCTAGTCTCCCAATCCTGGGTGGCATCCTCAAAACCGTGCTGGTGCGCAATCTCGGCAATACGAGCCGCGAGAGTGACAGGAATTTGCCCTATGCCAGAAGCTGAATCACGCCGTCCCACTTTCACGTTTTGAGCGGCGCGAATAATGTGCGAGCGCTCCGCCACGATAGGCCACTCGTACCTGCGCACGCGCTCCGGTTCCCAGCCGGACTCTTCAGCAATTTCTTCTACACTGGCACCCTGTCGGAAACGAGTTTGAATATCACGTGGACCGAAAGACCCCTTAGTACCTCGCCCGCGAAGCGGCTGGATGCGTCGTGCCTTAGTGATGCTTGTGCGCAGATTCGCGTCAATTGGAAGGAGAAACCTAGTGCCGTCAGCAGACTCAAGCACCAGATTTTCACCGTCATCATGTACGCCAATCAGACGCAATTCAAGCATAAGAACCTCCAAATTCATGGGTGGGGCAACACCACAACCATGCCGTTATGCCGGTTTAAAAACATAAAGTTACCTACCAAGGGTACCGTGAGAGCCGCAAAAAACGGTAGTAAAACCCCCAAAACATCGTGAAAAAATCCTAAATTGATACCTTCCAAGAGGCCTTTATGACGGCTAAAAGTTCACTAACTGCGTCCCGATTAGACAAAATGGGTATCAATAGTGAACAATACCTGCATGCCGCCGTCGCATAACACGCCGATATGTGATGGGGTACTACCTATTTAGACCACCGTGGGCGGTAGGATTTCAGCCCACCAAAAACGACGGAGCGTGATAGTTTGGCAACTGATTACGATGCACCCCGCAAGCAGGATGACGAACAGAACGAAGAATCCTACGAAGAGCTGAACGCGCACCGTTCGGAGATGCAGTCCGGGGCGGTGGATGAGGATGAGAATACCGCGGCAGAAAGTTTTGAGCTGCCCGGTGCAGATCTCTCCAATGAAGAGCTCAACGTAGTGGTTCTGCCCGCACAGGAAGACGAATTCACCTGCGCATCCTGCTTCCTGGTTCGTCACCGCTCGCAGATTGCGCGTGAAGAAGACGGTCTGCTGTACTGCGTAGAATGCGAAGGATAAGAAGCTAAACCATACGACTCAAGGGCGGTTTCCTCAGGGAGACCGCCCTTTTAGCTGCAAAGAAAACTAGCCGTTTAGAATCTCGGCTATTTTTTCGGGATTACGGGTTGAAGCAATCCAATAGGGGGTTGGATCGGCAGGGTCGGTAATATCGAGGCGGATTTTTGGTGTAATCCAGCCGCGAAAACACATATATGCGCGCCCATCAAGGTCGGGACCAGCCGCAATACGGGCCTGTTCGCCACGAAATGCGTGTGTTTCACCCACATAAGCACGCTCAATACTTGCTCGCCCCACACGAACCCAATCCTGCGATATCTCGATAGTGGGCGCGGAGAAATATAAAATCCACCCGAGAAGAAGCGTAACAACGACAGCAGCAATAATACCCACCGGAATACCAATAGGAGCGCCCACCAGGTAAGATGCACCCCCGGCACACAGCGTGAGAAACCACATGCCAGGTCCAGGAGAAAGACGCTCATAATAGAGCGTATGAGGTGACGAAGAAGCCATCGTAATAGTCCTTCTAATCTTGTTGGGTACCTGTTCAGATGGCGTCTAGAAAATAGAGTGTGTGCACCATCTGGGCAGAAAATCATATTCAACATTCTAACCGAGGTTATTTTCTGCGCACTCCAGCACCGTGCAGTACTTATGTGAAACTCCTGTACGCTAAGGGGACAGAGATGACGTAGCCCCGTATGTTCGGTAGAGTGAAAGACATGATTAATCCCATTGATGTCCAGATTAAGATGCTTGATGCAGAGCTCCCAGCACCGTCTTACACCAATCCTGGTGATGCGGGCGCAGACCTGCGTTCACGAGTAGATTTTGCACTGGCGCCTGGAGAGAGAGCACTTGTACCTACCGGTATTGCTATTGCTCTTCCTGAAGGATATGTAGGGTTGGTGCATCCGCGTTCGGGGCTTGCTACTAAACACGGCATCACAATTGTTAACGCACCGGGAACTGTCGATTCTGGGTATCGCGGTGAACTTATGGTGACGCTATTGAATACGGATCGTGCAAAGTCTTTCCAAATCAAGCGTGGTGATCGTATTGCCCAGCTTGTCATTCAGCGTTATGAACACGCTAATTTTGTGGTGGTAGAGAACCTTGACGAAACCGAACGAGGATCTCAGGGATTCGGCTCAAGCGGCTTGAAATAATCTTTTACCGCGTAATTCGGCAGATAATAGACTTTAATCGCACAAAGAAATATACAATATCTGCATACAATATGAGACGCACTAACATCTACCAGTAAGGGATATTCAGTGTTTGGTTTTGGCAAGAAAAGCTCTGACGATGAGCGTAAGAAAGCAGAAGAGAAAACTACTAAGGTTACTTCTAAAGACTCCAATAAAGAAGATGCTGAGCTAACCAAAGCTAAGTCTAAGTCCAGCTTTAACAAGGTCGATCGTGATGATGAAGAGCCCGAGGTAGTTATCTACGACCGTTCTGAAGGCCCCCACGATATTGGTGAGGTTGATGATACCGAAGAATACATCGACCTTGGTGCTCTATATATTAAGATGCTTGACGGCCTAAATCTGCGTCTTGAGATGGACGAAGGTACGGGAGCTGTAATTGCCGCAACCTGTATTCGTGCTGGTGGAACCCTCCAGATTCAGGCGTTCGCAGCGCCTCGTAGTACTGGCATATGGGATGATATTCGGCATGATCTTGCCGAGTCTGTAGCATCGCAGGGTGGAACCGCCGAAATGTATACGGGTGAGTTCGGCGCCGAGATGCTAACCCGCCTTCCCGCTACGACTGAGGACGGGAAACGAGGGGAGCGCATCGCACGATTCGTTGGCGTCGATGGCCCTCGATGGTTCTTACGCGGTGTTATTTCTGGCGAGGCCGTTCTAGGCAATGAAGAAGCTGCTGAAGCGATCGAAGAGGTCTTCCGTACCGCTATTGTCAATCGTGGCGACGACCCCCGCCCGCCACGTGAGCTATTACCCATGACGATGCCGGAACAGATATATACCTTAGACGACTCAGATGATGAAGAGCAGGAACCTGAGGAGCAGGAGAGTAGTCGAGAGACTGAAACGAAGAAAAAGAAGAACGAGGATAAACGCGAACTACGCCCAATGCCTCGTCGTGGACCCGAGATTACAGAGATTGGGTAATGCCGCGCATAGATAACAGCCACGCTGCCCCCGGTTCGGGGACTTCTTCTCAAGTTGAGGCGGAGTACCCCGAACGTTTTCGTGTTCGCTTAGCCGGCCGTATCGATCAGGTGTGGATTCCTGCTGTTCACGATAAACCTCTCTACCAAGCAGAACTTATCGTGGCGAAATCAAAGCCGCTTCAATGGGCCAGTCCTCTAGCTCTGATTGGTATGCCCATTGTTGAGCCTCCTGGCGAAGACTTTGACGATGAGCAGGAAGACTCGCAGAATGCTGAGACCGCTATTTCTGATGGAGACCAACAACAATCGGTTCTGGGGAAGAACCCCATGACGGAGAGTTTAGAAGTGCGGTTCCCCTCACGTCCGCCGTTTTCTGTAGGAGAAAGAGTAACCCTTATTTGGCATGGGCAGCGTATGGTTTCTGGTTTATTGGCAGGGTGCCTGCTGCGGTGCTCTGGGGTTATCTCAACGCACACGTACCCGCCCGTGATGTACAACCCCCGATACGAGATTGTTCCCCAATACTTCTTAGATAAGGATCCGCGACGTGGTTAATACTCCACATGACCCTCAGCATTTGAATAACCAGTATGCCTCTGATGCCCAGAGTGCAGAGACAAACTCGATATCGGGGCAAGAGCCATTAGGTAAGAGCCTGGGTGCTTCTTTGGGCGGCAATATCCGCCGTACAGAGTCAGGTCATGTGGATGTGCTCCATGCAATTGGCGGGTGGCGTGGACTCGTAGAAACCTCTCTGCCTTCATTACTCTTCCTTATCTTCTTCACGGTCACCAAAGATTTAAACTTGGCATTAGTTATCGCGGTGGCAGCTGCAGGTATTTTTACCGTGCTGCGCCTTATACAGCGCAGTAAACTCATACCTGCGGTGTCGGGTATTGTGGGTGTTGCAATTTGTGCTTTCACTGCTTTTCGCACAGGGAACGCTGCCGACTACTATTTGCCGGGGTTTTGGACAAACGGCATTTACAGTGTTGCGTTCATAGCTTCGATTATCGTGGGTTGGCCTCTGGCGGGACTCATTTTCGGGTATATCAGAGGAGAGCAGCTTACCTGGCGACAGAAACCCGAACGTTTGAAAGCCTATAAGCTGGCAACGTGGATTATGGCGGCTGTCTTGCTGTTGCGACTTGCGATCCAAATACCGCTTTACTATATGAACGCTACCGAAGTCTTAGGTGCTATGCGCATCGTTATGGGGCTGCCTCTGTACGCGGCGGGTATCTGGCTGGCGTGGCGAGTATCTGATCCGGCTGAAACATCATAGGTAAGTGCCACTGGGCACATATTGCTATAGGCTCAGAAGACAAACGACCTGCGTAAGCAAAAGGACGCTATAACCCGCTCCTATATTTCGCGCGTTTCAGCTGAGAAATAGCTCGTTTTCGTTGGTGCTCTAGGAGGGGAGAGAGATAATCTAGGCGAAGAGCGCCCGAATCTGATCTTCTCCGTCAAGCGTTGTGATGAAGAAAAGTTCGTCGCCGCCCTCAATAACAACATCGGCGGAAGGGGCCACCGGAACGCCATCGCGCAAGATGGCGGTGAGTACCGTATCGGTCGGCCACTGCACATGGTCTATCCTATAGCCAATCACAGGATGATCGAGCGGTACCGTATACGCCGCCAACGTCGCCCCGCCGGCCTGAAGCGTAAGCAAACGCACCACATCGCCCACCTCGACGGCTTCCTCCACGAGAGCCGTCATCAAACGCGGAGTGGAAACTGCCACATCCACGCCCCAGGCATCATCGAAAAGCCACTCGTTCCGGGGATTATTCACACGCGCTACCGTGCGTTGTACACCAAACTCGCTGCGGCACAGCAGAGATACCATCAGATTAACTTTGTCGTCACCGGTCGCGGCAACAATTACATCAGCGGTATTCGGGTGAACCTGGCGCAAAACAGATAGCTCACAGGCGTCACCAATATGCCAGCGCATCCCCGGCAGGTCGGTACGTTTTTTCATCTCAGGCTTGGAATCAATAATAGTGACCGTGTGCCCATTCGCCTTGAGTTCCTTAGCGATAGATGCTCCCACGGAACCGGCCCCAACAATAAGTACCTTCATGTTATAAGCTCCTTATGCTTTCGGGCGACGGCGATCGCCGGGGTGCTGCGCCGGGTCTATCGGCTTCGCATGGAACCAATCCAGCCGCGGATCGGTACTGTACTCGACGTCTTCATCAGTACGAGGCGACCGCGAAAGAATCCGAGAGACTTCGTTAATATCGTCCGTGCGCATCATAATGTGTACGGTATCTCCCTGCTGATAGGCGGTATCTGGGCGTGGCAGCATGCCTTCACCGAATCGGGTAATGTAGGCGATGCGCACCCCGGCAGCACGCTCAATATCCACGAGTGCATGACCTGCCCATTGTTCATGCAGTGGAATCTCAGTAAGCATGAGCCTGCCCGATGGCTCCCGAAAATCCCCCTTGAGTGCCTGCTCCGGTAACAGACGACGAAGCACCTGATCCGTTGACCACCGAACGGCGGCTACCGTGGGAATACCTAGACGCTGAAAGAATTCAGCACGATTTGGGTCGTAGACTCGGGCAACAACATTTTTTACTTTGAAAGTCTCACGCGCCACGCGGGCGGCAATAATATTTGAATTATCTCCCGAAGATACAGCAGCAAAAGCGTACGCGTCCGAAATACCCGCCTGTTTGAGCGTTTCTTGGTCAAAACCGACACCAGTCACCAACTGCCCGCTGAACCCTTTACGCAAGGGCTGGAAAGCTCGCTCATCTTGATCGATAACGGCTACCGTATGCCCCGAAGCCTCTAGAGTACGGGCAAGCATAACTCCCACACGACCAGAACCCATAATGACGAAATGGGGCATGTGCTTTCCTCCTCAACAGACGACCGGTTTTCCTGTTAAGTGTACCGAGTAAGACCTCTAAACGCCCGATGACCTGCGAAACACGCGGCAAATAAAATTGAGCTTTACCCCGCAGGCGGATAGCCTTAAACCTGTGAAATATCGTTGGGAAAAAATTCGCAGCGCCTTCACCGGTAAGCCGGTAGATTCGCGTCAAGTAGCGGCCATGTCGCTGCCTAAGCGTTTTGCCCTACCCCTTTTCGGCTCTGACGGTATTTCATCTGTCGCATACGCCGCCGACGAGATTATTCTGATGCTCGCCGTTGCGGGTAACGCAGCCATTGTCTATGCCCCTTGGGTTGGGTTAGCGGTCGCCGTCGTAGGTCTTATGATCGTAGGAACCTACCGATACAACATTAATCAGGTTGCTGCTGAAGGCGATTTTGAACTAGTGCACCGGCGGTTGGGCAGTAAACCCGCCGTTATTTTGGGAGCCTCGGTACTTCTTGATTTCGTGCTTACGGTTGCCGTTTCCATGTCGTCGGCTGCAACATTCCTGGTGGCACTTTACCCAGAATTACAAGATCATCGCAGCGCCATCGCAATACTGCTCATCATTATTTTGACCGTAGTGTCTCTGCGCGGTCTACAACTCATGGGAAAGATAGCACACTGGCCGCTCTATATTTTCCTCGCGATCCTAGGCGTTACGCTGTGCATTGGAATTATCAAATCCTGGATGGGTGTGCTTGCTAAAGCAGAATCGGCAAACTACTCGGTACTCCCCGAAAACGTCGATTCACAGCTGATTGGCATAGCGTTCTTCTTTTTGATCTCACGGTCTTTTTCAGCGGGTGCCGTTGCGCTCTCCGGAGTTTCCACGATCTCAAACTCCGTGCGTTTCTTCCGGCACCCCAAAAAACATAATGCCGCCCTCACCCTCATGATTATGGGTACCATAACGGGTGTGCTTCTCGTCAGCATACTTTACATAGCCCAAGTTACCGGCGTTACTATGGTGCATGACACCACACAATATTTGTTGATTGAGGGGCGCGCGCCGGGCGAATTCTTCCACCAGAAACCCGCGCTCTATCAGATAGCACTCGCTATCTATGATGGTGCCCCGCTCATACCTCAGCTGCTTGTTTTTGCCACCGTTGCAGTGCTGACCATAGCGTCTTTTACAGCTTTTATTGGTTTTCCGTTGAGTTCATCTGCTCTCGCTGATCGCAGGTATCTGCCAGTTCAGCTACGGAGTATCAACTCTGTGGGCCTCTACCGTAACGGGGTTCTCCTGCTGGCCGTTATGGCAACATGTCTAACGTTGCTTTTTGGCTCGGATATTTTCTCGCTCATTCAGCTCTATCTCGTGGGTATGTTCCTCTCGATGCTGCTCACTCAAGGATCGGTAGTGAGCTACCGCATCCGAAAACTGCGCATTACACTGGCATTTACTTCGCGCCGACACCTGATCCGTGACTTAGCCGTCAGTATCATCGGGGTTATCGTGACCGCCGCTGTACTCATTACTGTTGTTGTCACTAAGTTCATGGCAGGTGCCTGGCTTTCGCTTCTTATAATCGCTACCTTGTTCGGGGGCATGATGATAACCCGTAAACACTACGATGCCGTCATCAAAGCAGCAGAAATACCATATGAAGATCTAGAAACCGCCGATCTATCCTCGCTGCCTTCACGGGTGCACGCCATTGTTTACACGAAGGACCTCAACAAACCCGTGCTTCGTGCCCTAGCCTATGCGCGCGCATCCCATCCTTCAACGCTGGAAGCTCTGACCGTTAATAACGACCAGGCCACTCTTGACGATGTGAAGACTCGCTGGGATCGCATGCGGATTCCTGTACGACTCTCGGTGATTGACTCACCCTACCGCGATACCGTCCAAGCCGTACATAACTATGTGCGCCGTATTCAGAACAATACATCGCGGGATGTTATTGCTGTTTACATTCCAGAGTTTGTTCCGGAACATTGGTGGCAGCGCCTCATTCATCCGCGAACTGTCAAACAGCTTAAGAAAGTTTTAGAGCAAGAACCTAATGTTATTCTTGTGACTGTTCCGTGGAGCATTCATGAGAATGCAACGCCCATTGATACCGAGGACATTGATACCTCCGTTCACTCCCATAAAAACGATACGATGTATCGGGGCTCAACCCACACAGAAGAAACGTGATATTCCATGAGAACCCTTGAGATTTTCTCATGCTTATGGCAGGGTTGAACGGTTATTTAAAAATAAGCGGTGTAGAATGCTTCACATCAGAATTCTGTAAGGAGAAGACGCGTGAACACCCCTGAAACCAGCACAGTACGTGACTCCGGTGCGGATAACGCTACCTCGGAGCAGGGGTACACTATAGGCGATCTAATCCAGGTAACCTGTGAGACACCCGCCCACGGAGGTGCACTCGTTGCACGTACGCACGCCGGGGTCGTTTTCGTACGGCACGGTGTAGTGGGTGAAGAAGCCCAAGTTCGGATTACCGCAATAGGCCCAAAAAACCGTTTCTACTTTGCAGATGTTGTAGCCGTCAAAGTGCCTGCACCAGTGCGCCGTAAGCATCCCTGGGCGCAGGCAGATGCCCTCAAAACCCCCGAAGAACGTCAGAAACTCACCGGCATAGCAGAGCTTCTTGGTGGGATGGAATATGGACACCTAGAACCCTCTGAACAACGGCGTTACAAAGCCGAGATCGTACGAACTCAGCTTCATCGCCTAGGCGGCATCCCTCTAGAATCACCACTCTTAACAAACCTTATCGTTGAGTCTATGCCTAATCGAGACCTTGTCGAAGGCGACCTCTCCTGGCGATCTCGTATACGGTACACCACCGCTAAAAGCATTGAAGACGGTACCACGTATTGGCGCATCGGCATGTACCCCTACCACAGCTCGCAACCGGTACCCGTCGTTGATTTTCCCCTCGTGGCACGCGAATTACGTGATCTAGAACTTCACAAGCTCAACCTGCGGGGCGTTCGAGAACTGGAAGCAACACTGTCTTCACGTGGGCGTATTCTGCTCCAATTCATGGTTGACCCCCGGTTTGAGACAACCCATGTCGCCAAAGAGATTGAAAGGCAGTGCATCCAGCTTTGGGGCGAGCTTGCTAAGCGTAAAATCTCGCTTTTCTTCACCCCCTATAGCGGATCGAAAGCAAAACCGAGCAAGCGTTCGGGGCAGCCCAGCGTGCATAGCCCTTATCGGCGTGTGCGTCAGGGAGATATACTCCTTGGCGGTGGGTTACGTTCCGTAACCGAAGAAGTAAGTTTTGGTCCGCGAAGGTTCAGCTATCAGGTTTCCGCAGGTGGCTTCTGGCAGATTCACCGCTGTGCCCCCTCAACTCTCATGGGCACCATGTTAACCATGCTCCGCCCAACCTTAGGCGAATGCGCCCTCGACCTATACGCCGGTGCTGGGCTATTTACAGCAGCGCTCGCGGATGCTGTCGGATCAGAAGGAACGGTTATCAGCGTTGAAGGTTCCCCGGTAACGCACCGTGATGCGCGTTCCAACTTCGCGCCGGATGGTCCTTCCCGAAGCGATAACTCCAAGGAAACCCGTGTTGAGGTTATTCGCGGAGACGTTGCACAAAGCCTTCAAGATCTTAAAGCAGCACATAGCCTTGGTCAGATACCTACCCCGGATGCCGTGGTACTTGACCCATCTCGTGAAGGGGCAAACCGCAAAGTTTTGGAACGCCTCAACGAACTCAAACCCGGGCGCATTCTATATGTGGCATGTGATCCTGCAGCCTTAGGACGCGATACAGCTATTTTGCGTGAACTAGGCTGGGATCTCGTACAGGTACGGGCATTTGATATGTACCCTAATACGCATCATGTTGAGACGCTCGCTCTTTTTCACCGTGCGCCTGCGCGTATTCGTCCAGCGCGTCTGTCAAAACGTCATAAGTAAATTCTCGTAGAGACAGCAAAACTGTATGTACCTAAGATGGCGAACACGGTAACCATGACTTTTTTCGGCAACCTTCAAATGGGTATATATAACCTAACCCGTTAGAATTTAACTGTTAGACCTAGAGGTACATTGTTGACCTCAACCGTGCAGAAGGAGAGTGTATGTCTGCTGAGAACGAGGCGAACAAGGAATCCTCAGGGCTCTTGTCCGATATTCGTGAACCTCGGGATTTGCGCCCCCTCAACTACGATCAGCTGCGTGAACTCGCTGAAGAGATCCGTCAGTTTATCGTAACGAATGTTTCTGCAACGGGTGGTCATTTAGGCCCCAATCTTGGCGTTGTTGAGCTGACTCTTGGTATCCACCGTATTTTTGATTCGCCCCACGATTCTATTCTCTTTGATACAGGGCATCAGTCCTATGTACACAAGCTAGTGACCGGTCGTCACGCCTTTGACACCCTGCGCCAAAAGGGTGGGTTGTCGGGGTACCCGGATCGTGGCGAGTCTGAACACGATATTATTCAGTCCTCGCACGCTTCATCATCAATTTCCTGGGCTGATGGTATTTCACGCGCCTACGCTCTCAACGGAGAAAATGACCGCTATACGGTGGTTTTAATCGGTGATGGTGCGTTGACCGGAGGCATGGCCTGGGAAGCCGTGAATAATATCGCCGCTGACCGTAGTCGTAAAGTCGTTATTGTAGTCAATGACAATGGTCGATCGTATGCGCCTACTATTGGCGGTTTTGCTAACCAGCTGACGGCACTTAAGCACGAGGTGCAGCAGCAGGTTGACCGTATGCGTCTTGACCATCGATATGATCGGGCGCTTGATGCTATGCGCCGTGGTCTGCAGCGTGGCGGCCCGCTGGGGCAGATGATTTACCGGGGGCTGCACGGTATGAAGGTCGGTATTAAGGACGTTGTGGTCCCCAAGGGTATTTTTGAAGACCTCGGCATGAAATATGTTGGTCCAATTGATGGGCACGATCAAGAAGCTGTTGAGACCGCCTTGCGTGCCGCTAAGAACTACGGCGGACCGGTGATTGTGCACGCTATCACAGAGAAAGGGCACGGCTACGCTCCGGCACGTGCGAATGATGATGACCAATTCCATGCGGTAGGACGGATTGATCCTCTTACCGGTAAGCCTGTCTCAACCAGCACCGAAGAGTCATGGACGAGTGTTTTCGGTCGTGAGATCAAACAGATCGCGGATGAACGCGAAGACATTGTAGGCATTACCGGTGCCATGCTCATTCCTGTTGGCCTACGTGAATTCGCGCAAGCGCATCCGAACAGAGTCATTGATGTTGGTATCGCAGAACAGCACGCCGTTGCGATGAGTGCGGGCTTGGCATACGGCGGTATGCACCCTGTGGTGGCACTCTATGCAACATTCTTAAACCGTGGCTTCGACCAGCTCTTGATGGATGTTGCTCTTCACAAGGCGGGCGTGACTCTGGTTCTTGACCGCTCCGGCATTACTGGACCTGACGGTGCAAGTCACCACGGCATGTGGGACTTATCGCTTCTGCAGTTTATTCCTGGATTAAACTTGGCAGCCCCACGCGATGCTGCGACGCTTCGTGAAGCGCTTCGTGAAGCCGTTGCTATTGATGATGCACCGACCGTTGTCAGGTACCCAAAGGGGTCGGTGGGTGAAGATATCGCTGCCCTGGAACGCCGCTCTGACGGGGTGGATGTGCTGACCCGCACCGGGCGGCCGCATCCTGAAACTGGGCAGCGCGATGTGCTGTTTGTTGCCGTTGGCGCTATGGCACGGGTAGCGCTCGAAGTGTCTGAGTGCCTTGCCGAGCAGGGCATTCATTCGACGGTGATTGATCCGCGATGGGTTATGCCGGTCCCGCATTCGGTGGTGGATTTTGCACGAGACCACCGCATCGTTGTGACTCTCGAAGATGGTGTGCGTGCGGGCGGTGTGGGTTCACGCATTCGCCAAGAGATGCGTGCGGCTGGCGTGGACACGGCGTTGAGTGAGCTCGGCTTACCGGCAGAATTTATACCGCATGCGTCACGTGAGGAAATCCTGGAAGATGTTGGTTTGTGCTCGGAAACCATTACTGCCGATATTCTCGCCCAGCTCGCAGGCGATAAGGTACCCTTCGCACGTGAGGAAGGACAAAAGCCTCGGCATACTCAGTAATTTTTTGTGGTGATTGACCGAGTGCAAAAAATAAAACGTTGGGGTGTGTAGATTTTCACACACCCCAACGTTTTTATTGACATGAAATCTAGACGTTAAAAACTAACGTGCCGCCAATACTAATGCGTGAAAGATACCTAGCCCCCAACAATGATCCTACCGTCTTTCACCTCTGCCTTATAGGATTTTAACGGTGACTCGGCCGGTCCGCCTTTGACTGAGCCATCGGCGAGCGCAAACTGAGAACCGTGGCATGGGCACACAATTTGGCTGTTGTTTTGTACGTTGAGTTGGCATCCTTGGTGGGTGCAGGTGGAGCTAAAAGCCTTGAAGACACCGTCTTCAGGTTGAGAGACGATAACGGTAACGCCGCCTTTGGTAAGTTTCGCCGCTTTGCCGACGGGTACCTCCGAAGCTGCCGCAATATCGGTGGGGAATTCTGGCTCGGCAGCACCTTTACCGCCACCACCGCCACCACCGCTGGAACCTTCGGCACAGGCGCTTAAAGCAAGAGCCCCTGCGGTAGCTGTGGCCCCCGCTACGAGTGCATTTCGGCGCGAAAGTTTATGCTCCAGCTCCTGAACGCTCTGAGAGTTTGGCTCGTGCGCAGAAATTTCTAATTGTGCGCACGAACAGGTGCACGATGGTACTTCGTTCATCGTTCCTCCTTGAATTCTCCGGTGTGTGATGCTGAGGCGACCGTACCTGTGGGATAGCTGCGTGTCGCTCTCTTATAAATCTAGAGGATAAGTCGTATGCACGCGAATAAGCCGTTTTGTTGTGTGGCGTGCGCCTACATATTTTTCTTGGGTTGAGAGATCCATGTGTTAAGGCATTAGCCAAGGTGTCGCTGGAAAACTTCATGAAGATTCGGGGCGAGGATTTCAATCTGCCACGGGCGCACATCATGCGAGCGAAGAGCCTCAAGAAGGGCCTCTTGAGAGTAAGGCTCGGGCGGATCCCAGCACAGACGCCGTATACAATCAGCACTGATAATATTCTGTGCTGGAATATTGAGCCGCTCTGACTCCCGTTGTACTATCTTCCGCACTTCGCTAAGAATCTCTAGTGAAATAGGGCGTTTCGTTTCCCAAGCCTTAAGCGGGGGAGGGGCGGTTGCCGGAATGGTGTAGGGCGCCGGGTTCTCCCCCCGAGAAGCTGATACTATCGCACGCACCCAGCGGGGACCTTCACGTTTCAACAGTCGAGTACGGAACCCCGGAATCGCCATGATAGCTGGTACATTACGAGGCATTTTCTGCGCAGCCTCAACGAGCGCGGCATCTGAGAGTAAAGCCTTAGAATCTATATCTTTCTTCTGCGCTAATTTATCGCGCTCGAACCAAAGATTCCGCAGGGCTGTTAGTTGCGGTATGGACCGGAGCGTGTTCCGTCCCTTCGTTTTCCTCCACCGTTCGGCTTTCTTCGCAGCAGGGTCAGCGGGCGGCAGCGAACAGAGATAGGCAAATTCCTGGCGGGCATACTCAAGTTTTCCCTGGTCTTCTAAAACTTCTTCCAAGGCATCGCGTAAATCTGCCAGTACATCAACATCAAGGCATGCATAGTTCAGCCAAGACTCTGGCAAAGGACGTTGTGACCAGTCTTCTTGGGAGTGCTTTTTCTCAAGTTTGTACCCCAGAAGCTCTTCGACAACAGCTCCCAGGTTCACCCGTTCCAGGCCCGCTAAACGTGCACCGAGCTCGGTATCAAAGAGAAGACGCGGTCGCATTCCAAGAAGATCCAGACTTGGAAAATCCTGGGTTGCCGCGTGAATAATCCATTCGGCATCTGCTAGAGCATCGTTGATGATCCTAAGGTCAGAAAAAGCTTCGGGATCGATCAGGTAGAGCTTATCTTCGCGTTTCAGCTGCACCAAAAAAGCCCTGATCCCGTACCGTATACCCTGTGCGCGTTCCGTATCGACTGCAACCGGACCGGATGCAGCACGCAAAGATTCAGCAGCACGTTCAAGCGCCCTCTCCGTGTTGATAATGGAGGGGACCGGAACTGACGGGGTAGTTAGCGGAATAACATCAGGAACTGTGAAATCAGCAGGTAATCCGAGCATAGGTGGGAGTTTGATAGGCTCGGTACTCGGGCTGAGACTCATCTGAAAGTGGTTCCTTGAATATCCGTTTCTGGTAGCTCCCTCGACGGGGCTGAAAACAATAACTCCACCATTCTACCCGTTGCCGCTGTGCGTTACATTTTTCTTCAAATATACCGAACCGGCACCGGGCTAACAGCAGTATTGTCTCGTAAATAGCTCTAGCTTACGACTTCTGCGGTTCCAATGTGAGACAGACAGAATTGATGCAATACCGCAGATCAGTCGGAGTATCGTATCCTTCGCCTTCAAACACGTGACCCAGATGCGAATCGCAGGCGGCGCAACGTACCTCTACTCGGCGCATCCCTAACGTGGTGTCTTCCAGATACCGCACACGATCTTCGGCGAGTGGAGCGAAGAAAGAGGGCCAGCCGCAGTGCGACTCAAACTTCTCAGCAGAGCGGAAAAGCTCAGTCCCACAGGCTCGGCACGAATATACACCCTCGGTTTTCGTATCCCAGTATTCGCCGGTGAAAGCACGTTCGGTGCCTCCTTCACGCAGTACCGCGTACTCTTCGGGCTTGAGAACTTCACGCCAATTCTTCGCAATTTTACCGACACCCGGTAGTGAATTTCCCACTGCTACTCCTTCAAATCTTCTCTTATGAGCTGTCGTCGTTATAACGGTGCTGGCTCGGGTTTTGTTCCCGATGGTACAGGTCCGTGACCCCAATCGGTAACGGGCAAGATTAAGCCGTTTATCCGCACCTCGTAGCTGCTGCGCTGGTGCATCCCCAAACGTTAAGCCGCTGCCACCGACGCCCGGTTGTGGGTATGAACAACAGCAAATACTTGCTGATGCCCAGCATCCGCAAGCTCACCCATTACCTGCTGGACGGCGCGGGTGGCGATGTCCTACCCCAGAAAGCGCACCCAAGCCGCCAAGCCAGCTCAATCTCTCCAACTGGGCCCCAATCATTCAACCACCGGTGGGCTCCGGTGAAACCAGCCACCTCACCGTTGGCCAGCACCGTGTAGAGGCAGAAACCTTCCCGCTCGTATTCGGTGCGAACCCACACCACCATATCCTCATAGTGGGCGAGTGAATCTGCGGGGCGCCCCAAATACTCCATGACGCGCGTATCCCTGAACAGCGTCGTATACCATTCGGCGGCGTCCTCCGCCGTGGGGGCCTGCAGCTCAAGGCACGGCGGCTCAGGCTCGAAGAGGTGCATAGCTGCCGTCGGTGAGTTTAAGCAAGTCGGCGGGGGAGAGTTCAATATCAAGCCCGCGTTTACCGCCAGAGACCAAGATAGTTTGATACTGTTCGGCGCTCGCATCTAAGAGTGTGGGGGAAGGAGTTTTCTGTCCTAACGGCGAAATACCGCCCACCACATAGCCGGTGCGGCGCTCGGCAATCTTCGGATCGCACATAGAGGCATTCTTCCAACCAAGGGCGTGTGCCGCCGCTTTCAGGTTTAGCTGCCCGCTCACCGGCACAATCGCCACCGCAAAATCTTTGTCATGAACAATAAGAAGCGTTTTAAATACTTGCTCAGGATTGGCGCCAAGTTTCTGCGCGGCCTCCAACCCAAAGGAGGTTTCTCCCTCCACATGCTCGTATTCACGAATCTCAAAAGGAGTCTTAGTTTCCTTCAAGAGCGCGACCGCAGCGGTGGAGGCACCTTTCTTGCCGCCTTTATTCTTTTTAGCCATGAAGACTATTCTACGAAAACGTGAGCTGAACCCCTAAGGTATGTATCACCTTTACCTGCGTAGGGATGGAGTGCCTGCAAGCGTTAGGCTACACAACGTTTTCCAGCATAGCGGGTTTCTGACTAGGAGAATTAGCCGATTCATCTTCAACTGAGATACCAAAGTCGGTGACCGTACTCAGATCGTGCTCTGTCATGGTTGTGATCCCGGCACCACGGCCAGCAGAATTGAGGATTCCAGATCCTACAATATTGCTCTGAGCATCGTAAAACCAGAGTTTATAGACCTTTCCTTCGGGCAGCGCAGGCAGATTTGTCGTTGAAACACCCGCCATGTTGTGGGAAGGGGAGTACATGACCGATACTGGCATACCGTTGACTTTACCTTGGGCCATTGAAAGGTCAGGAGCCATGCTGATTTGCTCGACGATCGACTGGTCGCCGGGTCGTGCAGTTGCCGGATGCGCTGGGGTCGAAGAGGACACCCTCGCGGCTTGTAGCTCCTGGGAGGTATGTTCTAGTTGCTGATGCTGCGCGAAACCCCATATGCCCAGACCAGCAGCGATAATAATACTTGCCGCAGCCGTCATGCGAGATGGTGAGAATTTACCCTGAGCCCCGAACCAACGCCGTTTAGCTCGTGCATAAGCGGAATCCTCTGAGTCTGCGATAGCTTGAGCGTTGTCTGCATTATCTGATGCAAAGTAACCTTCGGAACCGGCATGATCACTCTTATACTCGGCATTCACGTCATCTGTACCTAGCTCATTAGCTGGCTGGATTTGCTCGGTATGCGCAACCTGCGCCATCACACGATCTTTAAGCTCAGCGGACGGCTCTTGCGGAGTGAGCGAAGTACCAAAAACCTCAGAGAGGACCGCAGCATCGGCCTTAGCATCTTCGCGTTCGTGTTTGGGGGTCCACGATTCAAACGCTATACGTTGCGTTGGTGAAAGCGTGTGGAGGGCGTAGTCGAGTTTATCGGGGAAATCTTCGGGATAGTCTTTAGTGCTCACGGGTGCCCTCCAATCGTTCACGTAGTTTCTGCATGCCAGCGCGCATGCGGGTTTTGACAGTTCCTAGAGGAATGCCCGTTTCATCGGAGATCTCGCGCTGTGATTTACCTCCGAAATATGCCATGGTGAGCAGCTGGGCTTGTTCGCGTGGAATACCAGATAGAGCATGGTGAATCTCCTCCGTATCCATAAAAGCAGCTATTGCATCATCAACGTGATGATAAGATTCGCGATATTCCTCAAGACCGCGTGTGAAATCACGTTCTGTGGAGGCTGCAACGGAGCGCACCCGATCAACCGCACGGCGGTGAGCAATAGTTGCAGCCCACGACAACACAGTACCCCGTTCTGCACGGTATAAAGGCGCTTTTTGCCATATTTCTAGAAAAACTTCTTGAGTAACTTCTTCCGCATGCGTTCGGTTATGAAGAATGCGGTTAATAAGCGCGTACAGACGCGGAACAAGCGCATCGTATAGAGCTTCAAAACAATGTTCGTTTCCTGCGGCAGCACACTCCATCAACGCAGTTAAGCGCTGATATTCCTGAGGAATTTGGGTGGCTTTTTGAGCTTCTTGATACGCCGAAGTCACCTGACGATCCAAAAAAGTCATGGTCATATCATCTCACGCCCTATGATGACATTGATTATTGTGTCGGTGATAAGCGAAGTTTAGGTATGTTTTACACCCTAGAAAATATTCCAGGGTGTAAAACAGCATACCGGCAAAATATTACTTCGACATGGCGGAAGCCGAAGGAGACATCATGGCGTCTTTGTTTTCCATCTTGCCTCCTTTGTCACCGTCCATCTTGTTGTCATCATGCTTCATGCTGTCATGATCTCCCTGCATTTTATCGCCGTCCATCTTGCCGTGGTCGCCATCCATCTTGTCCCCAGACATGGCAGACTGGCTCGGCATAGCTGAAGGCGACATCATAGCGTCTGAACTCATCATGGCAGAAGAAGAGGGGGTGGATGATGCAGAAGAGCTCGACGATGCGCTTGGCGATGAGTTCTGATCAGAAGCGTTAGAAGAACATGCAGAAACACCAGCAACGAGGGCTAGAGAAACAGCTGCAAAAGACGCAGTGCGAAGAATAACGGACATACGTAACTCCAATCTTATATCGGCACAGGTAACGCGGGGGAGCGCCCGTACCATTGCAAAATATTCAGAATCCTAAACTGGACTCATTAGGTATTCGGAACATTCAGCCCGCTCGGATTGCAAAACCTCAGAAAATTTTTTAAGTGATGTATCTGACTACCTCTCGCAACACCTTGAGAAAAACATCCATGAGCTTGAATATTGCGCAGTAAAAGGTCTCATCAAGACTCTGCCAATTGTGCAGGCATCGCTATAAAAATAATTTCAACCAAACCGAAACCGCAGTTCGTTCCGAATATAACCATGACAACACGTGAGGCAGCATCGCCTCGCATTACCAATCCATGAGGAAAATAACTATGCTGTTATCGCTCATCATCCTAGGCATACTCGGTGGTCTTATCACTGGGATCTCGCCCTGCATCCTGCCTATCTTGCCCGTTATTCTCGTCACTGGCGGTGCAGATTCAGCGCGCACTGCATCCACCGAATTTGGACAAACAGGCATAGCAAAAGATTCTGCGGACAATGTGCAAGCCTTATTCTCGCGCAGAAGCGCAGTTCTCGGAAACGCAGCTCCAGCACCCATACAGCGTACTGCATCACGCTGGCGTCCCTATCAAGTTGTAGGCGGACTCGTTCTGAGCTTCAGCCTCTTTACCCTGCTCGGTTCGGTTATTCTTGCTGCCCTGCACTTGCCGCAAGATACGCTGAGGATTTTAGGTATCACCTTCCTCATTATTGTTGGGCTGAGCATGCTTATACCCCCGTTGGAGCGCCTGCTTGAAAAACCTTTCGCGAAATTCTCAAAACTCGGAGCGAAACGCAGCACCACACGTGGCGGCTTCCTCATGGGGCTTGCTCTCGGTCTCGTCTATGTGCCCTGTGCGGGTCCGGTTCTTGCAGCTATTACCCTTGCTGGCGCAACCGGAAACATCGGTATCGAAACTGTAGCACTCACCCTATCTTTTGCTTTCGGAACAGCTATTCCGCTGTTGATCTTTGCTCTTGCGGGGCGAAGCATTGCAGAACGAGTTAAGACGTTCCGCACCCACCAGCGTGGAGTGCGCACCGCCTCGGGTGTACTCTTGATCGCTCTTTCAATCGGACTAGTATTCAACGTTCCCGCCCAGCTGCAGCGCGCAATTCCGAATTATACGGAAGGGATTGAGCAGACTATCAGTCAAGATACGCAGAATAATATTATTTCTTCTTCCACCGGTGGGTCGATAAGCTCGTGCCGACCCGATGAAGAAAAATTGCAGGACTGCGGCTCTGCCCCGGAATTAGCAGGTGGCACGGGTAACTTCAACACTGAGAATCAGCCAAGTCTCGCTCATATGCGTGGAAAGGTTACACTCGTTGATTTTTGGGCATACTCGTGCATTAACTGTCAGAGGACGGCACCGCACCTGAATGAGCTCTACGCCAAATACCATGATTATGGTCTAGAAATAGTGGGAGTACACACGCCGGAATATGCGTTCGAGCACGAAGGTAAGAATGTCCAGGCAGGCATTGAGAACCTAGGTATTAAATACCCGGTAGTTCAAGACAACGACTATGCTATTTGGCGTGCTTACAGCAACCGCTATTGGCCTGCACACTATCTCATTGATAGTGAAGGTAAACTTCGTGCTGTTCACTATGGTGAAGGTGGGCATAAGGTGACCGAGGCACAGGTACGCGAACTTCTCAAAGCCGCAAATCCACAAGTGCAGCTTCCAGACCCTATTCACAAGGATGATGCACAAGAGGAAACACAAAACGCGCATGATGCGCGAACCCCTGAAACGTATCTGGGCTCTAAACGCGCAATGTACTTTGCGGGGCAAGAAAGCTACTCTAACGGAACCCGAACCTTCAAACCAGCAGATCGTCTAGCTGTTGACCAATACGACCTCAACGGTACGTGGTCTATAACCCCCGAACGTATTGAGCCTCAAGGAAACGATGGTACTTTGCGGATTAACTATCGTGCCCACGGAGCGCAGGTTGTTGCCGGCGGCAGCGGTACCATCGAAGTGCGGCGCAATGGTACAACGGAAAAGATTCACGTAGACGGCGCTCCCAACGCCCACCACATTGTGCGCGGCGATGAGCAAAGTAGCGGAGTTATTGAGCTCAAGGTCTCGCCCGGAGTGCAGCTGTACTCGCTCACCTTCTCATAAGTCTCTGCCGAATCTCACACAGAATTCACCCCTGACGACTAAACCCGGGACTGTGTTTTCAAGGCTTTAGATCACACATGACTAAAACCACGTAAAACGCATAGTCCCGGGTTTTACTGCGTTTTTACCGTATCTGTCCCCCAGGGAGAGAGCACTCCGAGTACCGGGCTGCGGCAAGCTCAGCACATCCGTACTAAACTTAAGACAAGTAA
The DNA here is from genome assembly GCF_001810635.1 of Rothia sp. HMSC067H10. NCBI lineage: Bacteria > Bacillati > Actinomycetota > Actinomycetes > Micrococcales > Micrococcaceae > Rothia > Rothia sp. HMSC067H10. The sequence goes on from NZ_KV802317.1 coordinate 203,981, forward strand.
CATAGACGTCACTCAGAAAGTTATATCGTGCCCGTCACCTACGAACACCTTACCGAACGTATCCCAAACGTCTCAGCAGAAGAGCTTCTCGCTGGATTTCGTCCCTCAGAACGATTCGGTGAAGTGTCATTCGACAGCTATATTCCCGATCCAAACCAGCCCTCCCAAGCTGAAGCAGTACAAAAACTCAAAACCTTCGGCGATAAAATCAACAAAGGAGGAAATTCCGGCGGGTTCTTCGGCAAACTTTTTGGCGGTAAAAAGAAAGACTCCGCAAAATCCGGGCTCTATTTAGACGGCGGCTTCGGTGTTGGGAAAACCCACCTTCTAGCCTCCCTATGGCACTATGTTGACGGACCCAAAGCCTTCGGTACCTTCGTCGAATACACCAACCTGGTTGGTGCCCTCACCTTCCGCAAAACCGTAGAAGCGCTCAGTGGGTACAAGCTCGTCTGCATTGACGAATTCGAGCTTGACGACCCCGGCGATACTGTCCTCATGTCCCGCTTGATGCGCGAACTCGCAGATGCGGGCGTCAAACTCGTAGCAACCTCCAACACTCTGCCCGGTGCCCTCGGCGAAGGACGCTTTGCCGCCGAAGACTTCAAACGTGAAATCCAAGTACTTGCCGAACAATTCGAAGTACACCGTGTGGATGGTGAAGACTTCCGTCATCGCGGTCTTCCAGCTGCACCGGAACCCATAACTCCCGACGCGTTCGACGCTAAGGTCGAGGAAGTATTCGATGGAAAAACCGTGGGTATCGATACTTTCTCAGAGCTTGTTGAACACCTAGCGAAAGTGCACCCTTCCCGTTACCGCCAGTTTATCGACGGTCTGCAGGGTATCGCTTGGCGCGATGTACACCCGATTACCGAGCAAGCGGTAGCGCTGCGCTTTGTTGTGCTCGCTGACCGTCTTTACGACAAAGACCTGCCGATCGTCTCATCCGGTGTGCCCTTCGACCAGGTCTTCACCCCCGAAATGCTCGCTGGCGGTTACCAGAAGAAGTACTTCCGTGCTGTCTCGCGTCTGACGGCGCTCGCTCGTGAAGGCTTGCTAGGGGAATCAGAGGCTTAGATTTCGGCATTGCGGTATAGCGAAGTGCTGTGCTTGATATTTGCGACCTTGTTTGTGTAGAAGGTCGTCAGGTTTTTGGTGCTGACGCTCGGCCTAAAAAGTGTGGCAAAAGATTTGGCAAACGACGAAAAAACCCGTATAGTATTTATCTGTCAGTGCGACGGGTAAAGCCTGTTGTTGATGCTTGAAAAGCACCTGATAAGCGGTTGTAGCTCAGTTGGTAGAGCACCACCTTGCCAAGGTGGATGTCGCGAGTTCAAGTCTCGTCAACCGCTCGTAGGACTCCTAGAGTTCGAACTCATCTCGCGAGAGATGTATGCGGTGAGGTGGTCGAGTGGTTAGGCAGCGGCCTGCAAAGCCGTGTACGCGGGTTCGAATCCCGTCCTCACCTCGCAACAACACATTGATGTTGTAGGCGCGATTGGCGCAGCGGTAGCGCGCTTCCCTGACACGGAAGAGGTCACTGGTTCGAACCCAGTATCGCGCACAAGTAAAAAGTCCCGGTTCTTAGAGAACCGGGACTTTTATGCTGCTTATAAATCTTCTTTAGTCATCAGAAATTTGAATAGCTTCAAGGCCTAGCTCAGGAGAGTAACGAAGAAGATAATCGACGAGCTTCACCTCGTAGAAACCGGAATCCTGTAGCTCAAAAGGCAAAATTAGCTCACCGGCAAGCATAAAGCTTTTCTGCCACGAGTCAATGCGCTCGTCTTCTAACTCCTCAATGGCAGCATCAAAGCGGAGTTGTCCATTAACCCTGTTCTTTGGAGAATCCGAGTATTGGTAGGGCAGACGTATAGCTGATGCTAATAACTCGAAGGCTAGGGGCTTTGTGGGCTCCTCTGGATCCTTTGCATTGTGCCAGTCAATATCCTGGTTTTTCCGTGTAGCGCTGGGAATCGTACGGTAGCGGTCAATGTAGCCGTCTCCATCGCGTTCAACCACTATCGCAATCACCTCAAGAGAAGCGTCACTATCGCGTACACGTGCCTCACCAATTTGGTCTTCTGAGAGTGTTCCGTTTTTGGTGTTGATGTAATTATTCATCACATCAGCCATCACTGTTTGGGTTTGCGCACCTGGATGTTTCAGTAAGTAGGATTGCGCCCTATGCTCAGCGGTTTCCCGGTTCTTATTGAATTCTTCGCATGCTTCCTGGTATGCATCGTTCCAAGCATCAGGGTACTTTGGAGTATCTTCGTATGCTTTCTGAACAAGCTCGCTCATATCCGCCGGAATGCGCAGAGCTTTGCCGTCAAAATAGGGGAGTAACTGCGCATAACTGCTGAGCAGGATAGCGGGCTCGTAGACCGAACGTGAACCTTTGGGGAACTCGGGGACTTGAGTTTCAGAACCAAAAATTTCAACACCACGAACGTAGCAGATGGGTGAGCGATACTCGGAAGGTCGTTCTGAGTCATCACGCTCATGACGGTGCAGGCGGCCTAGCCTTTGAAGTACTAAATCTACCGGGGCGAAGTCGGTCACCATGACATCAAAGTCGAGGTCGAGAGACTGCTCGATAACCTGTGTTCCCACCACGATTAAACGTTCTGGGCGGCCATCACCTCGGTGAGCGCCTTTACCGAGCTGCGAAACTAAATCAGCTTCTTTCTCCGCACGATGTTTAGAGGTAAAACGGGAATGGGTCAACATTACGTCAGTGCCAAATTTTGTTCGAAGATGCTCGTAAACGTTTTGAGCCCGACCCACCGTATTACAGATAACTGCGGCACAGCCGTGCTCGCTTTCTAAGGGTTCCAGCACTTTATCAAAGTCGGTGAACTCGTCACCTATCTGACGAATGGAGATTGTTACCTGCTCTTCGGGGGCAGTTACCTGCCATTTACGTGGCGTGTAACCATCCTCGGCTGTGAGCGTATAAATAACTGGATAATCTAGGTCGAGAGAAGGCTCGGTAACATTCTCTGAGTCGAAATCATCAAAATCCCATTCAGTAGAATCCTGAATTTCAAGACCTTCCGCGTAACTTTCCATCAAAGAGGTGCGAACATGTGCAGGTAGAGTAGCCGACATGAGAATAACGGGTGCGTTCATCTGACCCAACCAATGGAGTGCCTCCTTGAGATAAACACCCATATAGGCATCATAAGCGTGCACCTCGTCAATGATGACGACTTTAGAACCTAACCCAAGGTGGCGAAGCATCACATGGCGTGACTGTAGAGCCATCATAAGAATCTGGTCGATAGTACACACAACGAAGGTCGAAAGAATGCCGCGTTTCCGACCGCCTATCCAACTGTGACGTGCTACTGAAGTATTAGGGCGTATACTCTGTTTCCCTTCAACGTCGGCTTCTGAATCGAAGATATCAGCTCGTTGTAGGTAGCGGAAGGAATCTTGCTGTTGGTTTTTCGCATGGCCTAAAAACATAGTGTGCGGTTCAGAACCTCCAGCAGGCCCTTGCGCCCATGCTTTGACCCGATCAAAAAGTGCGTTTGATGTCACCTGAGTAGGGGCAGCAAAAGCAAGCCCGCTGCGTCCTGTTTCTTGGGCTAGAATTTCGGCAGCGATGAGTCCAGCCTCAGTTTTACCTTGTCCCATAGGGGCTTCAATGCACATCATGCCGCCGCCCTTCATCGAACGTGCGGCTTCGACAACAACTTCTTGCATAGGTCGCAGAGTGGGATTTTCCCAACTAAACCGTGAACTGTACAGATCGGAAGTATCACTGTTTTCAATATGAGCAGCCCAGGGATGTTCGAGTCCGAGAGCTTCCCAGCCTTGATTTAGGCGCCCATGTTGTGCCTCAACACTAAATGTGCCCATGGGGAAATACTCGGGATTAGACGCGATCCAATCCGCCATAATTACCAGGCCAGTGAGATAAAGCTGTACGGAAACAGGGATTTTGGTTCCTGACATGAGTTTCTTAAGAACCTGATCTGCGCCGGTTTGCTCCAGTGTCATCTCGAAAAGCTCTTGCCATGCTTGATGCCACTTATCGTTAAGCCCCTCAAAAATTGCACAAGCACGTCCGGTTTCTGGAACATATTCTGCAGGCACGCCATGGTGAGCACCAGCAATACTTGCAATTGTTTTGGCAGTCTCTACATCGTCTGTGTAACGTTCAGTAAGCAGCTTGATAATGATGCTCTGGCTATAGGTTGAGTGAGGGCATCGGGTTCCTGCAGGTGGTGTTGTGAGGTGAAGAGGAAAATTAAACTTGTGTTCTTCAATCCTATCTCGAAATACGCGGAGCTCTTCTTTGCCACGTGAATCTAACTGCCCCGCAAACTCTGGTGTCGCTTTGCCCATATCGTGGGTGGCGGCAACCCAACAGGCGAAAGACTTGGCCTCATTCTGTGTGAGGTTGAGTAACTCCATGATGCGCTGTTTAGCACCAGGGGAGAGCCACTTATCCCAAAGCTCAGCAGCTACAGATCCTGCATCCGTCATATGCTGCGGTAGGGAAAGGCCAACACTTGGGCTTTCTTCCGAACCGGTTTTTGCCCAGAGAGATGATGCTTCTGCCGAGGCAAGCTGGCTGGGACGGGTGAAATCTTTGACTATCATTCTGACTCCTGATCAGTTAGACTTATAAGCCATTGTTCCCGCGAGGCGAGAAGCGCGGGATGAGCCTTTTGTACGGTTCCTTCTTAAAATGTTCCCCAGACAAGCAGGAGAAGAGATTGAGTACTTCTGGTAGTACTGAACCAGTCGGAGAGAGGAAGACAGATACCCCACCAAATCCAAAACGGTGGCTGCTTTTGTGGACTCTAGCGACGGTTCAGTTCATTATTTTTCTTGACGCCACCATTGTTAATGTGGCTTTGCCGTCTATCGGCAGAGACTTGCAGATGTCCAGTAATCAGTTGACGTGGGTAGTCAATGGATATCTGCTGGCTGCTGGTAGCTTGCTCCTTCTAGGAGGGAGAATCGGCGACATCGTTGGGCGCAGAAAGACTTTTGTTGTAGGAGCGCTAATGTTCGGAGTTGCCTCCATGGTCGCTGTTGCTTCTACATCCGGTTCTATTTTGTTGGTTGGAAGGGTTCTTCAAGGGGTCGGCGAAGCTTTAGCGGCACCAGCCGCGTTGGGGATTATTGCCTTAACGTTTACTGACCCTAAAGAGCTGCAAAAAGCGTACGGAATTTGGGGAGGACTGTCAGGCCTTGGGGCCGTTGCGGGCGTCTTGCTAGGCGGTGTTATTACAGAATTTATTAGCTGGCGCTGGATTTTTGGCATTAATATTCCTCTAGCGATAATACCCGCGTTGATGATCTTCGTTCTTGTGGATGAATCCAAGATGCGTGGGAAGACTTCAGACGGTCCATTGAGTGCCCTTCTCCTGGCTGGAGGAACTGTGTCTTTGGTTTACGGAATTCTTCAAGTGCCAGTCCTTGGCATCAGCGCTGCATCGACATGGGTTCCACTTAGCGCCGGTTTGATTCTCTTGTTCTTCTTTTTCGCTCTGCAAGCTCGTTCGTCCACCCCGCTATTACCACTTAGCTTCCTCGGCGACCGTGTTAGGGGATCCGGGTATCTTGGTCTTGGACTACTAAACGCGGCTACTAGTGGCATGTTCTTCCTGGTAGCTATTTACATGCAGAATATCTTGGGGTATTCCCCTCTGCAGAATGGCCTGGCCTGGATACCTTACTGCGTATTCTTCCTCGCCGGGATTCAGCTAACTATCTCCCAGATGCCAAAGCAGGGTGCAAAGATAATGATGATAACGGGTCTTTTTATTGCAGCATTAGGCATGGCTTTTCTGGCTGCTCGGCCGTTCGGAATCGGCTTCTGGGAGGGTCTGCTTCCTGGTCTGATTCTGGTCGGAATGGGGGGAGGAATGACTTTCCCGGCGGCGCAAACCACCGCAATGGATGGCCTGTCAATGCAGGACGCAGGGCTCGGGTCAGGGGTTACAACCACGATTGGGCAGATTGGTCAAGTAGTAGGTTTGGCAGTTTTGACGTCCATCGCTTTGGGGACGGATCAAGGAAGTGAGCTGGTCGCCAGCGGAGTAGGAAAGGCGATGTTTGTTTCAGCGGTCATCCTTTCTATCGCAGCCGTAACTGTAGGATTCACCTTGAGAGGAAACCGAGCCGATGTCGGTAAAGTTCCTGCATAAAATTTCCCCAAGTCGCCACGGTTCTGTAGCATTGCTTTTCCCCGCCGCCGGGCGCGGTTCAGTAGCCTACCTTGGTAAAATCGACTTACCGCTCGAATTATCAGTGGTCGTCTTGCCGGGGCGTGAACGAAGAATGGGAGAAACACCGGCTACGAGAATGGATGAGGTTACAGGTCAGATTTGCGACGAAATAGATTCTATTTATCCGGAGCGCGAGGTGATTCTTCAAGGACATAGTCTCGGTGCTTATGTGGGGCACGCTGTTGCAGCTGAGCTAGAGAAACGCGGTCGTAAAGCTGCGGCTTTAGGGGTGGCAGGTGCGGAGGCCCCTATTCAAGCTCCTCCATCGCCCAAACACGATCTTAGCGATGAGATGTTTATCAGCGCAGTTGAAGAACTAGGAGGTACGCCTCCAGAGCTCTTCGCCGATCCAGTTCTGCGTAAGCTTTTTCTTCCGACTTTGCGTGCGGACTTTGCCCTGGCAGAGACGTATTCGCCTGGAGATGCAAAAGTAAGCTGTCCTATTTTCGCGAGTTATGGATTCGACGACATGAACGTAAATCCGCTTAATGTAGAAAAGTGGAAATACTTGACGAGTGCGAACTTTATAAGCCAAGGCTTTGATGGAGATCACTTCTATCAGGACAGTCATATTAACGGCATCCTGCGAATTACCGCGGACTTAGGTGACGTCGCGAAAACCAATTGGATTCTCTGAAGCCATTTCAGAATTTAAGATTGAGGCTTTCTCATCAGGTTTTGTGTGGTTGAGGTGGAGGACGGTGAGTGCGAGTTGGTAGATGGTTGTGTCCGGCATCGGTGCGTGGGCGTGAGGTGGTGTAGCGACGTACTACTCGTTGGGTGTGGATCAGGTTGTAGGTTTTATCACAGTCGCTAAGATTTGGGTCTTTTGCTGGGTTCTAACATATCCACCTGCGCCTTGTACCCCTTATCAGCTAGTACCAATGGGCAATCAGTTGTGGCTTGTAGCACCGGGAGGGGGTGTTGACGAGCTGCTGTAAGATCGTGGGTTGATCCTGGGGTTACCTGTGAAACCCATATCGGGTATCCGGTGGAATCTGTGATGACTTGAACATTACCTCCGAAGGCTTTGTGTTTACTAAGAGTACCATAGGTGACGACGGTTTTTGGATTGCGTTGAGCGATACGATCAGTGTGGATGAGGGTGCCGTCTAGGCAGATAAAAGGTTGTTTTCTGTGGTGAGGTTTTTAAGCACGTGGGCAGGCGTGGGTGATTTTTCTGCTACCACATCCAGTGCTTCGTGGATACACCGGTAACCAGTTGCTGGAGATACTTTCGCATCCCTGGCAATCGTAGTGATATTAGTACCGTCTTTGAGTCAGCGTAGCAGCATGATTGTTTGCTTCCAGCAGCTGGCTGCGCGTTGCCAGGGGCGTTGATCGTTTTTCTTCCGGTGGGCTTTCAGCTAGGCGCTGATGGTGTGAGCGGTGGAAATTGGAGCCTCTAAAGTGGCAGGATAGAAGAGCACGCGGGATGTTTCTATCAGCATGGTTTTCAACCAAAAATCAGCTTTCAGAAAGGACATCCCGCGTGCCCTGTGTTACGACACACCCACCACACCCCAAAAACCACAGGGTATAAAACCACACAAATTATCCTGATGAGAAAACCTCAACGTAGTAGAATTATTTTCAATAGGAGGGATAATGCACGTAGTTTTCTACAGAAACCTAAATCTCGGGCACTCAGGCTCGCCGAACCGCGAGCAGTTGGAGACAGCTTTGCTTGATGCTGGCGCCAAGCGCGTGAGGTCCTTTCAAACAAACGGAACTGTTTTGATAGAAGCAAACAATCCGGCTGACGTCGTTGCGAAAGCTGAAAGGGGAATTCGCGACGCAAGTGGATATGAAGACGCTGCGTTCGTACGGAATTTAGCAGATTTAGAGAAGCTTCTAGCCTTAGGAGTTTTCGAAAAGTATCCTTCCCCCAGGACTTACAGAGAGACTGTAACCTTTTTCAAGGGAGACCGAACTCCTTCCTGGCCGCTTCCATGGACTAACCACAAAGACGACGTAGACGTGCTTTTTGTGGACGACGGAATAGCTTTAAGCCTTATCCGAAAGCCAAGAAATTCTGCCGGCAGCCCTACATACGAGATCGAACGTGAAATTGGCGGCATAGCTACAACTAGGAACCGGGGAACTCTTGAGCGTTTGTTAAAGGCTGCTTCACAATGGGGGTGAGCTTTTTCACCACTTCCGACGCTAGTGGAAACGTCTGACTGCGATATACAAGCGATGCGATCGTGACACAGGCTGTCAAAGACAGCATAACTCGAGATCTCCTTGAGTGGAGAGGCATTCTCCTGCTCATGATGAATAAATCATGGAAAGTAGGACTGAAATTCAATCGTAGCCAACCCAAGTCGCATAGTGCTATGTAAAGACAACTTCTGCGATAGCATAGTTGTGGAGAACTTCTTCGGGAACTCGCAGGCCACGATGTATCAGGGTGAGCGCTTAACCAATGCGGGCGACTCGTGAAGCGTGGACGAGTACTGTTTTTAACACTATGTTTTCCAACTCCAACAAATACTGAGTGACTTGACCCCGATGCGATATCAGCGATCAAGCCTCGAAGCCCTTACAAACCATATCTAAACCAGCGCTGCTTTCATGGGCCAGTTCATTATTGCGGGGACTTAGATTGTTTTGCCGCTTGAACGGACCTTTCCCGGTTTGAAAGTTACAGGCAGAGACTTTAGCCGATGTACTGTAATGGAATTAATCCAAGTAAGCTCGCTGGGATCGACAGATAGTCTCAGATCCTCAAGTCGGTCAAGTGTTTTCCTTAGAGCTACTTTTCCTTCCAGTCGAGCTAGGGGGCACCAATGCAGAAATGGATAGACTTGCCGAAACTCATGTGAGGGTTCGGGCTGCGGGTCGTATCGAGGTGGGCTGGGCAAGTGAATATCTTCTCATCATAGTTGGCGGTGGGGAGTGCGATTGCTACGTGTTCACCTGGAGCAATGTTTGCACCACAGATGGATGTGGCTTCCTTTGCAAACCGGTAGGTAATGGCGGAAACAGGTGAGTCGAACCGAAGAAGTTCTTCCACTAACAAGGAGGTCGATTCCTCATCTTTGTTCGAAATTGCATAGTCCAACTGCTCCTTATTCTGGAGCAGAGCGGACAGTCCATTGGCTAGCAGATTGACGGTAGTTTCATATCCTGCAGACAAGAATAAGAATGCATTTGATCGAGCTTCAAGGTCTGTTAGGCTGCCTTCTTTTACTGCTTGGGCCATTACAGACATCAGATCGTCCTCTGGCTTCTTCATGCGTTGATCCAGCATTTTGCCTGAAAATTCAAAGAACCACTCGCCCGCCTGCTGAATGTCAGATTGATCTTGCCCGTTTCCTACCCCTGTAATCACAGAAGCTTTCGCCTCAAAAACCGACTGGTCTTCTTCAGGCACCCCCAAAATCTTGCTGATTACGGCAATAGGGAGTGGAAGGGCAATTGTCTGAATAAAGTCTGTCTCGCCCGATTCAATAAAGGCATCGATAAGGCCATCAACGAAGTCATTCATCCAAGGACGAAGTTTCTCAACGCTGCCTCGAGTAAAGGACGGATTCAATACTGCCTTCATTCTGCTATGGTCATCCCCGTCTGCAAATAGAATATGTTCAGACAATGGAAAATCTCCTGCAAGAGATAAGTAGGGGCGAATTGCCGGATCCGCTTCGAGGGCGTTTCGAACCAGTTGTTTGCTCGATAGCACCGCTTCCACTGCTTCCTGCCCCACAGCCAACCAGCTCGGCATTCCGTCAGGCAGAACTACCCGGACACAACCATGTGTTATGCCTGTCTTCTTGTAGATTGTGTCTGCCGATGCAAAGTCACCGTCTCCTAGCTGGACTATAGCTTTGTTTTGCATGCTTTCCCTTTCGGTCCTGCTGTTTATTTGCATTCGGAGTTTCTCAAGTGCTGGTTAGGAGAGGGGAGGGCGCAATGAATTTCTTTTAACCTACTTTTATCGGCTACCTGGAAAATTCAACCAGTAGAACACGTCCTCTAGAAAAGGAAAACAATGGACAACAAGTTGAATCCAGATAATACGAAGGCCTCCGCTTGCCGCATTTACGACACACTTATCGGTGGGGTGAATCTGCAAGAGATAGACAAGAAGTACTACGACACACTTCTTGAGATCAGCCCTGGAACCCCTCACCCGCGGGGATGAGCCCAGATGGGTCAGTCTCTAGAATGATGACCTTACATGTTCCCCGCACCCGCGGGGATGAGCCCAGATGGGTCAGTCTCTAGAATGATGACCTTACATGTTCCCCGCACCCGCGGGGATGAGCCCTTTGCAGGCACGGAGGTAAAACCATTGAGTTCATGTTCCCCGCACCCGCGGGGATGAGCCCTGAGAATCAACCACAGTAGCCGCCTGCTCACGATGTTCCCCGCACCCGCGGGGATGAGCTCGTCGAGCCGTGGGTACCGGGGTACCTGAACGCATGTTCCCCGCACCCGCGGGGATGAGCCCTACACCAGCAAGCTCGCGCAATGCTGTTTTTAATGTTCCCCGCACCCGCGGGGATGAGCCCTACACCAGCAAGCTCGCGCAATGCTGTTTTTAATGTTCCCCGCACCCGCGGGGATGAGCCGAACCCTGAAGAAGCAGCTGCCACACTCTCGCTGTTTTCCCCGCACCTGCGGGGATAATTCTTCAACCCTATGAGGAATACTCCCTTAAATCTAGTGATGCATATCATGCTTATTGGAGTTGGTGGGGTATTCCCTTAACTGTATAGTTATATATGTTGTTCGGGCGGGTCCCGAAAAAGCAGTCCGGCCCCATCGTATAGCGGCCTAGTACTCCGCCCTCTCACGGCGGCAACACCGGTTCAAATCCGGTTGGGGTCACACTAGGGAAAAGAGAATTCCCCGGTTCGCCTGAACCGGGGAATTCTCTTTATCTTTATAAATGCCAAGAGGTCAGGATTTTCTAAAAGGCACTTATATAACCTTTTCGGCAAAACCTAACCCGCTCGCCTCATAACGTGAATAACCAGAAACGGGGGAGCAGCCTACTTATTCTCCCCGCCCGCACTCGCAGACCCTGGCGCACTAGCAGGAGCACGGTGCACCATACGCCACGTTCCCTCAAGATAATGAGCCGTCACCTGGCCCGAGACGACACCGCTCGGCACCTTAAAAACCTCAGGAAGCGGCTGCGAACGGTTCGTCGTCTTCGTATACACCGCAGACTCCCGATTAACCTTCATCGTTGTCTTCCAGGTATAAAATCCGTTCTTCTCATCCTTCGTTGGGTGATCTGTATCCAAAGACATCGTCAACGGGTTCTGCACGCCAGTCACCCAGCCAGTCTCTGAAGCGTACATATCCTGCATGAAATCAGCAATAGTTGTGTAATCGCCCGTATGATCAATATTCGTGAAATAGTTACCGTCACCCGTCAAAAGCATATAATTCAAAGTCGCGAGCCAGTAGGTTACAAAGGCATGTAGACCCTCAACCGAATCCTCACGCAATTTCACGGGTTCCACCGGAACAGGCACATGCTGCGCCGGATGCTCCTGCGTGCCGGGCTCAAAGTCACCAGACGATCTGTAGTTCTCCAACTTCAACTCGCCCTTAAAACTAGGACCAGAAGGGGTAGCAGATGCAGAAGCAGCCGAATGTGATGGCGATGTAGCCTTGGCAGATGCGCTAGCACTTGGCGCCGCATCCTTGTTCTGCGACGAGCACGCGGTAAAAGTAGCTATAAAACCGGCACCTACAACAGTGAAAGCGCCACGACGCGACATTGAGCTCATGAGAAACCTTCCCATCAAAAAACGTTTCCGCCTGCGCGAAAAACTTCACAAGAATAGAACGTAAAAATATATACGTTCTCTATAAAATCTACCGATAAAACCCTAGCACACCTAAAATGTGTGGAGATCTCTAAGGTGCCTTAGTGCCACCGGGCGAAGCCTGCGAACCGTCGTCCTTGAGCATACGCCATGCCCCATTCTCATATTGAGTTATTACCGAGACCCTAGACCCAGACTGCATAAGGTCATTAAGGGGGTAAGTCTCCTGAGTCTGCGAATTATAGATTTCAGTACCTTCACCAAACTCAACGGTAGCAATCCACATATACGATGTTTCACTCCGCGGATTCTTCACCGGTTTTGCAGAGTTGAGTGAAATTTTCATGGGATGCTGTTCCCCAAGAACCCACACTACACCGCTGTCGTACAAGGCTTTATAAAAATCAATACTTTCGGTGTAATCGTCAGCCGGATCAGCTTTACGCAACAGAGCACCGTCACCCGTTAAGTAAAGATAATTTTGTGCCTCAACCCAGAATGCAATGAATGAGTACATGCCGTCCACAGACTCTTCATGCATATTTTCTGGTTCCACAGGAGCCGGTACGTTCTCGGCCTTATGCTCGCGGGTGCCCGGTTTGAACTCACCTTTAGAATCGTATTTCTCTAGTTTTACAGGTCCTTGATAGTTCTTTCCGGAACTTTGCAGACCCTCCGATGCTGATGGGGAAGCCCCCGCCGCCGAAGCTGCGCTCTCAGCAGATGCGGTACCGCCGGGCGATGGAGAAGCATCATTACTTGCCGGCTGAACCTTTGGCGCACAGGCAGTAACCGTTGCCGCTGCGAGACCTGTACCGGTCAAATACACAGCTTGGCGACGTGAAACTAGAGTCATGATGCCCTTTCAAATCTGTACTAATTCCATCATAACGTCATCCTGCATGTGAAACATGGAAAATTTCTATTTCTCAAGGATAGATTTATGGGGGTTTAAACTCTCCGTGGGAATAATAATGGTCTGATCTGTATTTAGCCTTTCAAAAGATGAGCATATTGTTTGCGTACTTTCGCTACCTTAGGCCCAACTACTACGGAACAGTACCCCTGATATGGGTTCTTCGCGTAGTAATCCTGGTGGTACGCTTCTGCTTCCCAAAACTCAGTCAGCGGTTTAATCTCGGTGACAACTGGGGCGTCGAAGAATGACTGAGCTCGCTCTTTCGCAGCCTCAAATGCAGCCTTCTGTTCGTCAGAGGAATACAGCAGCACGGAACGGTACTGCGAACCACGGTCGGCACCTTGCTGATCCCAGCTTGTCGCATCGTGTGCGGAGAAGAAAATATCCAAAATCGCGTCTTCACCTATAACCGATTCATCAAAATCAACCCGGACAACCTCGTGATGCCCAGTCGTTCCCGAGCATACAGACCGATAATCAGGGTTTTGGGTGTGCCCGCCCGCATACCCGCATACGCTTGCTTTCACACCCTGGAACTGCCGAAAAACAGCGTCAATACACCAAAAACAACCGCCACCAACAACAAAGCTTTTCATAAGACCTCTCCCACAGATAGATGTACATTTCTTTACAGCGTAGCTGTATCAACTATTATTCCCCGTCCTACCTGAGGTCTGCTACAGGACGTGTAATAGCTCGTCTTTCTGCTGCTAGATGCCACAATAGAATCATGACAACACCTACGCTATCCCACATTGTTGATACTTTTCATGGCCTGTATCCGCCGCACCTTGCCGCTAGCTGGGATTCTTCCGGGCTAGTTTGTGGGCGTTTACAGGCACCCGTCGAACATGTGCATTTTGCGGTTGATGCCATATCAGCAACCGCCCAAGAAGCCGTAAATCTTGGGGCCGGTCTTCTTATTACTCACCACCCGCTTCTTTTGCGTGGTACCAGCTTCATACCCGACTCCGATTACAAAGGCAACGTGCTCCATACCCTCATTGAAGGTGGATGTGGCCTGCTCGGTGCGCACACCAATGCTGATGCCGCCGTCGCCGGTGTCAACGAGGCTCTCTGTGAAGCGCTTAATCTGCAAGGATGCGAACCGCTGACTGATCAGCAGCAACAGGAACTTGCAGGTGAGGAATACTGCGTTGGAACAGGTCGTGTAGGTGTTCTTGCCCGTTCTCTTACATTGCAGGAACTCTCTGAAGAACTAGCTGCTGCTCTTCCTGCAACAGCGGGTGGGCTGCGCGTTGCGGGATCCCCACAAAAACTTATTCGTCGTGTTGCTCTCTGCGGAGGCGCCGGTGACTCGTTATTTGATGCCGTGCGGGCGTCTGAAGCAGATGTCTATATCACCGCAGATTTACGGCATCACCCCGCCAGCGAGTTCCGTGAACAAGAACTTGTGCGAGGTACTGATACTGCGCTTATTGACTGCTCGCATGCTGCAAGTGAATCTTTATGGTTGAACCGTGCCGCAGAACGTCTGCAAGAAACCCTAGCGGACCAGGGATACAGTATTGAAATTTCGGTATCCTCGCTAAATACCGACCCCTGGGATTTTCATGTAGATACCGGACCAATCGCTGGTTCAGCAAGCACACCTCGCTAAAATATTCAGAGCAGCTCGACGGGACTTCTAAAATAAATGTGAGAAAAATTTATATTTTGTAGCATTACTATTTTTTCCTGAATAGTATTTTGGTGATAATGCAACGGTTATCAATAAGATATAAGTATGGCGTGCCCCTTATTGTATTAGGAGCACGCCATACTTTTCTAAAATCCGATTGTTAATGTTTCATATGTGCATAACGATAAATAAACGCCGCCATTGCTTCACGTGAAATAGGCTCATAGGGATGGAAAGAACCATCTGACCACCCGGTCGTAATATCTGTGCTGCGAAGCCAGGTAATCTCTTTATAGAAAGGCTCGTCTGGGCTCAAATCCCAGAAAGGAGAGACAGCAGGTGCCTCGAACTGAGGGCTGCCCGCAAAGCGGTAGAAGAACGCCGCCATAGCATTACGATCTACCAGGTCATGCGGGCGGAAAGTTCCATCAGACCAGCCAGTGGTAAGACCCTGCTGATGGAACCAGACCATTTCCTTGTACCACATATCGTTAGGAGAAACGTCTGTGAAAGGTGACTTTTCGGGAAGGTCAACTTGCGGGGAGCCTGCCAGGCGATAGAAATAAACAGCTATACCCGAACGCTCAATATAATCTTTCGGGTGGTATGTGCTATCGGGGTAACCAATCGTGATTTTACGGTTAAAAAGCCAAGTAATCTCATTATAAAAAGCAGAAGATTCAGGAACGTCAATAAAACGTTTCTGGGGCGAAACGGTCTGCGGAGTTGCGTTACCTTCCACCTGATTTAGGGTCGAGAGATCTTCCTGTGCAATAACGGCAGGCTGCCCCTGAGAATCGGTGGTTTGGGGTTGCTGAGTCTCTGCAAAGACGGGGGTGCTAGGCGCAAGAGTAGCGCCAACTAGGGTAAGCGAGCATATAGTTGTGGGAGCTTTACGAAGTTTAAAAGTGAAAGACATACAATAATCCATCATGGCTAGTGCGATATGACTCCCTACAATGTACCAGGGATGTCATATATGGTAAAGGATCTTCGAAGATATTTATAAAACTGTTATAAACCTTGTGGGAAAATTCTCTGGACACATTCTTAGAAAATGTGCCGGGTATGCAGAATCTATTTCCTCCACACTTCGAAATTAAGAACAACAGTTCTTTCTCAGGGTGTTGATAGCGGGAGAATTCTCGTAGATACCAGAAGAGTACACACTATATTCACACCTGAAAAATCTATTCACGGATAAGAAGGGTCAGTGTTCCTGCTTTCTTGGGTGTCGGTAAGGTACATTCAAGTTCCCAATCGCGGTCAAGCGCCTCCAAGAATTCTGAAATGCCCGCTGTGCCTTCAAAAGGTCGCTCAGCAAGGGTATGAGTGATCACGTAACGCGCTAACTTTCCGCGATAATGCTTTGCCATATGTGAGACAACCTTGCGTGAACCATCTTCTGCAACGCGTTCAACACGAACCGCTAATGTCTGGGCTGACGGCGATACCCACGATTTTGCGTAAGCGCTGGAGCGGCAGTCAAGAATGAGCTGCCCCTGCGCGTATGCGGTCAAAGCATTCCCCAAAACTCCGCGCCAATATGTAGCCAGAGTACCTATAGCGCCAAGCTTGGTTCCCATAGACAGCCGATACGCAGGAATATGATCCTCAAGTTGCACCACACCCCATAAAGCAGATGAAATAAGAACGGACTTCTGAGCCAACTCCCGTTCATCGGGGGAGAAACTGGCGTAATCCAGCGCCTCAAAGAGCACGCCCGTATAGACTTTAGCCGCCGGATGAGCAGGTTCCTCCACTAACCGCGTGTTTCGTTCAATCTCCGCCGTGAGTGAGGCACCCACCCCGAGGATATCTAGAGCGTCTTCCTGAGCGGAAACTCGCATGAGTTCTTCCAACACATCTTCACGTTCGGTTGTGAGCTCTGGAAACGATAACTCGGCAAGATTAACTGGTGCGTGTGTGCGAGGCGCAGGGGTCTTACCCTCAGAAGGAGGCAGAAGAATCAGCATGCTTCTTATTCTACCGGGCAGAAATAGAGCAGCGATAATAACTCCGCTAGAATAGAAGGCTGAAGCAGGGTGCCTGGGCAATCGCGAGATACGTCTTCTGAGGGGTATATCGAGGAAAGTCCGGGCTCCACAGCACAGCATGGTGGATAACATCCACTCGGGGTAACCCGCAGGCTAGTGCCACAGAAAGTAAACCGCCTCATCGAGGTAAGGGTGAAAGGGTGGTGTAAGAGACCACCAGTGTGCGCGGTGACGTGCTCAGCTCGGTAAACCCCATGCGGAGCAAGGCCAAACAGAACACGCCATGACAGGGTAGTGCGCCCGAGCCAGCGGCGCGTGTTCGGGTAGGCTGCTTGATGCTTATGGCAACATAAGTCCTAGATAGATGATTGCCTTAGGTACGTAGCTTTTAGAAGCGGTACTGATGACAGAACCCGGCTTATAGGGCACCCTGCTTCTCATGATGCTCGTATACAATAACGGTGCGCCTAATTCTGTGTATCAAGAGTCAGGCGCACCGGCAGTGTAGATGATTTTATGTTTTTAATGTCCAAACGGGTCAGGATCTACACCGGGCATCCAACTATTACCCTCAACAGTCCAGCCTTCGCGTTTAACAACTTTCTTCATGCGAGAGGTCCATTTTTTATTAAGACGATTCACATATAGTTTTCCATCAAGATGGTCGGTCTCGTGCTGCATACAGCGGGCAAACCAACCGGTTGCCTCAAACCTGAGCGGATTGCCTTCGACATCAAATCCATTGACAGTAACCCACTCAGCACGTTTGAGAGGAAAACCGTAGCCTGGGAACGAAAGACACCCTTCTTCTTCGTCATGGGGGTCGGGCTCTGCTGCGGACACCTTGCCGAGAGTCAGCCTGGGATTAACAATGCACCCGCGGGCAGGAACACCATCTTCATTTTCCATCTGATAGGTAAAAACTCGTAAACCTACACCGATTTGAGGAGCCGCGAGACCCACTCCGTGGGCTGCATCCATAGTTTCATACATATCGGTAACAAGAGCTTTGAACTCATCGTCAAAGGCCGTGACCGGAGCAGCCGGGCGGTGCAAAACGGGATTGCCATAAATAACAACAGGGCGAATAGCCACAGATAAATCCTTCGTTCTCGAAATCACAAGGTAAAGAGTTATTGATAGAGTATATTGGCGTCTACTCAGCGAGTAGGTCAAATCCTATGCTATCGCGTAGAAGCTCATTTGTACCCCCAAAAATAGGCAGTAGCCGTGCCGCGAGGAACGCTTGGGCTGCAGGATGCTCATTAATATAGCCATAGCCGCCGAAAAGCTGCAGACACCGATCGGTAATTGTGCAGGCTTTTTCAGAGGCAAAGACCTTGGCTTTAGCGGCGTCCTCAGCGGTAAGCTCCCCAGCGTTAAAAGCCGCTATAGCGCGTGCCACGTAGAGTTCGGAAAGTTCTGTATTCATGAGAGCATTAGCTAGTTCAAAACGGGTATTCTGAAAATCTGCCACACGAGACCCAAAAACCTTACGTTCTTTTACATACTCTAGTGTGGCGTTGAGAGTAGTCCTGCTGATAACGGCGGACGCAGCGGCAATCGCTAAACGCGCTTGGGGCAGATGCTGTTTGATATAGGTCAAGCCTTGACCGGGCTCACCGATAAGGTTCTCAGCGGGAACACGTACATTCTCGAAGAATAGTTCGGCAGTATCTGAGGCCCGAATACCCATCTTGTCGAGCTGCCGTCCCGGGGTGTAACCTTCAGATTTTTCGACGAAGAAGAGGGAAAATGAATCCTCAGAAGCACGTTCGGAGGAACCATCAGTGCGGGCCAACACGAGAGCTGCATCCCCCGAAATACCGGATCCGATAAACGTCTTCTGCCCGTTGAGAAGGTAAGAGTTCTCATCACGTACTGCGGATGTGCGGCATGCCCGCAGGTCGGATCCTGCACCTGGTTCTGTAAAAGCACATGAAGTTACAAGGTCACCGCTTACCATTTGGGGTAGCCAACGTTCCTTTTGCTCATGTGTACCGTATGCGAGTAAATAGGGGAGCACCAGATCCTGTTGAAGATGCACTGCGAGCGCAAACCCATATCCTCCAACGGTTGCGAGTTCTTGGGTTAGAACTAATTGATACTCGTAATCGGGCAGCTGGGCTCCGCCAAATTCTTCGGGGACCGCAAGTCCTAGTACTCCTGCTTCTCCGGCGGCTTGCCATATTGAGCGAGGCATAATGTGTGCTTGTTCCCATTCGGGGTAGTGAGGGGTTATTTCGTGTGCTACGAATTCACGGACTGCTTCTCGGAACAGTTCATGGTCTTCAGAAAATGTCAGAGTTGATTGCACAGAAAATCCTCTTTCCTCAGGGGAATAAAACATATAAATTCTAGTAGGTAAAGCTATAGGGCCGCTATGGAGATTACCATAACGACCCTAATGACGGGGTGATCGACGGGGGTTGAACCCGCGACCTCCTGGACCACAACCAGGCGCTCTGCCAACTGAGCTACGACCACCATGTACATCATGCGGTTTCCCGCGCGATTGCAACGGATACTACTCTACATGAGTTCGATAACTTGTGACAAATCAATTCAAGGTGATACGCGGCACGCTATATGCGGTTTTTAGAAGTTGTGGTGTTGAATTCTAGAAGGGCGCCATTTCAGATATTTGATCGCTTTGTTTCTCATGCTCAAAACTATTTGTAGGTTCTGAAGATTGGTGAACAGTCTGGTGCGTATCTGTAGATGCTGAAACAGTGTTTTTGGGTTGTGAAAATTCCCGTTGAGGTGAAGATGCTGTTCCTCGTGGTCCAGCTTCTTGAAGGGTGCGGTTTGGGTATTGCTGTGTACTCGATGGTTGTGGGGGAGCGGCATGGCCGTCCTGCGATACATCCTTCTGAATCGGGTTTGTTGCGTCATTCTGAGTGCGGGATTGCGTGCCGCTGTGCTCTACAGTGCGTGAGAATGTGCTGGTGCCGAAGGTAAGGTCAAGACCGATACTGCTGGCATCAACTTCGACGGATGCACCTTGAGAACCATCTTCGCGTTGCCACTGTTGTGTGCGAACGCGCCCGGTGAGGAGTACGGGACTTCCCACTGTGAGGGAGGCAGCAATATTTTGTGCCAGCTTGCGGTAGGCGCAGACAGTGTACCAGCTTGTTTGTCCCTCGCGCCAGGAGTTTGTTGCTGAGTCAAACCAGCGTGGCGTGCTTGCAAATCTAAAATTGACGACTGGAATTCCGGTCGGAAGTGTGCGTAGCTGTGGGGCGGTTGCGGTAAACCCGCGTAGGATAACAGTATCAGCCATGATAGAGCTCCCTGAAATGTTAGGCGGTGTGTTAATCAGATAATGTGCATCCCCTGTCAGAGTGGGGCGCGGTTTTTCTAGTGTGCCTCAATGTAGTGTGATAAAGAGAGCGTTGTATGTGCACCTGTGGATAGCCTATCTGAACGGGACAAGAATTCTGATCCTGTGGATGAACAAGAGAGGCGAACAAGAGAGGCGGGGAACTTCTGATACGTGTCACAATATTGGTAAAGAAAACCCTTTACCTCTGGATTTCTTTCTAGCTCTATAAACCCCTATCCTTGTAGTGCAATACCGGTGAATCCGGTTTTAGCATGAGATTTTTCTCATTCGTAAGCTTTATGAGCGCACTGAATCTAACAGCATATCTATGCCGCAGACGTACTGGAGAACATCGTGACAAAGTCTAAAAGGCCTCCTACGCCGAATCTTCGCGATTTTAAGAAGATTGCCGATGTCGACCCGCGCAAGATTTTGCCTCCAGATATGGATCCTAAGAACAAGCGTTTTCTCTATACTGCTTTGGCTATTCTTGTGATCATCGTGCTGATTATTGCCGTTATCTATATTGGGCGGCATAGCCAAGGCGGGCTGTTGGGCAACCCTAGTGCCTCATCTTCTGCTACAGGGGACGGCGAAGAGCAGAACGTCAAAACTGAGTCTCTGGAAGAGGTCAAGAACCCGCATGATGCGGTTGATCCAGCCACAGCATATGCACCTAACTTATCGACGGCGAAGAAGGAGCTTGCTGCCCTGCCTGTGAAAGAGCGGGCATCAAAAGCCGGATATACACGTGAGCAATTTGGTGCTGCCTGGGACGATGTCGATCATAATGGATGTAATACTCGTGATGATATTTTGCGTCGTGATTTAACAAATATTCGTTTCAAAGCGGGAACTCGTGCTTGCACTGTACAAACCGGAACTCTTGACGATCCTTATACCGGCAGGACAATCGAATTTAAACGAGGTAAGAAGTCTTCAAGTGCCGTTCAGATCGACCATGTGGTGGCGCTTTCGAATGCGTGGCAGACCGGAGCTCAAGATATTGGCGAGGAAAAACGTCGTGAGCTCGCGAACGACCCCGAGAACCTGGTAGCAGCAGATGGTCCGGCAAATATGCAGAAATCTGATGCCGATGCTTCTGATTGGCTTCCTGGCAATACGGCCTACCGATGCACATATGTGGCGCGGCAGGTGCATGTAAAAACAAAGTATCAGCTATGGGTCACTGCCGATGAAAAACGCGCTATGGAGAACGTGCTGAACTCGTGTAAAGACACAAACCCTGTGAAGAAATAAAGGTACATATCTGTTAGCGACGATGCGCAGGTGGTTACGGGGTTATCGGTACAAGCACGAGCGCCGCTCCCTCAATCTGAGGGAACGGCGCTCGTGTGTACGGGTACCCCAGGAGGGAATCGAACCCCCGACCAAGAGATTAGAAGGCTCCTGCTCTATCCTCTGAGCTACTGAGGCATGCATTTCACTGTCTTCGATATCGGTGTGAAATACATTTATAGAGTACACCGAAAAGTCACATTATGGTAAACGAACTCGAAAAATGACACAAATTTATGGAAAAAATCCTGAATCGCCATAGCCTGGTTCCGCACCATGACAGGGGTTTATGCCCAAGTATCCGCCGAGCTTAATGTTTTTGTAATATTTGACGGGTGCGCCGCGCACGGAGCCTTTCACGTGTCTGAGGGAAGAGCTGCCACCACATCCGTGTGATAGTTCGCTTTACCTGATGTGGGTGGAAGCTCAAGTACACCATACGTCGTGTTGCCGGGTCTAACGCCATCAGATAGACGATATAGGCCAGACAGATCAAAATGGCGATAAGACGCGCCATTCCCTGGTTGAAATCGTTCAGATATGGTGAGATGTACAGCTGATCGCATACCGCATACGCCATAAAGAACAAGGTTGTCACGAAGTACCACATTAGTTGGAAATGAGAGCGCAGACCTGTCGCGGCAATCATAGGAACAGCCCAGAGAATATACCATGACTGAATCATCGGGCTGAAAAAGAGCATGGCGAGAATCGCGAGACCTGCGTACCGCACCACATTACGGTATCGACCGACAAATGCGAAGCTTAACGCGCTCAGGATGCCTAGAAGTTTGCCAATATTCTCAAGAATTTTCTTGACAGCATCGAAGGAATCACCGTGCGCGAAAAGCCCGATAAAACCGATCACCAAGCCAATGGGAGTGTACCAAATGTACTGACCGCCCGTAGTAGAGAGCGCGCTGACCCAACCGAAACCAAGGTCGCTTATATAACCTAAAATAGCGAGCTCGGCAAGAAGAATAATTCCTGAGATAAACCAGATAGTGAATTTGCGTACCCAGCTGGCGTTATTACCTGCCCACAGCAAGCCAACAAAGGGGAGTACCACAAGCGCTAGAGGCTTCACCCCGACGCCGAAAGTCACCATCGTAACGCCAAGAACGCCACCATAGACATTGGGGTACCGCTTCGCAAAGTAGAGACCTGCAAGCATAAACATGGTCATCAAGGAATCGTTGTGACCACTCGCTATGAAAGAAGCTATGAACAGGGGATTAGCGCCTACCTGCCAGAGCGCTCGCGTTTGATTATATTTGTAAAGCTGTGCGAGTTTTACGACAAAGAACAAAATGCCGACAACGGCGAGGACACTGACAAAACGAAACAAGAAAATGGCGAGATCGATATTTCCATCGACGATTCGAGCGATGAATTCTTCGATTTTGAGTGAGATAGGCCCGTAGGGCGGAGGAGACTCAGCCCATTGCGGGTCCGCACCATTTTGCATGAAGTTCGCTATCTCAGAAACCCCCTGTTTATAGGGGTTCAGTCCGTGAGCCATAACCATGCCCTGCCCATAGTAGGAAAACATGTCGCGGCTGTAAATAGTAAGAGCAAAAACCTGGGGCAGTGACCAGCAGGTAACAATTGCGATCATCCACCTGAGCGAAGAATTATTCCAGGTACCCATCTTCTGATAGATACGCAGCCACTCACGGCACATAATCATGGCACCTAGCGAAAGCGCGATAATACAAACGATTACCCACGAAACTTCATAACGTATAGTGCGTATCAGATTGTTGCGCCAAAAACCTGAGCTATCTGCAATCCAACCAACGCCGTATGAGCTGAGAGTGATAAGAATAGAGCCAAAGGCACCCAGCAGTAGCGTGCGAAGACGGTTACTGTCAATGTACTTTTGCAGACGCGGCGACGTTGCGGTGGGCTTTGTAAAAAATCTTGACCGCCACTGCATATACCGCGTTTTCATGCGTTAGGAATCCCTTCCACTAGGGGTTTTAGCTCTACATCCAATACGCTCTCCATAATACCCGAGCACCTTCATTGTCTCCTGTGTGAAACCCACAAGACTACCGTTCTTCGCACGTGTTTTAGGTCGCGTGTGGAGAAGGTTTAATTCTCATATAGGTCACAATCAGACTTTTTAGGGCGGTAGATACAGAAAAATAAGAAAGCTATGAACTGCTGTAGCTGGGAGAGTACGTAGAAAATCTGTAGAGTTAAAGCGTGAGTATTTCAAGTGAACGTATTGTATGGATTGACTGCGAAATGACCGGGCTCGATCTTACACAGGATGCACTGATTGAAATAGGTGTTCTTGTGACGGATTCTGACCTCAATATTTTGGGTGAAGGCGTGGAGCTCGTGATCAAACCCGGTTCTGAGGCACCCGCTGGCGCTCTCGAGAACATGAATAGCTATGTGCGAAATATGCATGAGTCTTCGGGGCTGCTAGAGGACCTTGAACACGGCGTATCTATGCATGAAGCGCAGGAAGCAGTTCTTAAATACGTCAAGAAGTAT
This sequence comes from Rothia sp. HMSC067H10, assembly GCF_001810635.1. Taxonomy (NCBI): domain Bacteria; kingdom Bacillati; phylum Actinomycetota; class Actinomycetes; order Micrococcales; family Micrococcaceae; genus Rothia; species Rothia sp. HMSC067H10. The sequence goes on from NZ_KV802317.1 coordinate 227,717, forward strand.
GTTCCTGTAGCGGGCAAAGCGCAGTTGGGCGGAAATTCAGTCGGCATGGATAAACGCTTTTTGGAGCGCGATATGCCAGATCTTATGAAGCATTTGCACTACCGCGTAATTGATGTATCGACGATCAAAGAACTCGCTGCTCGCTGGTACCCGGCTGCTCGTCATAATGCGCCAGTTAAGACCGGAAACCACCGTGCTCTTGGAGATATCAAAGACTCGATTGATGAACTCAAATACTACCGTCGCGCAATTTTTGTTCCAGATGCGCCGGATGCGATTACCGCAGCTCGTATAGCTCGCGACGTAGAAGTGGAACGTCAGACTCTTGAAAAGGCGTAAGAGATACGCCCTCTTAGGCTCTGAAAACGTGCTTCGATAGAAGCTCGTAGTTGCCCACCGCTACGGCATCTGCCATAATAAAAAACTGTGTTTGCACTGGGCACGCCCCTGCCGTAGGGGGAAGAGCGACCATAACAGTGCGGACCTTAGAACATCAATCATGTTCTAAGTTAATAGAACTTCTATCCACCTCTTGGGCGATAGATTTAATCGAGTCTATTTGACCTGCGGCAGATGACTCAGGAGAGCAACACATGCAAACTCTTGATTTCCTCGACAAGAAGTCCCTTCGTGACGACATTCCCGAATTTGCACCCGGCGACACCCTGAATGTTCATGTGAACATCGTTGAGGGTAAGAACCGCCGTGTTCAGGTTTTCAAAGGTTTTGTTGTTGGACGCCAGGGTGCTGGTATTCGCGAAACCTTCACTGTACGTAAGATTTCCTTCGGTGTTGGTGTTGAGCGTACTTTTCCGGTGCACTCCCCGGTAATTGAGAAGATTGAGCTTGTTAGCCGCGGCGATGTTCGCCGTGCCAAGCTATACTACATGCGTGATCGCCACGGTAAGGCAGCTCGTATCCGCGAGAAGCGCGAGTTCTAAGACATATCAAGGTCTTATACATATGGAGTTAGCCGAATCTTCGGCAGAACCTCAGATGAGGCGTCATTCCGTTAGGGGATGGCGCCTTGTTCTTGTGGCTTGCGCTCTTGCACTATGCATTATGCTGGGTATCCGTACCTTTATAGCGGATGTTTACTATATTCCATCTGACTCTATGGAGCCTACCTATATGCCCGGGGATCGTGTTTTAGTCTCGAAGCTGTCTGATAGCTCCCACATACATCGAGGTGATATTGTCGTTTTCGATGGTACCGGGTCACTGTCGCCTTATAAATCAGGGGACGGGTTCTGGAACGACCCAGTAAAACACACCGGGCAGTGGTTGGGTCTAGCTCCTACAGAAACCGTTTATATCAAACGAGTGATTGCACTCGAGGGTGATACCGTATCCTGCTGTACCGACCAAGGCGAGATAACTCTCAACGGAGAGCCTCTAGACGAGCCTTATATCTACCCACAAGACTCACCTTCAACCACAAAATTTAACGTTTTAGTACCGCGCGGACGCATGTGGGTCATGGGCGATCACCGCTCGGTATCAGTTGACTCTAGGTCTTTACTAGGAGCACCTGGTGGAGGGCTAATCCGAACCGATAAGATTATTGGAACCGTGGATTTTCGTCTCCATTTTTGACATCTGTGTATGTCTACAGGCGTAAAACCCTCAAATAAACTGCATTTGAAGGGCAGACACCTATACAATAGCTAAGAACCATTCGCCCCTAGAAAGGTCTTCGATATGGCTAACCAGTACGGCTCATCACGTTCATCACGCGATGAGAACTCCGTCCCAGCTAACTATCAGCCGCGGAGTCGCCGTGAGCGCCGGGAGCTTGAAGAGCGCCTGGTCTATGAAGAACAAGAACAGTCGTACATTGAGTCGCAAGAAGATCCAGAGGGCGAGTATACGGATTATGCTTATGAAGACGAGCAGGATGTGTATGAACCGGAAGAATACGATGCCTCAGAGCATATGGAATACCCGGAATATGAGGAAGAACCAGTAGATTTCGAGGAAGCCTCAGCTGAATATGACGATTATCCTTCCGAATATGATGGTAATGATGAGGCAGAATATACGGAAGAGATAGAAGCTGATGAGGAAGAACTGGAGACAGAGCCCGCTCCAGCTCTCAGCGCTAAAGAAGAAAAGAAGCGAAGGAAAAAAGAGAAACAGGCTTTGACCCTCAAACAGGCGCAAGCCGAGGGACGAGTAAGCGAATGGGCTTGGACTCAAGTTCGTGAAACAGGCACGATCATCCTTTATGCTCTGATTATCGCTTTCGTTATTAAAACATTCCTGATTCGCGGCTTTTACATTCCCTCAGGGTCTATGGAAAATACTCTGCAGGTTAACGATCGGGTCTTCATCAACGTTGCCGGGTCGTATTTCAATGACCCCAAACGTGGTGATGTTGTTGTCTTCAAAGACTCACAGGGCTGGATTCCCTCAGGGCAGAAGAGCTCCAACCCCATTTCCGATGGACTTACCTTTGTTGGTATCCTACCCGACACATCCTCAAACTACCTGGTGAAACGAGTTATCGGTCTGCCTGGTGATACGGTAGAAAGTGATGGCAGCGGAAAGATCAAGGTTAACGGTGTTGAGATCACGGAACCCTATCTACACCCCGGGTCAAACCCCTCAGACATTCCCTTTAAGGTGACGGTACCCGAAGGAAAGTATTTTATGATGGGTGACCACCGTGATAACTCTGCCGACTCCAGGTTTCACATTGCCGATGGGCACGCCTTCATCCCACGAGATGACATAGCGGGAACAGTTTTCGTGATTGCCTGGCCGCTGAACCACTTCGGAATGTTGGATGACGAAAAGAAGGTCTTCGACTCGGTCCCTAACCCGTAATTGACCAGTGTGAACATATTGCCCATCCACGAGGTGGAATAGGAAGAAAATCCTATTCCACCTCGTACCTATAAAACGGGTGTACCTCATATACACGATGTTTATATAAGCGATACCAAGCCTCTCGTCTGTTGATATTTTCACGTGGAAAGATAAGACTACACATGCATAGCGCGAATCTTGAGTATGAACAAAAACTTTTTACCGCAGGGTATCGCTTGATCGCTGGTCTTGACGAAGTCGGGCGTGGAGCATTAGCAGGCCCCGTAAGCGTAGGTGTTGCTGTGTTAGACCAACAAAATCAGCAGATACTTGAAGGACTCACGGATTCAAAGGCCCTAACCCCAAAACGCCGTGAAGCCCTTATACCGCGTATCCAAAAATGGTGTTCCTACGCTATTGGGCACACTACACCCGCCGAAATAGACGTTTTAGGAATGACCTACGCACTACGACTGGCGGCGCAGCGAGCGCTCGCCGATCTTGCGCATCGAGGTTTATACCCTGAGGCCGTACTTTTGGATGGGAAACATGATTGGCTCAGCCAGCCGCCTGCGAACCTGCTCGATTCTATGGACCCTGTATACCGTCGGTATGAGGAATTGCTTCACCGCGTATGGAAAGGTGCTGACTCGGCCGTAGAAAAAGGTTGGAGTGGTCCAGTCACCACGATTATTAAGGGTGATTATCAGTGCGCTTCTATAGCTGCCGCCTCGGTGGTTGCCAAAGTCGAGCGTGATGCCTTCATGGAATCCTTATCGGCAGAGAACCCACACTACGGCTGGGCGAAGAACAAGGGGTATGGGTCTGTGGCGCATCGTCAGGTTATTAGCGAGTATGGACCTAGTATTTATCATCGTCTTTCATGGTCGTTACCGGCTACAGAAGAGCAACTGACGAATACACGTATCGGTCGCAGCGAAGTATTGAAAGTTTCGAGAGAAGACGGGGAAAGTTAATGAGTGCAGAAGAACTGGAAAACTATGAGACCGATGCTCAACTAGCATTATACCGGGAGTACCAAGATGTTATGTCGCTATTTAGCTATGCCGTTGAAACGGACCGCCGGTTTTATCTCGCAAATAAGGTCGATGTAACGCCTCAGATCCGGGAGGGAACCATATACTTTGAGGTCGTGATGAATGATGTGTGGGTGTGGGATGTTTTTCGCACTAATCGGTTCGTCAAGAATGTTCGAGCTTTTTCGACTCGTGACGTAAATGTTGAAGAACGGCTACCAAATCAGGACTTTACGGTGCCAGAAATTGCTGATCTCCCCGATGATTTAGGATAAAAGCGACCGTAGCGCGGCAAAAGACTGAGCTTAATATAGCGGTTTATAGCCGGCTCTCAGATTCAAATTTTTGGGGGTTAATAGGAAGTTTTCGCATAAATCGCTGTGGATAACAAAGAAAAGTGTCCCATTCCCTTAGGTTTTCCACAAATCTCAGAGTAGAGCCCGCGTACTATGGATACAGCGGTCATAGTAGAGGCAAGAACATCTGCTATGCGCCAAGAATCTGGGGAGCTAGTGAGCTTCGCATGAGTTTTGGTGTTCTCATGAGGAGCCACTATGACAGCTATAACGTCGCGCACGCCATCGAGCCGCACACTGGGAAAGCCAAGCTGGATTCGTAGACCTGCGAAGGCACATCGGGTGGGGCGCTGGGGCGAAGACCTAGTTGCCCAGATTCTTAGTGTTAATGGGTACAGGATTCTGGAACGTAATTGGCGTCCGCCCGCAGGGCTAGATATTCCGCTGCGGGGAGAGCTAGATCTTATTGCTATTACTCCCCAGGACGAGCTGGCTTTTGTCGAAGTTAAAACTCGATCCTCAGAAGAGTACGGGCATCCTTTTGAAGCTATCAATGGTGATAAGGCTAAACGTACACGTGAACTCGCTATACTATGGTGTCGTCTACGCGAGAACCTTGATTTTGGGTATTTTCGTGTTGATGCTATTGCGGTGACAGGAACTCCTGAAAAGTTCACCTTCGAACACTTGATGGGGGTGGCGTAGTGGGGTTTGCACGTACGTACTCTGTAGCTTTGGTTGGGCTTCACGGCCATATCGTTGATGTTGAGGCGGATGTCTCTCAAGGGCTTCCCGGATTTGTGCTCTTGGGCCTTCCTGATACAGCTCTTAACGAATCTAAAGAGCGTGTTCGCTCTGCCGCTAAGAACTCGGGTATTTCGTTAACACAGCACAGACTCACCATTAACCTGACACCCGCAACACTGCCTAAGCGTGGCTCTGGGTTTGATCTTGCGATGGTAATCGCGGCTCTGCAAGCTGAACGAAATTTACATCCTAGCGGCGATTGCGTTTTTCTTGGGGAGCTAGGGCTCGACGGTTCTTTGCGGTCTGTTCCTGGCATACTGCCAGCTGTAAAAGCTGCCGCTGATGCGGGGCACTCGCGCGTAGTGGTGCCCCAAGCCAACGTTGCAGAGGCATCGTTAATTCCGGGAATTCAGGTTGCCGGATTCCGGTGTTTGGCAGAAGTATTTTCTGCTTTCGGAGCGAGCACAGAGAACCTGAAATATCCACCAGCGCCGGTTGAGTCGATGACTCCGAATCCTTCTGCGCATACTGCGGTATTAGCTGATATGTCTGATGTTGCGGGGCAACAACAGGGAAGATTTGCCCTCGAAATTGCTGCCGCCGGGGGACATCATATTTTGTTGCAGGGTCCTCCCGGATCTGGGAAAACAATGCTGGCAGAGCGGCTTCCTACTATTCTGCCTCTTCTTGATGATGAAGCAGCTATGGAGGTAACAGCGATTCAATCGCTCTGCTCATCGGACGCATCTTTGAGCGAACTAGTGCGTATACCGCCTTTTGAAGCTCCGCACCATAGCGCATCTGCACCCGCTATTTTGGGAGGAGGCAGCGGAATCCCGCGACCGGGTTGCGTTTCAAAAGCCCATCGCGGAGTACTTTTTCTGGACGAAGCTCCAGAGTTTAAACGTACAGTGCTCGATTCGTTGCGCCAGCCTTTGGAGAGCGGAGAAATAGTTCTTGATCGAGCTGCGGCCTCAGCAATTTACCCGGCCCGGTTTCAATTAGTTCTTGCTGCCAACCCTTGCCCTTGTGGAATGAACGTAGGTACCGGTGCTGATTGCACCTGTACCCCTCGTGAGCGACGCTCATATTTCAGCCGTTTATCGGGACCACTTCTTGACCGTATAGACCTCAATCTGATGGTTCCTAAAGTATCCTCCGCCGAACTTGCCAGCCAAGAACGCGGGGAAAGTTCTCGTAGCATTCGAGAAAGGATTATCACAGCTCGTGCTGCCCAGGTGGAAAGATTATCTCCCTATGGGTTACGGGTTAACGCTGAGACGAATGGAAAAATTCTACGCGGACCGCTTCGGCTGAACTCAACCTTGGTACAAGGTCTTAACCGAGCCGTAGACCGGGGCACTTTAACAGCGCGCGGATACGATCGCGTGTTACGCACCGCATGGACTCTGAGCGACTTAGACGGCACGACCTCACCTCAACAGGAACATCTTGATGTGGCTTTATTCCTGCGGCAGCAGGGTGGGCATCAAGGGCTATAAAAATTATCCACGTTGATGGAATAAACGAGCATAGTGAAGAGAGAACTATCATGCCAGACGTACTTTTAGACGTAGAAAACCATACATATTTTCAACAGCTAATGATGTATCGCAGGAAAGAGCTTGAAAGCCTAGACCAAGCGTACATCCCGGAACCTTTTGAAAGTTCAATACCGTTTCAGTGGCGAATAAATGCGAAGTTGCAGGATGAAGAAGCCGAGCTGCTATTTGAGGAAAACCTGGAACCGGAAGAACGGATCCGCCAGGTGCGAGCCTATATTCGGTTATGTACCGCCCTTATTATGCGCTTTGCTGATCCTGCGGACCCTCTGATCGTTGAGGGACTAAAAACTTTGGGGGCTCCGCTTACTTTGTATTGCGTGACTAATCCGGAAGGAATGACGGAAACGTGGTGGAATGGGGGAGAACCCAGCGAAGAAATTGCCGATGTACTTCGTGCCGCAGGGGTCAGTTATACACCCGGTCAGCATTCCATGAGCTATGAGGACTTTACTCGTGGTATCGCAAAGAAGCGTAGGAGATGGCAGGGACGTCAGCGATTTGAACCTCGACGTGAATGCGCTATGGCGGTATCTTGCGGCATATGGCTTGTAACCCCTGTTGATGATTTTTGGCCTAACCACCTGCAAGATTTAGGGGATGAAACTCCGTATGGTCTGTGGGGCAAGGGTGATCCCGCAAAATTACGGATACTAACAGAGTATTTTCAGAAATGTGTTGCGGTCGTTGGTTCGCGCGATGCAAGCGTGTACGGGGCTGATGCAACATCATATTTAGTACACGAATTAGCGCAGAAGAGTCACATTATCATCTCCGGTGGGGCTTATGGCATTGACGTGGCTGCACATCGTGCTGCGCTTGCCGCAGGAAATTCTGCGGTTCCTACGATTGCGCTCATGGCTGGAGGTCTGGATCATTTCTATCCCGTGCAGAACAGTGAGATTTTGCACCGTATTGTGGAGGAAGGTCTTATTCTGAGCGAAGTATCTATTGGAAATACACCCACACGGTGGAGATTCCTAGAGCGTAACCGTCTTATTGCCGCCCTTTCACACGACATTGTGGTGGTGGAAGCACGTTGGAGGTCGGGCGCCCTCAACACCGCCCGGCATGGACTTGAAATCGGACGGGAACTTTGGGCTGTTCCAGGGAATATTAACTCTCCAAACTCTGTAGGTTGTCACAGGCTTATTCGGGATGGCTATGCTCGTATCCTGAGCGAGATACAAGATATTCTGGAAGCTCGTGAAGGGTTCGATGCTCTGCAGGAAGAAAAGCAAAGTCATGATCACGAGCAAAGCACAATTCTCGATACCATGTCGGAGGCGCAGGGACGGCTTTGGGACATGATGTCCCCGCGGACCTATCGATCGGCGGAGGAGCTTGCGGGCCACATCGGCTTGCCTTTGCGCGGTACTATGGTAGAACTGAGCCAATTGGCGCAACAAGGTCTGGCAGAAACCGATGGGTTCGGGTGGCGTAAAATACGGCAGGCAGCTCGCTCAGCATCATAGCTTAGTACATGGACTTGCTAACCTTGCAGAAGAGATAGGGGCAGAAGGTGAGGAAGGAGAAATGACAGCAGCATTTTGGGATGATAATAAAGAGCTTTCAAAGACTTTACCTATGCCCGATGCAGTTTTACCGGAAAGTTCATTAGCCCCTACCCTCCCCATATCAGCAAGCCAGCAAGACTCCGCCCCAGACCTTGCTCCCGTCTTATCTGGAGAAGTATTTTTACCTATTGTCGAGCATTTCGAACGTTATCTCAGGTACGAGAAGTATCGTTCCGAAGAGACTATCCGATCGTACATATCTGATCTCTACGGGTTTTTCGGTTTTATCGGACGACGGGGAATTAGCCGTGTTGAAGATATAAACCTGCAGCTTATCCGTGAATGGCTGGGGTCTATGCACCTAAAACAAAATGCCAAGACGACTGTAGCTCGACGTGGTTCGACCCTGCGCACTTTTTTCAGCTGGGCTCATGAGGAAGAACTCATCACAGAAAATCCTACCCGGGGAATGAGTACGCCTAAGCGTGACCGACATCTTCCTGCTGTCCTGAGTCAGGAACAGATGAGCTCCGTTTTGGACACCGTAGCACTGCGATGCCGCGAAAATCCGCAGGATATCCGGATGCTGAGGCTTTGGGCTGTTCTAGAGGTTCTGTACTCATCGGGTATGCGTATCTCAGAACTTACAGGCTTGAATCTATCGAGTATAGACCGAGCTAATAAGACGGTTCGCGTTATCGGTAAAGGTAATAAAGAACGTGTTGTACCATTGGGAACCCCCGCGATGAAAGTTCTTTCACAGTGGGTCAAAATAGGGCGCCCGTATTGGATAGCCAAAGGTTCACGCGATGTAACTGCCCTGTTTATAGGGCCACGCGGTAAACGTGCAAACCCTCGACAAATTCGTGAAGATATTAGCCGAATCCTACGTACACTTGAGGATACCGAGGTTTCAGGGGCACATGTCCTTCGTCATTCTGCTGCAACTCATCTTGTTGACGGAGGGGCAGATATTCGTACCGTTCAAGAGCTGTTAGGGCACGCATCGCTCTCAACGACACAGATCTATACCCATGTCTCCATGAAACGTTTAGCAGATACCTATATTCGTGCTCATCCGCGAGCTTGATTGTACGGAAGCGGAAAAGGCTATTGAAGTTTTTCGTATGCTTGCCCTGCGCGGTAAGCGAAAAATGATGACGTTACAAGAAGCAGCTGGTACTTAGAGGGCATAAGATATCAAGACCAATATCCAGCGGAGCCTGTGGTGGGCGCTTATGGGATATACCAGCTAGGACAAAAGATGAGTAGAATATCTCTGGAGCGTTTATCATAATATGTGGCATTTTGAGCTACTCCGTACGATGATAAAGCGATAGAATACTATACGCGAGAGCGTCATGAGCTATTTGAAAGGTCAAGAATGTACGCTATTGTCTGCCCCGGTCAAGGATCTCAAAAAAAGGGCTTTCTCACTCCTTGGCTTGAGATTGTTGGAGTTCGTGAACACCTTGAGCGTCTCTCACAAGCAGCAGAGCTTGACCTTATCCATTACGGCACCGAAGCCGAGGAAGAAGCTATTAAAGACACCGCTATTGCCCAGCCTTTGATTGTTGCTGCAGGTATTGTCACCGGGCGTCTAACGCTTGCTCGTCTAGGATCAGAGAATCTACTTTTCGCGGGGCACTCCGTAGGAGAAATTACAGCAGCCGCACTTTCTGGAATTCTTAGCGATGAAGATGCTATGCGTTTTATTCGCGTTCGTGCCACCGGCATGGCCCAAGCCGCCGCTGCATCCCCAACCGGTATGGCAGCAGTCCTGGGCGGCGATGAAGAAGAGGTTCGTGAAGCAATTAAAGCGGCGCAGCTAGTTGCAGCCAACTCCAATGGCGGTGGACAAATCGTTGCAGCAGGCGCACTTGACGCTCTTGAAAAATTCACTGAGAATCCACCGGCGCGTACTCGTGTTATTCCGCTTAAAGTTGCTGGTGCCTTTCACACAGAAGCTATGGCCCCAGCCGTGGAACCACTCAAGAAATTTGCATACACGATCACGGTTGAAGATCCGAAGCACAAAATTTTGAGTAATCGCGATGGCTCTGCGGTCGCTTCCGGACAGGAATTTCTCGATTCTCTCGTCAAGCAGGTTACAAACCCTGTGCGGTGGGATCTGTGTATGGCTCAGATGTTGCAAGACGAAGTCACCGATATTATTGAGGTAACACCTGCAGGAACCCTCGTCGGATTGGCAAAACGCGCAATGCGTGGTGTACCTTTCACCGCCATTAATGCTCCTGAAGACCTCGAAAAATTTGGTGCATAGGTTTAAGGCGTATCAGATCAGACCCACGAAGAAACAGCTCAAGGAACAGTAAACACGTGACTACCCTCAAACAATATGAGAACAATCGTTACTCCCGCATTTTAGGCTATGGGGCTTCCCGTGGTGAGGTGATTGTTCATAATAACGATATCGTTGAAGCTATCAACTCGTCTGATGAGTGGATTAAGCAGCGTACCGGGATTTCAACCCGACATCGAGCGAGCGAAAACCAAACCGTTAATGACCTTGCAATCGCAGCAGCTCATGATGCGCTCGCCAACTCACACGTGACGGGTGAACAGATTGATGCCGTTATTATCTCAACAATTTCCCATCCGTATGCTACTCCGTCACTAGCTGTTCTGGTTGCGGATGCCATTGGGTCTCGGTGTCCTGCTTACGATATTTCTGCGGCCTGCGCTGGCTTCTGCTATGGTATAGCTCAGGCAGATGCTATGGTTCGTTCTGGTATGGCGCAGAATGTTCTCGTGATAGGCGTTGAAAAACTCTCAGATTTTATAGATAATACGGAACGTTCTATCTCATTCTTGTTGGGAGATGGAGCGGGTGCGGCTGTTGTCAGCGTATCGGACGAACCCGGCATCGCCCCGACTATTTGGGGGTCAGACGGTTCTCGTTGGGGGACTGTTGGAATGACCCATTCCCTCCTCGATATCCGTAACCGTGACTTTGTCGCTAACCCTGTGCAGGAAGACGAAAAGATTTGGCCTACCCTGCGTCAAGATGGACCTTCAGTCTTCCGCTGGGCCGTGTGGGAAATGGCAAAAGTTGCACAGCAGGCTTTAGAATCGGCAGGTATTACTCCGGATGAGCTGGATGCATTAATTCCGCATCAGGCTAATGCTCGCATTATCGATCAGATGGCAAAAACCCTGAAATTGCCTGAAAATGTCGCTATTGCGCGAGATATTGCGGATGCTGGTAACACGTCTGCCGCCTCCGTTCCTTTGGCAGCGCATCGTCTTTTGCAGGAACAGCCTGAACTTTCTGGAAAATTTGCACTACAGATTGGTTTTGGGGCCGGTCTTGCATATGCGGCACAGGTTGTTGTTCTTCCGTAAGTTATCGAGATCACTCTTAAGGTATCTGAATATACCTTTTATGAGATAGCTCAAATTCGTACCTGCAAAAACTAGATTTACAGTACGAATTTGAAAAACTCGGGGTTATTGTGTGAGATACTTACACAGACACGATAAACTCGATTATGCACATGCTCTTAACCAGGAGCGTGCTACCACTTCTATGACAAAGGAGCCCTTCATGGCTAACAAAGAAGAGATCCTCGCAGGTCTTGCTGAGATTGTAAATGAAGAGACCGGTGTTGAAGTTGAAGATGTTCAGCTGGATAAGTCCTTCACCGAAGACCTCGATATTGACTCTATCTCGATGATGACTATTGTAGTGAACGCTGAGGAAAAGTTCGAAGTTACTATTCCAGACGAAGAGGTCAAGAACCTCAAGACTGTTGGTGACGCAGTAGACTTTATCGCAAAAACAGCCTAAATTAGGCTACCGACGATGGGCGCGGGCAAGTAACCGCGCCCATCTGTCTAGTTTCACCCTCCACCGATATAAACAAGAAAGTGTGAAGATGTCTCGAAAAGTGTTGGTGACCGGTCTCGGCGCAACCACTCCTATTGGCGGCGACGTCCCCACCACCTGGGCAAATGCGCTTAAAGGCGTCTCGGGTATCACTAAAATTGATGAGCCCTGGGTAGAAGAATACAGCCTGCCTGTTTACATCGCTGGGCGCCTCGCAGAGCCTGCTCACGAGTCAGAACGACTCACCAAAGTTGAAGCAAAGCGCTTAGATCCTTCAGGACAGCTAGCACTTATCGCTGCTCGTGAAGCCTGGGAAGATGCTGGTTTTTCGGGTTCCGACGCTGAATCCGCAGAAGAAGTTGATCCCTTACGCACCGGTGTAGCATTTGGTACTGGGATCGGTGGTGTGTGGACCCTGCTTGATGCATGGGATACATTGCGTGAGAAAGGGCCTCGAAGGGTTCTTCCCATGACAGTTCCCATGTTAATGCCTAACGGTAACGCAGCCGCTGTGTCGATGAACCTGAAAGCGCGCGCCGCTGCTCAAACCGTCGTATCTGCCTGTGCTTCTTCAACGGAAGCTATGGAGCTGGGGGTCGATATGATTCGCACAGGTAAAGCAGATGTGGTTGTTGTCGGCGGTTCCGAAGCAGCAATTCATCCTCTTCCTTTAGCGGCCTTTGCACGTATGCAGGCATTGTCATCGCGCAACGATGACCCCGAAAAAGCCTCACGCCCTTATGATATGGATCGTGACGGATTTGTGATGGGCGAAGGCGCTGCGGCTATGATTCTTGAGTCAGAGGAGCATGCCCGAGTCCGTGGAGCGCGAGTCTATGCCGAGCTAGCAGGTACCGGTGTCTCTGCTGATGCCTTCCATATAACCGCTCCCGATCCTGATGCTCTAGGAGCCACACGAGCTCTGCGTGAAGCACTCAAAGATGGGGATATTGACCCTGCTACAGTTGTGCATATTAACGCACACGCAACCTCAACTCCTGCGGGGGATCTACCGGAAGCAACTGCTATGCATGCTACTTTCGGTGAGCATACAAAGAATATTGCTGTTTCTGCAACCAAGTCTATGACGGGGCATCTTTTGGGTGGTGCAGGAGCCCTTGAAGCAGTGCTTACCGTATTGGCGATTTACAACCGCAAAGCTCCGGCTACTATTAATCTGGAAAACCAAGATCCGCAGATTGATCTTGACGTTGTGACACAGGCACGGGAGCTTCCTGAAGGAGAGATTGTTGGTATCTCGAATTCCTTCGGCTTTGGTGGACATAATGCAGTCGTCGCGTTCCGTTCTGTTGAGTAACTCTGCATAATACTGCATTGGGGTCTTCTCAGGAATTACCTGAGAAGGCCCTTTTCGTATCTGTGTACAGCTGAAGCCATGAAAAACAGTGAGGTATGCATACCTAACGCAGCTGTCATATCTGAAAGTGCAGCGGGTAATAATATCAGGGAGGATTCCCCACAGTTTTGTGGGGAATCCTCCCTGATTATTAATGAGAAGCGACTATTTTACTTGTGCTTATAGCGGTAGATAAACGCTGCCATCGCACCCCGTTCAACAGGTTGCCAAGGGCGGAAGGTGCCATCAGCCCAACCGGTAGCGATACCAGTACCTTTGAGCCACATAATTTCTCGATAAAATTGATTGTTCGCTCCAATATCTGAGAAATTACGGCCTGCGGGCACCGCTGGCTTCCCCGCAAAACGGTAGAAGAAAGCTGCCATCGCATCGCGGTTGACACTATCGTGCGGACGGAAGGTGCCATCAGCCCAACCGGTAGCGATACCTTGCTGATGCATCCAGACGATTTCGCGATAGAACTGGTCTTGAGGCGCTACATCGCGGAAAGGTGAACGTGCTGGAAGATTAACCGGGGGAGAGCCAGCCATACGGTAGAAATAAGCTGCCATTGCAGCGCGTTCTACACCTGCGTCCGGTCGAAAAGTGCCATCCGGCCAACCAGTAGTAATTTTCTCGTTGGCTAACCATTCAATTTCTTTATAGAAAGGCGAGCTCTGCGGAACATCCCGGAACCGGGTCTTAGGAGCCGTTTCTACTCGGGGCGCGGGTTGAGGATGCCATGAACGGTTCTTTGCCCCCGCATTGGTGGCTAGTGCACGTAAATCGTGAACCGTACCCGGGAAGAAATTCGAGTCTCCAACAAAAGGTCCTTCAGAAGAGAACTGCCATATATCGTAATTACTCCACCCGGCTGGCATAGGACCGGGATAGTAGTTGTAATTTGCCAGATGCAGGAGGTGGTTACCGAACTCTGTTGCGCCTACGCATTGTCTCCACCAGTAATTAGCGGTATAAATCATAGGATATCGACCGGTGAGGCTGCGATAGGTTTCCATGAAATCACGAATCCATCGAGTGAGATCGGCGCTGCTCATGTTGTAGCAGGTGTTGCCAAGACTTGGATATGGGTTATATTCAATGTCGAGCAGACCCGGCATCGTGATTCCGTCGTTAGTCCACCCACCGCCGTGTCTGACGAAATAGCGTGCCTGCTCAGCACCAGAAGTCGAACGCGGGTTAGCGAAATGATAGGCACCACGAATCATGCCCGACTGTGCGGAACCGTTGTATTGTTGAGCAAAGTAAGGGTTAGTGTAATAGTTACCCTCTGTTGCTTTTGTGTATGCAAAACGGGAGCCCATATTATATGCACGGTTCCAATCTACATTTCCTTGGTATGAAGAAACGTCCATACCGAGGGTTCCACCTGTGGGAGTCCACATGGAAGTGGCATTAGGGGAGATCTTGCCAAGAGTTGAGGATTGCGACTCTGCAAGGCGAGCTCGCTCACCTGCACCCATTGGAGTATTCATTTCCGCGTGAGCGGGAATTTGAGCTGTAGCAGAAGCATCAGAAGTATTTTCATGAGCTACTGCCGGGCTTATAGTCCCTAAAGCCAGCACCATAGCGCCAACGGCTGCTAGGGTCTTTGAAATAGACTTTTGCCGGTTAAAAAGTTTCATGTTTACCTGCAATTTTATTTAGTTGTGTATGTGAGAGTGATATGTGTTGTGCATGATTTAAAAATGCGAAGAATTTTTTTCGATTCTTAAAAATGCACTGCAGATCATGCTTCTCAAAGGAAGCGTGAACGAAGAGTATTCTAAAGATAGTTTCCTATAAATTTCAAGTATTTAAACCTTTGTAGCCCGTTTTTGTGGAAGTATGAGTATTTTTTAAGTGTCAAGTATTAAAATATCTGATACCGCAGGAGTAATATCATTAAATTGTATGTTAAACCTCATATACGGTGGAAAATTTTATATTTTTCAATATAAACAGGCAAGGAGAAAAGTACATTCTATGTGAGAGTACATAATGTCTAAATCACAAAATTAAGGGTAAAGAAATTGACATATCTTTAGCCCATACTGTGATAGCGATGGTGCCTTCCTCAAGACCTGCTTTTGGCGATCTTGCGTGGTGTGCCATAATTGACCCGTAATCGTGCTCCGGGGTCGGTGAAATTCCGAACCGGCGGTGACAGTCCGCGAACCGTGTGTATCAGTTATTGTGATGCTTACGGCCGAACCGGTGAAACTCCGGTACCGACAGTACAGTCTGGATGGTAGGCAGCACGAGCAGAAAGCACGGGATGCGGTCACGGTATATATTCGAAACCGTTATCTAATGTTCCAGCAATTGCTGGAATCAATGCATTTTGTTCTCCCCGGAGTCGCCGCAATGACGATGAAAGGGAGGAACAGTGAACGTTCTGCGGTGGCTCTTCGACGCACAAATACAGTTTGGAGACCAGATTCTTCTTGTGCGCGAAGTTTTAGGTAACCTTTTCGGTTTAGCCTCAGCGCTGGGCGGAATGCGCCGTAAAGTCTGGGCATGGCCGATCGGTATAGCCGGAAATCTGCTGCTTTTTACCGTTTTTATGGGTGCCTTCTTCGGCAGCCCCAACCCCATTAATATGCTTGGTCAGGCTGGGCGCCAGATTATGTTCATAACTGTTTCTGTATGGGGCTGGTATCGTTGGCGGCAATCTTGCAGAGTTCAAGGAACGCGTGCCGAGGGGGCAGCTGTAATTCCACGATGGGCATCCAGGATGGAACGTTTTAGCATTATCTCTGTACTTATTCTTGGCACGATAGCGTTAACCCCAATATTTCGTTCTCTAGGGTCATACGAGCCTGTATGGTCAGATGCTTGGATATTTACCGGTTCGCTTATGGCGACCTATGGTATGGCACGAGGATGGGTAGAGTTCTGGCTAATTTGGGTTGCTGTTGATATTGTTGGTGTTCCGCTACTTTGGGGTGCAGGCTACTATGCCACCTCGCTGATGTATGTTTTCTACGGATGCTTTACTCTTGTAGGCTTCTTCGTATGGTGGAGTACTCGGAACCGTGAAGAAAAAACCCGAGTTCAAACGCAATTTCCAGATATTACTGTTGACGTGGAATCGAGCAAATCATGACAACGTATCTAGGTCCTGAGATGTATACGCCCGTAAATGACCTTGACTATTCTGCTGCGGAGTACGGACATCTTCAAGGAATACCTGCTTCGGTAACCATGAAGATCCCTGAAGGGGCATTGACCGATGATTGTGCTATGCGTTTAGCTTTAAAAGCCGCTCGTCAGGGTATACGAGGGGCTAATCCACTTGTGGGGGCAATTATTACAAATTCCACCGGTCAAGTACTCCACGTTGGATGGCATCGCGGGGTAGGAACACCTCATGCTGAAGCTGATGTCCTAGCTCAAGCCCGCGCGGCTGGCACGGATATGAGCGATGCAAAAATGTATGTTTCGCTAGAACCCTGCAATCATACAGGCAAAACCGGTCCGTGCTCGCATGCTATCAAAGAAGCTGGAATTTCTCAGGTCTTTTATGCATATCCAGATAGGAACGCTCAGGCTTCTGGCGGAGCAGAATATTTAAGCTCTCACGGAGTCGTAACAACGTATATGCGAGAATTTGCTGAGGACTCGTACTCGCTAAATGAACGATGGTTTATTTCGGTCGCAGAAAAACGACCATTTATTACCGTTAAATCTGCTTCAACTCTTGACGGTTTTATCGCGGCAGCAGACGGCACCAGTAAATGGATAACTGGTTCACAAGCACGTGCTGATGGGCATCTCATCCGAAAACGTGCAGACGCCGTGATGATCGGAACCCGCACTACACTCCTTGATAATCCCTCACTAGATGCCCGTGATATCTCAGGGCAACGCTACAAGAAACAGCCTTTACGGGTTGTCATGGGAGAAACAGATATACCAAGCACCTATAAAGTGTGTGGTCTAGGTACAAGAGACCCAGAAAATTACATGCAGGTTTACACTCATGAGCCCCGAGTGCTTCTTGACGAACTTTACAGTCGTGGGGTGCGACACCTCATGATTGAGGGAGGACCGGGAATGGTTGGTCTATTTACCGGGGAAGATCTTCTTGACGAACTTGTTTGGTACCGCGCTCCTATACTCATGGGGCACGGTAAAAGTGCAATGTACCGACTTATTACCAACACGTTGGAAAATGCCCCTCGTCTGCAGCTTGATGATCTTGGGATGTTTCCATCAGTCCGGGTCTTAGGCGAAGACACCGCAACGCACCTGATACCAAGCCCCCGTAGCACTGCAAAAAATACACCGGGTATTCGTCGTGTACTTCCACGTTTCACACACAAATATTTTCCAGAATCACGAGAATAAAAACTACAAAAGTTATGCATAATTCCTGGAAACAAAGTGTAGGAAAGGGAACATCGTCTTTGAGATCGTTCCGGTATGCACCTGCACAATATTTCGGGGAATAAAAGACTCATCTTTATAGTTATAGTGCAAGTATCGTAGCGGCATCTGAATTCCATCCCGGTGCAGCTGCCACAGAGGAGAAGACACACATGTTCACAGGAATTATCGGTGCGCTAGGTACCGTTGAATCCGTTCAACCAGTCTATGACGCTCAAGGGACTCCGACCGGAGCTGCATATATCACTATTAACGCTGGTGACATTGTCTCTGACTTGGACCATGGAGGATCCCTAGCTGTCAACGGTGTATGCCTAACTGCCGTTGATGAGGATAGCATTGAACCGCAGCAATTTCGCGCTTATGCAATGGGGGAGACGCTCACTCGGACCAATCTAGGCACACTAACTCAAGGATCGGTCGTTAACCTTGAACGGTGCATGCCTGCCAATGGAAGGTTTGACGGACATGTAGTCCAGGGACACGTAGATGGTATCGCGACGGTTATATCAATAACTGAACATGATGCATGGTGCACTATTCGTTTTTCCATTCCTCAAGAACTTGCTCCGTATCTGGTTGAGAAGGGTTCTATTGCAGTCTCTGGCGTATCGCTGACAGTAACAGCGGTTTCTGCCTCTGCTGAGAGCGCTCCCTGGTTTGAAGTCGGTTTGATTCCTGAAACTCTTAGCGCAACTAATCTAGGGCAGCTTACCGTAGGAGACACTGTCAATCTTGAAACAGACGCGCTCGCTAAATACGTAGCCCGGTTGATGGAAATGAGAAATGTAGATTTCCATGAAACTTCCGTAGTTGCACAAGAGTTGGATTCTATTCAGGAGGCCATTGAGGCTATCTCCGCCGGTCGAGCTGTCGTTGTAGTGGATGATGAAAACCGTGAAAATGAGGGAGATATAATTTTTGCGGCTGAATATGCTACAGAAGAACTCATGGGATTTACTATCCGCTATACTTCCGGAGTGATATGTGCTCCAATGAGTCACGAACGCGCAGACAGCATGAACTTGCCGCCAATGACCGCGCACAATGAAGATCCTAAAGGTACTGCATATACGGTTTCTTGCGATGCGCGTGTAGGAACCACAACAGGTATTAGTGCTGCCGATCGGGCTTGTACAGCGAGAGTTCTTGCGGATAGCTCGGCGGTTCCTGAAGATTTAAGTCGTCCGGGACATATATTTCCCTTGCGCGCCGTGGCTGGTGGGGTTTTGGAACGTGCTGGGCATACCGAAGCGGCCGTAGAACTTACTCGTGCGGCCGGTCTTTCGGGCGTAGGCGTTATTGCCGAGCTTGTCCATGATGATGGAAGCATGATGCGTTTTGAAGCATTGCGCTCTTTTGCAGCTGCGCACAGCCTCCCCATAATTTCGATCGAAGACCTTATTCAGTATGTGAAGGAACGAGCATGAGTGATACCCCAGAAAAGCAGAGCACTCAGCACAAGCACATACCCTCAGAGCTCGAATTCGAGAAATGCGATCTTGCTGAGAGATTTGCCCACCAATACACAGCTTCGCCTTTAGACTTAGTGCCTCATCCCAGCCCGCAACTGGTGGAATCGACCGTTGAGGTTATTGTTCCTACACCCCATGGAAACTTTGGGGTAAGTGCTTGGCGGTTTGCCGATGGTGTTGAGCATATGAGCATTCGTGCTATAGACGCCCAAGGGAACCCTATTGCATTTTCGGGAGAAGCTCAGATTCCCGCAGTGCGAATCCACTCCGAATGTGCTACTGGAGATATTCTGGGCTCCTTCCGATGCGACTGTGGTCAGCAGCTTGAGAATGGGTTAAAAATTCTCTCGCGTTATGGTGGTTGGATGCTCTATATTCGCAATCATGAAGGGCGAGGTATTGGGCTTGTAAATAAGCTGCGAGCCTATGCACTTCAAGACGTTGGCCTTGATACCCTAGACGCAAATTTAGCGCTTGGCTTAGACGAAGATATGCGTGATTACACGCAGGCGGCACTTATTCTGCAAGAACTCGGGGTTCATAATCTGCGACTTATCACAAATAATCCGGCAAAGGTTGACGCGCTGACCGAGCTGGGGCTTGAAGTACATGAGGTAATTCCTGACGAAATTCCGGCGCGTGCTGAGAACGCCAAGTACCTTGAAACAAAACGTCGGCGTATGGGGCATAGGCTCCATGGGCCTAGTATATAGTTCTTCTGGCTGATAACAGCTTGCTGTGTGGTCAGAGGACGACTTTGCGATATAAACCAACGACACCAAGGAGTTAAGAAATATGAGCGGCGCAGGAGCAGCAGATACCACTCTCAATCCTGAGGACTACACTGGATTCAAACTAGCTATTGTCGCGGCAAGCTGGCACACTCAGGTCATGGAAGGGTTACTCGATGGGGCGCAGCGCGCCGCCGCTGATGCGGGGCTGGAGCCGACTATTGTGCGTGTTCCGGGGACTTTTGAACTACCTGTTGCAGCAACCCGTCTTGCCGAAAAATACGATGCGATTGTTGCCCTCGGCGTTGTTATTCGCGGTGGAACTCCTCACTTTGACTTCGTATGTCAGGGCGCTACGAGCGGTCTGACCGATGTTTCCGTGCTGACTGGTCGCCCGGTCGGTTTCGGGGTACTCACTTGCGATAATGAACAACAAGCTCTAGACCGTGCCGGACTTCCTGGTTCCTCTGAAGACAAAGGCTATGAGGCAACGGCGGCAGCTTTGCAAACCGCAGCGACTCTCAAACGACTGAGCTAATTAACAGCGCGAAGTGTCAATTTTGATACTTCGCGCTGTTTGGTCAAACCACTGTTAGATGTGGTGGAACTTGTACACTAATACGAGAGCCCCAGGCAACAGCTTGGGCATCAGCGATCAAGCACGAAGGATTAGTCCTATGCAGGATTTGGGCATTATCTCACCCTCTCTTGAAGAATTCCGGGAACGCGCGGTGACTCACCGAGTTATTCCGGTGTGCATCAAAATTCTTGCAGACTCGCTCACACCCATTGGTATTTATCGTTCGCTGGTTCTACACGATGGTGCCGCTGATCCTGGAACTTTTTTGCTTGAATCGGCTAAGATCGCGACCGAGGGGGAATCGGCAGCTTGGGACCGGTATTCTTTTATCGGCGCTTCTTCTCGTTCAACCCTGACCACACGAGACGGCAAGATATATTGGCAAGGGCAAACTCCGGCGGGAGCCCCAACAGAAGGCGACCCCGTTGAAGCTATCGATCAAACACTTCGTATGCTTCATACTGAACCGGTTCCTGGCCTTCCACCGTTAACATCGGGGTTGGTAGGTTACTTGGGCTGGGACGTAGTACGCCGCTGGGAAAACCTGCCGTATCCGCCAGCTGATGACGTGAATCTTCCAGAATTTGCCTTGAATATGGTTTCTGACATGGCAATCCATGATAATACTGACGGTACAGTGCTCTTGATCGCAAATGCCATTAACTTCAACGGTACCGATGAAAATGTGGATGATGCATACGTCGATGCGGTCGAACGTCTGCACCGTATGCTGCAGCAGCTAGAACAGGGTGCCTCTGAAACGGCATCGGTTTTAACCGGAGTTTCTGAGGTAAATGATCGAATTCATCGTGAGGTTACTCAAACCTGGTCGGTGCAAGGGTATCAAGATGCAATTGATCGGTGTAAGAAAAATATTATTGATGGCGACGTCTTTCAGATCGTGATCTCACGTCGTTTTGAAGCTGAAACTGGTGCGGATGCGCTTGATGTCTATCGCGTCCTTCGTCAATCTAACCCTTCACCCTACATGTACCTCTTTAACTTTGAGGATGCTGAGGGTATTCCTTTCCAAATTGTTGGTTCTTCCCCAGAAGCCTTGGTGACCCTCAAGGAGGGTCGTGCGACCTCGCATCCTATCGCTGGTTCCCGGCCTCGCGGTGCAACTCGTGAACAGGATATAGCTCTTGCTGAAGAGCTTCTTGCCGATCAAAAAGAGCGCTCTGAGCATTTGATGCTGGTTGATTTGGCACGTAATGATCTGTCTCGAATTGCAAAGCCTGGAACGGTCTCTGTTGATGAGTTCATGGTGATTGAGCGGTTTAGCCATATCATGCATATTTCTTCCTCAGTGAGTGCTGAACTTGACCCTCAATTCAGTGCTTACGATGTACTTCGCGTTGCTTTTCCGGCGGGGACTCTCTCGGGGGCTCCCAAACCGCGGGCCATGCAGCTTATCGATGAGTATGAGCCGACCCGTCGTGGGGTTTATGGGGGTGTCTGCGGATATTTTGATTTTGCTGGAAACATGGACATGGCTATTGCAATTCGTACTGCTGTTCTCAAAGGAACAAAAGCTTACGTACAGGCTGGAGCCGGTATTGTGATGGACTCCAACCCGGAGTCCGAGACTGAAGAGACCGTAAATAAGTCAGCTGCTCCGCTCCGTGCCGTATTGACGGCATCGGGTCTGAAACCTCTGCAGACAAAACGCGTTACAACAGCAGATTAAGAACCTGCGGGAGGGCATAATCCCATGAATACACAGCGGCATAAATCCTCGTCTTTGAATCAATCAAATAACTACGAGACAACGAGTACTGCTACGGCTTTTAGTGCGGCGGATGAAAACTTACACTCGAAACCTGCGCGACTACAAGCGCCTGGACTGGTGCTTTTAGCAGGGCTTGCTGTGGCTGCCCTTGCCTTTAGCACGACGCTTTTTCCTTGGGTCCAAGCGCATGTGAACGGGGTCTTGGGGGAACAAAACCTTGACATTAACGGGTCTCAAGCGGCGCCCGCAGTAAGCGCGCTGGCGATGGTAGCTTTAGCAGCTCCTTTAGCGGCACGCATAGCCCCTCAGCTTTTGCGGTATGTTATCGCATTTGTAAGTTTAGGATCCGGGGTGGGTATTATTTTTTCTGCGCTGTCGGTGGTGATGAATCCCGCAGATGCGGTTGTAACTGAGACCAGCAAGGTAACGGGAACCGTGGCGTCTACAGGTGCGTATGATGTGACTGTTTGGCCGTGGATTTCATGCATATCAGGTTTTCTTATTATGTGCGTGGGACTTTGGACTCTTGTGGTGGCTCGACACTGGCAAGGTGGGCGTAAATATGACCGCACAGTGCGTAACATGCAAGAAACTCCCGGTGAGGTCGACAATATGGATGCATGGGACCTGCTGAGCAGGGGAGAAGACCCTACCGCAGAGAAATAGTTTTAATAGTAAAAAGGTTTCAAACGCTGCGAGTTGTACACCCATGCCTGCCTAAATATTTGTACGATTCTCACCAGCAAATTCACAGAAGACGAGGTCATGACCTAAAATCGAAGAAAGGACGTCTGTACGCATTATTCGCGTATCTGTGCACACACATGAGGAGTTTTCGTGACGGAAGAGAAAGTTGTTATTGTTCCTGAGCGCCCGTATGCAAATCACGGTAGCACCGTAGCGTCGTGGGTTATGATCGCCATCATGACGGCCGGGGTACTTGTTGGTGCTGTTGCGTATGATCTGGCTCAGCCCGTTATCGTCTTTGTTGGTGCTGGCATTATCGTGCTGGGTCTAGTGGCTGGATTGCTTCTCAAGAGTGCTGGCTACGGCCAAGGTGGTTCTAAAACCAAAAATACTGAGCGTCACTAGTAAATACGCTATGAGCGCCTCGCCCATGACGAGGCGCTCTCTCTTGTGCTATCTCAAACTTTTGGATATTTGATGACTATGAGAAGGAACACTGTTGAGTACCGTACTAGATGAAATTATTGGTGGAGTACGTGAGGATTTAGAGGATCGTCGTGCAAAACATCCTCTGGAAAAGGTGCAGGAGCTAGCGCTCTCTACGGCGCCAGCTCTTGACGCTGTATGCGCTTTACGTGGTGATGGCCGAACTGTGCGTATCATTTCAGAGGTGAAACGTTCGTCTCCATCGAAAGGTGTCCTGGGGGAAATAGCGGATCCAGCGGAACTAGCGGTGAAGTATCAGCGTGGAGGAGCAGCAGCTATTTCGGTGCTTACCGAAGAACGCCGTTTCGGCGGAAGCCTGGAGGATCTGGATGCGGTTCGTGCTCACGTCAGTATTCCCATATTGCGTAAAGATTTTATTGTTGATGAGTACCAGATTTGGGAGGCACGTGCACACGGCGCAGATCTGGTGCTTCTTATTGTTGCTGCTTTGGAAGAGGATACCTTGAGTGCTTTCTTAGAGCTTGCCGAATCGCTTGGTATGAATGCTCTCGTAGAAGCACATACTTCAGAAGAAATATCTATAGCTCAGCGTGTCGGAGCCAAAATTATAGGTATTAACGTTCGCAACCTAAAAACTCTTGAAGTCAAGAACGCGCATTATGCAGAGCTTGCGTCCGACCTGCCGGAAAGCGTTATTAAAGTTGCAGAATCTGGTGTATCTGGGCTGAGCGATGTACAGAACTACGCGCAGGCTGGTGCTGATGTCGTGCTTATTGGTGAGACTCTGGTCAAATCTGGAGACCCGGAGAAAACTGTACGTGAATTTTCGGCTGTACCTCATCTCTAATGCAGATTAGAGCTATCTTACGTAGATGACAGTTTTTCACATGTGAATAATCATAGGGCTTTTCTTTATATACGCTGACGCTATGTCATTCCGCGTAGAATAGTAAGAATACGAACAAGCCGTACCATGAGTTAAGTGTACAAACCTAACTCATGGATGAAAATAAAAGTACCCGGGAAGGACAACAATGAGCGAAAACCTGGCAGACGCATTTCTTGAGGGGAAATCCCTCAAAAATGCACCCGGTCCCTACTTCGGGCAATACGGTGGGCGATGGATGTCTGAGTCGTTAATTGCCGCCATGGATGAGCTTGAGTCTACCTTCCAGAATGCTAAGCAGGATCCAGAGTTTATTGCGGAATTTCAGCGACTCTCTGCTGAATACTCGAATCGTCCTTCATTGCTAACGGAAGTTCCGCGGTTCTCAAAGCACGCTGGGGCTCGGATCTTTCTGAAACGTGAAGATCTTAACCATACCGGTAGCCACAAGATTAACAATGTTTTAGGACAAGCACTTCTCGCAAAGCGCATGGGTAAGACACGTCTGATCGCAGAGACCGGTGCTGGTCAGCACGGTGTAGCAACGGCAACGGCTGCTGCGCTTTTCGGTATGGACTGTGTGATTTACATGGGTGAAGAAGATACCGAGCGGCAGGCTTTGAACGTGGCGCGTATGCAGCTTTTGGGCGCGAAAGTTATTGCCGTTCAGAATGGCTCCCGTACTCTGAAAGACGCTATTAATGAGGCTCTTCGAGACTGGGTCGCTAATGTCGAGAATACCCACTATCTGCTGGGTACAGCGGCGGGAGCACATCCTTTTCCTACTATGGTGCGTTTCTTTCATGATGCTATTGGCTCTGAAGCACGCGAACAAATTCAACAGATGACTGGGCGTCTTCCCCACGGAGTTTCTGCATGCGTTGGTGGGGGCTCAAACGCCATTGGAATCTTCCATGCATTCCTTGATGACCGCGATGTAAAACTTTACGGTTTTGAGGCGGGGGGAGACGGTGTAGAAACCGGACGTCACGCCGCAACTATTAATCTAGGCCGCCCAGGAATGCTTCACGGTGCCGTAACCTACCTGATGCAAGACGAAGATGGGCAAACTATAGAGTCGCATTCGATTTCTGCTGGCCTGGACTATCCCGGCGTTGGGCCCGAACACTCATACCTTTCAGACTTAGGCCGTGTCAGCTACCAGCCGGTGACCGATACTGAAGCTATGGATGCTTTTCAACTGCTTTGCCGTACTGAAGGTATTATTCCTGCCATCGAATCGGCGCATGCACTTGCCGGTGCGTTACGGGTCTGTCAGGAGTGGGCGCATCAAGATTCTGAGTCTGCCCGTGAAAAAATAATGGTGGTGTGCCTATCTGGTCGTGGCGATAAAGACATGGAGACCGCCTTGAAATGGTTCGATCTAGGGAAAGCAACCCCGTCATCTTCTCTCATGACAGGCAATAAAGAGGCAGTTGCTGAGAAGGCAGTGCAGGCAGAAAGCGAGGCGCACGCATGAGCTATCAAGACGCACAGCCGCATGCGGCAAAGTACGAAGTCCTTGACGGTACCTTCCCACCCCAAAACCCGAACTCGCTTCTCGTGCAGCGGTTACGCGAATGCAAAGAAGATGGGCGTGCAGCACTTATCGGGTACCTCCCCGCAGGTTTTCCCAACTTTGAAGATTCTGTGGCAGCAGCTATCGAATTAGGCAATAACGGTGCCGACATTATTGAGCTGGGCGTACCGTACTCGGATCCGGTCATGGACGGCCCCGTTATCCAGCATGCCACAGGTGCCGCATTAGAAGGCGGCTTCAAACTTTCTCGGGTTTTTGATGCTGTACGGCGCATTACCGAGGCAACCCAATCTGTCGTTGTCGTGATGACGTATTGGAACCCCGTACTTGCCTACGGTGTTGATAATTTTGCACGTGATCTTGCGGCTGCTGGAGGAGCTGGAATGATCACTCCAGATTTAGTACCCGATGAAGCATCGGCTTGGTTCGAAGCCTCTAAAAAATACGGGTTAGATCGTATTTTCTTGGCGGCGCTATCATCATCGCCTCAACGTTTAGAGACTATCGCTAAGGCTTCGAGCGGGTTCGTTTATGCCGTTTCTGTCATGGGCGTTACAGGGGCTCGCACCTCAGTCTCAGAAGCTGCCCAAGGACTTGTCGAAAACCTTCATGCTGCAGGTGCTGAATACGCATGTGTTGGTTTAGGCGTTTCAACTCGTGCCCATGTTGAAGAGATCGGAACTTATGCAGATGGTGTGATTGTAGGAACGGCACTTGTAAAAGCTCTAGCTGATGGAGGTCCTGCTGCGGTGGGAGCACTAACTCGTGAACTTGCAGGACGTGCATAGTATGAATGTTATATTATCGGAATCCTTTACCTCAGCAGTATCCCTTCCGCTGGCGTCAATTCCGTCGCCGAGTGTATCTTATCTTCAGCTTGGGCCGTTTCGTATCCATTTTTACGCACTTTGCATTTTAGCCGGAATAATCGTGTGTCTATGGCTTAGCGCTCGGCGCTGGGCACAAGTTGGCGGCACACGTGAGCGCGTATATGACGTGGCAATGTGGGCTATTCCCGCTGGAATTATTGGGGCGCGTGCTTACCATGTGCTCATTACAGACCCTGGCAGCTATTTTGGTCCCAATGTCTCTGATCCTTGGGCTTTCCTGAAGATTTGGGAAGGCGGCATCGGCATTATGGGAGCGGTGTCCGTAGGAGCCCTGGGGGCCTGGATTGCTTGTCGCCGATACCAGATTAACTATGCAGCATTTGCGGATGCAGTTGCACCAGGTATTATTTTGGCGCAGGCTTTTGGTCGTTGGGGCAATTGGTTTAATCAGGAGCTTTTCGGTAAGCCTACTACCCTTCCGTGGGGTTTGGAGATTAGTCAATCGAGTGGGAATTTTCCTGCTCAATATCCCGCAGGAACTCTCTTTCACCCCACATTCCTTTACGAATCATTGTGGAATCTTGTGGGCGCATTCCTTCTAATTTTCCTGGGGAATAGGTTCCTGAAGCGCGGACAAACTTTTTGGCTCTATGTGCTGTACTACGGTATTGGACGGTTCTTCATTGAAGTGTTCCTGCGTATTGATACCTCTGAAACACTTCTGGGGCTGCGGGTTCACGTGTGGACATCGGGTGCCCTGATTGTACTAGGGTTGATCGGCTTTGTTGCCGCTGGTATCCGCGCTAGGGCTAAAGCTGCAGCGGGCATTGCTGAAGCTCCAGTTCAGGGGCCATCTGTTCAGCATACCCCTAACTCAGAGAAGACTGCCGCCCAAGATTCGGATGAGGTTTCTAACCAGGGTAAAGAGACCTTGGAAGAATCTCGGATATCTGAAAAGAAGGTAACGGAAGAGAAGAAAGCTACAAAAGACAAAGAACCAGGCACCCACGAGGAGCCTGCAGATAGGGTTCAGACCGGTGATAAGCAGGATAAAGCTCCTGAGATCCCGTGGAAAAAATCTAAATCGTAAATTCCTGGACAACTAACCTTGGGTCCTCTTCACTATTTTAATGGTGGAGAGGACCTGACTTTTTCCTTGATGAAAGATAAAAGGAGGGGGTGGGCCGCACACACAAGACCCACCCCCTGCAACCGAATACGTTATCGGCGCGGCCTCGCACCCGCATCCGGAATCAAAAGACCGGAGGAGGAGAGAAAACCTCCGGCCAAGCTTATTTTGGTAACCTGCTATGCGATATCAGAGGAATTTGGATATTGCTTCAACAAGTGGTTTTAGAGACTCTCGGTTGGTGTAATCCGCATGGCCGGTTTTATAGCACTCAAGCATTTGCTGAATACCTTCGTTGGGGTTTGGATTAGCCATCAACCAGGCGCGAACCGGACCTTTAAGAGCGGTCTTATGAGCAAGTGAAAGTTCTGAAAAATCAATCCCACCACGTAAATGGAAAGTCGGGCGTCCATCGGTGAGTTCTGCGGTATAACTTTTAGCGACAGCCTTGTCGAGTAGTTTTTTGGAGTGCTCGCCTGTGAAGGAAACCGTGAAGAATGCAGTACGTTCCTTTTTAGGGAGAATAACGGGAACAATTTTCTTCTTGAGGCTGGGAGCGCCTGTAAGGAACCCACCGTAGTCGCTACCGCCAATAATAACGGAGTCTGCTGCTTCCACAAGTTCAGGGGTTACTTCTGTAGCCCGTAGAGTATCGACTTCAGGAGCCTGTGGTAATGCTCGCAGATCTTCTGCTAGCCAGTTCGCATAACGCTCGGTGTACCCATAGGTTGAACCGAAGATAATCAGCACACGAATGGTCACTGAAGCCTCCCAAAGCAAATTTGCATACAAGATACTAATTATTGATTCCAGTCTATGGCAGGTGGTGATAAATGTGAAATTGCTTAGCCAATACTGGCGTGTCGTTTTTATCACATGGAAGAAGGGGGCGAGCGATGAACATCAAGGTGTGTCATACATGATGTGGGCATATTTGTTTCTCGGACAGGAACGCTTGGCCATAGTTTCAAATGAGATGTCAGAAAACAACTAAAACCTAATTATTGTTCTGAGGGGCAGGTAGAGAGCATGTGAGTCTTGAGTGGGCAACATGGTTCGAGGTTAAAACAAGGATTTCCTGAAAATACCGAGAATTTTCCTCCCGAAAACGCTTGAGAAGGAATATACTAGAAGGGATGCATGCCGCACATGCCATGTTGTGTATACATGGTGTTGTGTGGGAATAATTGGGACTCCTGATGAGAAGGTTCCATTCATATTATGGGTATCTTTCTTAGAAGGTTCCACCCCAACACACGAAGGTTAGGTACATGAGGCGCGCAAAAATCGTTGCAACCATTGGTCCGGCTATTTCTTCTCCCGAAAAAATTGCGGAAGCGATCAAGGCGGGTATGAACGTTTCCCGTCTGAATATGAGTCACGGTGACCATGACGTTCACACTAACTCTTACACAACTATCCGTGAACAATCCGCGGCGTTGGGGAAAGAAGTAGCTATTCTCGCTGACCTGCAAGGTCCTAAGATCCGTTTGGAGCGCTTTGTAAACGGGGAAGAATATCTAAAGCCTGGCGCTGATTTTACGATTACTTCTGAGGACGTTGAGGGTACCAAAGATATCTGTGGTACGACTTATAAAGGTCTTCCTGGCGATGTGAAGCCCGGCGATAAACTTTTGCTGGATGACGGTAAGATCCAGCTGGAAGCCGTTGAAGTAACTCCAACTCGTGTTCGCACTCGTGTGATTGTAGGCGGACCTATTTCAAACAATAAAGGCATCAACCTTCCTGGAGCGGCCGTTTCTCTTCCCGCGCTGACCGAGAAGGATGAGGCTGACCTTCGTTTTGCCTTGAATTTGGGCGTAGATATTATTGCTCTTTCCTTTGTACGTAGCGGGAAAGACGTAAACCGCGTTCATGAGATCATGGCCGAAGAGGGTATCCGTATTCCGGTGATTGCCAAGATCGAAAAGCCTCAAGCCGTTGATAATCTGCAAGATATTATCGACAAGTTTGATGGCATCATGGTTGCCCGTGGCGACCTTGGCGTGGAACTGCCGTTCTCTGAGGTGCCACTGGTTCAGAAGAAAGCTATTGAGATGGCTCGTCGCTGGGCTAAGCCCGTTATCGTGGCAACTCAGGTACTTGAGTCCATGATCTCTAGCCCGACTCCTACGCGCGCGGAAGTCTCTGACTGTGCAAATGCAATCTTGGATGGCGCCGATGCGGTGATGCTCTCCGGCGAGACTTCGGTGGGCAATTACCCCATTATTACCATTGCGGCAATGGCCTCCATTATTCGTGATACTGAGGAAAAGGGTCTATACCGCGTACCACAGCTGGACCGTAAGCCCCGTACCCGTGGTGGTGCCATCACGCGTGCAGCTGTAAACATTGCGGAACAATTGGATGTAGATTACATTAGTACTTTTACCCAGACTGGTGACTCAGCACGCCGTTTAGCACGTCTACGCCCTGCGCAGCCGGTACTTGCTTTCACCCCCAACCCAAAGGTGCGTGCTTTTATCTCACTGTTGTGGGGCGTTGAAGCTGCGCATGCGCCGGTGGCGACCAACATTGACGGTACGACCGACATCGTAAATGACTACCTAGTGGAGCATAAGCTTGCAGAACCGGGTGATCTTATTGTGATTGCTGCAGGTTCCCCTCCCGGGGTGGCGGGATCAACCAATAT
Organism: Rothia sp. HMSC067H10; assembly: GCF_001810635.1. Classification (NCBI taxonomy): domain Bacteria; kingdom Bacillati; phylum Actinomycetota; class Actinomycetes; order Micrococcales; family Micrococcaceae; genus Rothia; species Rothia sp. HMSC067H10. The sequence continues at coordinate 257,976 of NZ_KV802317.1, forward strand.
GGTTAAGGTACACCGTATTAAGGAACAGGGTTCCGGTGAGCATGAGCCGGAAGAGCGTGAGCACCTGCGCCCCTACGGGGAAGACGAACACAAGTAAGGTTCTTCTTTATCGTGTAAACATTTTTCGAACTGAATCTATGAGAAGTCCCGCCTCTTTGATGCAGGAGGCGGGACTTTCTATATGCGGAAAGACCCACCATATGAGTTGCGGGTACCCAATCTATTGAACTGGAGCTCCAAGAAAATAAAAACTCGTCTCGAAACCATAACTATGGTCAAGACGAGTTTAGTAAATGTGCCCGAGGTGGGACTCGAACCCACACTCCGAAGAACCTGATTTTGAGTCAGGCGCGTCTGCCAATTCCGCCACTCGGGCTTGCACTCAAAGGTACGCATAAGATTCTACCCTATCGATTGGCAGAAAATCGAATTACAAAGAGTGAGAAATGTCCACAGTATTCTTTGAGTCCTCGACGATAGTTTTGCATCTAGACGAGAAACATACAAATTTCAACCTTATACAGTAGATGAAGTTTTATTAACTACTGTAGAATAAAGGCGACTGAAAATAGACCAAGGAGAGAGTTATGTCAGAGAAGACCGCTCACGAACACGAGGGAGAGCAGGTCTCGGCGCGCACCGTTGTGGTTGCCGAAGACGAAGCATTGATTCGCCTGGACATCGTCGAAATCCTGAAGGACCAAGGGTTCGAGGTCGTGGCAGAGACCGATAATGGTAAAACCGCTATCGAGCTTGCTAAAAAACACCATCCCGATTTGGTGCTCATGGATGTCAAAATGCCGATTATGGACGGTATTACAGCCGCCGAGGAAATCGGAAAGGAAAAAATAGCGCCTGTGGTGCTCCTGACCGCTTTCAGCCAGAAAGAGCTGGTGGATCGTGCTGTTGAAGCTGGGGCCATGGCATATGTGGTCAAGCCCTTTACTCCTAATGACCTTTTTCCCGCTATCGAGGTGGCGCTTTCTCGATATGAACAGCTGCGTACGCTAGAGAAAGAGGTCACAACTATTCGTGATCAGTTTGAGACTCGAAAGCTCGTAGATCGTGCCAAGTCTTTGCTTATCACCAAAATGAACCTCACCGAGCCCGAGGCATTCCGGTGGATTCAGAAGACCTCAATGGACCGTCGCCTCTCTATGCGAGAGGTATCCGATACTATTATCAAGCAGCTGTCTGAGTAATCTTCTTGGGACCTTAGTGTCAAGTCCCAAACGATGATTAGCTGCTGCTCTAGAATATAAAATTCAGGAGTGTGGATTTTCAGGACAACAAGACTCTTGTTGTCCTGAAAATCCACACTCCTGCTTTACGCTTTTATTTGCTCACGACAGCCTTGAAATGAATGTATTAGCGTCGCATTATACGGGTTATGTCGTCATCGTCATCACTACCATGAGGACCTTTAATCGGGCGTGCTGTTGGGGACCCAGCCCAGAGTAAAACGCCGGCTGCCATGAAAAGTCCTAACCACCAGAAACTTCCTGGATTTCCCATAGCGGCAACCCAACATACCAGTAGAGCAGCTATGGCTAAGGGCAATGTAATACGTTTTGCACGGACGATTTTTGGATAGCGTTTGGAATACGGTTGGCGCGCCATATCAATCCTCTATATGTCTGCTTTAGGGTCGTGGAATGATCATATTAGTTATACGAGCTGTACAAATAGTTCGATCGGACTCATCCATAATCTCTATAGTGTGTACGCAAACGGTACGTCCCAGCTTAACTGCCGTACAGATTCCCGTAACGTGGCCACTAATAGCGGGGCGCACGTGAGTTGCATTGAGATCTACCCCAACGGCTATGGAGTCAACTCCTCCATGGATACCTGCTGCTAATGAACCAAGAGTTTCTGCAAGAACAGCCGAGGCACCTCCGTGGAGCAAACCGACAGGCTGGGTATTCCCCTGCACAGGCATGGACGCCACAGCTCGCTCAGCAGTTAGCTCACTAAAGATAATTCCCATACGGGGGATTAGCTCTCCCAAACCCTTCGGAAAGAATTTATGAGCCTCTGCGGGTACACCGTACTCGTTGAGCTGCGCTATAAGGTCAGCAGATAGTTTAGGGGTAGATTCAGTCATGCCTTCAAGTGTACTCCCAGTGATAGGGTGGAGTAGAAAAAGAGCTCTTATCAAGTATCTGTTTGTCGGGATTGAGAAGAAACGAGATTCCTGCTTTGGAAGGTGTAAGAATATGGATGATCATGCACGTATCTATGAAGAATGGCATCGGTACGCTAAAAACCGTGATACTGAAGGACTGCTCAGCCTTTATGCTGAGGACGCAGTTTTTGAAAGCCCCCTCGTGCCAGCAATAATTCCCGGAGCTGGCGGCGGAGTTTTGCGGGGACGAGAAGCGATTAAGCATTTTCTGGAAGAGGGCACCCACCGTCGTCCGAATGAACTTGTACGTTGGTACCGCACGGGGGAGTATCTGACTAATGGGAAAACTTTGGTGTGGGAATATCCGCGAGAAACTCCTGAAGGAGAACAAATAGATATCTTAGAGCTCATGGAAATATCTGATGGGCTTATTGTGAATCATCGCATCTATTGGGGTTGGAAAGGATGTCAGCATATTAGCGAAGCACTCGTACGGAATAAGTAAGGTGTAAGTAAAGCTCCATATGAATAACGGGGTGCGCATCCAAGGTTTCTGGATGCGCACCCCGTCGTTTAGGTCAAGGCTATGCCGAAATTGCTTCTGCTTTTTCGATGTCTTCATCGCTAATCCCGGCAGTTGGATCAACCCCCAACATCTTAGAGATACGTTCGGTAAACGTTGCAATGGTGGCATCTCCGGTGACATTAGTTGCGGTACCGAAAGAGTCTTGCGCAAGGTACAGAGCAATCATGAGGGCGATCATGGATTCATTGAAACCAAGCATCGACTCCAGCAGCCCGATGGCGGTCATCACACCTCCGCCGGGTACACCCGGGGCCGCGACCATCATAATGCCTAGCATAAGCACTACTGGAGTTACCGAGGCAAAATTGGGATTTTGCCCGGTCATATACAGGACTGCGACTGCACATGAAGTAATCGTGATCATAGAACCCGAAAGGTGGATGGTAGCGCATAGCGGAATAGCGAAATCAACCACGCGAGGAGAAATACCAGCCTTCTTCGCGGATCGAACCGTTACCGGGATGGTAGCTGCTGAGGACTGAGTTCCAATGGCCGTGAAATAGGCGGGCATCATGGTCTTGAGCATCCTAAACGGGTTGCGTTTTGAAACGCTTCCGGCAACTGTGTACTGTAGCGTTAGCGTTATCCAGTGCAAGATAATGACCATAATGAATACCATGCCGAAGACCGAGAGAATCTTAGCAACCTGGCCTGCAAGGGTCATATTCGCAAAGACGCCCACGATATGGATGGGCAGAAGCGGGATAATAACGTAGCTGAGAAGCTTCTCAATGATAACTTGAAAATCCTCGAAGAGATTGAGCATGCTACGAGTCTTGAGGGCTGTTATTCCCAGACCTAGGATAAAGGACAGAATGAGTGCGCTCATCACTCCCATAATGGGGTCAAGCTCAAACTTGATGTATCCTGTCGAGAGTGCATTTTCAGGGTTATCAAAAGATTCTAACCGTTGCCCCTTCAACAAAATAGGGTACAGGAATAGTGCCGCCGTTAAAGCTAAAAATCCAGCAACAATACTGGAAAGATATGACAGAGCTACGGTAATGCCCAGCATCTTACCTGCACCTTGGGCTAGCGAACCAATTCCTGGAACGATAAAACCGATAATAATAAGCGGGATAGAGAAGCTCAGGAACGCACTGAAAACAGTAGAGAACGAGACAAAGATCTGAACTACAACATCGGTAGGGATAGAGGTACCCAGCCCGCTATTTATGCCACCGATCATCCCAGGAGTTGTAGCACCGATAAGAACACCTGCAAGAATTGCAATCGCAATCCAAGCAAGGAGAGGGATCTTTTTGAGTAGTTTCATAATTTCCTATGTGTGTTGGGACCGATAAGATCCATGCCGCTCATCCCCGGTATTCTCAGGGAACACTCAAGTATAGAGTTATATCCTAGCGTGAATGAATATGTTTATCCAGCGACAGGACAGACGTTCATGACATGAAAACGCCTAGCCGGTACTAGGCCTTTTAGAAGTTTTCAGGCGCGTTGCGTTCACTATCACTCCCGCCGTCGAAAACCTCTAGAATGGGATTGTGAGTAACTCAGAAAATACCCTGCTCCTTATTGATGGACATTCACTGGCCCTTCGCTCTTTCTTTGGCATCTATACAATGGCAGAGAAAACGGGAAACCATGTTTTTGTGCGAAGCGACGGGCAGCATACGGAAGCAGTTCATGCCTTCCTGTCTACCTTGCTGAACATTATTAAAGACCATAACCCTAGCCATATTGCGGTGGCATTCGATCTGCCCGGTGGTACTTTTCGCACGGAGGAATACAGCGAATATAAGAGCGGTCGTAACGTTATCCCTGAAGCCTTCGACGGGCAGCTTGATCTCATCAAGAAGATGCTCGGAGCTCTGAAAATCCCGGCGCTTACCCAGGAGAATTATGAGGCAGATGATATCGTCGCGACCCTGACACGGCAGGGATCAGAAGCTCAATACAAAGTGCTCATTCTTTCAGGAGACCGCGATATTTTCCAGCTTGTTACGGACGATGTTACATTGCTGTATCCCGTAACGACTGGTCCCTCCAAGGGTATTCAGCGTATGGATCCTGCAGCGGTTGAGAAAAAAACAAAAGTACCACCTCGGCTGTATCCGGATCTCGCTGCGCTCACCGGTGAACAAGCCGATAATCTGCCTGGAGTCCCCGGAGTTGGACCAGGCTTTGCTGCTAAATGGCTTCACGAGTACGGTGATCTTGAAGGTGTACTTGCTAATAGCGAGAACATCAAAGGTAAAAAAGGTGAGGCTCTGCGCGAAAACATTGAGAATGTGCGCAGGAACCGTCGCCTCAACCAGCTTGTTGACACGCTCAATTTGGATGTTGAGTTCGATCAAATGCGGTTTATTCCGGACCTTCAGGAGCTTGAAGCGTTCTTCGATGAAGTGGAATTCCGCACTATTCGTAAGCGGGCCCAGGATATATTAGGGCCTGTCATACGTGCTTTGGGCGCGCAAGCTCGTACCGCAGGTGAAGAACCCATGACAGATAACGGGGTTCCGAGTGGTCCCACCTTTGAGCCAATTCGTACCGATGAGGCGATCACTGTGACATCAGCCGCAGACTTTCGTGCATGGTGCGAGCATGCAGCCCACGTTGGGTATGGGCGTGACGCATCGGGTAATACCATTGAGGTTCCTGAAAGGCTTAAAGGCGCGGTTACGCTTTTCCCTGTGATTGATGTGCCTGTAGCCCGTGAAGGTGTGAAAGTTACCAAGACTAAGATTCGCGCTGCTGAAGAGAATCCGGTACTGCGAGGAATTATTCTGACCTCGAAAGAATCATCGCTGTGGATCAACCTGACGAATATTTCCGAGGATCTCGCCTCAGCATTTGCGGAGTGGGTTTCTGACCCTCAAATGCGTAAGATCGTGATGGATCTCAAAAATCAGCGGAAACTCTTACGTGAGTACGGGTATAAACTCGATGGAGCCATCGAAGATCCGTCACTATCCTCATATATGTGCGGATACATAGCAGCTACGAATCGTAGGCTCTTTGCTGAACGTATTGAGGATTTAGCTGAGAAATATCTTTGGATTCCCCAACAGGAATTCAGCGAACTTGTCTTCCCAGAGGAAGCACCCTCACTTTTTGAGATGCCCGGTGAAGAGAACCTACGTTACTTTACCCAGGTTTCACGGGTTATTCACGAACTGGCGCGTATTCTGCACTTCGAAATGCAAGAACAGGGCCAGCTTAAGATTTATGAAGATATTGAGCTGCCGCTTCTGTACGTTCTGGCTGATATGGAGCAGGCGGGTATCGCTGTCTCAGATGCCTTACTAAACGAGCTTAATGATACGTTTAGCTCACGCGCATCCATGGCCGAGGAACAGGCGAAAGTACTTATTGGCGGTGACGTCAATGGTGAGTCCCTCAATCTGGCATCTGTGAAACAGCTCCAAACTGTACTCTTTGAGAGGCTCGGTCTTCCGAAGACCCGCAAAATTAAGTCCGGGTATTCAACGGATTCAGAATCTGTGGCTGACTTGTTGACCAAAGTATCGCCGGAATCAGATGGTGCTCAATTCTTGATTGCGCTCCAGGCGTACCGAGATAATATCAAGCTCAAGCAGACTGTCGAAGGTCTACAAAAAGCGGCAGTCACAGATGGTCGTGTACACACTACTTTCCAGCAAAATGCTGCATCAACGGGGCGTCTTTCCTCGACGGCACCGAACCTGCAGAATATCCCAATCCGCACTGATGAAGGACGACGTATCCGCGGTGCCTTTATCGTGGCTCCAAAAGTTTTAGACGGTGTAGAGTATGAAGGTTTGCTCACCGCCGACTACTCGCAGATTGAGATGCGTATTATGGTGCATCTCGCCGCCGATGAGAAATTAATCCAGGCTTATGCGGATGGTGAAGACCTGCATCGGTACGTTGGCTCTGAGGTGTTCGGGGTTGCCCCCGAAGAGGTGACACCCCAGATGCGTGCGAAAGTTAAAGCAATGTCTTATGGATTGGCATACGGTCTTTCTCGGTTTGGTCTCGCAAAGCAGCTTAATATTAGTTCCGATGAGGCAGGAGAGTTGCGTACCAACTACTTCAAACGATTTGGTCGTGTGGGGCGTTTCCTGCGCGGGGTCGTCAAACAGGCTCATAACGACGGTTATACCGAAACTATTTATGGGCGCCGACGTTCACTGCCAGATCTTGACTCTCCAAACCGAACTCGACGTGAGGCAGCTGAACGAGCTGCCCTCAACGCTCCAATTCAGGGGACAGCTGCAGACATCATTAAAATCGCAATGATTAACATTCACCGCCGACTTCAAGAAGAGAATCTCAAGACCCGCATGCTCTTGCAGGTTCACGACGAGATTATCCTCGAAGTTGCCGTCGGTGAACGCGAAGCAGCGCAGCGCATCCTAGTAGAGGAGATGAGTGAAGCTATTGAGCTGAAGGTTCCTCTCGACGTGCAAGTTGGCTGGGGCAAGTCCTGGGAAGAAGCCGGACACTAGTCAGAAGCCGCGAAGAGAGATGAACGATGCCGTCGGACTTATTCGGAATATATTGCACACAGAATAGTGCAAGAAATACCCGCATCGATGCGCGTCGTTCATTGACGACACGCCCGAAAAACACGTACACTAGTAATCGCGTGTATCAGCATCCCTATGCACCAGAGGCATGTACCATACGCATCTTCCGGATGATACGCGCGGTAAGTATCCGTCAGACTCGACGTCACCTCTCGTGCTTTGAGTAGGAAACAGTAAGTGAGCGCTCGCAAACTTGCCGGAGACGTCGACCTATTATTAATCCAATTGGAGCCCTAACTACATGAGCACCAACATCCCTCAGGTCGCAATCAACGACATCGGCAACGAGGAAGAATTCCTCAAGGCAGTTGACGAGACCATCAAGTACTTCAACGATGGCGATCTCGTCTCCGGTCAGGTTGTTAAGGTTGATCACGACGAGGTTCTGCTCGACATCGGTTACAAGACCGAAGGCGTCATTCCCTCTCGCGAGCTTTCTATCAAGCACGATGTAGATCCCGGTGAAGTAGTCGCAGTTGGCGATGAAATCGAGGCTCTCGTCCTGACTAAGGAAGACAAGGAAGGTCGCCTGATCCTCTCCAAGAAGCGCGCACAATACGAGCGTGCATGGGGCGACATCGAAAAGATCAAGGAAAACGACGGCGTCGTCACCGGTACCGTTATTGAGGTTGTCAAGGGCGGTCTTATCCTTGACATTGGTCTGCGAGGCTTCCTGCCCGCATCCCTCGTTGAGATGCGTCGTGTTCGCGATCTTGCACCCTACATCGGTCAGCAGCTCGAAGCTAAGATCATCGAGCTTGACAAGAACCGCAACAATGTTGTTCTCTCTCGCCGTGCATGGCTTGAGCAGACTCAGTCCGAGGTTCGCTCCACTTTCCTCAACCAGCTCGAAAAGGGCCAGGTACGCGAAGGTGTTGTATCGTCTATCGTCAACTTCGGTGCCTTCGTCGATTTGGGTGGCGTGGACGGTCTGGTTCACGTTTCCGAACTCTCCTGGAAGCACATCGACCACCCCTCCGAGGTTGTCGAAGTTGGTCAGCCTGTAACCGTTGAAGTTCTTGAGGTTGATCTGGATCGTGAGCGTGTCTCGCTGTCCTTGAAGGCTACCCAGGAAGACCCGTGGCAGGCATTTGCTCGCACTCACGCTCTGGGTCAGATCGTACCCGGTAAGGTTACTAAGCTCGTTCCCTTCGGTGCGTTTGTTCGTGTTGAAGATGGTATTGAGGGTCTGGTTCATATCTCTGAGCTTGCTGTGCGCCATGTTGATTTGGCAGAGCAGGTTGTTTCGGTGGGCGAAGAGCTCTTCGTCAAGATCATTGATATTGATATGGATCGTCGTCGTATCTCCCTGTCCCTCAAGCAGGCTAACGAAGGCGTTGATCCCAACGCTACCGAGTTCGATCCCGCACTATACGGTATGGCAGCTGAATACGATGAAGCTGGCAACTACAAGTACCCCGAAGGCTTCGATCCCGAAGCTAACGAATGGCTTGAAGGCTTTGACGCACAGCGCGAGGCTTGGGAAGCACAGTATGCAGAAGCACAGGCTCGCTTCGAAGCACACAAGGTTCAGGTTGCTAAAGCACTTGAAGCTGACGCAGAGGCAGCCGCTGCTGCTCCCGTTGCCGCAGCTGAGCCAGCACCCGCATCATCTTACTCTTCCGATGAGAAGTCTTCCGCTGGCACTCTCGCATCTGACGAGGCTCTAGCAGAGCTGCGTAAGAAGCTGACTGGCAACTAAGGTTTACTCGTTTATGGAGTAGCCTCTAGTTTTAGAGCACAAATATCACGCGCGAGGGTTCCCAAACCTGGGGGACCCTCGCGTAGTATTGTACGCCTTTTCTCGTGTACCAGTTTTAGACCTCAGCACGTAGCTCGTTCCAGACCTTTTGAACCTGTGCTTGAGTATCTTCACGAGATCCACTATTGGTAATAACCCACCGAGCAATGTCGGCACGCTGCTGATCGGTGGCTTGAGCAGAAATGCGTGCTTGGGCTTCTGCATAGGACATATTCCGATATTTGCTAAGTCGCTCTAGACGAATGGGGAGATCTGTCTGTACCGCAATGACAGCATCAAATTCTGCAGCGCGTTGAGTCTCAACCAGGAGCGGAATATCATCAATGATAATGCCCGAAAAGTTGGGGGAGTTTACCGCATCGTCAACAATCTCAGAGGCGCGAGCACGAACTTTGGGATGCACAATAGCATTAAGTTTCTTTCGCTCTGCGTCATGGGCAAAGATACGTTCCGCTAAACGAGCACGATTAAGGGTTCCGTCTGCATTGAGGACGGACTCTCCGAAGAGGTTGACTGTGCGAGCAAGGACTTCCTGCCCAGGATCCATGAGTTCACGCGAGATCGCATCTGCATCAATAATAACGGCTCCTAGATCCCTGAACATCCGCGCGACTGTGCTTTTACCGCTTCCAATGCCGCCTGTCAGAGCGTAGCGACGGTACTGTGTAACGCCCATGAAACCCCTAGAATAGTAGTTGTGAGTACTCAAATGTTCCAAGAATCCCGCGCACAACGATACACAGTATTGCATGGAATAGCACCCTATGAGAGTCTTCTTGAGATTAAGCGTAGCGAATTTATTGGTCATGTTAAACGCGTATACACAACAGATGAGGCACGTGCTTACATAGATTCGCTTCGGAAGAGCTATCACGATGCCCGCCATGTGTGTTCGGCCTTTGTTCTTGGAGCGGACCGTGAAATTCAACGTTCATCGGACGATGGCGAGCCTGCCGGTACTGCCGGAATTCCAATGCTTCAAGCTCTTTTAGCACGCCAGACACGCATTGATGAGGGCGGTACTGACCTTTCTGATCTTGTGGCCGTTGTTGTGCGTTATTTTGGGGGTATCAAATTGGGCGCTGGCGGATTGGTGCGCGCCTATACCGATGCGGTGGTGCAGACTCTCGATAACGCCCATTTTGATTCTCGGGAACGGATGCGGGTAGGCACCGTTTTAGTTTCTCTGGCTGAGGTTGGGCGAGTGGAGAATGAGATTCGAGCATCAGGAATTGAAGTCTTAGGTACGGATTATCTTGTAGACGGCGCCCAGATCTCTCTAGGTGTTTTCGACCGGGAGCAGGAGAAGCGCGAGGCACAGGAACGTGTTATAGCAATAACTTCTGGTCGGGAAAATATCGTATGGGACGATACTCGGTGGGTAGATATTCCATGTTTTTAGCCCAGCCATATTAGATTTAGAGCATACCCTAAATTTTAAACTAGGCTAGGCATAGTATCTTGGTGCTGATTGTGGTACGTTGAATACGGTGCAGCATTGTCTGCCACATACACCGCAAGTGAAAGCCGAGAATTTTCCCGTGCATTTTAACTCTGAACAGCATAGCTCCATCACACATACGTCTAAGCCCGATATTGGACCTGCGACTGTTGAGCAGATTCTCAATGCTTATGCGCAGGGTAACCTAGATACGCTCCTGAACGTGTTGGCGCAGCGGCCGCATGATTTTGCGCAACAGCTTAACCGTATTTGCCGTGCTTTTCCTTCTGAAATTGAACGTATTGCAGTCACTCTTCAAGAAGTAGGCGAAAATCTTCCTCAAGGAACCCTAGTTCGCCTCTATAATCAGTATTCCAATGCGGCTCGCGGCGTGGGAGAGAAAATCTCTCAAGATAATTCTCGCATGCTGCATATCATCCAGACCCCTGTGGTAACTCGTGCTCATGCTGCCCGCCTGCTCCTAGCCCTAGAACTCTGTCTGGCACCTAAAATGCGTGGACTAATTGTGACCATGCCGCCTCAAGATTTTTACCAGCCTATGGAAGTCGAACCTCAGCCGGTCTCATGTAACCCAGCGCTCGATGGTGCAGTTAACCCCTTTATACCCAGTCTGTGGGAAACTTTTCCGTTGGGAAATTCCAATGAAGCTGTGGCGCTGAGTGCTACAGGTATACGCGAAATTCCTGACGGGTATGAACTATCTGTTATGCTCCTCGACGATGACTACCAACGCGTGCATACCATAGAGCGGGGTGCACCAGATACTTGCTTCTCATGTTTCTGGGATGAAGAAGTAGAAGATTCAGAGAACGATATTCGATGTGGGCTTGAGCTGGGATACCGTGTTGAAGAGTACGCTGAAATTAACGTGCACCGCGCCATGAAAATGGGGGCGCGGTACGTCGTAGTAACGGCTCTTGCAGGAGAGCGCTTTCCACAGAGCACTGATGAGGATGATACCTGTAATGCACCGTCGCAAAATGGTGCTCCACGGTTTGATTCTCGGGTTGCGCCAGATCTGCGATCTTTGATTATTACCCCGGATGAAAATATTCGCCCGGTTGCACATCGCGGTAATTTTCACGTTCTGGATGTTCCAGGGCGCACGGTTTGTGCCGTACTCGATCTTTATAAGCAACGAATTACTATGCCTGCGGTCGGCATTCCGATGAAAGCTGACGAAGACAATACGCTCGCCGCTCTCATAGGAGCGCTAAATGGTTACCTGCCCATGACAGTACGAGATTTCATGCAGCTATCGGGAGCTATAGTTAAATAAGTATCAAGTTTGGATCGTGTGGGATATTGGACCCATCAATTTCTTAGATGGTGGCATGCATCTTCCTAGAGTGAAACCCTCTGATTTCTCGAATACATCAACTAGAATAGATGTATGAGTCTTGCTCCGGAGATTAAACGAGTCGTAGCCCCTTTTGAAGTTGTCAGTCCATATCAGCCAGCTGGTGATCAGCCTAAGGCCATTGCTGAGCTTACTGAGCGCGTGGAGAACGGTGAAAAAGACATCGTTCTGATGGGTGCCACCGGCACCGGTAAATCTGCTACGGCGGCATGGCTGGTCGAATCTGTGCAGCGTCCTACGCTTGTTATGGTGCAGAATAAGACTCTTGCTGCCCAGTTAGCCAATGAACTGCGTGAGCTCTTGCCCAATAACGCAGTCGAGTATTTCGTCTCATACTATGACTACTATCAGCCTGAGGCATATGTTCCGCAGACGGATACTTTTATTGAGAAAGACTCCTCGATCAATGAAGAAGTAGAACGCCTGCGGCACTCTGCTACGAATTCCCTTTTGACTCGCCGCGATGTTGTTGTGGTCTCGACTGTATCGTGTATTTACGGTTTGGGTACGCCCGAAGAATATGTGGAGCAGATGGTCACTCTTGAGCGCGGGGATGAGATAGATCGTGATGACCTGCTGCGCCAATTCGTGAATATGCAGTACGCCCGCAACGACATGGATTTTCACCGTGGAACCTTTCGGGTTAGGGGCGATACTGTCGAAATCATCCCTATGTACGAAGAGCATGCTATTCGTATTGAATTCTTCGGCGATGAGATTGAGGCTATTTATACTCTGCACCCGCTCACGGGTGAGGTTATTCGAGAGGAAGACGAGATGTATGTCTTCCCAGCGAGCCACTATGTTGCCGGTCCTGAGCGCATGGCTCGCGCTATTGCCTCTATCGAAGACGAACTCCAGGAACGTTTACAAACGCTAGAATCTCAGGGGAAGCTGCTGGAGGCACAGCGACTACGTATGCGTACCACCTATGACCTTGAGATGATGGAACAGATGGGGTTCACCAGCGGTATTGAGAACTATTCACGCCATATCGACGGTCGTTCAGCAGGTTCGGCTCCGCATTGTCTGTTAGACTATTTCCCCAATGATTTCCTGCTTATTATCGACGAGTCACACGTGACGGTACCTCAAATCGGTGCCATGTACGAGGGCGATATGTCTCGTAAACGTACGCTCGTGGAACATGGGTTCCGTCTGCCTTCTGCCATGGACAACCGCCCTCTAAAATGGGATGAATTCTTAGAGCGCATAGGGCAAACTATTTATCTTTCGGCTACTCCCGGCAAGTATGAGCTTTCACAGGCTGATGGTTATGTTGAACAGATTATTCGTCCAACAGGACTGGTGGACCCAGAGATTATTGTAAAGCCTACGAAGGGGCAGATTGACGACCTTCTTGAACAAATTCAAGAGCGTACTGAACGCGACGAGCGTGTTTTGGTGACGACTCTAACCAAACGTATGGCAGAAGACTTGACCGAGTATTTGGTGCAGCATGGAGTACGTGTGCAATATTTGCACTCCGATGTAGATACTCTCAAACGCGTAGAGCTGTTACGTGAGCTTCGCCTGGGCACTTTTGATGTTCTGGTAGGTATTAATCTGCTTCGTGAGGGACTGGACCTTCCTGAGGTTTCACTGGTGGCTATTTTGGACGCTGATAAAGAAGGATTCTTACGTTCGACGACCTCGCTCATCCAGACGATTGGTCGTGCAGCGCGTAACGTCTCGGGGCAGGTACATATGTATGCAGATACTGTTACCGATTCAATGCGTACTGCTATTGACGAGACGAACCGTCGTCGAGAGATTCAGCAGGCGTATAACCGGAAGCATGGCATAGATCCGCAGCCTCTGAGGAAGAAAATTGCGGATATTACAGATGTTCTCGCTCGCGAAGAGGAAGACACACATGAGCTTTTGCAATTACGCAAGAGCGGTAAGAAAGGTTCTCGAACAGTTGAAGCCGGAGCGAAGACAGGGTCAAGTACTTCCTCGAAGATCGTAGCAAGTACTCCAGAGTCGGATGCTCTTCTTGCCAAAGCTCAAGACCGTGTTCGCGCCGATGGCCTCGCAGCTGAGCCTGCTGAGGATCTGTTGGAACTTATCGAACAATTGAGTGAGCAGATGCGTCTGGCTGCAGAAAACCTGCAGTTTGAGTTAGCGGCACGTTTACGTGATGAACTTACCGATCTCAAAAAAGAATTTCGGCAGATGCGAGAAGCTGGGCATGCGTAATGTCTTATTAAGAATGAAAATATAAAGGTTCAACCTTATACTTGTTGAGATATTGTGTTTTGTCCTAAAATTTAGAATATTGCTTCGATGAAGATATGCGTTATTTTCGCTTCACAGATGTATAGGAATTTGCGCGTTATAATTACCTGTTAGCAGAGAAGCAATTACACTCACTCACAAGATATGCATAGGCATTCAAGGAGAAGCTTTTGCCCAGAAATAAGTCAATACCTATTAATCGACGTGCTGTGGCTAAGGGCGTCGCATGGGCTACCCCGGTAGTGGTCGCTTCTACAGCGGTTCCAGCAGTTGCTGCATCCCGATGTGATCCTAAGAGCGCCCCTGGATTTCGCCAGGCGGGTTCGTGGGCCATTAAGAATCCAGACAGAGGAAAACTCAAGTCCGCTGGATCTAATCGTCCGAGCACGTTTCATGGAAAAGAATATTGGATTTCAAATACAACTGCTTTAGGCGAAGAACCCGCTACTATTAGGATTACTGCGGGGTTTGAATCAGGAGCTGATGACAGCAGTATTTTAAATACTGAATGTGGTATGTATCGTGTACGTATCTATATGACGGCTATAGAAACACGAGCAGCTTCCGGAGAATACCGTGGTAATCCTAAAGTAACTATTACCCTGAGAGATCCTCGAGGAAAACTTATTAACGGGAAAACTCTTCGATATACCACTGACCCCGCTGGACAACCTGGGGGGTTTATTTCAGTTCCCTTAGGTGAAGATATACAGGCACAAGAATGGACTCTCAAAGCAATTCCTGGAGTCTATAGGTTTGAGGCTGTCTTTGACGTTCCTGCCGAGGGTCTGGAGTCTCGTCGAGTCCAGAATCGTGGTCTTGGCTTTACTGTGCCAATTTTTGAGCCAATGTAAAGTAGATTATTTTGCATAACCTTGTACATGCACAGAAAGATAATAATGTCGTAGTGCATATGCATAGATTTACACGTATGCCTACACTCTGGATTTGTTCTTGTTCCATAAGGGTTTAGGTGGTCATCAAAACTTGAAAGAAGGAACAATACCTGTGCGAACCGGTGCGTCGCAGAGCTGCGATTACAAGGCAAATCGCCGCACTGTTACTAAAGGTATAGCCTGGGCGGTACCTGCAGTGCTGTCAGCAGTGACAGTACCAGCTTTTGCAGCTTCCGGCTGTGAAGATGTACCTGGACCCAGTTTTGCCCAGCTGGAGCGGTGGTCTATCTCCAATCCTACATCCGGGGAACTGATATCGCCTGCCTCGAATGGGATAAAAATTATTGGTGGGCAGGAATACTGGATGTCGGAAAGCACCGCAGCAGGCAATGAAAAAGCGAGTATTATTTTGCGCACTGCGTACCGTGCTGGCTACGATTCAGAAGCTCAGCTACGACCAGGATGTCGGTATTCTTTTAAATACTCTGTAGCGGCACATGACGCAGACCATGGTAGGCGCAAAGGCAAAGGTGACGTCAAGTTGGATGTTTACCTCTATGACCCTGATGGGGTCCAGGTGCGTAACAGTGGGCATACCTATACGACAAAGCCGAGACAGAACACTAACAAATCAACCTCTGTTCCTCTTGGCGGGCAGGTGTCTGCGCATGAGGTTTATGTAACTGCTCAGGAGGGGCTTTACCGTCTCGAAACTGTTATTACTGTTGCCGCAGAAGAAAAACGGCACGATAAAGTCGTAGCCCGAGCAATCGGAATTACCTCACCCTGCTTTGAATTTGCGGGGTAGATGCTTCCTGCCTAGGGAAAACTATGAGGCAACAACGTTCTGATCGTAACGTTCGCGGGCGGCGAGAACTGCATTCATATTAGTTTCTGCCCACTGGCGTAAAGCATTCATCGGGGCAATAAGTGTATTACCAAGCGGAGTTAATGAATAATCTACACGTGGTGGCATGGAAGCCGTGACCGCGCGGGTGAGCAGGCCATCGCGCTCCATGGAGCGCAAAGTCTGGGTAAGAACTTTGGGGGATAACCCTTCGATATGATCCTTAATCTCCCCAAAACGAGCACTTGGCTGATCGGCAAGAACAGCAACAATCATAGGAGTCCAGCGGTCCGTAAGATGTCGCAATACAGTACGTGAAGGACACGCGCTAGCCAGAATATTGGCGGGGGCTCCATTATGTGATGTCAGAGTTGCAGCCATAACTACTTTCCAGTCCAAAAATTGAGAAAGTTTCTATAATTACCTTGAGGTATCTGGTTACTAAAGGATACTATTGTCTCGGAAGCCCGGCAAGCTGGGGGAGTACAAGACAAAAATCCGAGCTATTGGCGTGCTTGGAAACAGGAAAGGATATACAGATGAACATCGCGGTTATTGGGGCAACCGGCATGGTCGGGGAGCGCACTGTGGCAGAGGCAGTTGCGCGCGGGCATCAGGTCGATGCATACAGCCGTTCTGGCAATGCTGTACCCGGTGCAGAAAGCAAAACTGTTGATCTAGCTAACACCGACGAACTTGTCTCAATCGTTAACGGTCACGACGTTACCATTATTGCTGTTTCTGCCGGTCGCGGTACTTCTGCAGATCCGGTTATCAACGCCCATAAGGCGCTAATTGCAGCCAAGCCTGCTGGTCGTCTACTGATTGTAGGTGGTGCCGGTTCCCTCATGGACGAAAATGGTGTGCGTCTCGTTGATACCGCTGGGTTCCCCGAGGCGTACAAAAATGAAGCCAAAGCTTTCTGTCAGATCCTTGAAGAATACCGAGCATCCGACGGGCTAGCTTGGACGTTGCTTTCCCCCGCACCTCTTATCCGTCCCGGTGAGCGCACCGGAAAATACAATGTATCGCTTGACACTCCTGCTGGTACTGAGATTAGTGCTGAGGATTTTGCTGTTGCTCTGCTTGACGAAGCGGAAACCCCGAAACATCCTGGTGTTCGTTTTACCGTTGCTCACTAAAATGTAGGGTTGGAAATACTAAAATCCGGTACAGCTTCTTAAGAAGCTGTACCGGATTTTAGTATTCACAAAGAATTTACTGATTATGGACCTCGGCTAGCATATTCTTCAAATGGCCCAAAATAGTGAGTGGATCGGAACCAAAACCATCATGATGATGAGTTTTTGAGGTCCACACCTGAGTATTACCCACCCAGCGGGCTGTCTCCATTGAGTTCTCAAAATCCACATAAATATCTGGATTGTAAGCTGCAGCAACTACCGGAACCTCATTCCGATGCAACTGTTCATGATCGTAGAGTCGGCCCCAGTCTTTCTTCTCCGCAAGAATTTGCGCAACATCTGCCAGAGGGTGCAGGGCAGGATCTTCTTCGTAGTACCACGGAAAAATATGCTCGCCCGTGAAGAAGAGAGTATCGGCCTCAGGAGAAAACTCGGGGCGCTGTGCCGCTACCCGTGCCGCTGCCCAATTAGTGGGGGCGGGCGAAGGTGAGAGCTCATAACCCGCAATGCCCGGCAAGGTACCGTCAGCGGGACCATCTGCATAGATCGTCTCATGCATGAGGGCGTAGAGAGGATTTGCCAGGAAAGAAACTTCGCTGCTCATAGATGAGAGGAACTGATCTGAGAGGCGATCGTCTCCTTCAGCGAAAGCAGTTTCTAAGAAGTAGTGCAGACCGCGCTCGCGCCAGCGCCCACCTAAATAGTGACCAGCCATCTGAAAACGGTGATCGGTCAGGCGTTCACCCGTGGGAAGGTACTCTTCGTGGGTCCGCAGATGTTCTGCGATGCGAGTAGCGAGAGCTGCATCCTCGGGGAACCACTCATAGTATTCCTTGTTACGCTCAGCCATACGATCGAAGGTATGCTGGTACACGTTGTCTACTGTGGTGCGAATTGGTGCCAAACCCGCAGTAATCCTCGAATCACGCAGTGATTGTGGGGCGAAGGACAGGTAAGACAGAGTCAAGAATCCGCCGAAGGACTGACCGATGGTTGACCACCGCTTGTCCTTACGGCTGGCGAGCAAGACCTCGCGTATAGCTTCCGCATCTGCGATGATAGAGTCTGCTCGGAAAAGCTCAACATATTCGGCCTGAATCTGGGGGTCACCCACCGCTGTAATGTTGCGTGCGGATAGGGGAGAAGACATACCGGTACCACGCTGATCCAGCAGGATAACGCGGTGAGTTTTAGCCAGCTCGGCTATCCACCCACCGATGGAACCGGTCTTAGGGGAACCAAACCCAGGACCGCCCTGTAGATAGACGATATAGGGACGCTTCTCGACGGGAAGAGTCAGAGTCTCGCTTGTATTGATGACTTCACGAGCAAAAATTTTGATGCTTTGATCTGCAAAACGTGAAGATAGCGCGGCATCACGCCCTTTAGAAAAAATCAGACCGTGAGTGAGCGGAACCTGAAACCAATGGTCGATAATTTCGTATCCATCATGTTTGACGACAGTGCCTTGGCGGTATTCAACTTGAGGAAGTGCAGAAATGGTCAACGGTGAACCTTCTTTCGTACCTATAAACTCATCATGTGTATAGTCTATCGCGCCCTACCTCTTAAGGCAGAGCGCGATAGTTTTTATGGTAGTGCAAGAAGTCAGATTCGCTTACATGTGCGTACTCAATGTGTTAGGAAAGCTTGCACAGCGAAGACTCAGCGGTTCCATTAACACGACGACCTGGGGAACCCGGGGTCGTGCCTGAAGAAATATTAGAGTTATAGACTTGCGAGCTATCTACATATGAACCGCCTGCGCCGCCGCCGCCCGAAAAAGCAGAGGCACCCACAGGAGACCATGTACGGGTAGTCCACGGTCCATATGTTTCACGAGTCCAGCTCTGATCGGTGATGTAGCCGCCCGATGTAGTTACCGAACCTGAACCACCGCCTCCATAACCCCCACCACCGGTTGCGCCGTGGAGAATAGAACATTGGTTAACTTCTTCATCGGATGAATTCGTCGTGTTCACCATGCCGATACCGACGACACCGGAACCCCCAGTACCACCGTTGGAACCATTACCCGTTAGACGTGCATCATCTCCCATGCTACCCGCAAGGTACTGGTTTATTGTGGAATGCTCGGCATTATTCTCATAGGAAACCGAAGTGATATTCCGTGTATTAACGGTACCGCCAACAGCGCCGCCAGCACCTCCGCGCCCGTCACGGCCACCAAGTCCACCATTCATTTTGAGTCCGAGACCTGGAAAATAGTGGTATATTTCTTCATAACTACCGCCGTTCGTGTCGCCAGAGCCTCCCGTACCACCATTAGCGACGGTACCCGGAGTGAAATAAAGGGATTTAAAGTCTGCTGGGCGAGGTCCAAGGCTATCTTCTCGCCAGTCCGTATAAAGCGTCTGGCGACCGCCTCCTGCACCGCCACCGCCAGCGATAGCGATAACAGTACCGTTGAGAAGAACCGCAGATGCGCCTCCGCCCGTAGGAGCATAGAACTCCATCAATCCGCCTGGATGCTCCTGAAACCTTTGTACCTGACTATTAGTGCCAATATATGCACCAACATGGGAACCACCGTCTGCCCAACCGCGTCCCGGCGTAGAAGCAGTAAAACCATAAGGGCCGCCTCCACCGGCCACAATGAAGGTGATAACGTCACCTTCGTTGACATTGACAGCACCAGAGACTGTGGCTCCCGCACCCCCGATGCCACCTTGGGCAGACCCCTGGTACGAGCCTCCAGAGCCACCGGTAATAGAAAATTTGAAGGCCTTAGTTTTCTTATCTACCGTTACAGTATATGTACGCGACGTACCGTCGGCTGAGGTATTTGCAAAGGCCTGTTCGTAGCCGCCATATTCACATTCCACCGATGATGCGTAAGCGGGAATGGTAGCGCTTGCTGTCACGAGGGGGACAGCCCACGCCGACCCCTGTACAAGAGTTCGACGAGATAAGAAGGGGGAGGATTTTGCTTTCATGGGTTTAACTCCTTGAGAAATTGATATAAAGATTTGCGAAGTGCAGTAGGGGAGATAGAGCGATCATACGTATAGGGTAACTCCCTAGTTACACGCATTAGAGGGATAAGAAGTACGGTGCGAAATACGTACAAGTATTTCGCACCGTACTTTATTTACTTGGTCTTCTTATCTGCTGTGAAATTACGGCATACAACAGCGGTTGCCGCGCCATTCACACGCATACCGGGCTTACCAATGTTGCTACCAATAGTTATACTGGAGTCATAGACGCGAGAGGTATCGACGTAGGACCCTCCACCGCCACCTGCGCCGGAGAACGCCGCTGAGCCAACTGGTGACCAGTATCCCCCCTCGATGTAGTTCCCATCAACCCAACCTGTGACAGAGGCGTAGGATTGATCCGCGCCATAACCGGCAGCAGTAGTCACTGACGCGCTACCGCCGCCGCCGTATCCACCGCCGCCGGTTGAGCCGTGGAGAATGGAACACTGGTTCAGATCACTTGTGCGGTACCAGGTAATAGCCATACCGATACCAACCACGCCTGCACCGCCTTGACCTCCATTATTTCCTTGGGAATTTTTTGTGAGGGTAGCATCAGCACCTGCGTTACCGGCAACGTTTTGGCTGAATAAGTAGCGCTCTTGTGAACCCTCAAAGGAAATAGCGCTGTTGCTCTTCGGATCAGACAAGGAACCTGCAGGTGCACCTGCTCCGCCCTGCCCATTACCGCCGCCAAGACCACCGTTCATGTTGAGGGCAGGTCCTGGGAAGAACAAGTAGGTTTCTTGGTAGCTGCCGCCGCGTTCACCCACACGTCCGCCAGAACCGCCGCTTGCCATATCGCCTGTATTGAATTTGAGACCTTTAAAGCTTTCAGGCTGCGGACCGTAAAACTCCTTATTCCAAGAAGTACGCGAAATCTGGCGAGCCCCTGCACCGCCGCCGCCGCCAGCAATAGCAATAGGAGTACCATTCAAGAGAATTGCTGATGCACCGCCGCCAGTAGGACCATATAGCTCGTTTATTAGGCTCTTGCTAGAATGCTCCTTGTACCGCTTCGTGTATTCATTTTCATCCATGATCGCTTCACTATGAGAGCCACCGTCAGCCCAGCCTTTACCCGGTGTAGACGGGCTATTATTATATGGGCCTCCGCCGCCAGCAATGA
Organism: Rothia sp. HMSC067H10; assembly: GCF_001810635.1. Classification (NCBI taxonomy): domain Bacteria; kingdom Bacillati; phylum Actinomycetota; class Actinomycetes; order Micrococcales; family Micrococcaceae; genus Rothia; species Rothia sp. HMSC067H10. Next base: position 279,066 of record NZ_KV802317.1, read on the forward strand.
TAATGGTTACCTCATCGGTTGGGTTAAGATCAAGGGTTCCGGTAACAAGAGCACCAGAACCACCGTGGCCATCGCGGGCATTGCCTTGATAAGTACCACCGGCTCCGCCCAAAAGGGTGAAGGTCATGACTTCAATATTGCCAGCGGTGAAGGTGTGGGTTACAGAATCACCGTTTGTTGTAGTGTTAGTGGGTACATCTAGGGTAATACCTGGGGTGCACAGCGATGATGCAAAAGCTGGTACAGAAGCGCTTGCTATGACCATAGGAGTAGCCCACGCAGCACCTTTAACAACGTTGCGGCGAGATATGGAATGCTTCATTGTATCCTTCCAGTGTTTGATGTGTGAGTGATATGAAAACCTTAGCGCTAGTTTTGACGCACTATCGAATGATGGCATTATCACCACTGTCATTAGTAGGCGATAGGTGTCATTATCCTTGGTATCTCTGCAGATTTATCAGTCAGAGCTGTTAAAACTCTGATATGAAACTGCTCTGCGGAGATGAGAAAGTCCTAAATTATTTTGTGTAGTGGCGCCTTTCGAGGATGGATATAGTGCGATTATTTGAAGCGCATGGATTATTTAAGGATTATAGAGTATTTTCTCTGTGAAATGTATTCCCAAAGTTGAGAATATTATAAAATTCACTATTTTACGTCAATATTGATGTGATATTTACAAATCTCTCAACCTCTTACGGAATGATATTGAGTAAAAATATTAAAAATGTATCATGTAGTGAATGAGGGAGCATAATGAATGCATGAGAAGATATTTTGATGTAGGGAGCATCTAGAAATGATTTATTGGTAAAGTTATTTTTGATAAAATTTATGGCTTTCGATACACATACATGAAGTCAGATTCGAAATAGTATTGATATAAAGTTTTACTTATTTGAGGTATATGAGATAAGGCTTTGCATGGTCAAAATTCTACACATGCAAAGCCTTATCTCTAGAGAACACCGTAACGCGTAAGCATCATCATATGCTATTCGGCGTTGTCTTTACTTACTCACCTTTATTGTCTTTATTATCCGAGTTTTCTTTCTTGGGGTCCTCGTTGTTGGGGAGGCGGCACCAAGAAAGTTCTGCTACTGCGTTAATACGGCTCAAAGCAGTAGCCGGACGGGTGGCCAGATCCGGTAGGATCTGCCCTTCAAGGAGAGCATCGTCATGGGTTAGGTATGAACCGCCCGCACCCGCGCCGCCAGACACAGCGGCAGCACCAACAGGAGCCCAGCCGCCTCGGTCGTATTTAACCCAGCGCTGATCAGAAGCATAAGCACCTGCGGTTGTTACGGAGCCAGAGCCGCCCCCGCCGTAACCCCCGCCACCGGTTGAGGAGTGCACAAGCGCGCCCTGGTGCAGATATTTGTGGGTAAACTGACGGTTATCGACAAAGGCGCGACCAACTACGCTGCCACCACCTGTGCCGCCGTTATTGCCGAGGCTATTTCCGTCAAGGGTAGCGTCTTCACCCGATTTGCCAGCTACATCCTCATAAAATACGTCGTTTTCATCGTTAGTGGCAAAAATAATGGAAGCATTGGAATCCATATTGCGCAGACCACCTGTCGTTGCGCCAGCGCCGCCTTTGCCATTTTCTCCCGCAAAACCACCGTTTGCTCTTATGCTGGGACCGGGGAAGAACTTGTAGATCTCAGAGAATGAGCTGCCATTTGCGCCGTTTCCAGCGCCGCCGCTGCCGCCTTGGGCAGCTTCGGTTGTTTCAAGAACGAGAGGGAGAAACTCTTTGGGTTGGGGGCCGGACTGCATATCGTTCCATACGGTGTAGGAGTAGAACCTAGTTCCCGCTCCGCCACCTCCACCGGCGACAGCAATGAGTTTGTCATTGAGGAATACCGCAGATGCGCCACCGCCTGTAGGGCCGTAGTATTCCTCGGCAGTGTTGGGGCCTTCAAAGAATTTGACGGTGCGTGCGTCGGTCGTTTTGTAGGATGGCCCGTGTGAACCGCCATTAGCCCAGCCCTTACCTGGTTCCGTCGGCTTATCACGGTTATAGGCGCCGCCCCCAGCAAGAACAAACTTGAGAACGTCATTCTCCTTGACCGCAAGAGTCCCAGTAATGAGTGCGCCTCGGCCGCCGGAACCATGCATTGCAAGACCGCGGTAAGAGCCGCCCACACCGCCAGTAATGCGGAAAGTAACGGTTTCAACACCAGCAGGAATGGTGAAAGCTTCTAGGGTAGATGACCCATCATTAGTGAGGTTCTGGTTAACCGGGACAGAAATGTCGGGAACGCATTTTTCGCGGGATGATGCGTATACAGGAACGGCGGAGCTGGCGATAACAATGGGGGTTGCCCATGTGGTGCCCTGAATAATACGACGTCTAGAAATTGAGCTTGCCACGTATGATAATCCTAAATGTCTGAGATGTAGTGATACTGTCTTTCCCTGTTTGCCTATCAGAGCAAATTCCGGGATGCGTTACTGAGCACAACAGACGCAAAGAATTACATAGGCGAACCTTAATCTGTAATCAACAATATATGTCAGGTATAAGTATATACTTGGCAGAATATATGCTGATATTAAGGTTAGATTCTTGTTATCTGTGTGTTTTGAATCGTAACTGTATCTATAGTTTACGTGGTTGAAGATTGTAGTGGTCGGAAATGCAGAGAGATTTTGGTAGTGCACTTCCATAAAATTTGTTTCAGATCACAAAAAATTTAAGATTTATAGAAGTTTTTGTGATGTAAGATACTAAATATTCTAGAAATTTAGGCACTTTGGCGAAAATTTGTGATTTGTGACATATTTTTCTAAGTAAAGAAACTATTCTTCATATTTGGAAAATGAGCGTGTTCGATAAACGCGGTATGTGGACTATAAGTACATCAAACTACGCAAGCTATTTGCAATGTATGACGGCGCAAAATGATGTGGAAGAGGATAATTTTATAGACGCGGGGGGGGGGACAATCCTACTCTCGATAGTTTAAGGCTATGCGAACTCTATTAGCACTGGAATCGTTTTATTGGATTATGAAATGTTTAAACAATGCATTGAAAGTACGCAGCTGATCGCACATATTTTAGAATTCACCCACACTTAGGATCTTCAGAACTGGGTAACCAGCATCATCGGAGGCAGCAAGAGTTACCTCCGCCCGAATACCCCAGTCGAAGTTGTCCTCAGGATCAGCAAAGGTCTGCTGTACTTTCCATACGCCAGGATGTTCCCGCACATCATCGTCAATTTGAACGAGCTTAGGGGAGCGAGCCTCAGCATCCGTATAGATATCGTCGTAGGCATCAAAATAGTCATCCATCGCATCCGCCCAAGCGTCAGCATCCCATCCTGAGACCTCATCTAGTTCCCCAAGTATGTTCTCTCGCTCATCGGCGAAAAGCTCAACACGGCGGAAGAGAGCATTGCGCACCATCACCCGGAACGCACGTACATTCTTCGTGACGGCCGGGGGAGTATCATCCTTAATCTCGGCGGCGGCACGGTCAGCTGCCAAGGATGCAGCATCTTCGCCAGCGGCAAGTTTCTCCCACTCATCCACCAGCGATGAGTCGGTTTGGCGCACTAGTTCACCCAGCCACTCGATAACCTCCGCAAGATCATCGTTGACGGCCGACTCGGGTACCGTTTGCCGCAGCGCCTTATACGCATCCGAAAGGTAACGCAACAGTACGCCCTCACCACGTTCTAACGCATAGTACTGCACAAAGTCATTGAAGCCCATAGCGCGCTCGTACATATCACGCACCACAGATTTTGGATGCGGCTCAAAGCGTGCCACCCAGGGTGCCGACTGCTGATACGTAGTGTATGCCTGCTCGATTAACTCAGTGAGAGGCTGAGGGTAGGTTACCTGATCGAGCTCATACATACGCTCGTTATACTCCACACCGTCTGCCTTCAGCTGCGCTGAAAGCTCGTTCTTAGCCTTACGCTCCTGTGCATATAGCACCAGGTGAGGCGGCTCCAAAGTTGCCTCAATCAGCGAAAGAACATCTAAAGCATAGTTGGGAGAATCAGGATCCAAAAGTTCAATGGCTGCCACCGCGAATGCCGAAAGCGGCTGATTTAAAGCAAAGTTATCCTGTAAATCTTCGGTAAGCCGCAGGTATGAGCCATGCTCATCCGGGGTATCTGTGCGCTCAATAACCCCGCCGGTCAGTAGTTCCTTATAGATACTAACGGCTTTACGCAAAAGTTCCCGGCGACGTTGCGGCGGCTCATGATTCACCTGAAGAATGCGATAGGCTGCGACCACCGGGTTCTGCGGGCGTTGCATCAGGTTCAAAAGCATTGAGTGGGTAATATCGAACGAAGGGGTCAGCGGCTCAGGCTCTGCCGCGACCAGTTGATCGAAGGTCTTCTCTGACCAACCCACAAAACCTTCCGGCGCTTTCTTGCGTTTAGACGACAGTGACTGATTAATCTTCTTTGTATCGTCACCGAACTTCGCCTGTGCTTTGGCCAATAGGCGCGCATTTTCTATATCGTGTTCGGGCGCCTGCACCACTACGGTACCGGCGGTATCAAAACCAGCTCGACCGGCACGTCCCGCGATTTGGTGAAATTCACGTGCGCGCAGGCGGCGATTCTTCGACCCATCAAACTTCGACAAGGCCGTGATAAGTACGGTGCGAATAGGCACGTTAATGCCTACGCCCAAGGTATCGGTACCGCAAATCACCTTTAACAACCCAGCCTGCGCAAGCCTCTCCACAAGACGACGATATTTAGGGAGCATTCCCGCATGGTGAATACCGATACCAGCCCGCACCAGTTTATTCAGCGCCTTGCCGAAACCCGGGCCAAACCTGAACCTCGCAATAAGCTGCGCGATCCGCTCTTTCTCCTCCTTTGAAGCAATAGCTACCGACAGCAGCGCGTTTGCCTGTTCCAGGGCGGCCTTCTGCGAAAAATGAACAATGTAGACGGGGGCTTGCTTAGTCTGCACAAGCTCCTGAACCGCCTCCTGAATGGGATCGGTCGAGTAGTAGAAATGAAGCGGAATCGGGCGCTCGCTACTGGCAACCAGCACGCTTTCACGACCGGTGAGTGCCGTCATCTCTTCCTGGAAGCGCGTGGTGTCGCCCAGGGTCGCGCTCATGAGCAAGAATTGCGCCTGCGGAAGCTCCAAAAGCGGCAGCTGCCATGCCCAGCCGCGTTGCGGGTCAGAGTAGAAATGGAACTCATCCATAATGACTTGGCAGACATCCGCAGACTTACCCTCGCGCAGAGCAATATTCGCCAGGATCTCGGCGGTACAACAGATAATGGGGGCATCTGCGTTAATAGCCGAATCTCCGGTAATCATACCGACATTTTCGGCACCAAAAATCTCGATAAGATCAAAGAACTTCTCGGAAACAAGAGCTTTGATGGGGGCGGTGTAGTAAGAACGCTGCCCAGTCGCCAAACCGGTAAAATGCGCCGCCACCGCCACCGTAGATTTACCCGATCCTGTAGGGGTAGCCAGCACCACGTTATTCCCCGCCGCAATTTCCAAGACAGCTTCATCTTGAGCTGGGTAAAGCGTCATGCCTCGGCTGGAGATCCACCCGGTGAACGCCTCATAGATTTCATCCGGGGTGAGCGGATTGCCAGTATAGTCGAGCCGGTTGTAACCGCCGGGATTCTCCGCGAGTTTGGGGGAAAGGTATTCAAGAATGCTCATGGTGCTTCAATTTTACCGAGTCTAGAGGCAGAGAATTAGCAGAATCCGTCAAAATCAGCGATGCGCACAATATTGGGTAACTATTGCGTTACGCAAGATATACACGCCACAGGAAACTTAGGTTATGGTCATTTTTTACGCTAGCAGAAACCCCTCTGACTGTTAGACTTGCGTATAGCGAAGTGCGGTTAGTTTCCCTTCTGATAAGGAGTACGCAATATAGCATGAGAATATCCTTAAAGGACACACAAATAGCGGGATACTGGGCGACCGCAAGGAAAAATACTCTTGATGATTGTGTGTCAGAACTTCACCATTTTATGACCTCGCTTGAGTCACTGTACCCGGGCGGACACTGGCGTATCATGCGCGAAGCTCCTCAGCGGTTAGGGGCTAATGTTGAAAACGCTATTCCTGGATTGACCGATCTGCTACTGGGCCAGCTAGAGGGCGCGAAAACTCCAGATGCAGACGTCTCATTTGGGTACTACTTTAACCTTGAATATCTGGGGCCGCTCCCAATAATTGTCCAAGGATGCGTGGGAATACAAACCGACAATAAGAATTTTAAAAACTTTGTCCTGATCAAATTTTGGCGAGACCCCGAAGTGCCAGAATCTTCACAGGGAGAACCCACTCTTGAATCCGGTCACCAACTGCTTGAAACAATTATTCGTTGTTGGTCACCGCACTTAGCGACATGGACAACACCCGCCTGGTTACGTGCTGTACCGAAGAGAGAAGCGTATACACCATCTCTAGGGTGGAAAACCTATTTCAGCGAACCAGCAGCATGCGAACTAATCAGCGACTTAGGAAAACCCCTGCATCAGGGAATACTTCTTGAAACCTCATCGGATATTCACGATGTCACCCCGGAGAAAATTGTGGCGCTCGCGTAAGAACTATCGAACCGTGGAGTAGAGCGTGTACTCTACTGCGGCACATGAACGTATTGAATCAGCATCTTGAATCTTCGCACCAAAAAATTACTGCGTGACATCTTATGCTGTGTATGTTTCATCTAGATTGTCTGCAAAAGTATCGTAGCTAGTTTTCTGTAGGCTCTCGTGAAAATAAGCGGTACAGCAGAAAACTATAAAATCTGCAATGCAACATGTCACATATATAAGGTAAATGTGTTAGCCTCAATATTTAATGAAATAGAGGGTATAAGCGAGGCACATATGGCGAATGCGGACGAGCAGTATCACCAAAGAAGTACAGAAGAAGCTCCCACTAGTACAAAGACGACGCAGAACCAGCAGAAAAATCATACACAGTCCTCACAAACTCCCAAGGTAGGTATTTCTGACGATGACCTGAAAAATCGGGTATCTTTACGTGTGAGTGCCCCCGGGTATAAATATCCCTGGTACCGTTGGGTTATCCCCATGCTTGGAGAAACTACTGCGGGTATCGGTGCTATCGGCATTCCCGTTGTCGTGGGCACTTTTATCAATCACCAAATCGCAGGACACACGGCTGATGCCTGGCTGCTGTTTTGGGTCGTTGTCGTCTCCATCGGGTTTATCGCGCTCAACGAATACTTTGGGTGGGGCGCATCCATGAAATTTGGTGCCGAGCTAGACCGCGACTGGCGCACCTATATTAACGCCCTGCTCAACCGCGCAGCGCATAAGAACAATGCGGGTGAGATGGTTACCGTTATGAGCAAAGACGTGCGCCGTATCAGCGCAGTATTTTTCTCAATCCCTCTCTTCACCAACGCCATGATTATCGCAACTTTAGGCGCTATACAGTTGTGGCTCATTAGTCCGCTCACTGCGGCGGTGACTCTTACCGGAACAGCCTTAGTGATATGGGTTCTGGCGAAATACTCCACCTTCATGGAAAGTAAAGTGGGCGTCTACCGCGCGAAAGATGGTGAAAATTCTTCGCGTGCCTCAGATATAGCAACAGGACTACGCACCATCACAGGACTGGGCGCTGAACAGCAAATGCGCGAGCGCTATCACCAGGGAGCAGATGACGTTTTCGACGCTCTCATGGAATATGAGAAAACTCATCGCTGGATGTTCCTTATCCGCGTATTCCTCAGTGGAACAGTCACCCTGCTTGGTATTGGTTTCGCGCTGACGGGACACGTTGAGAACGGACGCTGGGTACCTGATGTTCCAGCTGCTTCCCTAGTAACGGTTGCTTCTATTATCGCCATGATGGGTGGGCCCGTCTGGATTTCACAAAACTTTCTCACCGAATGGCGTTACGCCAAGGTGGGGCTGGCTAAAGTCGCTCGGCTTGAAGGGTACGCCGGGGTACGTAAAGGTGTGCTTAAAGAACCGCGAACAGATACCGAACTTGAAGCATATGTGAGCCATGAGAAAGAACACGATATGCCGGTCGTCGATATCCCGCAGGTTCCCGCAAAGGCACGCAACGCGCGCATCGTATACATCAATCCTCGACATTGGCAGCTGACTGCTCAAGAGTATGCAGAATCGCTTGTCGAACATGTGCGTGCGCTCGCTGCCGAAAAACTGCCGGATAAACAGCGAATCCTACTAAGTGAGCCTAACCCTATGATTTTCGCCGGAACTTTGCGGAATCACCTACGTCTGGGCACCGTACCGCCCGAAGATACTATAGCTGCGCAAGCGAAAGATGAAGCTCTCCTTCAGATAACCGACTCTAGCGAAATTGCTTACCGTTTGGGTGGGCGAAATCCAGATGAATATTTTGAAGCGCTGATCACTAGCGAAGGGGCTAACCTTTCGGGCGGACAACGCCAACGTTTAGCTCTTGCGCGTGCTATCGCTCAGGACACCCAAATACTCATTTTGACTGAGCCCCTTAATTCTGTGGATGAGCCAAGCCAGAAATATATTTACGACAGACTTGAGGAATGTGTGGGCACGCCTGCAGCACCAGAGCTCTATCCTGGGCTGCTTGCGGGCTTTGAGACTATTTACATTATTTCGACAACTGCAGAAGTATCTCGGCGTATTGCGCGAGATAACAATATCGAAACCCAGAGGGTAAATCATGTCTAAGTTACCAACCGAACCGCCCCGTGTGGTTGTGCAGAAAATGGGTTCTTATATTGTGCGTTATAGAGGGCATGCATTCTTCACTTTTATGGTTTATGTGTTGAGCAGCGTCATGGGCGCGGTAGTGCCTCTGCAGATTGGTGCAACTGTTGACGACGTTGTGGCTGGTAAGTATGCGCAATTTCCGTGGAAACCTGTATTGATCATTCTTGCCGCTACTGTTGCTCAAGCCATCGTGATGCTTTTGGCTATGTACAGCGCCGCCCGTCTTGGCGCCCTCGTAACACGCCAAGCAAGTATAGATACCATTGATGCAACTCTAGATCTTGATGCGCGAACCGTCGAGGAATCCGGCAGCGGCGACCTGCTCACACGAGTGACTGATGACCTGTCTTCAGCCTCGAACGCCGTCAGCTTTGACCTGCTCGAAATTCTTTTTGTGATTCTGTATTTCGTAGTTTCTATGGTTTCACTTGCCACACTCAGCGTACCTCTGAGCGTTATCTTCCTGCCCATGATTATCGGCTTGGGCGTGCTGATGGGATATTTTCTGCCGCGTCTTGCCCGTGAAAATCAGAGCGTGCAGGAGATTACGAGCGAGCTTAATAGCGTGCTGACCGAGAATGTTCGGGGCGCATCCACCATTCGTGAACTTGGGGTGCATGATGCTCGCAACGAAACATTCGAGGCTGATAACGATCGGCGTTATCGGGCTACACTCAAGATGGTGCGTATACGCCAAAATTATTACACGCTTGATGCTCTGAATGCGTGGTTCCCTACCGTTATCTGCTTGCTCTGGGGGTCCTTCTGCGTCATGCAAGGGTGGGCAACCTGGGGTGCCTTGGCGACTGCATCCATTATGGTTTTCAGCCTGAGAACTATGGCGGATATTTTGGGGCATCACGTGGGCAATATACGCATAATGCTGGTTAATATGGGGCGTGTGTTTGGGATTATTAATCTGGCGCAAGCGCAGCGTGCTCGGCGCAAAGATATTCGTAGAGCACAACATCATGAAACTTTGGGGAATACCACACATGTAATCGAGTGCTCCCATGTGTCGTACGGTTATTCTTCAGATGCGCTTGTACTGACTGATATTAATCTAAAGATTGCGCCTGGGGAGTGCTTAGCGTTAGTTGGGCGTTCTGGCTCTGGAAAAACCACGCTTGCAAGGCTCATTGGCGGTTCCTTGAGCGCGCTTGACGGTACAATCCGTGTGCTGGGAAAACCAGTTGGCAATGGGGAATTTCCAACCGACAAGTACGAAGATGGTAGGCCGCGACTACTGGTTTGTACCCAAGAAGCGCATATTTTCTTTGGTACCGTTATTGATAATTTCACCGCTGTAGTACCAGAAGCCACCGAGAAACAGATCGGTGAAGCTCTGGATGCTGTTAGCGCTCGTTGGTGGCGTGAGCTTCCCCAAGGGTTGAAGACGCGCATCGGTACGGGAGAGCACGAACTCACCCGTGACCAGATTCAGCAGCTTGCTTTAGCGCGCATCGTCGCGGCAAACCCTCACGCGGTGATTCTTGATGAATCGACCACCCAGCTTGAGCTTGTGGACGCGATCGAATCATTACAGGCCGTGCTCGCGAATCGTGCTGTGTTGATTATTTCGCACGATGCGCGTATCGCCTCTCTGGCAGACCGCGCCGTTTTGCTTCAGGAAGGCATGATTACTGCTGAGGGCACGCCCGCTGAGATTTTCGCTCTGACCTAGAAGATGATAGTCAAAAGCCGTACACTCTCTGCCCCTCTCGTAGATGGGCACAACGGCACGATAGAGAAGAAAAGTGTACGACGCTCGGACAGGTTATAGAGTTAGTTGGGATTTATTTTTTCTTATGGAGCCGCCATTCGGTATCGCCTGCTCCCGAGTCATCGCGATGCCAATGCTGCCCTGTCACCGGGTCAGGCTGCGTTAACTTTGGATTCGGGTTATTACGATCGGGCTCATCCGGATGTGCTGGGCATCCTCGAGCACCAGGGTCTTCGTGGCAGGTTTTACCTACAGAATGCACCTCGGTATCCCACACGCGTACTAGAGTGGGATCACTGCGAACCGTAAGCGAGCCAACAATATTCCAGTCTCCACCTTTGAGACGGTACCGACCCTGATAGGTGACAGTAACGTAAGCATGATAGTTGCCGGATTCTTTGAAAGCATAGCTGGTATCGGTGGGTTTAAAGTTACGTTTGCTCTTGTCCCAGACAGAGCCTTGCGCGGTTCCTGAATCCCGCGTTGTGTACACAGGGTCGCCGGCACCGTACTCATAGGTATAGGCAACGGGAACAGCTTCTATCGTGACTTCTTCATCGAGGATAGTAGTATCATGTGCTGCGGTTTTCACGCCGGTCACATAGAAGTTTGTGTTGATCCCGGTATTGACGTGGGGCTCATGCCCGTCGAAATGTAGTGCGGGTTTTGTAGTGGTAAGTTCGGCGAGTTGCTCCCGAACTTGGTGCTCTATCTTTTGGGTGCGAACTTGGGCGTTATCGGCAGTAGGTTCGTTTTCAGGTGTGTTTTGGTCTGCAGGATCGTTGGGAACGCACGCTATACCGCCGTTTCCTGACTGAACGACACCGTATTGTTTATAGTTGCCTGAATCGTCAATGGGTAGGGGAACACGGGCTACTTTACCGGGTTTCCCTTGGTAGAGACAGGGCGCATCTTTAGAAGCATTGCCATTGTAGACATCGAAGGTATTTCCTACACTACTCACGGTTGCGGGAGCGTTAGAGCCTGTATCGGCGATACCTTGCTTCGCGTCAGTATCTCGATATCCATTACTTTGTTGAGGTACCGTATGAGGTTCGTTAGGCTGTTGTGAATTGCTGGAAGACGAGGTTCCCTTAACCGTGAGTTTACCTCCGTGGATATTGCCTGAATAGTCGTTTGCAGCAGAAGAAGAGTATGACACTGTACAGAAGAAAATTACTGTTATAGCGCAAAAAACGCGTTTCTTATTTGAGCTCAACTTTTTCCATCCCAGCAAATGCCCAGTGACCAGTTGATTTGAAAACGATACCGAACTCGATAGTGTTCTTATTTTGTTCGGACAAGGGATAGGTATGGGTCTTATAGTCTTCGTTATCTAAGTAGACGACGTCGTTAGCGATAATATTTCCGATGATGAGGTAAACGTGATCGCTTGGCGATATCAGAGTGGACGGGTCAAAGGTGAGTTTTCTAGTACCACCAACTGCCCATCCTCCCTTTTGGTAGAGCCTATAGACATAGTTGGCAATCTCTTCCTCTTCTTTATAACCTTCAGACGTATAGTCAGCATATGGTTGTACGTCTCCAGTCTGTATAGCATAGTTCCGCAGGTCGTTCCAATACTGAATAAAGTGAAAAAGCGCCTCCGGTGTCTCAATCCCAATATCTTCGGGCTTTTTGGGCTTGGGGACGTTCTGCGCGGGTCCTTTTTCGTCTGCGGGACGGTACTCACCTTTGGGCGCTTCAGAGCCACCAGAATAACCCTTAGTGAAGGTCGGATGCGCCTGTGCCTCAGGTAAGGCAGATTCGGTACCATGTGGGCTAGAGCTACCGTCTGTGGTGTTGGATGTTTCGGCACGAGCAGGTGCTGTCTCATGTGCTTGCTCTCCGCAAGCGGTCAGGAACTCAGTAACGCAGATCCCCGATGCGAAGGCTATCAGGGCACGACGGTTGAGGACTTTTTGAGGCACACTGTTGTGCCTAAGGGCAGGAATGTTCATCAGTGAACTTTCGTGGTTGGGTGAATATACAGCAGGCCGCAGGGGAGCGCGACCCTTTTTCAACAGTACTGTTACATGTCAAGAATAAGAAATATTACTTTATAAGAGTTTGAAAATTACCAAAACTTAGAGATATGTGCACGGCAATGACACATAAAGTCCGTGAACCTATTGAGCCCAACAGTATATGCTACAGTGAAAACGCGATATGGGGTGCTCCATTTTGTAACGGATACACAGCACGGCGCTGTTGTCTGGAGCTGAGATATACCCATTGAACCTGCTCTAGTTAGAACTAGCGAAGGGATATCGAACTGTGGCAGAGCAGCCTTAACCTTCTTTCTGAAACACCCGATTCATCATTATCTAGATAGCGTGGTGCGTTTGCAGCGATACCACGCCCATTCCAAGGAGACTTATAGCTATGACGCTATTAAACACATCTACACCTCGCGTGCTTTCCATTGCCGGAACCGACCCTACAGGCGGTGCTGGAATCCAGGCCGATCTCAAGTCTATTGCCGCAAGCGGTGGTTACGGTATGTGCGCCACAACCGCGCTTGTCGCACAGAATACACAAGGGGTTCGCAGCATTTTTGCTCCACCTACCGAGTTTTTACAGGAACAGCTTGCGGCAGTTTTCGACGATGTGACTGTGGATGCCGTTAAAATTGGTATGCTCGGCGATGTTGAAACTATCACTACCGTCAAGACCTGGCTTGCAGAACATCCGGTACCAGTGGTGGTACTTGATCCGGTGATGGTTGCCTCCAGCGGCGATCGCCTGATTAGTCAAGACGCCGAGCAGGCACTGCGCGAATTGGTGGCGCAGGCAGATGTTATCACTCCGAATATTGCCGAACTCGCGGTGCTCTGTGAGAGCAACCCTGCCCAGACTTTGGAGGAAGCGCACAACCAGGCGGCTCAGCTTGCGGGGAGCACTGGCACGATCGTGATTGTTAAGGGCGGTCACCTGACGGGGGAGGACGCCGGAAATTCGGCTGTTTTCCCTAATGGAACTCATACACATGTAGCTGTCACCCGCATCCAGACAAAGAATACCCACGGCACCGGGTGCTCACTCTCATCAAGTCTTGCTACCCGCCTTGGATTTGCTCTTGTGAATGGCAATAATGAGCTGAGTGTACGAGTACTCACGAACGCGCTGGCATGGAGCACCCGGTGGCTCAACGAAGCTATTATCGCTGGTGAGGAACTGCACGTGGGCAGCGGGCAGGGTCATGGACCGGTTGATCATCAGGCACGTGCTCGCCGTTTGGAGCATGCAGCTGATACGAAGCCGTGGGAGCACTTATACGCTGATAAAAATCTTACGGGCGAGAGTCCCAAGAATTTGGTGAAACCCGCGCAGCGGAAATCCCCAGAGCCGAAGGTAACTCCGGCGGGTCCGTGGACCGCCGTCCTGTGGCAAGCTACCGGTGATATTTGGCGTGACATTCTCGATTTGCCCTTTATTCGCGGGCTGGGCGACGGCACGCTTGACGAGGATTTATTCGGCTTCTATTTAGACCAAGATGCGCAGTACCTTGCCCAGTATTCTCGCGCCTTAGCTACTCTTGCGGCACGTGCCACCTCACCGCAAGGTCAGGTGCATTGGGCTGCGGGTGCCCAGGCGGCAATTGTTGAGGAATCGCTTTTGCACGATGAATGGTTGGCGGCGCATCCCGCTATTCCTGCGGAGCAGGGTGGTATTCGGCGTGGTGCGCCTTCGGCAGTGACAATGGGGTACACGAACTTTTTACGTGCTACTGCTGCTGGTGAGGATTATGTGGTGGGTGCAGCTGCGGCGCTTCCATGCTACTGGCTGTACCTTGAGATCGGTTACCGGCTTTTGGAGAAAACCCACGAGGAACATCCGTATAATTCCTGGATTTCGGTGTATGGCGGCGAAGAGTTTGCTGCAGATGTGCGCCGCTGCGTGGCGGTTGTTGAGGAAGCATTTGAGCAGGCTTCCCCCAGTCAGCGTGTTGCCGCCGCTCAGGCATATATGAGCGCATGCCTATATGAACGTGACTTCTTCGACCAGGCTCATAGAGCGTTGCGGTAAAATCACACCGTCCGGCCCCCACGCGAAAAAGTAAAAAAGGCTCTTTATCCAAATAAAGCGTATTTTTCACCGCTTGATTTGGATAAAGAGCCTTTTTAGCAGGTAGGTAGAAGGGACTATGCCCCCAGCGCCTCCAGACGCTCAATCAGGCGCTTGCCGTGATCCTCACCGATGGCGCGAGCAACAGCAGGGTTATCGGGGTCGCCAGTGGTGCCGTAGCTGTATAGCGGCTCCTCAAGAGGCATACCGGTAAACGCTGCGGTGTTCTCAAACTCGGTCAACGTGGCAGATACGTCGCGTGGCAGCATAGTGCGGTAGACATCTTCAATAGCGCCAGCGGTTGCTGAGATCAGAAGCTTCTTACCCTGCAAAGCAGTGCCGTTTTCTCCATACGCGAAGCCGTACTCGAAAACGTCGTCAATCCACTGCTTCAGCAGAGAAGAAATTGAATACCACATCACCGGGAACTGCAGAACGATGACGTCTGCTTCCACAAGTGCCTTCTGCTCAGCAGGTACGTCAAACTTACCGTTTACACGCAGCTTGTCGAGCTCACGAATCTTGACGTTATCGCCGAACCGTGCCCGCACGGCATCAAGAATAGCCTTGTTAGCGTTAGAAGTCGTAAGGTCAGGGTGCCCCGAAATAATCAGGATATTAGACATAGTCATCCAATCTATTAAACATCAGAATCATGAGCTTGTGAGTGCTGATTCAAGTATAAGCTCAAGTTTGCCACCTTCGTATATTAGCACGCTATTCCCTATGTCTGCCTGTGAACATTATGCCGAATCTAATACATACTGCTAACAAGCTTTTAGTTTTCCAGAAGGTGTACGATGCACAACATTACCCATAAAATGCATGACAAATACCTAATGCGATGGCGCCGAAAAAGAAAATAGCAACCGCAATATACTAAGCCCGCAAGGATTCTAACCTGGCGATGAGCTTGGTGCCATGATTCTCACCAATAGCCCGTACCGCTGCGGTATTCCCCGGATCACTTGATGCGCCGTAGCTGAAAATAGGTTCTTCCAACTCCATACCCGTGAAAGCGGCAGTATTCCCAAAATCGGCGTATGTGGTTGTGAGCTCATACGGCAAAGCATCACGGTACATATTCTCGGGAGCTCCCGCAGTCGCAGAAATCAAGAGCTTCTTACCGCGCAGCGCCGTGCCTTGCGGACCGTATGCAAAGCCATACTCGAAAACGTCATCAATCCACTGTTTCAACAAACCCGGCACCGAATACCAGTACACAGGGAACTGAAGCACCACGATATCTGCTTCCGCGAGTGCCTTCCGCTCGGCTGGAACATCGAATTTACCATTCACGTACAGCTTGTCGAGTTCACGCATGTTTATCGCATCGCCAAAATGGTTTTTTACAGCATCAAGAACCGTCTTATTTGCAGTGGAATCTGGCAGGTTCGGGTGACCTGAAATAACAAGAATCTTTGACATGATAAATCCAATCTGTGTGCGATAAACAGGAAAGTTAGGAATCCAATATATCGAGCCTCAAGTAGAGCTGCTAGGTTCCTTGCTTATTTTCACGATTTCTACGCCCTGAGGTGAATAGGTTAAAGAAATATCCGGAACAAGCTATATTCCCCGAGTCTGTAGGAAAGAACTGTTCCGGATAATTCTGTGATATTTATCGAAGGATGCTGTTACTTTTCTTCGTGAGAAGCACCCTTCAAAGCCCCCATAAGCGGTCCCACAATATCCAGCGGAAGCGGGAAAACAACCGTCGAATTCTGATCAGCGCCCAACTCCAAGAGAGTCTGCAAATACCGCAACTGTAACGAAGCCGGTGAATCACTGAGAATGTCAGAAGCCTCCTTAAGTTGAGATGAAGCCTCAAGCTCACCACGTGCCGAAATGATCTTGGCGCGGCGTTCACGCTCAGCCTCAGCCTCACGAGCCATTGCGCGCTGCATGGCCTCAGGAATCTCAATATCCTTGATCTCAACCAGCTCGACTTTAATACCCCACGGGCGGGTGCGTGAATCAATAATGCTCTGCAAATCTGCATTCAAATCATCACGATGCGCCAGCAAAGTATCAAGATCCACACGCCCCAGCAGTGAACGTAGTGTAGTCTGAGCGATCTGAGAAGTAGCGATCGGGTAGTTTTCGACCTCAAGTACGGCGTCTTTTGCACTAATCACACGGAAAAGTACTACCGCGTTCACGCGCGCAGGAACGTTATCTTTTGTGATAACTTCCTGCGGGGGAATGGTCAGCGTAATCACACGCATGTCCACGCGCTGCAGAGAATCGATGAGCGGAACCACCAGGTTAATACCAGGTTTCAGCTCGGAACGCAGATGACCGAAGCGGAAAGAAATACCGCGCTGATATTCAGGGATGACCCGAAGGGTACGAATAATCAGAAAAGCGACGATTACAAGAATCGGAATAACAATCGAAAGAACGGTAAGAGAATCCATCATGTCCTCTAAAAATATGTTGGTAACGGTCAGTAGGAATGACCTGTGTAGATGCGTGCTGAGAAAAAATCTAGATGCGGTGACAATACGCACCCCGATCTCTAGGTTACCGATTTATCAACGACGGTACCTTAGAAACCGGGGCGCGCATCCTCACACTAACGAGAGACTTCTTCGAGATTCTGCTCCTGAATAACCTCTGCGGTAGTTTTATGCAGACGTGGGGTAGAAGTCCCCTCGCCGCTCCACGCCGGACGATCAGGATCAATCTGCGAAGAACGCACAGGCAAAGTTGCAGCAGAGATTATCTGCTTACGAGCATCGTCGGTGCGGCGCTTACGCTCATTGCCAATACCGCCCCACTTAGCGGCAAACCTATCCATCTTAACCGCCACCGATTCATCCGCAGTAGACCCAGGAATATGTTTAGGATCTGCCACAAAGTTCTCAGGCGATTTGATGAGCTTGATGGCTAGGGGATAGGTGAGTGACAAGCAAGCCACAATAACGGCGGCTTCCACCAGCAGCTCCAAGGGAGCATGCCAGGCCAGAGCCGTAGCACCCACGATAATAGGACCGAAAAGCGCAACCGTCACGGCAAGACCGCGATGGAACTTACCCGACTCCGAGTAAGGCCACTCATCAACTTCACGCGTAAGTTCACGCCCATTAGACGAGACGGTGCAAGTGTCCTTAATAGGACAGGTATTGCACACGCTCGGCTTGGCGCGGTAGCGCATCACACGATTATCCGTATCAAACGCTACCGGCCATAGCCACTGATCCTTGGGGCAGAGCCACGCATCGTTACTCTCGTGGTAGGTGAACCCGAAAGTCCGGGATGCCACGAAACGTTGGCTTGTGCGCTTAGCAAGAATATCGAAGCCCCACCCGACGGCGACTAGCCCCAGCGCATAAACGCTGGATAGCCACACCATCAGGGACACTCCGGCAATTTGCTCAGGCATGATAGTCAGCCTCGACGATCGCTACGGTACGGACTGGTCTGTTCGGGAAGCTCGTCAGCAGCCTTAGCACCCGCAAACTCGGCAATACGCTCGTCATCCACCAACTCGTATAGCGGCGGCTCGGGGAGCTCCAGAACGGTTTCCTTGTTCTTCTGTGAGAAGTACGAAGTTATACCCAACCATGCGAGTTTGAGCAGCGGCATGATACCAGCCAAGAAGATCACGTCGCCCGGTAAGCGTAGCCAGTCCATAATCACAGTTGAACCATCGTGAATAAACGCGAAGGAACGGGCCTCGTAGTAGCCTTCACCCACGGACTTATACAACTGAGCAACACCCAGCGGCAGAAGCGAAATGAAGACCATCCAGATCAGGCCGATGTTCAAGGCCCAGAATGAGAACTTCAGCCCCTTCTCAGGCCATTTATTCTCAGGAATCAGGTAACGCAACGCGAACACCGCGAAGGCCAGTGCCAACATACCGTACACGCCCATCATAGAGCCGTGCGCGTGGTTTGCGGTGAGTGCGGTGCCGATTTCGTAGTACGAAACAACCGGCAGGTTGATCAGGAAGCCGAAGACACCTGCGCCCAAGAAGTTCCAGAAGCCTACAGCAATAAGGAACATCACAGCCCAACGATGCGGGAACGGCTTGGTGCGGTTGGAGTACTGGCGAGCCCCCAACTGCATGAAGCCCCACGCCTCAACAGTCAGGAAGGTCAACGGAATAACCTCTGCTGCCGAGAAGAACGCACCGAATGCCATCTGTTCCGAAGGAGTACCAGCGAAGTAGGTGTGGTGCATAGTACCAACCACACCACCGGCGGAGTAGAGCACTGCATCCATCATGATGATGGAGATAGCGATGCGCTCGCGCACCACACCCAAGAGTACGAAGACGTAAGCAACCATCACAGTGGTGAAGAGTTCGAGGAAGTCTTCAACCCACAGGTGCACCACCCAGAAGCGCCAGAACTCGGCGACTGAGAAATGGGTGCGCTGACCAGCGAGCATACCCACGGCGTAGAACATCGGAATTGCCAGACCTGAGAAGAGGAACAACCAAGGCATGGAGGTTTTCTTCCCGCTCTTGAGGCGTGAGCTAAGGGTACGCCAAACAATGACAATCCAGATGAACATACCAGCGGTGAGCAGAATCTGGAAGAAACGCGGCAGATCAAGGTACTCCCACTGCTGCGCAAAGATAGTGTTCTCGGGTATCCAGCCCTTTTGCGAGAACCATTCGTTGAGGAGCGAACCGAGCACCACAATAACCACGGCCACGAAGAGGACGACGGTGAGTAGACCTTGCTTCTTCGGCTCTTTGCGGGTAATAAGCG
This sequence comes from Rothia sp. HMSC067H10, assembly GCF_001810635.1. Taxonomy (NCBI): domain Bacteria; kingdom Bacillati; phylum Actinomycetota; class Actinomycetes; order Micrococcales; family Micrococcaceae; genus Rothia; species Rothia sp. HMSC067H10. The sequence continues at coordinate 298,318 of NZ_KV802317.1, forward strand.
GGGCAATGAAGATACCACCAGCTAGGAACGCCGCAGCCGTCCAGAAGAGGGAGAGCTGTACGTGCCACGTTCGAGACACGGTGTAGGGCAGTAGCTCACCCATATTGATACCGAAGAACCCGTCTATTTCAACGCGATAGTGCTCGGTGAGAGCGCCCACCAAGGCTTGCAGGAGGAATAGAACAATAATCGTGATGAAGAAGAGTCCAGCTGCCTTCTGGGAGGGGGTGAGCTTAACTTCATCCGGCTGCCGGAAGTCAAGGACTGGGGCTTCTTCGCCGTGCCAACCGATGGTGCGCGACCAACGACCATATATGGCAAACAACAAGCCGGTACCGCCAATGAGGGCGATGAGCGATAGAGCCGACCAAACCATGAGGTCTGCAGTAGGTTTATTATCAACGTTTGGTTCTGCGGGCCAGTTATTGGTGTAGGTGTAATCCTGGTTAGGACGCTCGGCGGCCGACGCCCATGCCGTCCACCCAAAGAATGCCGTCAAATCGTGCAGTTCTTCGTCGCTCTTAATAGCGTTAGGAAAAAGACCTAAGGAAGTATCACCACGGGTAAGGGTGTCCTTGTAGTGGTCTGTCATCAAGCTGAAACCCTTGGTCTGTCCTTCGGTCCAGGTAAGGGTTTTGCTGGGTTCGTCGTATTTATTCTCGTGACGCCACTCGTTTTTAACGATTTCGCGCGGTTCTTGCTTGCCTTCTGAGCGGTATTTATCAACGGCGGCATCGGTGGTCTTGCGCAGGTATTCTGCGGTGAAGTCCGGACCGATGTACGCACCGTGACCCAGAACGGAGCCGTACTGCTGCAAACCGCGGCTCTGATAGAGCTCCTGGCCATGCTGAATCTGCTCAGCAGTTGCGATAACTTTACCGTCATTGCCGACGATCTTATCGGGGAGCGGCATAGAGAGCGCGTAGGTGCGCATCGCCAAGACGGCCATGATGGTAAAGCCCAAGAGCATCACAAACGCTACAGCCTGTACCCAGCCTTTTCCAGCATAGGCACCGACTGCATCCGTGCGGCGGGTGATCTTGGCGATCTCCCCGCGCGTTACGGTTTTCTTAGCCATTTTGATGTGTCTCCAGTGTGCGTGGATTGATTTTTGTTAGTGCTCGCGGCAAGCATCCCCATAATTAGGAAACCCACAGGGGCACTTAGTTTTATTCTTGCATTACGAATACGAATTTAGAAAGTTTACAGACACGGTGTCATTATTATGAAAGAAATTACACAGGTAAAGTAAGAATAGTTCTCATGTTGTGTATTGTTTGATATAATTTAGTACCTCATTTTTATTTTTAGGTGAGGCTTACCTAAGAATTAAGCAAGATTTTTGTACTCTAATCCTGGTGGGGTTCCTTAAGAATATGCATCTGCTTGAAATAATAAGAAAGTAAAGAAAACACTTCATAGGTTTTCATAATATCTTTGCTGATCCCGAAAAAGTTACTACAAGCGTCAAGCCTATAAAATCCGTATGGAATAATAAAGAACGGAGAAAACCACCAGAACCATAAGGAGTTCGGACATGCTGGCGTACAAGGCAGGGCAAAAAGTAGTAACGGGGCTACTGCGCACTGTATTCAGGGCACGGGTGACCGGGCTTGAGCATTTCCCAAAGAAGGGGCCCGTAATTGTGGCATCTAACCATTTATCCTTCCTCGACTCCATTATTATCTCCGCTATGATGCCCCGCCGAGTAGCATTCCTCGCGAAGGCGGAGTACGTAAATACACCGGGTATTCGAGGCAAGGCCATGAAGGCCTTTTTTGAAGCCGTAGACATTATCCCCGTGAACCGCTCCGACCGTTCGGAATCCCTTAAAGCACTCGATCTAGCTCTTGAAAAACTTGAAGAGGGTAAAGTCTTCGGTATCTACCCTGAAGGTACACGATCTCGTGACGGGTTTTTATACCGCGGCAAAATTGGTGTAGCCTGGCTAGCCCATATGACTGGAGCACCAGTAGTTCCTGTGGGTCTTATCGGAACCGAACGTCTGCAGAAGCCCGGCTCAAATATGATTTACCCTCACCGGTTTACCATCCGCGTGGGGGAACCCATGCATTTTGAGAAGACCGGCGAGAAAATGACTGGTAAACAGCGCCGTCAGACCACCGACCACATCATGGATGCTATCGCTCAGCTCTCGGGCCAAGCCCGGAAGGACGAATACAACGTTTCGCCCTCCGCCGAGCGTGACGCAGGGTAGCGCTTGCCAGTCTAAAAACGAGTACACTTAACCGCGCATCCTGATTATGGATGCGTGGTTATTTTTCAGTACTACACCGTGAGGAGCGTTCGTGGCAGATCCCCAGAGCTATCGCCCAGCCTCCGGCGATATCCCAACGCACCCCGGTGTATACTGTTTTCGTGATTCCCACGGCAGAGTTATATACGTGGGTAAAGCAAAAAACCTGCGCAACCGACTGAGCAGCTATTTCGTAGCCCCAGAACGGCTGAGCCCGAAAACCTACGCTATGGTGCATACTGCCGCCAGCGTGGAATGGACGGTGGTTGGCAGCGAGCTGGAATCTCTACAGCTTGAATACACCTGGATCAAAGAATACAAACCCCGCTTTAACATAGCGTTCCGCGACGATAAATCTTATCCCTACCTTGCAGTCACAATGCGTGATAAATTCCCGCGAGCGCAGATCATGCGCGGTGATCGTAAAAAAGGTGTGCGGTACTTTGGTCCTTACTCACAAGTGTGGGCTATTCGTGAAACTTTAGATGCGCTTCTGCGCGTATTCCCGGTGCGTACCTGCTCGGAGGGAGTCTTTAAACGTGCCGAGGCTTCGGGACGCCCGTGTCTTTTAGGGTATATCGATAAATGCGCAGCACCGTGTGTAGGGCGTGTGAGCCCCGAAGAACACCGTGAACTAGCGGATGGGTTGTGCCGTTTCATGGCAGGGGGTGCCGAAAAATTTATTACCCAGCTTACCCGACGTATGAAAAAAGCTGCAGCCGATATGGACTTCGAACGTGCAGCTGTATTACGTGACGATATTACCGCGTTAACAAAGGCATTTGAACGTAACGCCGTGGTTTTATCGGACTCTGTTGATGCTGATCTTTTCGCCTTTGCTCAGGACGAGTTAGAGGCATCAGTGCAGGTGTTCTTCGTGCGCGGTGGGCGTATTCGAGGCCAACGTGGCTGGATCGTTGAGAAGGTTAACGATGGTGGTGAAACCGAGCTGATAGAGCAGCTTCTCGTTCAGGTTTATGGTGAAATGGCGGCAAATATTGCTAGCGCTGCAGCTTTCGACGAGGATTCCGGGTTAGACGCTACACAACATGAGATCCCTCGACAGATTTTAGTTCCTACTATGCCGGAGAATACCCAGCAGCTTCAGGAATGGCTATCAGGTGTGCGTGGTGCCAAAGTCGATATTGCAGTACCGCAGCGCGGCGATAAAGCGGCGCTGATGAAAACGGTCGCCGAGAACGCCCAACATTCCCTGACCCTGCACAAGAGCCGTCGTGCTGGGGATATTACCACCCGTTCAGCGTCGCTCGTGGAGCTCCAAGAAGTCTTAGAACTACCGGACCCGCTCATGCGCATAGAATGCTACGACATTTCCCATGTGCAAGGTACTAACGTGGTAGCCTCTATGGTGGTCTTTGAAGACGGCATGCCCAGCAAAAGTGCCTACCGTAAATTCTCGATCACAGGGGATGCTGCTCGTGACGACACCGCCAGTATGTATGACGTCATCACCAGGCGATTTAAACGCTATCTCGCCGAGCAGCAGCAACGTGCGGAAGCACCTTTGTCCTCGGGAGAAGTTGCGGCGGATAGCTCGGCACAAGAACCAGCTAAATTCGCGTATCCGCCTAATCTGGTCTTAGTTGATGGCGGTCCACCTCAAGTTGCAGCCGCCCAGTCCGCCCTGAGTAACCTCGGCATTGAGGATATCTACGTGGTAGGTATCGCAAAGCGTCTCGAAGAGCTGTGGTTACCTGACGATGATTTCCCAGTGATTCTGCCCCGCACCTCTGAAGCGCTATACCTTGTGCAGCGTATTCGCGATGAGGCACACCGTTTTGCTATTACCTTCCACCGCGCAAAACGAGGTAAAGCTATGGTGGCTTCTGCTTTGGACTCTGTGCCCGGACTAGGCAGTGTCAAGCGTGCGGCGCTTATTAAACATTTTGGGTCGGTTGCTAAAGTACGGAACGCCTCGATTAAAGAACTCCAACAGGTTTCAGGGGTAGGACCTGCGCTCGCGCAAAAAGTGCATGACCACCTCAACCAAAAGGAAACTGCCTGAGGCAGCACCCCGGGTATTTATGCACAGATAGCCGTCCGCCATAAGGGGTTGTCTAGTATGATGGAGAACTAAAGACAATTCGTATCAAAGGAGAAACTGCATAATGAGTGACGAATTGCTAAATAAATCGCAAAAACCCCAGATATTGGTAATTACCGGTATTTCAGGCGCAGGTCGTAGCACTGTTGCTAATGTCCTTGAGGATGAGGGCTGGTATGTGATTGATAATATTCCGCCACAAATGCTGGAATCGATCGCGGAACTCGTTACGCAGGACGGCGCCAAAGTTCCGAAGGTTGCACTGGGGATTGACGTACGAGCCCGCGCGGTTTTCGACGACTTACCAGCGGCTATTGAAACTCTTCGCAAATCTGACGTTGATTTCTCGATGCTCTTTCTAGACGCCAAAGATGAAACTATCGTGGCTCGCTATGAGGCACAGCGTCGCCCCCATCCGCTTCAAGGAGAAGGTCGCGTACTTGACGGTATACGTGCCGAACGTTCCCTCTTCGAGGGGCTTCGACTCGCCTCTGACCGCACGATTGATACCACGGGCATGAACGTGCACGAGCTTGCACGTACAGTACGCGAGATGTTTGCTGACGGACCGGATAAAAAACTTAACCTTACTGTCATGAGCTTTGGGTTCAAACATGGATCACCCACAGACGCAAATTTCATGGCAGATATGCGCTTTATTCCAAACCCGCACTGGATTCCTGAATTGCGTCCGCTCACCGGACAGGATGCCCCAGTACGTGACTACGTGCTCAGTAACTCTGGGACTGAGGAATTTATCAGCAACTACTTGGAAGCTCTGCGTCCGGTTCTGGAAGGGTACCGTCGCGAAGGAAAATACTACGCCACCATCGCTATAGGATGCACCGGCGGGAAACACCGCTCGGTCGCTGTCACGGAAGAAATCGCTCGGCGCCTGAGCGCGTTCCCTGAAGTTAACGTACACGTATTACATCGTGATAAGGGGCGTGAGTAATGGTACGCATCGGTCATTCACCTGATCTGCCTGTCGGCTCTGACACCCAGGGAATCCCGAAACTACCCGCGTTACCAACTCAGGCTTTACGGCTTCTTAAAAGTACTCACCGCGTTACCAAAGTAACAGCTTTGGGGGGTGGGCATGGGCTTTACGGTTCGCTGTCCGCGCTTCGGCATGTCACAACAGATCTAACGGCTGTAGTAACAGTTGCCGATGACGGAGGCTCATCGGGTCGCCTGCGTAAAGAGATGGGCGTACTTCCTCCGGGAGATTTACGTATGGCTCTCTCGGCCCTTTGCGATGATACCGATTGGGGGCGAACGTGGCGAGACGTTATGCAGCATCGTTTTAGCGCGCCCGAGGGGTATAATGATGAGTTTCCTCTTGAATATCACGCCCTTGGAAACCTGCTTATTACGACGCTCTGGCAGCTTCTCGAAGACCCTGTTGCCGGGCTTGACTGGGCGGGAGCTCTGCTCAACGCCCGTGGTCGGGTGCTTCCTATGGCATTGGATCCTATGGTGATTTATGGTACGGTGCTACGGGAACATGCTGGCGGTGGCATCGAACGGGTGCGTATTAGCGGGCAGGTTAACCTCTCAAAAGAAAAGCAAGTGCACGATATTGGGCTTACTCCCAAAGACGCGCGCCCATGTCCGGAAGCGCTAACCGCTATTGAGGAATCCGATTGGGTAATATTAGGCCCAGGGTCGTGGCGCACCTCCGTTTTGCCGCACTTGCTGTTAGAAGCACAGCGCGATGCTATCTGCCGTACAGAAGCTATGCGCTGTGTGGTTATGAATCTTTCGGATGACGAAGAAACCGCTGGATTCACCCCAGCCGCACATTTAGCACTCTTGAAACGATACGCCCCGAGTCTTCGATTGGACGCGGTCATTGCTGATGACGAAACACCCAAGTCTGTACGTAGTGAACTGGAACGAGAATCAGAATCTATGGGAGCGCGTGTGATGTGGGCACCCGTACGAGCATCAGCTGAAAACAATGTACATAATCCTCTGAAACTTGCAGCGGCTTATCACGAACTATTTTCGTTCAAGTTTTAGAGGTAAGGAGCGTGGAATTTATTTTCTATTTATGCCACCTCAAGATAAACCGTTTCTCTAAGTAGAGCGTGTAGCATAGCTGAGTGCATTATCAGCACATCACATCATACGAACCTCACGGTGGGAAGGAACAACAATGGCTCTTACCGCGCTCGTTAAGGATGAGCTGGCCAGATACGAAACGAGCAAAGCATCAGTACGTAAGGCGGAAATTTCGACTATTCTGCGCTTTACTGGTGGTTTGCACATCGTTTCTGGGCGGATTGTTGTTGAGTCAGAAGTTGATTCCGAACAGACCGCGTTACGCATGCAGCAAACCATTGCTGAAATATACGGGCATGAGGCTGAGATAACGAGCGTCAGCGGTGGCGGTTTACGCCGCGGCGGGCGTTATATAGTGCGTGTTGACGCCGGGGGAGAAGCCCTTGCTCGACAAACCGGTCTTTTAGATTTGCGCGGCCGCCCGGTGCGGGGGCTGCCGCCTGCTGTTGTCAATGGCTCCATTCAGGACGCCGAAGCGGTCATGCGTGGTGCTTTCTTGGCACATGGATCGCTCACAGAACCTGGTCGCTCATCAGCAATCGAATTTACATGCCCGGGGCCGGAAGCAGCGCTTGCTCTTGTGGGAGCGGCCCGGCGTTTGGAAATTATTGCTAAAGCGCGTGAGGTTCGTGGAGTGGATCGTGTTGTGGTTCGCGATGGCGAGACTATAGCCCGGCTTTTGGAGCGTATGGGGGCTCAGGACGCCCTTAAAGCGTGGCGCGAGCAGCGTACCCGTAAGGAAGTTCGGGCGACCGCGAACCGTCTGGCAAACTTTGATGATGCAAATCTGCGTCGTTCTGCTCAGGCAGCTGTGGCTGCGGGTGCCCGTGTAGAACGTGCTTTGGAGATCCTAGGAGACGATGTTCCAGATCATCTGCGTTATGCGGGCGAGCTGCGTGCCATGAATAAGCAAGCCTCTTTGGACGAGCTGGGACGTATGGCAGATCCTCCTCTGACGAAGGATGCGATCGCTGGACGTATTCGTCGTTTGCTAGTCATGGCCGATAAACGTGCAAAGGAACTGGGGATTCCTGGAACTGAACTCCCGAAGTCTTCATAAGTAATTGTCGTGTCAAGGGCGGGTTATCTGAACTCTCTACAGATAACCCGCCCTTCTGTTGCGCAAAAAATTTTTATAGGCAAGCTAATACTACTGTGATGCGGTGGCGCGTGGGGTCGTGCGCTCTTTCATAGAAGAGAAGGATCTAACTATAAAGTCTTTATGTATATTTTTTCTTAGTTTGACATCAGTTGCGTTTGAGTAGCTATAACCATATCCCAACATAAAGAGCCGCTGAATTCAACGTAAAACAACAGAAAACAAAGAGTTTTTGGTCAATTTCGTAATGTAAATCACAAAAATACCTGATAAAAACACACCCAAACGCACATAAACTAAGGTACGATTATAACAATACCGGCGGACACGCAACCAGCGTGAGACGAAAGACTCTAGAGACTCTTGCATGAGACCCATGAACAATGGCTCTAGTCCGTCAAACTCAATGCACTGACAAGGAGATACTCCAGTGACTGTACGCGTAGCTATCAACGGTTTTGGTCGCATCGGCCGCACTTTCTTCCGCGCCGCGCGCGCTGAGGCTGAGGGCTTTGAGATCGTAGCAATCAACGATCTTACCGACCCGAAGACTCTTGCCAACTTACTTAAGTATGACTCCATTATGGGTCGCCTGGGGGTCGACGTAGAGGTCAAGGATGATGTACTGGTTGTCGACGGCAAGGAAATTAAGATCCTTGCTGAGCGCAATCCCGCAGATCTTCCTTGGAAGGACCTCGGCGTAGATGTTGTGCTTGAGTCTACCGGTTTCTTCACCGAAGGTTCAAAAGCACAGGCGCACATTGATGCCGGCGCTAAGAAGGTTATTATTTCTGCACCCGGCAAGAACATTGACGGTACCTTCGTGATGGGCGTGAACGACGAGCAGTACGATCCGCAGAACCACCACATTGTCTCCAATGCATCCTGCACTACCAACTGCCTGGCTCCTTTGGCAAAGGTTCTCAACGATTCCTTTGGTATTGAAAAGGGTCTGATGACTACTATCCACGCATACACTGCTGACCAGCGTCTGCAGGATGCTCCCCACTCCGACCTACGCCGTGCACGTGCAGCAGCTGTCAACATGGTTCCCACCTCCACCGGTGCGGCAGCAGCAGTTGGCCTCGTGCTTCCCGAGCTCAAGGGTAAACTGGACGGTTTCGCAGTTCGCGTTCCTACCATTACCGGCTCCATTACCGACCTTACCTTCACCGCATCCCGCGAGGTTACTAAGGAAGAAGTTAATGCGGCTCTGAAGGCTGCAGCCGAGGGTCCGATGAAGGGCATCATCAAGTACAGCGAGGATCCCATCGTATCGAAGGACATTGAGGGCGAAGGAATCTCCACTATCTTCGATGCGCCGCTGACCAAGGTTATTGGCGACCAAGTGAAGGTTATCGCTTGGTACGACAATGAGTATGGTTATGTATCCCGCTTGGTAATGTTTACCAACAAGGTCGTGGCTTCTCTCTAAGCCTATCTGCGCAAGGATAGCTACTTTACGAGCTGACGAGGAGAACCCCAATTCTACAGCATGTTTTTACCGTAGAGTTGGGGTTTTCTTGTACCACGAAGTAAAGAACAAGGCGTGTATGTCTGGGATATCGGTAGAATTTGCCTAAACCACCATCCGCGCCGAACTAGGCTAAAAATGGTCATTTCAGCAGACTTACGGCTATGTGACCACCAGAATTCTGTATTATTGAAAATACACACATCCCCACTAATGTAGGAGGAATTTCCCATGGCTAAGGCACTTGCAGAGCTGCTTGATGAAGGTGTAACGGGACGTTACGTGCTGGTTCGTTCCGATCTTAACGTTCCCCTAAAAGACGGCGTGGTAACCGATGACGGCCGTGTGCGTGCATCCCTGCCTGTTATTGAAAAATTGGCTAAAGCTGGTGCTCGCGTTATTGTAACCGCGCATCTTGGGCGCCCCAAGGGTCAGGTAGATCCCCAGTATTCGATTGCCCCTGCGGCTGCGCGCCTTGCCGAGCTTGCATCCGTACCTGTAAAGGTAGCGGCAGATCTTGTGGGTGAGGACGCAAAGGCGAAGGCTGCGGACCTCAAAGACGGTGAAGTCCTTGTTCTTGAGAACGTGCGTTACGATGCTCGGGAGACTTCTAAGGACGATGCAGAGCGTGGTGCATTTGCAGACGAGCTCGTTGCTCTCACCGGTAAAAATGGCGCATATGTGGATGACGCATTCGGCGCTGTTCACCGCAAGCATGCGTCAGTTTACGATGTAGCGAAGCGTCTGCCCGCGTACCTTGGCGACCTTGTTAAGAAGGAAGTCGATGTTCTCTCAAAGGCTCTTAATAATCCCGAGCGTCCCTTCGTCGTCGTCATGGGCGGTGCGAAGGTCTCTGATAAACTTGCCGTGATCGACAACTTGATTGGCAAGGCAGATTCCATTCTTATTGGTGGTGGCATGGGATATACCTTCGCCTATGCGCAGGGTTACGAAGTCGGTAATTCCCTGCTTGAAAAAGACCAAGTTGAGACTGTAACGCGTTACCTAGAAGAAGCTCCCAAGAAGGGAACAGAAATCGTGACCGCTGTTGATGTTGTCTGGGCTGATGACTTCTCAGCAGAGGCTAACACTGAGATTCGCCCCGTCGAGGATCTCACCGGCGGTAAACTCGGCGCCGAAGCAGAAGGTCTAGATATTGGACCGAAGACTCGTGAGCTTTTCGCAGAGAAGATTAAGAATGCGAAGACTATTTTCTGGAATGGTCCGGTGGGCGTCTTTGAAATTGCTCCCTTTGCCGGTGGTACGAAGGCCGTTGCAGAAGCAATTGTTGAGTCTGATGCATTCTCCATCATTGGTGGTGGTGACTCTGCATCGGCTGTGCGCAACCTTGGCTTTGCTGACAAACAGTTCGGACACATCTCTACGGGTGGCGGTGCATCGCTCGAATACATTGAGGGTAAGACCCTGCCAGGTTTGGACGCTCTAGGCGCATAACTCTTATTGCGCTGCCGCTAGGAAAACGCACCCGGCTCTCAACCTCAAGGACGTGCCGGGTGCGTTCCTATATGCTCATAGATAGATAGCCATAACCCACATCGCAAGGATGCATTCCATGGGATTTTTCTCTAAATACTTTGGTTCCCGCGAAGCTACAACAGTCGCAGACTATGAACGTGAAGTGCGGCAAGAAAGACAGGTATCTGCTCAAAGTCTAAAGGAACCTCGGAAGGCAGACGAAGCTAAAGTCGCATCAGCTTCAGAACATCCGGATTATTTGTATGGTGCCTCTGCCGATAATTTGTCAGATTTTTGGGAAAACTCAGCAGCTGATCGGGACCACAAACTGACTATCACCATGCTGCAAGCACAAAAATCTAGGGATATTATTCAGACGCTAGTAACTGACCTTGAAGATCACCTGGACGAGCTCCCGAGTTATCTAGAGAAAACCGTGACGGAGCTTCATCAAAAAACTACTCAAGCGCTCCTAAGCTACTACACTTATAACGCTGCGTGGGAGATAAACCCACAAAACCCAGAATTTGCCGAATATTATTTTCCGAGTTATAACGCTGCATACGATATTGTAAAAGTTGCTTACCGGTGTCTGCAGAATAATATCTGGACTACAACTAATATCTCAGGACAAAAACACGAGATGATACGTATCTTATCTGAACGTGCACAAGATACGGCGCAGATTATTCCAGAGATTATGCCAACAGTTATAGATTCCCCGGTAGTCATGGCTCCATCAGACGCATTTCTTATTTCTGTAGAAGAACGCCAGAGCATTCTGAAGACAGGACAGCGTGTTGCCCAAGAAGCGATAGTACGCGCCCAGCACCTTGCCCAAAAGGCTAAGTCACAACCTGAAACGGGACTCTATAATCTAGCACTCGCGTATGAATCGGGCGCCTCAGATCTTGTACTTGCCCTTGAAAACTATGCAGACTGTGCGCGGGAAAGTCAACTGCTGCATGTGGATTTTGTTACTGCTTTTCGTCAAGTGGTAAGAATTTTGCGGGAGACTTCTGGCGATGAACAGTACGTTCATATACTCGAATATCTCGCGAGATTAGAGTCTATATCGATAAGAGCATTGGAAGATTACTCTCTTGCTGACGACGCTGATACTGTGCTCTACCTTCTGGATCTTGTGCAATCGGATGTTCCTGAACAGACCTTTACAGAGATTTTGGGCTGTTTGCTTGAACCGTACCGGCGCTACCTCACAATGCTGCTGACTCAGTGGGATATCTATACTCTAGGAAATTTTGCTCCGCTTATGGTAGCGACCTATGCGATGTATACCCATGCGCGTATATGTTATGAGGAAGCATTGGCTGAGAATGGAAATACCCTACAGGCCTGGAGCCTCGCCCACAGCGCTCATGAAGCAATCGTGATGGCGCATCGTTATGCGTACACTGATTACCATGAGATGTTTCAAGATTACGACGAAGAAGAACTTGATGCTCTAATACTGCAGAACATGTCGGAAAATACTCGGGAATTCTTCATACAGGAGACAGAACAAATGGCAAACGCCTGGAAACTTGATCTGTAGCTTTTCGGAGTAGGCCTGACTAGCCTAAAAATCCAGATAAAACCTAGAGCATTTAGTGTTTTTTGAGTGATCAAACCATTAAAATAGAAGATAGAAATTTCCGAATCTATACCCTGATTTTTTGGGGGATTGGAGCAAAAATATGTCGCGCAAACCGCTGATCGCCGGTAACTGGAAGATGAATCTTAACCATGCTGAAGCCGTTACGTTGGTTCAGAAGCTAGCATGGACTCTTGATGATTCGAATTTTGATTTTACAAAGACTGAGGTAGCGGTATTCCCTCCTTTTACCGATATTCGCTCCGTACAAACCCTCATTGAAGGTGACAAACTGAGTATTGAGTATGGCGGTCAGGATCTTTCTGTACATGAATCCGGTGCGTATACCGGAGAGATCTCTGGTGCTTTTTTGCAAAAACTTGGTGCGAAATACGTTCTCGTAGGACACTCTGAGCGTCGCACTTACCATCACGAAAGTGATGAACTATGCGCTGCTAAGGTACAGGCTGCTTACACCTATGATTTGACTCCGGTACTGTGCGTTGGTGAAGCTCTGGAAGTTCGTGAGGCTGGCACTCATGTGGACTTTACCCTTGAGCAGCTTCGCGGTTCTATTGCAGGCTTGAGCGCCAAGCAAGCAGAAACTCTCGTGGTTGCGTATGAACCTGTATGGGCAATTGGCACTGGTAAGGTCGCAACTGCTGATGATGCGCAGGAAATGTCTGCGGCTATACGTGCTGAATTTGAAAAGCTCTACTCCGCAGACGTTGCTCAGAAGGTTCGTATTCTCTACGGTGGATCGGTTAAGTCTTCTTCTGCACCCTCTATTATGGGGAAAGAAGACGTGGATGGTGTGCTGGTAGGTGGCGCTTCCCTTCAGGCTGAAGAGTTTGCAGCAATTGCGCGTTTTGACGCATAGCTAAGCAGTAATTCGTATTAAAGGCGTCTAGCATACGTGTATTCGTGCGCTAGGCGCCTACCATTTTGTGTAATGTTACGAACATGAACAGAAATATTCTCATTCCATATTTAGAAAGGCTGATATTGATGCAGGTTGAGCTCACCAGATTTCGGGTGCGAAAAGGTCAAGAAGAGCGAGCTGTAGAATGGATGCGTTTTCTTCGCCAGAATATGGATTCCGTTGAGCAGACTTTAGCGCCCGAGAAAATGTATGTTGAAACGATCTTTTCGGAGGTTCGTGATGGGCATATGTACTTGTACTGGTACAGCGTACAGGGGCAGGGAGCACAACCTGTAGAAGAATCAGAGCACCGGGTGGATAAGGAGCATTTAAGGTTCTGGCGCGAGGTTATTGACCCTACATTTCCGGGAGAAGATCTAACGATGGAGGTTCTGATGATGCTACCAGATGTTCGTAAAGTTGCCTCAGGGTAAGAGAATGTAGCTTTGGAGCACAATAGGCGGTACCTAAAATTTTTCTGTAAAAATGTGGAAAGTTAGCGATTTTCGGTATAGATCTACGGCTAATATTATTATAATAATATCTAAAATATAACAGAATGATTAAGGATTTTGAGTTATTTTGATGCAGTTGGCTGTGTTTTATTTAAATTTAATTTAATTGACTATAATTTAAATTATTTTTATATGTTTAAAATGTTTGGTTTTGTAAAATCTTTGAGATTTGTTACACTTGTGCCTAAGCGTTTTAGGAGGGTGAGACATGAAATCACGCAAGTATACGTCTGTTTTTATTGGTTCATTAATTATCTCATTAATATTAGTGGCTCTGGGCTTTGTACCGGGTTACGGGCAAATTGCCGAAAATTGGAGGTCACTGATTGGAACTAACTTTGGTTGGTTCTACCTCTTGCTTGTAACTCTTATTGTATTTGTCTGCGGCTTCTTTGTTTTGAGCCCTATGGGGCAGATTAAGCTGGGGGAGCCAGATTCGAAACCCGAGTATTCAACTGGATCATGGATTGCGATGCTCTTCTCTGCTGGTATGGGCATCGGTCTGGTTTTCTACGGTGCCGCCGAACCGCTTTCGCATTTTGCTAGCAAATCCCCGCGTGCTGAACCCGGGTCACAGCAAGCGATGGCAGATTCTTTCCAATTTACGTTTTTCCACTGGGGTATTCACGCCTGGGCTGTGTACGGTATTGTGGCTATGGCTTTGGCATATTTCGGTTTCCGTAAGGGAGAGAAATATCTTCTTTCTGTCACACTTAAGCCGCTTTTCGGTAAAAAAACCGATGGCTGGCTGGGATATATTATAGATATTGTTACTGTGGTGGCAACCGTTATTGGTGTGGCAACCACGCTTGGCTTCGGTGCTATTCAGATTAATGGTGGGCTGAGCTACCTCACTGATAATGCCATTCCTAATAGCATGGAGGCACGCACTGTTATTATCGTAGTAACCACTGCTCTCTTTGTGCTCTCAGCTCTTTCGGGGCTGGGTAAAGGTATTAAAATCCTTTCAAATCTTAATATGATTCTGGCTATCGCACTTCTGGCAATTGCTATTGCGGTTGGCCCCACCGTCAAAATCTTCGACAATATGACGGAATCCATCGGTCTATACATGCAGAACTTTTTCGAGATGAGTTTCCGAACCGCCGCATTTAACGGTGACGAACGCGCCTGGATTGATACCTGGACCATTTTCTACTGGGCATGGTGGATCTCTTGGTCGCCCTTCGTTGGCCTCTTCATCGCCCGCATCTCCAAAGGCCGTTCAATACGTGAGTTTATTACTGTAGTACTTCTGATACCTACCGTCTTAAGCTTTATCTGGTTCTCCGCTTTCGGTACGATGGCTAATACGGTACAGCAGAACGGTCTAGAGAATCTGACGAAACTAGAGGATGAACAACTGCTGTTCGGCACGTTCAAACACTACCCGCTGGGTATGTTAATGTCGATCATCGCAATCATCCTGATCTTTACCTTCTTCATTACCTCAGCAGACTCAGCAACTTATGTGCTCTCAATGCTTTCTGAAGATGGGCGTCTTATCCCCACTAACGGAAAGAAAGTTGTGTGGGGTGTTATCGTCGCGGGTATTGCAACCGTGCTGCTGTATGCTGGCGGGCTAGACGCTCTGCGGAATACGCTGATTATTATTGCGTTACCCTTCGCCGTTGTGATTGCGTTAATCGTGGTGGCGCTAATAGTTGAGGTGTATCACGAGAAGGTTCAGATGGGTCTGTCGATCTCGCCTAAACGGTATCCTGAAAAGGGACAGCCCTTCAAATCTTATGAACCTTACGAGGTTGAAGATTCTGAAGACGATCAGATATCAGAGGAAAAGTCTGAGGCAAAAGTGGTTCAAAAAGAATCATAAATTTTTAGCATCGTAAAATAAAAGACCTTCCCAAGTGTTGGTTATCACTCCTGGGAAGGTCTTTTATTTATGGATTAGCAAACTGTAGCTACCCTATAAGCTAAGTCCCTGCATCCCGGAAACTCAACCCGTTAGACTTTAACTATGTTTGCAATTATATCCCTTGTCGTTGCAGGTCTTTTGGCGGTCATAGTGGTCCTCATTATTCGAGGCCGACGAGTCTCTGCGCCTACTGCTGAGACTCCGCAGATCGTGTATTTTGAAAATAAACGTGATAGTTTCCTGGACTGGCTGTACCATCGTACAAGTTCCCCAGAAGTGCCCGTTCAGGTAAAACTACGCGATTGGGTAGACTTGGGATTCTATGCCGAAGGCGGCAACTACTGGGGTGTAGCCCAACAATTTACGTACTATCTTGTTCAGGGCGGTTATGTTTACGCCTACGATACTGAGGGAAATCCACTTGATGCGGGGCGAGCACTGCGAGACCGTCCAGATGCATTTCAGCTTACCCCCAGCGAATATCAGCGGCGTGTCACTCAGTTTAGGCAGTAATTTAGCCCTTCGCTCTACGCGTTATTACGTGTTAGAGAATGACCACAGAGTCTCTATACCGTATAGTTATTAAAGTCTGCCATGGGACAGGCTTTATTATCGACCTATTAGGAAGGCCCGCTGTGGACATCATTATGAATGTGCTTTTGGTAGTCATCGTGATTACCAGCATTATCACCGTGCTTCTGGTGCTCTTGAACCGCGGTCAGGGTGGTGGCTTGTCCGATATGTTTGGTGGCGGTATGACCAGCTCACTGAATTCTTCAGGTATGGCTTCTAAGAACCTAATCCGTCTGACCATTACAGTTACCGTTATTTGGGTTATTGCCGTGGTGCTTTACGGCCTAGCACTACGTTTTAACGGACAGTTCGTCATATAGACTTTATATATTTCAAGAAGCCCCGGCAGGTACATCTGCCGGGGCTTCTTATATGTCCTACTGTAGTAATTATGGAGATTGTCGGTGCATAAGATGACGGAGGATCAAGTCATGACGAGTGTCTGATATAGAGACAAGTAGATAATATTTTCCCTAGGATGACGGAAAAGATGCCAAAACTTTCGGGGTTCAGGCATAGTAGTGATAAGGCGAAAACCTAGCATATCCAACCACTGAAGGGATCGCCATGGCACAGACTCTAACCTATACATATCTAAACCCTTCTTTACTGCATGAACAAGACGGCAGTCTTGGACTTGCTTTAGCAACTAGCGGTGGCAGCACACCGGAAGGCGCGGCGTCACACCCTTACTTCTTCTCAGGATTCATGGAGCACCCTGATGTAATCGCGGCGTCGCTATTGGTGGTTGCGCGCGTGGCCCGCACCCGCTACTACACCCCACCCGGCATGGTCGCCGCCATTTTGCGGGCTGCCGACCCGGTAGTGACCAGCACCAGCGAGGGACTCCGGTTTGAATCCTTTAGCGCCTGCTGCGGTGTCTACGCCCGACTTGACGTAGACTCCTCCGCCCTAGATGCTACCCACAGTGCTGTGGGCGTGACAAATGTGGACGTGAATCCGCCGCTTCGCACCGCTTTAGCTTCTCTCCGGGCTGGCGAACCTCTCCACATGGATGTGGGGAATGAAGGGTTGCTGACCACCACCCTAGACGGTGAAGTGAAGGAAGATAAAGTGCCCCTGCCAGTACGCTGGCTCAAAGGGTTCGCCGAAACACAGATGCTCTCATCCCTGATGAAGCCCACTCATTCTCTGGACGCGGCAGCAGCTCGCATGTTCATCCAGGGGCTGCCGCGCCGATCCGCCACGAAAAGCGTCATGTGGGCAACCCGTGCGGTGCGTTCACTGAGGCTGGCTACCCGAGCCACCGTTGGGTCGGTGTGTGTGGCCGGACCGGAGCGGCTGCGGGCGCTTGAGCCGCTCATCCGATTCATGACCCGCCTAGAAGCATACAGCGAACCGGTCACCTCAGGTAACACCCCGGTGTCAAGCGTGTGGGTGGCCCACTTGCCAGGCGCGCGCCTGAGCATTGGGCTGAGCCCCGAAAAATCACGCGGATTCTCAGGAGAAGGTTCTGTGTTGCAGGCGCTCTCCAATCCGTCAGTTGCTGAAAATGCAGATATGCTCAGTGTGCTTCTGTCCTTTGAGCCGCGTATTGAGGTGCCCGTCATGTCTGCACGCAGCGGGCTGAACGATACTCAAGTACGCAACGCCCTCGCATTACTGGCATCCTCCGGACAGGTCGGTTTTGATGTGCAGGCAGGGGAGTACTTCCACCGGCCGCTGCCTGTGCAGGCGGATGCCCTGCAGGCTATGCATCCGCGGCTTGTGAGTGCCCAGAAGCTTATTGACTCCGGTGCGGTGTGGGATGACGGAGACGGCACCTATCGCGTACAGTCGCGGGATACGTTCTACACGGTAACCCCTGCCGAGAAAATCGAAGAATACCGGTGTACCTGCCCGTGGTGGGTGAAATACCGGGGCACCCGAGGACCCTGCAAACATGTACTGGCGGTAAGTATTAAACGTCGTGGCGGGCTATATTAGCCCGATACCGGGTTGCATCCGTAAAGAAGCATATTTTCCGTACACACCCAAATATACAAACAGGTAATGGTGGATGAGAAGAACTATTCGCAGCACACGAGCCTTGGAGAGCGTCGTGCACACCTTCGGGAGCTCATGAAACGTGACGACGCAACCGTTGAGGATTATCACGCGGTGATTAGTGGGGCGGCAGAGGAAGAACGCGCGTCGTTGGCCAGGACGTTATCGCCCACGAAACTTGCGAAAGCCCGAGGGGAGAAAGCAGCTTTGGCCGCATATGCAGTAGGGGCTTTAACCTCTTCGACTCCGCGTGCGGTAAGGATCATAAGTGAACTTTTTCATCCTCTTCGAGATGAGAATTTTAATATTATTCCTGAGCCGCCTATGCCTGCTACTGAGCAGCTCTGGGAATTCTTAACTCAAGGGGTAATAGAACGATCCGATGAGTGGGTTCTGCATTTTGTTGAAGAATGTTCAGACGATTGGTCCATACGTTCCTGGACACACCTCAATAAACTTATACGTGAACATTCGCTGACGAGCTTATCGCCAGGGTATCTTTGCATGGTGATAAATGCCGTCCCACACGTGAGGGAAAAGTCTGCGGAAGAGTATCAGAATATAGAGCAGTTCTTCCGTCACGATCCTGTGCTGCTGGAACGAGAATTTTGGGATGCTTTCACAGCTGAAGGGATACTCGCACAGTCTAGGTGGGATCCCACCTTGCAGCCTGAATATCGAAGTTCGTCGTCATTTTCGGCTCTTGCTCAGGTCATGTGCGCAACTTTTCCAGATATTCGTCCCAGGTTCTTGGATGAAACGCTCAAAGGTCTCCTGCGCGACTACTCGGCCCACCATGTGCGGCATTTTTATCGGTCCCATGCTGCTCTGCAGCCAACACCTCAAGAAATTAAGGAGCGTTTTGCGCTCTACCTTTCGGTGTTGGGAACGGCGTATAGCCCAGCTATCGCCATGGCGCAAGATCTGCTGGAGCAGGCAGTCTACGAGCTTTCCGACGCGCAAGCACGTGAGCTCATTGAGGTTTCAGCAACGGTGCTGACGCGCACCGAAAAGAAAATTCTGCATGCTCAGATACGGCTTCTTTCTCTACTGCTTAAAGTCCACCCCGAATGTACTGAACAAGTAAGCCAGATAGTACAGGATGCTTTCAAGTCTATGCCATTGGACCTTCAAGACAAGGCCCAGAAGCTCATCAACGATTCGGTGCAAGAGCCACCCATACCTCAGAACGCAGCGGGGAGCATCACGGTACCGGATATCACCCCGAAGGATCGTGAACCGCAGGGGTGCTTGACGCCTCGACCGCCTATTACTACGGATCGGGAACTAATGGAATGCCTGGCAGCAACCTTCCAAGGAGGCGATGGCACCGATATTCCGCGTATCCTGGAGTACTTGGAACATGCCGAGAGTCTGGAAATAAACGGTGCAGAGCAGAAGCTTCTCTGGGAAGCTCGTGAACTTCTCATAGAAGAATCATTCGGTATTTATACCCTCTCCAGTCCCAATATCCCGTACCTTGCCATTGCGGCACTCATCAAAAGCGGGCAGATACAACACGCTGATATTGCTGAGATACCGATCATCCCCACCTGGTATACAGAACGTCTCTACCTAAGCGATGAGCACGGGGACCCGGTGATAGTAGATGAACAGACGGCTAAGAAGTATCACCCTCGTCCTTTTAACGTAAAAGCTACAGGGACAGAACTTCGTCTCAATGAGCGCGGACCTCACATGCTGCTGATGGAGCAGTTGTTCGCCCTGATTTTTGCGGGTCAAGACGCAGAAACCAGCGTAGTGGCTGCGCCTTTTGCGCCCCAGCGAGTAGCCCTTGAACGCACTACGGGTACAGTCCTCACCCAGTATTGGGAATCGCTATATCTTGCTCGGGAGCACAGCTTCCCTCTGCAATTCCCGCTGTGGGTTGGAACGGATACGCCCGATGCTGCCGCGCTCTCCGTTGAAGCTGCTGCGTTTAACACCAACAGCACGCAAATCGAGTACGTGCACCGTATGGTGGAATCAAAATACTATCCTGCGTACCGCACGGTCATGGGGTGGTACGGCTGGCTGATGCAGAACAACCCGGATATTTTTAGCGCACAGACCATGCCTATTCTTGTGGCAGCTATCCATGCCCATAATGCTTATGGCGCCGATATCATCATGCGCATCCTAGGTGATATGCACCGAGCACTGGGTGCCGCCTCCTACAGCGCACTCGGGCTTGGTGCCAGCGCTAAAACTACCGAGGTGCGCGCCAATGCTGCGGAGGCGCTCGCCTCCCTGGCGGATTGGGGCATGGTCGATACCGCTTTATTAGCCGAAGAACTGTGTTGGCTGTTGGGTCAGCACCATGTGATGGCTCAACGAATTGAGCAGACATTTAGGGATGCTGCGTCGATTAGCCCCTTGGCGGGCTGGCGGATTATGCAGGTACTAGAAGGCATACTGCCTGCCGTGGGCGA
Source organism: Rothia sp. HMSC067H10 (assembly GCF_001810635.1). Lineage (NCBI taxonomy): Bacteria > Bacillati > Actinomycetota > Actinomycetes > Micrococcales > Micrococcaceae > Rothia > Rothia sp. HMSC067H10. Next base: position 318,675 of record NZ_KV802317.1, read on the forward strand.
GGTTAACCGGGGCGGCGCTCTGGTACAGCTCTTGGTACAGCTGGCGGGGGAGTACGGTGTCAGTATCGAGATTCCTGAGGTTTTGCGGCCCAAAATGAAAGGATCGACCGTGCTGGCGAAAAGTCTGCGTGCGCTTGAAAAGCTGCAGCCTCATCCGACCGAGCTTGCGGAGCAGGCCCGAGACCAAGCCCAAGAACTGCTGGACCAACACCGCTGCGCACAACCCTAAACGCAGAAACTGAGAGCCCGTTATGACACCAAAAATACCGCAACCTAGTCTTACGGAACGTCGCGCCCGCCTGCGGGAGTTGCTGAAACGTGACGATGCCACCTTCTGGCAATACCATGAAGTTCTCACCGGTGCCACCGAGGATGAGCGCAAGAGCCTTGCACGCACACTTTCCATTAAAAAGCTCATAGACCGCTACAGCCGTGAAGGAACGACCGAGCAGCGGCTTGTGTGCGTCTACACGGCGGCCGCACTGGGTGGAACCTTCAAACATGTGGGTGTTGAGCTCTTAAACCTCATCGGCCGGGGATTACCCGGTGAGGCGAACTGGAAGTTTTCAACCGCTGAATCGGAACAATACCTTAGCCAACGCACAGAAGCCATGATGCTTGGACTCAGCGAACGTGATAACACCTGGATAACCGGGTTCGTTAACGAGCGTGGCTATGGCAGGTTTGGTGACGACTTGCCCACGCTCTGGGTGCAGATACATCAGCTTCTTCACGAACGCGGACTTACCAATACCACGCGCTCCTACCTCTGGGGGTTCGTGACGGCCGTTCCTGACATGTACATTGGCTCATCCGAGAACTGGGAAGAGGTTATCTCTTTCTTCAAGAACAACCCTCAGACGCTAGAACACGAAATGTGGGCGTGTTTCACAGATGAAGGGCTTCTGCGGAAAGAGTGGTCAGGGCGTGAAAACGCGGACACGCTCGCTCTCTTCCACATGCTGCAGGAGAATTTTGACGGATTCCGTGACCGCCTGCTTACTGAATGTCTGAAGGCGATGCTCCGCGACTTTTCTGCCAAGAACACCAGTATCTTTCACCACATCTATCGGGGGATGAACCCCACCCCAGACGAGAACCTTGGTAACACCAATCTGCTCACCTCAGTGCTCACTACCGTTCCCTCAACCTCCGTGGGATTGGCTCAAGAAATGTTGATGTCATGCGTCGAAAAGCTGACCGAACCCCAGATTCATGACTTACTTAATGTCTCTCGCACCGTGATGCTTCGCACCGAGAAGAAAATACTCCGGGCGCAGATCGCACTCCTTGGCGCTATTGCTAGAACGCACCCCGAGTATACTCAAGATGTGGACGGCTTGATGAGGGAAACCGCAGAATCTCTCCCGCCTGATCTGCAGCCCGCTGCGCAAACACTCATGTCTCCTGCTGAAGCCGCGGCGGATAAAACTAGCGCACCGTCTCACGCGGAGCAAGTAATGGGCAGCGTCATGATTCCCGAGAATCTGCCGCAACTTTTAGAGCAGCACGTTTCAACCCCACAGGTGCATATTTATACGAGTGATGCTGAGTTTATGGATGGTCTTATTCCCTGTCTCCAAGGCACAGGTGACGGTTCGCAGCTCCCGCAACTCATTGATTATTTAGCGCATAATCCTCGCATTACTCTTGATACGGCCCAGCAGGACTTTCTGGCTGAACGATGCGTGAATTCCGGTATCCGCTCGGGTACTCATGCGTTAGGCAACTATCTGATGTACCGGGTGATTGCCCCGCACCGAAAACTTTTTAAAAAACTGCCGCAAGGTTTTACCGGGTACCGGCATGAATTCCATACCGACCCCCAGACTGGCGAAACCATCCAGCCCTACCAGGTTGAACACACTGGATCTCTGGGGCGTCAAAAACCCCGTATAGAGAAAACGACCACAAATTATCGTGGACCGGCGGGGCTCTGTCAAGAGCAGATTAACTGTTTAGAACATCCAGAAAACCTTGTATTTGCGCCTATACCTCACGCAGAAGAGAGCACCTGGACACGCCATGTTGAACCTCTCACTTACCGCCCGCGTCCTCACAATATGTACGACCAAGCCTATGCTGAGGCTCCCAACGGCGGCCTGATGATGTGGCTTATTGAAGATCACGAACTACCGACCGCACAGATGCCTTTCGCACAGGCAGCTCTAAACACCGCAGGCATTCCGGAAGAGTTTATGCACCGTGCTGTTCAGGCAATCGACGATTTTCACTGTACCCTTATGCAATGGTATGCGTGGCTTCTGCAGAATAACCCCAATACATTGGCAGCGCAGAGCATGCCGTTCGTCACTACAACAGGATTCCAGAAACACGTCAAGGGGCTTGACGCCCTACTGGATACCATCACCCACACACATCAGGTTCTGCAAGACCCCGCCTATTCCGTGTTGGGCTGGCTAACTGGTGCAGCAGCAGCTGAGCACAGGGCTCTCACCGCCGAATCTATTGCCGCTCTTGCGGGTCGTGGAATGCTCGATACTTCTTTACTTGCGGATGAACTGGCCTACCTGCTCCGAGGGGGATGGGTTAAACCGATACGGGCAGCCAGCTGTTTACAGGACGCTGCATCCATTAGCCCGCTGGCGGGGTGGCGTATCGTGCAGGTGCTAGAGAACATGCTGCCTATGGTAGGTGAGATAAATCGGGGCAGTGCCCTGGTGCAGCTTTTAGTGCAATTAGCAGGGGAGTACGGTGCTAGTATCAAGATTCCTGAGGTTCTGCGGCCGAAGATGAAAGGTTCCACTGTGTTGGCGAAGAATCTGCGTGCGCTTGAAAAGCTGCTGCCGCATCCGACCGAGCTCGCGGAGAAAGCACGGCAAGAAGCAAGTCACCTCAATACTATCAATATGCTGAATGACTAAGGACGCGAAATAAAAGTGGGAGTCATAATCCTAAGACCGTAACCCCCACTAGAAAAATTTGTGGATCCTAAGCTAGCGATTCTTCCGTCGCAAAAATCAGGGTCTGTTTCTGCCCACGAGCCCCGATAGCTGGAGTTTCTAGGAGCATATTGGCAGTAATATCCTCAGCAGGAACCTGTGAACCCTTGAGAAGACGGGTTGTCGCATCCTGTTTATCACCGCCGGTAATCAAAAAGAAAATATGGCGCGAATTATTGATAACCGGCAGCGTGACAGATACACGTTCGCCAGGTGGCTTAGGGGAATCCTTGACCATTACCGTCACAGCTTTAGCGCCGTCCACAGGATCCTCTGGTAAACCTGTGCCCAGAAGGACTTGCTGCCGATTGGGAAACAGCGAAGCGATGTGACCATCAGGCCCCATCCCTAGGAGCGTAACATCAAAAATGGGGACAGGCCATATATCCGAGCCGCCGCCGCATCCACAACCACCGCATCCGCAGCTGCCTCCAGATTGCTGAGCAGCAGATCCCCCGTGCCCTCCCGCTAATGGAAGCTCGGATGCCCCCTCAGGCATCTCAACACGCACGGGTTCTGCAGAACCCGCAAAATTGCGCATTTCGTAGGCATAGTGCTCGGCAGCAGCTTCAACATCAATCATGACGTCGGAAGGACCCATACGATGCGCGTTTTCAACCGGAAAACCAAGATCTACTAAATCTGCGAGAAGCGCCTCGATTGCTTGTCCATCGTTCCGATCCGGATCACGCTCAGGAACAAAGCGTTCATCCGAGAACCAGAAATGAACGCGCGACCAGTCAATATCCTTAACACGTGGAGACTGAGCCCATGCACGAAGAGTAGCAATGCCCATCGTGCCACCTGTAAGAGAGACATGAGCCACGGTACGTTCGGTGAGTACATGCTCAATAACATCTAAGATACGCGTAGTGGCATCAGAGGCAAGCGCCTCCCGAGAAGGATGCGCTATTAAAGTTGGAGTACTCTCACCAATATTGTTGATCTTAGGCATCAAAAACCTCGGGAAATTCAGAAGTATCAAGGAAAGGTTCAGCATCACACTGAGCAGGATGCATTTCCAGAGTAGGAAATGCCGACTTTAAAACTTCCCCATACATAGTGTCAGGGTCAAGTCGGCGTAATTCCTCAGAAATACAATCCGCTAGAGTACGAACTGGTAGTGGAATCTGCTGATCAGGCGTATAGGGAGTCTCAATAATAGCGATATTCTTGCCGGGGCGGAACATTATCGTTTGTCCATCTTCACGCTCAATAGCTACACGGTAAAGACCCCGTTCTGCTGCGCCGATAGTTGCAAGATGAACCTCAGCCTCGAGTTTCCAGCCAAGCCAAGCTCCAAGGAGCACAACCGAAGGAGACTTCTCAGACCCCCAAACCACTACACGCTTAACAGGGGAGTCAGGCATCTGCTCCAAAAGAGCTGCCAGTTGGGTACGCCACAGCGTCAAACGTGTCCAGGCAAGATCGCTATCCCCGGCCTGATAAACCTTAGAAAGATGCGTAAGAACAGCCATAGGATCATATGCGCGTGCCGAATCTGTGATACGGCGCTGTGCAATCCTACCAATTGAATCCTCACCCGGATTCTCAGGGACGGAATGCGGCCACCACACAACAATAGGAGAATCCGGCAAAAGCAGACCAGAAATCAACGATTCTGTCGGCGTTGATGCACTACCCCAGCCGCGCAGAATAATAAGCTCAGAAGCGCCGGCTTCTCCACCCACATGAATCTCGGCATCCAGCTGATCGGGCGTATCACTATTATGCGCAATATGCACAATGATCCGGCTCGGATGCTCGTGCGAAGCGCGGATAGCCGCATTAATAGCTTCGCGAGAATGTCCTTTTTCTGCTAGTACCACCAAGGTAAGTACACGGCTGCTGCTAAGACTGCCGTTTGAAGCCAGAAGATCAGAAAGTTCCTTTGAAATAGCAGAAACATTCGTGTGTTGCAGATGCGAAATCACGGGCGCCTCCAGGCACGGTTATCACGCTCAAGCATCTTCTGAGCCGAACGTGGACCCCACGAACCGGATTCATAGGGTTCAGGCTTAATCTTGTTCTCTTCCCAATATTTCTCAAATGGATCCAAGATCTTCCACGAAAGTTCGACCTCCTCGTGGCGAGGGAACAGCGGCGGCTCACCTAAGAGCACATCCAGAATCAAACGTTCATATGCCTCAGGAGATGCTTCGGTGAAGGCGTGTCCATACCCAAAATCCATATTGACGTCGCGGATCTCCATCTGAGTACCGGGAACTTTAGCTGCAAGACGGATCGTCATACCTTCATCAGGTTGCACACGGATCACGATAGCATTCTGCCCTGCGGGAACCTCAGTCTCCTTACCAAAGAGACGGTCAGAAGATTTCTTGAAGAGAAGCGCAATCTCGGTTACTCGGCGACCCAGCCGTTTACCCGCACGCAGATAGAACGGAGTTCCTGCCCAGCGGCGGTTGTCAATATTGACTTTAAGAGCCGCAAAAGTTTCTGTGCGTGAGTCCGCAGGAATATCTTTCTCATCAAAGAACCCGTTGACATGTTCGCCGCCTTGATAACCGGGGGCATACTGGCCGAGCGCAAAAGAATTTTCCAGATCATCAATACGTACCGCTTCCAGTACCTTAGCCTTTTCAGCGCGAAGATGCTTAGAATCAAGACTAAGGGGTTCCTCCATGGCGGTTAGAGCCAACAGCTGAAGCAGATGGTTTTGAATCACATCGCGTGCGGCACCCACACCATCATAATAGCCCGCACGAGAACCAATGCCGATATCCTCAGCCATCGTAATCTGCACGTGGTCCACATAATTTGCGTTCCAAACCGGTTCAAACATCTGGTTTGAGAAACGCATCGCTAGAATATTCTGAACGGTCTCTTTACCCAGATAATGGTCAATGCGGAACACCGAATCCGGCGGAAAAACCCGCTCAACGATTGCGTTGAGTTCGCGCGCCGACTCCAAATCGTGGCCAAATGGTTTCTCGATCACCACACGACGCCACCCATTCATGAGACTGTCGTCAACAGCCACATCATCACGAGAAGCTAAACCGTGCTCGGCAAGTTTAGAAAGTACCTGCTCAAAAGCTTTTGGCGGAATAGAGAGATAGAACGCATGGTTGCCCTGAGCCCCACGTTTGTCGAGCTCTTCCAAGGTTTCCTTTAAACGCTTGAACGCTGCGTCATCATCAAAATTACCGCGAACAAACCGCATACCCTTCTGAAATTGGTTCCAGACATCCTCACGGAATGGGGTACGCGCATTTTCTTCCACAGACTTACGCACATAGTTACGAAAATCATCGTTATCCCACTCGCGGCGCCCATACCCAACAAGACCAAAACTTGGGGGCAACAAACCACGATTCATTAGGTCATAGACCGCAGGGAGCAGTTTCTTGCGGGCAAGATCGCCCGTGACGCCGAAGAACACAAGTGCGGAAGGACCCGCAATACGAGTGAGACGTCGATCGCGCGAATCTCGTAGCGGATTCGACTCATGACCGGTATGCAAGATAGATTCCTTTGATTGCTGATAATGTGCACATTCACCCTGCGATACTTTATGTACCTCTGGGGCACGTATCCCTGCATCTTACCGTTTCAATGGCAAACGAGAGATATCTGACAGCGAGCGCCGAAGCTAATTCTGTGCTATTTATAGCGACAGCGCTCGCCTTATGAACTTTAGAGAACGGGTATAACGAAAAAATTATTCACTAGTCACTAACGTGACTCACTAAGTGCTTTCCGTACGGTCTCCAGAAGCTCTTCCCACGAAACGTCAAACTTTGCAAGACCCTCGGTTTCGAGCTTATCCACAACCTCTACATATGAGATACCCAGACGCTCGATATCGTCCAGAATCTTGTTGGAGCTCGTATACTCACCGGTTACAGTATCTCCCGTGATTTCACCATGGTCAGCAACAGCGTTCAGAGTTGCTTCAGGCATGGTATTGACAGTGTGTTTAGCGACCAGACCGCTAACGTAGAGAGTATCTGGAAGTGCCGGATCTTTGACTCCAGTAGATGCCCAGAGCGGGCGCTGAACGTTGGCACCATGAGATGCCAAACGTGCCCAGCGTTCAGAAGAGAACATCTCTTCAAAAACTTCATATGCCAGACGAGCATTTGCCAGACCGGCCTTACCCTTAAGCGCTAAGGCCTCTTCAGTACCGATTTCATTCAGACGGGTATCTACCTCGCTATCTACGCGGGATACGAAGAATGATGCGACCGAATGGATCTTAGAGAGATCCTTACCATTTTTGAGTGCTTCTTCAAGGCCGAGCATGTAAGCGTTAATGACTTCACGATAACGTGTTAGTGAGAAAATGAGAGTCACATTAACGCTGATTCCGGCTGCAAGAGTCTTGGCAATAGGCTCCAAACCTTCGACGGTTGCGGGAATCTTGATCATGACATTCTCACGGCCTACACGCTCGTAGAGTTCTCGTGCCATTTTCTGGGTTCCCTCGGCATCGCGGGCAAGGCGAGGATCAACCTCAATAGAAACCCTGCCGTCGTAACCTTTAGAAGCAGAATATATGGGTTCGAATACGACACAAGCAGCACGTACGTCGTCAGTAGTCGCTGCGAAGACAGCTTCTTCAACGTCTGCACCGGATGCGGCAAGCTGACGCATCTGCTCAGCGTAAGCAGCACCTTTTGAAAGCGCACCGGCAAAGATAGTGGGGTTGGTAGTGACACCCACGACGTTCTTAGCGCTGATGAGCTCTGCAAGACTGCCACTGGTAAGACGGTCGCGGGAAAGATCATCAAGCCAAATGGAGACACCAGCGTCAGAGAGCTTTCGAGTTGAACCACTCATGAAATAAAACCTTCAATCTAAATTAGTCAATATGGACGGGTGAGCGTTAATGAGCTATGCCAGATGCAGCGCATCAGGACTCACCGAAAAACTTTAACTTGCCGACTGACTATTTGACCGCAGCGATAGATTCTTCAGCAGCATTTACGACGGCTTCAGGGGTAATACCAAACTCACGGTACAAAGTCTTAGAATCGGCAGAAGCCCCAAAGTGCTCAATTGAGACAGCACGTCCTGCAGAACCGAGCAAATCGTACCAGCTCATGCCCAAACCGGCTTCAACTGAGACGCGTGCTGCAACCGAGGAAGGCAGAACTGATTCTCGGTATTCGTTTGACTGCTCGTTGAACCATTCGCGGGAAGGCATTGAAACGACTCGGGCTGCAATGCCTTTTTCTGAGAGCTTGTGGCGGGCTTCGAGGGCAATTTCAACTTCAGACCCAGTTGCGATCAGGATGACATCTGGAGTTCCCTCGGTGTCAGCCATAACATAACCTCCGCGGGCAGTACCTTCTGCGGAAGCAAATTTTTCGCCTCCAGTGTCTGAATGAATATCCTCACGAGCCCAAACCGGTAGGTTCTGGCGAGAAAGTACTAGACCGGCAGGGTGGTCTTTCTTCTCAAGAATGGTGCGCCAAGCAACTGCAGTTTCGTTCGCATCTGCTGGGCGTACAACGTCGAATCCAGGAATTGCGCGCAGTGAGCTGAGATGCTCGATCGGCTGGTGGGTAGGCCCGTCTTCGCCGACACCAATGGAGTCGTGAGTCCAGATATACAGCGCTGGTACACCCATGAGAGCTGAAAGTCGGACTGCAGGACGCTGGTAATCCGAGAATACGAAGAACGTCCCAGAGAAAGCACGGGTTGGCGAAGATAGCACGATACCGTTCACAATTGCTGCCGCCCCCTGCTCGCGAATACCGAAATGCAACACACGACCGTAGGGGCTACCTGTCCAATCCTCCGTACTGTGCGAAACCGGGTTGAATGATTTGGCGTTGTTGATAGTGGTGAGGTTAGAACCTGCTAGATCGGCAGATCCACCCCAAAGTTCAGGGAAAGTATCGGCAATAGCGTTAATGACTTTGCCGGATGCTGCGCGAGTTGCTAGTGAAGTACCTGGCTCAAAGACGGGGAAAGCAGCCTTATAATCAACTGGCATTTCGCCTGACACCAGGCGGTTGTACAGCTTTGCCCGCTCGGGGTTAGCCTGAGCCCATGCCTCAAATTTTTCATTCCAAACCTTGTGTACAGCAGCACCGCGTTCACGAAGTTCACGAGTATGCGCCAGAACCTCATCCTCAATGAAGAAGCTCTTTTCGGGGTCAAACCCTAGAACCTTCTTGGTTTCAACAATTTCTTCGGCCCCCAGCTTTGAGCCGTGAACGGCCCCAGTATTTTGCTTGTTGGGCGCTGGGTAACCAATGATGGTACGCACCTCAATGAATGAAGGCTTATCCGTGACCGCTTTCGCGCGCTCAATAGCGTTGTAGAGTTCCTGCACATCTTCAACATAGTCGCCGGTCTTGGCCCAGTCCACGCGCTGAACATCCCAGCCGTAGGCCCGGTAACGAGCTGGTACGTCTTCGGTGAATGCAACGTCAGTGTCTTCTTCAATAGAAATATGGTTGCGATCCCAGAGTACGATGAGATTGCCCAATTCTTGGTGCCCAGCAAGCGCACTGGCTTCTGCCGTTACGCCTTCCTGAACATCGCCTTCGGAGGCGATACAGTACACATAATGGTCAAAGGGAGAAGCACCAACCGGGGATTCGGGGTCGAAAAGACCACGCATATAACGTTGAGCATATGCAAAACCAACAGCAGAAGCGAGCCCCTGACCCAACGGACCAGTCGTAATTTCTACGCCCTTGGTGTGCTTATATTCGGGATGTCCAGGAGTGAGCGCATCCCATGTGCGAAGAGATTCTAGATCCTCCATCTCAAGACCATACCCACCCATAAATAATTGGGTGTAGAGAGTCAGCGATGTGTGACCGGGGGATAGGATGAAACGATCGCGACCTTCCCAACGGTCATCATTGGGGTCTTGGTTCATGACCTTTTGGAAGAGTAGATAGGCAACAGGAGCAAGACTCATGGCGGTGCCGGGGTGACCTGACCCTACTTTCTCAACCGCATCGGCTGCCAATAAGCGAGCAGTATCAACCGCACGCTGGTCTACCTCAGTCCATTCGAACTTTTCGTTAGGGTTAGTCACGTATTGTCCCTTCGCTTGGTGGTACGTCATGCATGAAGTACACAAACAATAGTAAGTAGTCTGTGAACGCTGACTGCAGCAGATATAACTCAAAAGACAGGGTGCGTATTCCATGAGCGCTCTCAACGAGCAATCATGTATATAGCATCTATAAATCTATCGTGAAATTCTACCTTCTTAAGGATAGTTCACCATCCTAGCGTTTATAGCATGTTCGCATGGTATTTAGACGACTTATGCCTCACGCTGAACTTACATATATAGGATGCTGTAGCCCAAGCTCCACGTAGATATGTTTCAAAATAGACCACCCGTATCTTGAGATAGCTGCTTTACTCGCCTCAAGATACGGATGCTCTTAGAAAATAAAAGATTCTAATATAGGCTGCCCAACAAAAGGATCGATTGCCAATGCAATGAAAAGAATCGTTAGGTATGTGATGGACCCGAAAAATACCACCATAGCGGTACGGCTTGTCGCTACCTGCTGGAGAGCTAAATAATGGAGCTTGTGGCAGTGGTAGAGGAACCATGCACCAGCGGTAGCCGCGCTAACGCCGTACACCCAGCCCGCGCCTCCAATAGGGATCAGTAGAAGCGAACAGATAACCATAGCCCAGCCGTAGAGTACGACCTGTACAGACACTGCTTGAGCGGGAGCGATAGCACCCAGCATAGGAACACCGGCTGCTTTATAATCCTCCGCGTATTTCATAGAGAGTGGCCAATAGTGCGGAGGAGTCCAGAGGAAAATTACTGTAAAGAGAATTAAAGCTGGCCATTCAATGGTATTGCGAACAGCTGCCCATGCAATTAGGACAGGCATACACCCGGCAATCCCACCCCACACAATATTCTGAGTAGTGCGCTTCTTTAAATACATGGAGTAGAAGACTACATAGAGCAAGATAGCGGCAAGCCCTAAAAGCCCAGAGAGGGGATTTACCATAGTCCACAAATATACGACGGAGATAACAGCAAGTACCCATGCAAAGACGAGTGCTTCTCGGTCTGTTAGCTCTCCGGTAACTAGGGGGCGTTTTTCGGTTCGCTTCATTTTTCGGTCAATATCACGATCGATATAACAGTTGAAAGCGCAGGAAGCGCCAGCCGCCATGGCTCCGCCAAGAAGCGTATTTATGACTAACCAGAAACTGGGCATGCCGTGTGCCGCAAACATCATTGTAGGGGCGGTTGTTACTAGAAGAAGCTCAATAATTTGGGGCTTTGTTAGGTGAATATACGCTTTTATTTTGCGTCCCAAGGTCATGTCCCTTGTTGCCCGCGGAGTAGGTACAGTCACCTCTGACGCCGCATGCGTGGAGGACGGAACCTCCTGAATTGTGTAACCCTTCATGATGGGCTCCTTGACGTGTGTGCGTGTGCCTAATCTGCGCGTATCAATCTGTGGGGTAGGAGGTACTCACAGATAGGCATACCTTCGGCTCAAAGACGTGCAGGCGCAGGAATGCTCCTTAATAGTGTACGCCTAACCTTAAATAGCTACCAAGGCATGCCAGCAATAAACCCATATATGACATTGCGCGCTTACAGTACAGTGTGAATAACTTAGCTCTACGAAACTGCTAGCCGCTGTTTAGCTAGGGCACGAGCCTTCTGAGAAGATAGGGTCAGCTGCCTTTCGATCAGCGATAGTGATGCCCAGGTAAACATACCCGACCCCAGCATATGCGCCTCAACGAGTAGAGGGGGAAGCCCCGTATTGTACTGAATATAGCCAATCGCGCCCTGATAGACCATGATTGCTGCCAGTACAAGTAAAGATGATAAGAAAGCACGTGGCATGGCGTACTTCCGTACTAGAACAAACATGATAACCAGCAGAAAAAGAAATGCCCACACTGCCCATGCATGAGCACGGGATACTGCGATAGCGTCGAACTCGTGGCGATGCGTGCGTGGATCACCCGCATGCGGACCAGTCCCAGTGACTACGGTACCCATGAAAAGTAAGAACGAAACTAACGCCAAACCAATCCAACCAAGTAGCCGGATAACACCACTTTTTTGTAGGGGAAACTCCCTAGTAATATCTTCGCGCTCAGAGACACCTGCTTTAAAATAGCGACGCACACGGTTTACCAAGATTGCCGCTAATCCAATCATGATAGCAGAGGCGAGGTAATGGGCTGTTACCATCCAGGGATTGAGCCGCTGCCATACAGTAATACCGCCAATAACGGCCTGTAGCGGAATACCCCACAGGAGCAGTAAAGTCAGATTGAACAGATCACTGTACTTTGATTCGTGCGCTCGTAATCCCGTAAAAAGCTTTGGAAAGATTGCTTTGACGTGGTGCACATCAGGCAGCGCAATACGGAGAATCGCTAAGAACGCAAGGATAGTGATTACCATGAGCACAAAAGTGAGCATACGGTTACCGAATTCAACGAGCCCATGAATACCGTCGGCAGGGGTAGTTGTCCACTGTTCTGCAGTACACCGCGGCCAGGTATCGCATCCTAGGCCTGATCCTGTAAGGCGCACAACGGCACCGGTTACGATGAGTAAGAGATTGCTCAGAGCCGTACCCACCGCTGTGTATAAAACCCAGGGAGTGTACTGGATGGGGGATAGCTTATTTTTGAGGGTAACTAGCATAAGAAAAGCCTTTTAACCGTGTATGCGTTAGGAATGATCGTTGATGGTGCTGATTGATTCCAGAGTTCGTCCAGAATCCTGAATCTAAGAGCGCTAATCGGACCATTTAAATTTGCGTGAAGCAATAAAACCAATCACTAGTGTCCAGGCAAGTAGCACAGCATGGGGAAGAGGTAAGAATATATCCTGTAGATAATCACCGCGAATCGCTTCACCTAAAGCGCCTGAAGGCAGGCACAGAATGATAATGCGGTACAGCTCAGGGAAATTATCCATTGGAATAAGGATCCCACCAGCGCTGGCCAGAACAACCCAGGCGATATTCACGATAGCCAAAGTTGCCTCAGCCCTCACCGTCCCAGCAACGAGTAAGCCTAGGGCTGTAAACGCGGCTGCCCCGAGCAATAAAGTACTAAAAGAGCGATACATCGCAAAAATATCCGGACGCCATCCAAGACCGAACCCAACAATAGTGACCATAATAAACTGTATGGCGATAACGGTGATAACTGCCAGCACCTTGCCAATAATAAGCCCATTGCGTCCTAGAGGAGTGGTAGACAGAAAACGAAGAACACCGTACCGGCGGTCAAAACCAGTGGCAATCCCTTGACCAGAAAGTGCAGTTGAGACAACACAGAGAGCCAGTACCCCCGGCACTGCAACATTGATGCGGGTCGTGTTCAACGCATCAGCGTAAGAATCCAGAAAGCTTGTATAGCGAAGTCCAAAAAGCGCCATCACGGGGAAGGCAATATTGAGCATCAGCTGTTCGCCATTTTTAAGCATGGCAAGGGTCTCATATTTACCTTGAGCTAGAATACGCTGAAAACTAGAAGCAGCGCGCGGATACGGATACTCGTTACCTTCTGTCATCTGCTGGCTATCGGGGGCAGTGGGCAGCTCTGCATTTGTGGGGTTCATCGAATATCACGTCCCGAAATATCCAAGAATACGTCCTCCAAAGTCTTCGGTTCCATCGTGAGAGAGTTAGGCATAAGGTAGTGATGTGCTAGGGCTGTCGTGAAAGCGGAAAGATGTTCGGGTGTAAGGGGACCACGGAGCTCATATTCGCCTAAGCCGCCTAGTGAGTATGGCATATGCTCGATAAGCTCTACATCCGTACGAAGATGTACAGGCAATAAGTCGTCACGCGTAGGTGAAGGTGCTTCTAACGTGAAATGAAGACGTACAACCCCGTCTCCTGATACAAGTTCAGGGACCGTGCCTTCACGCACCGTTTGACCATTATCAATAATATAGACATAATCTGCGAGCTTTTGCGCATCATCAATGAGATGGGTTGTTAAGATAATGGCGACTCCAGCCTCACGCTGCTCACGAATAATGTCAAAGACGACATTGCGAGACTGCGGGTCAAGTCCTGCTGATGGTTCGTCTAAAAAGAGTACCGAAGGACGCCCAAGAAGGGCTGCTGCTAATGAGACACGTTGTTTTTGTCCCCCAGAAAGGCGCCGAATATTGGTGCCGTTAAAAGCATCTATTCCTAAACGATCAACAAGTTCACCGACAGGATAAGGATTGGCGTACATCTGAGCAACATGTTCAAGAAGTGGTACGGGACGTACGGCGTTAGGAAGCCCCCCATCCTGAAGCATGATACCGACGGAGGCCCGCATCTCTGGGGATGCCAGAAGAGGGTCTTCTGAAAGAAGCTGAATAGTGCCGGACGTAGGTTCAGTAAGCCCCTGGGCACATGCAAGAGTTGTAGTCTTACCTGCACCGTTAGCACCCAAGAGTACAACAACCTCGCCGGGATAGACTTGAAGACTTATGTCAGCAACTGCGCGATGCATACCCTGAGCGGTAAGACGTTCAGGGTGTTTCTCGCGGAAAGAACGAGAGGGCTTAAACTCTTTGACGAGATGAGAAATCTTGAGTGCAGGATCGCTGCTAGTACCGCGAGCTGCTGAAATGTCTAATGCGGTAGTTGCTTGGTGTTGATAAGCTTCAGTTTCTGCCACCTCTCTATCTTAAGCCCTCAGAGAGTAATCTCTATGTTTCCCTCTGGCGATAGCATCTTTATGACGAGAGTTAGATCACGTCACAGTGAGGATATGAACCGCTTAGCACCCTCATGGAAATGCCCGAAGAGCAAAAATACCTAGAGGCCTAAAGGCGGTATTATCTTTCACCGGTTCTTATGGCTTGCCGCAGCTAAGCAAGAGACTAAATGGTGTGGTGTGTGCAAGTAGGAAGACCTTACTAGCCAAGATTGAAGTAATTAGGACATACTTTAGTTGTGTATTCCGTGAACAAGACATCTCATCGAGGGTTTCAACAGCAGCCTTCCTCGCATAAGAAGTCAAGCTCTGGCGCACGTAAAGCGGAAGTTGAAGAACGCACCCGTGACCGGGTTCTTCGTGGTGTCCTGAACCATGGTCCCGTGTCTGCGGCAAGCTTGGGAGAACTTTTAAGCTTGACCCCCGCCGCTGTGCGTCGGCACCTTGATGCGCTTGAACAAGCAAACATGATTGAAGTTGCTTCTCTCAAACAATATGGGGCAGGTGCGGGGCGCCCAGCTCGACGGTACGTCATCGCACCTCAAGGTCACGAACGTCTAGGAAATGACTATTTGATGATTGCGCGCAACGCTCTTGAAATGTTGCGTGACACCGTTGGGGAGAGCGCACTTGAAACTTTCGCATCCACACGGGCTGCCGAAATGGAGGCGCGATACCGCCCTGTTGTGGAAGCGGCAGGGGAGGATGTTGCGGCGCGAGCCCAAGCTCTCGCTGAAGCCATGAGCCGTGATGGGTTTGTGACAACAGCGCAGATTACAGAACCACC
This sequence comes from Rothia sp. HMSC067H10, assembly GCF_001810635.1. NCBI lineage: Bacteria > Bacillati > Actinomycetota > Actinomycetes > Micrococcales > Micrococcaceae > Rothia > Rothia sp. HMSC067H10. The sequence continues at coordinate 334,095 of NZ_KV802317.1, forward strand.
TGCCGGTCGGCTTGCGCCGGGGAAATTGCTAGCTAGCATACAGCTCTGCCAAGGTCACTGCCCAATACGCGATCTGGCTGAAGATTTTCAGGTTTTCTGCGAACAAGAGACTGGGATTATTTCTGATCTTCTGGGCGTTGACGTACGTAGGCTATCAACGATGGCTGGAGGGGCTCACGTATGCACAACTCACGTTCCGCTCAATCACTTAACAGAACGTGTGAATTCTGAAAAACCGGAAACATCAGAAAGCATGCGGGGTAGTTCGGCACGGTAGAAATTACCCCAACCTAGAGTGTGTTATTCCAAAGACTACCGAGCCCGCATCTGCGGAGCCGGATAAATTTCAATCCATCTAAGAAAGGCCGTAATGACTGAGCAAGTTGAGCAGAGTGCCAACGACACTGTCATTTCAGAGATTCTGGAGTTGAACCCTGAACTCGAGGGCATTGGCAATTACGAGTATGGTTGGGCAGACTCTGACGAGGCGGGCCAGTCCGCTAAGCGTGGTCTGGACGAAGCCGTAGTGCGTGACATCTCTGCGAAGAAGAATGAACCCCAGTGGATGCTGGATATGCGTCTGAAGGCATTGAAGTTTTTCGAGCGTAAGCCGATGCCAACCTGGGGGGCAGATCTTTCTGACATCGATTTCGATAACATCAAATACTTCGTGCGTTCTACCGAAGGTCAGGCTGAGTCTTGGGAAGAGCTTCCTGAAGATATTCGCGTAACATATGAACGTTTGGGTATTCCGGAAGCGGAACGTAACTCATTGGTCGCTGGCGTCGCCGCTCAGTATGAGTCTGAAGTCGTGTACCACCAGATCCGTGAAGACTTGGAATCTCAGGGTGTTATCTTTGTCGATACTGATACTGGTTTGCGCGATTATCCTGAAATATTTAAGGAGTACTTCGCCTCTATTATCCCTATCGGCGATAACAAGTTCTCCGCTCTTAATACTGCGGTGTGGTCTGGCGGATCATTTGTTTACGTTCCGCCGGGGGTGCATGTTGAGATTCCTCTGCAGGCGTATTTCCGCATCAACACTGAGAATATGGGCCAGTTTGAGCGTACCTTGATCATTGCAGATGAAGGTTCATATGTTCACTATATTGAGGGCTGCACCGCGCCTGTATACCGCTCTGACTCGCTGCACTCAGCAGTTGTCGAGATCGTTGTTAAGAAGAACGCCCGTGTTCGCTACACTACCATTCAGAACTGGTCGAACAATGTGTACAACCTGGTGACTAAACGAGCAGTCGCACATGAGGGCGCCACCATGGAATGGGTTGATGGTAACATCGGCTCTAAGGTTACTCAGAAGTATCCTGCAGTATATATGGTCGGTGAACACGCCAAAGGTGAGACTCTGTCAATCGCGTTTGCTGGTGAAGGGCAGCATCAGGATACTGGTTCCAAGATGGTGCATATTGCCCCGAATACTTCTTCAACGATTGTTTCGAAGTCCGTGGCTCGTAACGGCGGACGTAGCGCATACCGTGGCCTGGTTCAGGTACGTGAAGGTGCGAAGCACTCGAAATCATCCGTGGTGTGTGACGCTCTCTTGGTTGATACTGTATCGCGTTCAGATACCTACCCATATGTCGATGTTCGTGAAGATGACGTTACGATGGGGCACGAAGCTACGGTTTCACGCGTCTCTGAAGAACAGCTCTTTTACCTCATGCAGCGTGGGCTGGCCGAGGATGAAGCAATGGCTATGATTGTGCGAGGCTTCGTTGAACCGATTGCTCGCGAGCTGCCCATGGAATACGCACTTGAACTTAACCGCCTCATCGAACTTCAGATGGAAGGATCTGTGGGCTAATGTCGACTAACGAAGAGACCTTGGGATATCACAGCCCAATTATTCCCGGTATGGACCAGGAAGGTGAGAAGCTCGCCTCTGAACATGTCCATGATGATACTATTCTGCGCGCTACCGAGGAACACCATCAAGGCTCAAACCCTAATAACGTGCAGAAGGTTCTTGACGCTTCCCGCGCAGAACGGAAAACCTCATATAATGTTGAAGACTTTGAGCCACTTACTGGACGCGAGGAAGATTGGCGTTTTACCCCGCTGAAACGTTTGGGCGGTCTTCACCTTGACATTCTGCAGGCACAAGCCCAAGCTCCGAAGATCCAAGCACCTTCTGAAGTTATCCTTGAAGAAGTATCCCGTGAAGATGAGCGCATTGGTACAGCAGGTGTTCCTGAAGACCGTGTAGCTGCAAATGCATGGACTCATTTTAAGACGGCTACCGTGGTGACTATTCCCACCGAAACTGAGCTAACTGAGCATATTGAGATAGATATCGACGGACAGCATCGTGATGCTGCTGCTCAACATATACTGATCGAGGCTAAACCATTCTCAAAAGCGGTTGTTGTAATTCGGCATACCGGATCGGCTGTTTTGGCGCAGAACATAGAATTCCTGGTACAAGATTCTGCACAGTTGAGCGTTATTACTCTTCAACAATGGAATGACGATGCGATCCATGCCTCTGCGCAGTATGCCAAGCTAGGGCGCGATGCTCGTTTCAAACATGTGTGTGTTTCATTGGGCGGTGATATGGTGCGTGTTACCCCTTCAACGAAATTCACGAAACCGGGCGCTGAGACAGAGATGTACGGTCTTTATTTTGTGGATGCTGGCCAGCACATCGAGTCACGTTTGTTTGTGGATCATTCTGTGCCCAACTGCAAGTCGCGAGTGACTTATAAAGGTGCATTGCAGGGCAAAGCAGCGCACTCCGTATGGGTTGGTGACGTCCTCATTGGTAAAGAGGCGGAAGGCACGGACACCTATGAGCTGAACCGTAACCTCCTCTTGGAGATTGGTCCGCGCGCTGATTCCGTACCGAACTTGGAGATCGAGACTGGACGTATCGAAGGTGCCGGTCACGCATCAACAACCGGTCAGCTAGATGATGAGCATCTATGGTACCTGCGGGCTCGTGGTATTCCGGAAGCTGAGGCGCGTCGTCTAGTGGTCCGCGGATTCTTAAACGAAATTATCCAGCAGATTCGCGTACCAGAGCTTGAAACAGAACTTACTGATGCCCTTGAAGCAGAACTTGCTCTCAGCAACAACTAAGCCTTATTAGGAGAAACAATGTCTACCCTTGAAATCAAGGATTTGCACGTCTCGGTCATTCTTGATGATGAAAAAACTAAGCCTATTCTCAAAGGCGTGAACTTAAACATTAACTCGGGCGAAATCCACGCTATTATGGGTCCAAATGGTTCCGGTAAATCTACTCTTGCCTCAACTATTGCCGGTCACCCCAAATACCAGATTGATTCCGGGCAGATACTGCTTGATGGTGACGATATTACCGAGATGAGTGTGGATGAGCGTGCTCGTGCTGGATTGTTCCTCGCCATGCAGTACCCAGTCGAGATCCCCGGTGTCACGATGTCTAACTTCCTGCGTGCTGCTAAAACTGCTGTGGACGGTAAGGCACCTAACTTACGAACCTGGACCAAAGACGTTAAAGAAGCTATGAACCATCTGGACATTGATCCTGCGTTCGTTGCTCGTAACGTCAATGAAGGTTTCTCCGGCGGTGAGAAGAAACGTCATGAGATTCTGCAGCTGGAGCTTTTGAAGCCCAAGTTCGGTATTCTTGATGAAACCGACTCCGGCCTTGACGTTGATGCTCTTAAAGTCGTGTCTTCCGGCGTGAACCGTGCTCACGAGGAAAATAATATGGGTGTTATGCTGATTACGCACTATACCCGTATCCTGCGTTATATTAAGCCCGAGTTTGTGCATGTTTTTGTAGACGGCAAAATGGTCGATCAGGGCGGTCCTGAACTTGCAGATCGTCTAGAAGAAGAAGGCTATGTAGCATACACTGGGAAGAAATAATCTTACTCAGTACGAACTACTTGTAAGAGGTGCATCATGACTGAGACAGTGCAAGCTCGTCCCTCGCAAGAGGAAATTGAGGAAGTCCTCAAGGAAGTCATTGACCCTGAACTTGGGGTAAATATCGTTGATTTGGGTCTGCTTTATGGCATGCGCTGGGATGATAATGGAGTCCTGATCCTGGATCTAACGCTTACCACAGCTGCATGTCCGTTACAGGACGTTATTGAGGAACAGGTGGAAGCAAATCTCGATAGTGTCGTTGCTGAATGGCGCGTGAATTGGGTATGGATGCCCCCGTGGGGACCCGAACGCATTACTGAGGACGGTCGCGATATGATGCGCGCTCTCGGCTTCAACATTTAGCATTGCCATACGTTTGTTCATGCTGTAGAGGGTGGGTGCCTGAAATATTCCAGGCACCCACCCTTTACCTATAATTCCACCTGATATAACACCAGTCGTTCACAAACGAGATAGGCCATGCTTGATTCTTGCGCAGCTACTCTTTGGTAATGCCTAAGAGCCTGAGCGATTTATTGTATTTCTTCGTCAGACGTTTGCGAGTATCTTCATCAAGGCGGGAAATACGTTCCGGGTCGGTGTTATCGGCAATGTCAGCAAGTTTGACCCACAGCGCAATTTCATTGGCGCGAACTCTCGCCATAGATGACTCCAGGGGTTCATGCGGACGTTTGGTGAGCGCATCAACGGCATCAACAATGCGGGCTGAAAAGTACCAAGCAAGATAGGGAAGAGTGACTTCTGTATCCTCTACGGTATCGTGCAATAACGCCACGATCTGTGCTTCTGCGCGAAGCTCTTCAGGGGCAATTTCGCGCACTTTAAAAGCAACCCGTCGCGGATGAGATATATAAGGCCAACCGTTTTTATCGACTTGCCCAAGGTGGGCGTTGTCAGCAATACTATCCGCGAGACGGATCATTTCTTTAAAATGTGAATTCATCGTTGTTTCCTTCAATAACGTGATATTTCTAATGTACTCCCGCGTATGTCATTGTGATGCGCTGCTGCTCGTCATATATCGCTTCTTTGCGTCTAGCTAGAGGAGCGTATAGGGCGAGAGTTTTCAACCTCAAAAGACTGGTCTCCAACCCATATATAACTTCCTATTATTGCGCGTCCTATCCCTTGAGCATTGCGCAGGGAAGGAACGTTGTCGGCATGGATTGTTCCCCATAGCATGTCTTGAGGATTTACTTGAGGTAATTTGAGGAGGTTTTTAATACCGTGACGTAGAACTGCGTTCCCTAGACCTTGTCTGCGAAAAGGCGCATCTAGACATAACTCTTCGACGCTAAACCCTCTAAGTCCTTGTTCACCTCTGCGATCTAGAGTCAAAAATCCTGCTGAGGAGTTATCTACTGTAATATGCCAGCCTGTTCCTTGACGTATAGCATTTTCAAATGATTCTTCTCCCTAAGGAGTGGCCCACTCAAAAAAATTAGAGTTCTTAACTGCAATAGATTCATATATGCGCTGCGCTTCGTGACTGGCAGCAGAAGCATCAGCAGGAGAAAGCGGGATGAGCTCGACTCGATCATAATTCTTCGGCCATGGGCGTTTGTCTAACTCACCTAGAGTCCCGGCGACAATGTGCATGTCAATAGTTGTTGCACGAGAACCAGGGACTGAACCAAGGTCATGTATAAGCTGATCTACCTTACCTGGCACAAAGAAACGTGTGCATATAGGACGGAAGCTTTCATAGTGGCGAAGCAAAGATTGGCTTAGAGCTGCGATATAGACTGTAGTACAAGGAATATTCGTAGCTATTACATCTATAAAAGGTCGATTCAGATTTTGCCCACGGTATCGAACTCCTGTAAGCGCTTGGTATGTGGCATGTGAATCCGTTATCGAAAAGAATCTATTGGCCCAGTCTCGTGTGTCTTGCGTAGGCATGTAGTTGAATTGGTCCTGTAGAAGAGGACTTATATGATCTCGATACCCCGCACCAAACTCTGAGGAAGCACGTTCCGTAATGTCTGCCGTGAAGTCTTCTGTACACTGCCGTGAAATCTCTTTGGCAGAGTAGTACATATGGAAATTCTGAGGGACCCAAGAACGAGAGAGAAAGTCTTGTGCTTGTTCTGCGGGAAGATTTCCTAGTATAAACATAGAGATACCCTAACATATGTGATGTGCAGCATGCTTATATTCGATTTATGAAACTTATTCTGTTTTAAAAGAGATAAAAATCATAGTATATGAATGTCAAATAACAGATAGGTTTGAAATACTTTGAGGGTATATCATGTGAATTGCTTAAGATGCTTTAGACTCGCCCCAAATCTAGCGTAGAAATCTGTTGTATGAGGCAGAAACTAACCGAAAACTCAGGTAAACTGGTGGGAATCAAGCATCGGAGACACCATGGCGGAACTCTATAAGAAGTTCACCTCTTTATATCCTTATCCGCATCTGCGGATAGCCCCTGGCGCTCCCAGCAGTTATATTCACCATTTGTATCTTAACCGTTTGGCGGATGGGCGAACCTACGGGTTCACCCCGGTTCTGGTCGTACTTGACGATCTTCTTCTGTCTACTATCCAGAACAATATATCGGCACGCACGAAAAACCCGCCAGTGGATATTAGCGCTGAGTACGTTAAATCCTATGCCCAAGATATATTGACAGAACACCAAAAACGCCTTGATAAGGATTCATTAGAAATTCTTGTGCGTAAAATATTAGCTCGGGCTGACTCGACTTTATTCGAGAACTATTATGAAGGATTCTTAACGTCACAGGTAACGGTTCCTCGCGGCATTGCACCTGCTCTACGTGCGCCTGCCCCTCTGACATTCGTATCAAGCCTGATGAACGAAGATGAGATTCTAGATAATTCAGCTGAAATTATCTTGCTTGAAATCCCTACAACGTCCCCATCAGACGTCTTTGCGTATCTGCCGTTTGGCGGGTGGGAAGACGTCCCAAGTGCGGAAGACATGCTAGCACTCGCGCAGTATTGGTATGAGCGGGATAATGCTATTCCGGCTGTTATTGCAGCAACCTATCTTGAGTTTTACACTGCAGAGCCAATCACAACATTGCGCGACGCCGAGGTGCTTGCTTTAGAGCAGGGGATAATAAGTCGAGCGCTAAAGCCCACGAGTTATGAGGATCTCTCATGTGTCGTGAAAGGGCTTTATAACAAACCTTCGTGGTTCGTATGGTGGGAATAGTTTTGCTTAGCCGGGAATGATGTTGCTGGTGCCGTAAAAGAAAATTCCTTTTAGAGTTCTACGCCTCGTGCGGTTAAAACGTCCCCGGTTATTTGAGCGTATCCTACTGCTTGTACCACAAGAGGTACAAGCAGTCGCCAAGTGGAACGTTTGGGCAAACCGCGTGCGTGAGCAGCTTGTTGTAAAGCTGCCCAATTATCCATAATGGCGGGAATAGATCTTATAACCAGAGCGAGCATCAGTCCTATACGTTTGGGAGATAAGCCTAGAAGTTTAAGCGGTGTGAGTAACCAGATGATTCCATCAAGTAAAAGAGGTAGCGGAGTAGTCGTGAGAAGAAGCCGTGAGATTAGGACGGCGCCTAGCATGGTGCACATGACGTCTACCGCATTTTGCCACGTGCCCCAAAAGAGATAATAAAGTCCTAAAAGAATTATGAGCCATCGCAGCGTATAGACAATTTCTAAGAGCGTGCGGATGCGCATCCCAGCTGACCAGGACAAGATAAAACAAAAGAACAGAACGTATAGTGCTACTTCCCAACCGGTCACCGCGAGCGCGAGAAGTAAACAAGCGCAGAGGCTGCTTTTGCCCCAAAGCGGTGTGCGATGCAGCATCGAATTTCCCGGAGCGTAGCTTCCAATAAGTAAACTGCCGAGGAACGTCGTATGATGCAACCTATGAGCGGTTCGATTCACGCAGTTATATCCTTCCTGGACTACCCGAGTTGTATATCATACAGAGGGGTTTTCGTTGGGAAAACCTTGTTCACAATATAGATGGTATCGTTGAACCGTCTCGTGCGCTTTGCCATGGTATATAAGCTCTCCATTATGGATAATGATTGCTTCATCGCATGTCTCCGCCAAGTCGAGGTCGTGGGTACTGATAATAAGCATCTGATCGAGACTATTCAGAAGGTTTATCAGCCGTGTTCGATTACGTAGATCAAGAAGAGTCGTAGGCTCATCAAGTAAGAGGATTTGTGGTTCTACCGCTAAAATCCCGGTGAGGGCTACAAGTTGTTTCTCTCCGCTGGAGAGAGAAAAAATACTCTGATCAGCTTTGTCGTCGAGACCTTGTTGAGCAAGAAGCTTATGTGCTTGCTCTAGGCGTTGAGTTCGGTTGAGAGAGCTATGCCGACGGAGGCTAAGCTCTAGATCTTCGAGGACTGTAGGCATGATAAGCTGCGCATCTGGGTTAGCGAAGAGCATACCTATAGACTGACGAGTTATCTGGGGACGTTCGGAGATATCTACTCCACATACCTTTATGATTCCCTGGGAGGGCCGAGTAATACCGTTAAAAAGCCCTAAAAAGGTTGACTTTCCCATGCCGTTAAGCCCAATAATCGCAGTTTTAGGTGCGGTTAAAGAAACTGATACATGGTCGATAATATTTCGAGTTTGTCCGTGAGCGTCTTCAGCTGACACGGTAACTGCATCAAGTTCAAGGGACGGGGGAGCGGGCAGCATCGTTGGTGCTTCGTGCTCAATTTTGGCGCTACTTTTCTTGGAAAAAAACATCCTCAATTACCTGCGAGATTTTGAGCGCACTAACCCAGGAAATGCCCGATGCACAGCAGACGATACGATAGACGCAACGATAGATTTAAGAAGGTCTGGAAGAGCAAATGAAGCCGCGATAACGAACGCATGGGTAAATTCCATATGTCCGTTGGTCATAAGCCCTAAGATACCTCCTGCAGAAATTACAACGAAGCCTACCATAGCGCAGAAGATGCACAGGATAGCGGTAAGCCAGGGGTTGAGCTTTCTGCGGATTACTGTATAAGCTAGCGTCCCAGCCAATAACGCGCCCAGAGGATACGCCAGAAGATAGCCACCGGTTGGCGTCGCAAGCGTACCAAACCCTGAAGCACCTTTAGCAAAGATTGGTAGCCCTAGGCACCCTAACAGTACGTAGAGGAGAGTTGCTATAAAAGCTCGAAAACCACCGAGTACTAGAGCGGTGGTGTAGATAGCGAAAGGGCCAAGAGCTAAAGGAATCGGGACACCTGGGATTGGTAGTGCCAAAGGACTAAGAACCGCGATAAATGCTGCGAAGACTGCTATAAGAGCTATATTGCGCCCTGGTGATTGATCTGGGGCATAAGAGTTAGGCACGAGAGTTGATCCTTAAAAATATGAAGTCGTGTGTGGCTGATTATGACGTTCGGTGTCAAAATCGAGGGTAGTACCGCCCTCGACGCCGCTGGGGTCTTATATATATTCTTATATACCTTCTTACCATAGAAAACACATTATGTAATATATATGACGTTTTACGGAGACTATCGGGTGTCAGCGTCTTCTAGCGTAACTCACGTAGAATAGATGGGTTGTTAAACTCCTCATTCACTAACTGTTTTGTTGATCCTCGGAAGGGACATGTTGTGATTTCAGTACAGAATTTAGAGCTCCGCGCGGGTGCCCGTCTGTTAATGGAAGATGTAACCTTTCGGGTAGATAAGGGGGACAAAATCGGTTTAGTGGGGCGTAATGGGGCCGGGAAAACCACTATGACAAAAGTCTTGGCGGGATTAGCTCTACCAGCAGAAGGTACAGTCACCCGGTCTGGCTCTATCGGATACCTTCCTCAAGACCCCAAAGTCGATGATATGACTCAACTGGCGCGTGACCGTATTCTTTCAGCCCGCGGACTTGACGGAGTAGCCAGGAAAATGCGCCAAGCTCAAGAAGATATGGCGAGTGAAGATGAGAGCACACGTACAAAGGGTATGCGGCGCTATGATCGTCTTGAGGCTGAGTTTATTGCTGGCGGCGGCTATGCCGCAGAATCTGAAGCCGCAGTTATAACCTCCAACTTGGATCTGCCTGAACGAGTACTCGCGCAACCTCTTGAGACTCTATCTGGTGGGCAGCGTCGTCGTGTGGAATTAGCACGTATCTTGTTTTCAGCTGCCGATACGATGCTACTTGATGAACCAACAAACCATTTGGATGCGGACTCCATTTTATGGTTGCGTGAGTTCCTGAAAAATTTTTCGGGTGGTTTGCTGGTTATTAGCCACGATGTTGAGCTTATGGAGTTGGTAGTTAACCGTGTGTTTTATCTTGATGCAAATCGTTGCGTGATTGACCAGTACAACATGAGGTGGAAGAACTATCTGAGCCAGCGTGAGCAAGATGAACATCGTCGTAAGCGTGAGCGTGCTAATGCTCAGAAGAAAGCTCAAGCACTCATGGAACAGGCTAATAAAATGCGGGCTAAGGCAACTAAAGCCGTGGCGGCTCAGCAGATGATAAAGCGTGCTGAACGTATGATGCGGGGTCTGGAAGATGAACGCCAAACAGATAAAGTTGCTGCTATCCGATTTCCTGAACCTGCCCCGTGTGGTAAGACGCCGCTGTCTGCACAAAGTCTTTCAAAATCCTACGGCTCACTTGAAATTTTTACCGATGTTGATCTGGCTATTGACCGTGGTTCTCGTGTTGTCGTCTTGGGGCTAAATGGTGCTGGTAAAACTACTTTGTTACGTATGTTGGCTGGCAACACTGCTCCCGACACCGGCAGAGTTGTCTATGGGCATGGAGCTAAGATCGGGTATTTCGCGCAGGAACATGAGATTCTTGATGGTGAGCGAACTGTTTTAGAAAATATGAAATCCGCCGCGCCGGATCTTGACGATACGCGGGTACGCACTGTCCTCGGATCATTCCTTTTCTCTGGTGACGATGTAGAGAAACCAGCAGGTGTACTTTCCGGAGGGGAGAAAACTCGTCTTTCATTAGCAACTTTGGTCGCTTCGAGCGCCAATATACTTCTCTTGGATGAACCGACTAACAACCTTGATCCTGCATCTCGTAAAGAGATTCTGAACGCGCTCAAAGCTTATAAAGGCGCTATCGTTATGGTATCCCATGACGAAGGAGCTGTGGAGGCTCTAAACCCCGAACGTGTTCTTTTGCTTCCGGACGCAGTTGAAGACCTCTGGTCGAAGGAGTATCAGGATCTTATCTCACTTGCCTAGACGCAATCTGCTCTTAGGACAAGGAAAAGGTGTTTACCTAGGCATCTGTATGTGATGTAACGCGTGGGAATGCTCCTAACCTTTGTGGGTATAGGCGTGTATGTAAACTGGCGCATAAGTGAAAGTGCTATGAAACTTTGAATATATCCTTAGAGCTTTCGCATATTATGTTGGCTATGTGGGATTTTCTGGCTAGAAGACACCCTCTTTACTTGATTTAATGATATATTGTGTGGGTTTTATAAAAATATAGTGTGTATCTGCCTACATTGTGGGTTTTTGGCTGGAAAACCAATACATGAGCGGGCTAGACTTGAGTTGTTCCCGCAAATGCGAGGATGCAAAAGCACAGATTTTCGACTCTGACGAGCCGGATTAGCGCAGGTAGAGAGATTCTCTATCTGCTCGTAAAAGGAGAACAGCCTATGCATAACACTGAGTACGAAAAGTACCCCACCTCCGGTGAAGAGAACGTCGAGGTTGACGTCTTCTGGCCCATCCAGGACGCTTAAGTTTTGGTCAGACTGAGGTAAAAAGGTTTTATCTCCCGCTCCTAACCATATGGTTAGGAGCGGGAGATTCTTTGTTTGATGCTCAAGAAATAATAAAGTTATGGAGTGGGTAAGGGCAGAAACCTAAAAGAGCTGCCGTGTACCAAACGATATAACAGGTTAGACAGAGAATAAGGATCTTTTCCCGGATGCTTCCTGCATCACCTAAAAGTGGGAGTGCCATGTAGCCGCTTTTCTTCCAGAGGGAAGAGGCAACAAGTGGTTTAACCGTAATGGGGTATAGCGGGAGAATACCTCGGGTGGTCAGTGCGTCACCTATAACATGTAAGGTTGCGCCCACTGAAATGGCCCAGGGAAGAAGCTCTAAAGAATGAGTGGTATACGCAGCATAGCCTAGGGCGCAAGCCCCAATCCAACCTCCTGGAGCTCCTAAAATCCGCAAAGCCAGACCTCCTGAGAATGCGGCGAGAGCAAGGGACAACCACGGAATACTTTGGTAAGTGAGTGTACTGCCAAAGTATGCGATAGCCCAGAACGCGATGATCCCTAAAATTGAGTGCGTTCCCTTTCGGTGCCCTCCACTGATAAGGCCTACAATCCGGGCGATCCAACCTGATACAGGAGGTATAGAACGAGCGATAGAACCATTATGATGGTCGATATCTGGTAATACTCCTGCGCCAGCACAGGCAAGGGTTGTAACAATCAAGGTAGGAGTATTAGGGATTTGGATTACACCAAGTTCTGAGAGGACCAACCAGCCAGCGGCAGCGCTGACGGTATGAGAATAACCCATCATGTGTGACGAAACCCCTCGTATTATTTCGAAACTATATATGAGATCTTAGATCCAGTATACAGGGAAAATTCGAAAAAGGTTTCGATTTTTATGGTGGGTTACTTCCATATCCCTGCAGGAAAGCCTGGCGGTTACGGCCGTTCTAACCTGTCCAGGAAAGCGTCTTCTTCCTCTTCATCGGTCAGACGCGAGTGTTTCTTGGCAGGGCGGGGGCGTACAATAGATTTCATATGCGAAGGCATATCGTCGATCATATCCATCTTGCGAAGCACAACGGTTTCATCCTCATGCCCAATATAACTGCCATCCTCGGCATAGAACTGCCTATAATAGCGTTCTAGCTCCTGGGCTACCTGAGCATCTAATTCATCATTACGAACTTTTTGCCGTGCACTCCAGGCATACACAGCATAAATAAGAACTGCAAAAGCATACCACTGCATAGAGTAGGACAGATTAGGTCCATTATCGAGTTCAGGTTCGGATTTCTGTACAGGCCGTTGCACAGGCGCAGGTTCTTCAGAGTCCAGCAGACCGTAAGCCCCAGCGGCAACGGGTAAATGCGTACGTTCGCTGATTTCCTGAAGGTTGATAGACGCGACTTGGCCTTCGGGAGCATCCTTACCTGTAGCGCTCTCTCCTTGGTGGACTCGCGCCACAACAATAACATCATTTGCTGGTGGCGCAGGGACTGCGGTGCTGGTGCGTGAAGCATCTGAAGAACTCGCCGACATCCAACCCCTATTGATAATGACTATTTCACCAGTATCTGCACGAAAAGGGACCAATACTTCGAACCCATTTTGTCCCTGATAAGGACGGTTGCGTACCAGTAGCTGTTGATCGGTGATATATCGACCACGAAGGGATACAGGGCGCCACTGTGCCCCCGAATCAAAGTCTCGAAAAATTGTAGGATGGTCTTGGAAGCTATAGGGAGTTGCGTGATAATTCTGCACGATTAGTGAGTTGCGCCAATCTAAAGCCTCTTTTCGGCTCATCTGCCAACCAGCTAAATAAACACAGATTATCGAGAAAATAATGCACAACACGAAAGAGCCTATCCACTTACCCGTGAAGAGAAAACGGTATGCACCCATAGCGAATTCCTCATGCCTTTCGAAGCTGATATGAGCCTATAAAAATAGATGTGTATATAGAGACG